>CAZTWK010000020.1:25086-66189 GCA_964617805.1 uncultured Fibrobacteraceae bacterium | reverse complement strand
ACCCTAGAGTTCCGCGCCCCGAAAAATCCTTTTGACCGGTGATGGGACAGCTCCCCGGGACCATGCCTCGATACCCCAGGGAGCTATCCCATCCCTAGGTCTTCTGCGGTTTCTTCCGGGCGGCCGGAAAGAGCACGTTGTTCAGGATCAACCTGTAGCCGGGCGACGAGCGGAAGAGATCGAGGTCGGTGGGCGGATCCCCGACGGCGTGCTGGTAGTCCTCGGGATCGTGGCCGCCCAGGAAGGTGAAGGTGCCCATGCCGCGCTTGCCGTGGAGGTAGCGGATCTCGTCGGTGCCTTCGACCAGGGCCATCACGATGACGTGGCGCTTGAGGAACTCGCGGTGGAAGCCCGTGGTCTGGCCCATGAAGCCGTTGATCACGTTCACGTGGCACTGGGTGAGCATGGTCGGCACGGGGTCGTGCTTGGCGGCGAAGGCGAAGAGCGTGAAGTAGTCGCCCTCGGCGCCGCGCAGGCGGGAGTAGTCGCTGGTGTCGATGTTCGAGTACTCGTAGACGGCGATGTTGGTGACCAGGTCGAAGCCCTCGAAGGCGAAGGTGCGGGCGTCGTCGCGGCCCTGGTTGCGGTTGGTGACCTGGGGCGTGCCGTCGATCTCCGGGGGCACGATGTCGGTGCCCGCGAAGGACAGGGCGATGTCGATGGTGTCGGTGGCGGAGCACATGGCGAAGAGGAAGCCGCCGGCTTCCACGTACTCGCGGATCTTGAGGGCCACGGCGTGCTTCATGCGCCAGACCGCGTCGAAGCCCAGGGTCGCGGCCAGTTCCTCCATGAACCCCTTCTGTTCCAGGTACCAGGGTGCCATGCCGAAGGCGTAGTAGAACTTGCCGAACTGCCCGGTGAAGTCCTCGTGGTGCAGGTGCAGCCAGTCGTACTCGGGCAGCCGGTCGGACAGGACCTCCGCGTCGAAGACCGTGTCGTAGGGGATCTCGGCGTAGGTCAGGGCCAGGGTGACGGCGTCGTCCCAGGGCTGGAAGTTGGGCGGCACGTAGACCGCGATGCGCGGCGGCTTCTCCAGCAGCACCTCCTCCATGTTGCCCTCGGCGACCTGCCCGCGGATCGACGCGGCCGCCGCCTCGCCGATGGCCTCGAAGCGCACGCCGCGCAGGCGGGCGGAGAGACGGATCGCGGGCGTGTCCTGCACCAGGAAGCTGCCGCCGCGGTAGTTGAGCAGCCAGTTGACCGTGCCCCCGTCCTGCAGCACGGCGAAGGCGTGTCCGTAGGCCTTCAGGTGATTGGTCTGCTCCAGGTCCATGGGCACCAGGAGCCACTGGGCGCCCGCGGAGGCCGGGACGAGCAGCAGCGCGGCGAAGAACAGACGCAGGATTCCCCTCACGGCAGGCTCCTCAGGTGGGCACGGGCGTCCTCGGACTCCAGGGCGTCGGGGTACTGGACGAGCAGGCGTTCCCAGGCCTCGCGGCCCTCGCCGACACGGCCGCCCCGGGCCAGGATCTCGCCCTGGCGGTAGAGGGCGGCGGCGGCCCGGGCGCCGTCGGGATGTTCGCTCACCACGGCGGCGCAGAGCCCGGCGGCCTTGTCGGTCCAGCCGGATTCGGCGTAGACCAGCGACAGGTCCAGGCGCACCCGGTCCAGCAGGTCGTCGTCGCCGCCGTCGGTGGCCGCGTGGGTCTCCAGGAACCGCTCCAGAGCTTCCTGGCGGTAGACCGGGCGTCGCGCCAGCTCCCAGTACATGCAGGGCGCGAAGGCCTCCAGGCGCTGGGGGCTGCCGGTGGGATTGGTCAGCTCCTCGGCGATGAGCAGGCCCAGGTCCAGGGCGTCGTTGGCGTAGTCGGCCCCGGGATTGTCCAGGGCGACCGCGGCCAGGCGGTCGCGGGCGTTCTCCCAGGCCCCCTGCGCGAAGTCCAGGCGGCCGAGCAGGTAGTGGGCGTGACCGGCGGCATGGGCGAACTGGGGCGACCCCCCCAGCCGTTCCAGGACCGTCCGCGCCCGCGCCGAGTCGCCGGCGGCGAGATGGCACTCGCCCAGGGCCAGGCGCGCCAGGGCCACCCCCTCCAGGGGCAGGTCCAGGTCGACCAGCAGGCGTTCCAGCGATCGGGCCGCCTCCCGCGGGCTCCGCAGCACGTCGCGCGTGTGGACGGCCAGCTTGATGCGGGCCGCGTAGAGGCGCGTGGAGCCCGGGCTGTGGGCGCGCACCAGGTCCAGGGCGGCCTCGAGCTTCTCCACCGCCCGCGCGGGATCCGCGTCCAGGAAGCCCATCTCCAGGGCGTCCTCGCAGACGCCCGCCAGCAGGTCCGCCACGCGGGCCCGCTGGTTGCGGGGCACCCGGTCCCCGGCCACGAGGTCGCCGTAGACCTCGAGCAGCCAGGTCGCCGTGGCCTGTTGGTGGTTCGGGTCGACCTGCAGGGCGAACTCGTGGGACAGGGAGGTGGCGAGCTTCAGCAGGGCCTCGGTGGCGCGGCGGTTCTCGTAGAGCGGCCGCACGGCGTCGAGGGCGTCGCGGTCGCGGCCGAGCTGCAGGGCCAGGTCCGCCCGCAGCAGGCGCAGCGCGGAGGTGGGCTCCGGCTCGGCCGCCAGGGCCTCCACCGCCCGCTCCACCTCCTCCGGCGGATCCAGCAGCGCCCACAGCTCCTCGCGGACCATGGGCAGGTTGAGGGGATTGAGACGCAGTTCGCGCACGATCTCCGTCACGCCCTCCTCCACCCGGGAGAGGTCCAGCAGGCAGGCCGCGCGCTGGCGCATGAGGATCAGGTCGCTGTCGTGCGCCGTCCGCAGCGAATCGCAGAGGGCGAGCCCCTCGGCGGGCCGGTCGGCTTCGCGCCACATGAGCACGGCGTCCGACACGCTGCTGATGCGGTTGGGGCTGGCCGCGAAGAGGTCGTTCAGGGCGGCGCGGGCCTCGGGCACGCGTCCGAGGACCATCAGGGAGCGGGCCAGGGTGCGCAGCAGGCGGGTGCGGCCGGGACGTTCGGCCAGTCCCACGCGACAGAGCGCGACCGCGGACTCGTGGTCGCCGGTCGCCGCGTGGAGGTCGATGCGCAGGCGGCGCGTGTGGTTGACGGGCGCGCCCAGGGACTCGGCCTCGTCCAGGAGGCTGGCGGCGCGGCTGAAGCTGCCCAGGCGCAGCAGGCGCTCCACCTCCAGCAGGCGCGTGCGCCAGGGCACGGCGGCGTGCACGGAACGCCGGGGCGAGGGCAACTCCTCGATCTGGGGCTGCGCGGGCGCAACGCCGGCCAGGACCAGCACGGCCGCCGCCCAGAGGATGCCGTGGCGCGCGCTCACGGCCGGTCTCCCGGTCGCGACGTCCCGCCGGCATCCTCGAGGGCCCGCAGCGCCCGGAAATACCGCCGGACCAGTTCGCGGTACTCGGGCGGCACGCGTTCGATCTGTTCCTGGCGCAACCGCCAGGGCGTCGCGTCTTCGCCGGCGGTGCCGTCGGCGATCTCGCCGGATTGCCGCGCGAAGAACTCCGACTCGCTGCGGCTCTCGCGCCGGCGGGCGTAGTCGCGGCGGCGCACGGAGTTGTGGGCGTCGAGCATGCGGCTGAGGATGCGCTCCTGCCGGCGCAGGACCTCCTCGTCGACGCGGCCCGCGCCGAGGTCGTCCGCCACGCGCTCCATGTCCGCGGCCAGCTGGTCGAGGTCGCCCAGCAGGCGTTCGCCCTGGGGCTGCTCTCGTTCCAGTTCGGCCGCCTCGCGCATCTGGTTCGCCAGGCCCTGTTGATCGGCCTGCAGGCGCTCCATCTCGGCCTGGGCCTGCTGGCCCTCGCGCTGCATCTCGGAGATCTGCTGGCGCATGGACTCGGTCAGGCCGTTGAGACCGGCCTGTTCGCGGGCCATCTGCTCGAGCTGCTGTCCGAGGGCGGGCATGGGCATGTCGCAGCTGCCGCCGCCGCCGCTCATCTGGGCGCTGGTGAGCAGCTGCATCACCAGCCGGTTGATGTCGGCCAGGGCCGTGCGCGAGGTGTCCCGGGCCCGGCGTCCGTAGCCGGACTGGAGATCCGCGACGGCGCGCTCCAGGCTGTCGGCGACGCCGTCCAGGCTGTCCAGCAGGCGGAAGGGCACCTGGCCCGAGGCGCCCAGGGCCGTCTCCAGGCGGTCGCGCATG
Organism: uncultured Fibrobacteraceae bacterium; assembly: GCA_964617805.1. Classification (GTDB taxonomy): domain Bacteria; phylum Krumholzibacteriota; class Krumholzibacteriia; order LZORAL124-64-63; family LZORAL124-64-63; genus JAHIYU01. Next base: position 62,106 of record CAZTWK010000020.1, on the reverse strand, counting down.
TCGACCAGGGCGCGCAGCAGGCGACGCTCCTCGCGGGGCAGCTCGGGCGCGCGCACGTCGCGCAGGTTGGCTGGGATGCGGCCCGCCAGATCCTCCTGGCGATCCGACAGCACCAGCAGGTCGTGGGCGAGGCGGCGCATGACGTCGCCGGCGAAGTTCTGCATGGACATCTGCATGCCCTGCTGTCCCTCCAGCAGGACGTGGTAGAGGGCGGCGAGGCGGCGCATGGCCTCGTGGGCGTCGTCCTGGGAGCCGCCGCTCTGCTCGGAGGGATCCGACTGCTGGGCCGCGTTGCGCATGGCCTCCTCGAGCTCGCCGCTCTCGAGCTGGGCGAGAGCCTCCTCCAGCGCCTCGCGCATGGCCTCGTCCGAGGGCATGGGCGACTGCTCGGCGGAGCGTTCCAGGTCCGCGAGCATCTCCTCCATCTTCTCGCGCAGGGCCGCCAGCTCCTCGGCCAGCTCCTCCTGCCGGGCGGCCGCCTCGGGATCCGCGGCTTCCGGATCGAGCAGCTCCTCCTGGCGCTTCATCATCTCCTCGACGACCGACGCCAGCCCGGCCATCTCCTGCTCGCGCTTGAGTTCCTCCAGCAGGTTGATGGTGCGGTCCAGCTTGTCCAGGAACTCCTGCTGGCGCCGCGCCACCTCGGACATGGCCTCGCGGATGTCCCGCTCGCTCAGCTCCTCCATGGCCGCGCGCAGTTCCTCGCGCAGGCGGTCGAGGGTCTCGTTGCTGATCTCGTCCATCAGTTCGGCCACGCGCTCCATGCGTTCGACCATCTCCACCGAGGCCATGTTGCGCGAGGCGGTCTCCTCCAGGTCGAGGCGCAGCTCCTCGGTGAGGCTCTCCAGTTCCTCCTGCATGTCCTGCTGGCGCGACAGGGCGTCGTCGAGCTCCTGGCGGCGGGCGAAGTCGGGATCGGGGTTCTTCTTCAGCTCGCGGTCGATGCGCTTCAGCTCCTCGGCCAGCGCGTCGCTGCGGTCGCGCAGGTCCTCCAGGTCGCCCAGGCGCTCGCTGTCGGTCTCCATCTGGTTGGCGAGCAGCTCGGCGGCCGAGGGCAGGAAGAAGCGCAGCACCCGTGAGCGTCCCCGCGCGGGCGGACCGGGGCGGCGGTTGTCGCGCGCCTCGACCGCCAGGGCCAGGGCCTCCCCCGGCAGCAGTTCGAGCCCGGCCACGTCCAGTCCGAGGTCCAGCCGCAGGCGGGTCGCCGTGACGGCGTCGTCGGGGCTCGCCAGCTCGAAGGCGATGGCGCCGGCCGGGGTCTCGGCCCGTTGCGCGGCGGGGAAGCCGGACACCGGCAGGGACACGCGCGACCAGGCGGTGTCGACGGGCGCCTGGCCGGCCGCCTCCAGGCGCACCAGCAGGTCCAGCCCGGCGACGCCGAAATCGTCCGTGGCCAGCAGGCCCAGGTCCAGGCGGCCGTCGCCCGGCAGCAATCCGTCGTGCCGCTCGCGTTCCAGGGCGACCCGGGGCGGCTCGTCCTCGCGCACGGCGATCTCGTAGCGCACCTGCTGCCCGCCGACCAGGCCGCGGTCGTCGACCAGCCGCAGCCGCCAGGCCAGCGGCGCCCGCACCGTGAACTCGCCCACCACCGTGTCCGCGGCGGCTTGCCAGGGCAGGGTGTCGCCGGCGGCGGTCACGGCCGCGGCGGACACCACCGGATGATCGGTGGTCCCGGTCCAGCGCAGACGGCTGCCGGCGAGAACCTCCAGGGCGGCCGGCGCCGGCGCGAGGCGCTGGACTGGCAGGCCCGTGTAGGCGGGCGGCCTGATGGCCACGCGCGTGTCGGTGAGCAGGGGCGGATGGAGGATCTCGACGCCGCGCTCGCCGGTGACCATGCCGTCCCGCGTGAAGCGGACCCGCAGGTCGGCGTCGACGTCGCGCAGGGTCGCGGCGTAGCGTCGGTAGGGTTGTGGCCCGGCGGCGGGTTCCAGGGCCGCGTCCAGGCGCGTCCAGGCTCCGCTGCCCGACCTGACCTCGCAGTGCACCGCGCCCCGGGGCGTGCCCAGGTCCACGGCGGTGACCCGGATGTCCTGCCCCGCCACGGCCACCGGCGGCACCGACTCGATGCGCAAGCCGGCCGTGGGTAGCCGCCCCTCCACGCGCAGGGGCGCGGCGAGCCGTCCCAGGCCGCGGGCGAGCTCGGCACCGTTGAGCCAGACACCCGCCGCCACCAGCGCCGCGAACAGGAGCGCCAGCCAGACCACCGGCCGCCAGCGCGGCAGGTCCAGCACCTCGGCCGCGTCCAGGCCGTCGGCCCGCGCGGCGGCGTCCTCGAGCAGACGGTCGACGCAGCCGGACAGGAGCTGCGGCCCCTCCCAGCGCTCGGGCCGCCGCAGGGATTCCTCGGCCGCCACCAGGACGTTGCGGTGTCCGCCCCGGCCGTCGAGCCGCGCCGTGAAGCGGGTCAGGCGCCCCAGGCCGGAAAGCGGACGCCACAGTGTCTCCCCCACCAGCCACGACAGGGCCCCCAGCATCAGCGCGCTGCCGGCGACCTTGGCCCAGACCGGCGCCACGCCGGGCCAGCCCAGCAGCAGGGCGAGCAGGGCCGCCGCCACCGCGGTGCCGGCCAGCGCGAGCAGGGATCCCTGGCCCAGCAGGCGGCGGCGCGCGGCGGCGAGTTGCCGCCGCAGGGCCGTCTCGAAGCGCTGGCTGTGCCGGGTCCGGGTCAAGGCTCACCTCTCAGGGATGGGTCAGGGCGTACATCAGTATGTTGACGGCCATGCGCGCGGCCGCTTCCCGGGCCGCAGGGGGGTCGCCGTGCACCTGCGGGGCCTCGAGGCCGTCGCCGATGTCGCTCGACCAGCTGTAGAACACCATCAGCCGGCCCTCGCGCGCGACGCCGAAGCCCTGGGCCGGCTCCCCGTCGTGCTCGTGGATCTTGGGCAGGCCGGGCAAGTCGTAAAAACAATGATAGATCGGATGTTCCGAACCCAGCGGCGCCAGGGGATCGTCGGGGAAGACCTGGGCCATCAGTTCGCGGAAGGAGGCGTCGAGGCCGTAGTTGTCGTCGGCGTAGAGGAAACCGCCCGCCTCGAGGTAGCGGCGCAGCTCGCGCACCTCGTCCTCGGCCAGGGCCACGCGGCCGTGGCCGGACATGTAGAGCATGGGGTAGCGGTAGAGATCCTCGCTGTCCAGGCTCACCACCACGGGTCCGTCGGCCGCGGGCACGCCGGTGCGCCGTTCGAACTCGGCCAGCCAGTTGGCCAGCGAACCGGGATCGCAGTACCAGTCGCCGCCGCCCCCGTAGCGCAGGCGGGCGATGGTCACGTCTTCGCCGGCCGCGCAGGGGGGCGCCGCGAGGACCGTCGCCAGCAGACAGGCGCAGAGGAGGATGTGCGTCGAGCGGTGCAAGGAATCGCCGTCTCCCGGAACGAGGTCAGATGTCGGCTCGCGGCAGGGTCACCTCGGCCACCGCGCCGTCGCCGTCCTCGCGGTTGCGCAGGGTGATGTCGCCTTGCATGCGGGACAGCAGGTTCCGGCAGATCGGCAGGCCGAGTCCCGTGCCCTGGGTCTTGGTGGAAAAATACAGGTCGAAGAGCCGGTCGGCCACTTCGGGAGCCAGCCCCGGACCGTTGTCCGACCAGAGCAGGGTGACCGTGTCGGGGTCTACGCGCCAGGCGATGCCGAGTTGCAGCGGCGACGTCCCGCCCGCGGCCTGCAGGCTGTTCTCCATCAGATTGGCGATCACCTTGCCCAGGGATTCGGGATCGGCCAGGACCTGGGGCACGTCCCGGTCGGAGGCCTCCACCGTCAGGCGCGACGGGTCGTCGGCGCCGGGACCGACGCGGTAGCGGTTGATCACCTCGGCGACCAGGGCCGCGAAGTCCACGGGCTCGCAGCTCAGATCCTCCGGCCGGCCGAGCAGGCTGAACTCGGTGGCGATCGACCGCAGCAGCTCGACCTGTTCGAGGACCTGGCGCACCGTGGATTCCATGATCTCGCCCAGATCCTCGGCCCCGTCACGGTAGGCCTGCCGCAGGAACTGGACCGAGAGCTGGATGGGCGTCAGGGGGTTCTTGACCTCGTGGGCCACCTGCCGCGCCAGCTCCGCGTTCAGGGCCAGGCGCTTGTTGTCCAGGAACTCCGTCGCGTCCTCGAAGACGATCATGCGGTCGGTCCGCCCGTCGGGCAGGCGCAGGGGCGCCAGGCGGCCGCGCAGGGTGCGGCGCTCCTGGGGTGCGACCAGTTCCGCCTCGCCCTGGCCGCCGGCGGTCACCCGCGAGAAGCCGGCCAGCAGCAGGCGCGCCCGGTCGTCGGCGTCGCCCGCCGCGTCGGCGAAGTAATCGTCGATCATGGCGCGGGCGGCCGGGTTGACCGTGACCACCCGTTGCCGGTCGTCGAAGACGGCGACGCCCACCGGCACGCTCTCGAGCAGCCGCGCCAGGAAGCGCTCCCGTTCGGCCAGGGCCCGCTGGGTGTCGTTGAGCTCGTCGCGCATGGCGCCGAAGGTGGCGCTGAGGGTGCCCACCTCGTCGCTGCCGCTCTCGGGCAGGGGGGCGGCGAAGTCGCCGGCGGCCAGGCGGCGGGTGGCGTCCACGAGCACGCGCACGGGATCGAAGATCTTCCAGGTCAGGACCAGGGCCAGCAGGGTGGCGGTCAGGAAGATGAGCGTGGCCAGGCCCGCCAGGAAGAGCACCGTGCGCTCCCGCTGCCCGGAGATGTCCCGCTCGCGGGCGGAGAAGGTCACCGCCAGCACGCCGGGGATGCGCGCCGCGGCCAGCCGCTGCTCGCCGGGACTGTTCAGCAGGGTCGGCAGGGCCAGCATGCCGGTCCAGGCGTGGGGATTGCCGGGCGTGGGCTGCAGGTGGATGCCGCCGGGCGCCTTGCGCAGCCCCGGCAGCGTGGCCGCCGGCAGCAGCAGGGGCGTGCGGCCGGTGAAGATGTGCTCGGGATGGCTGGCCAGGATGGACTCCCCGCCCAGGTAGAACACGGTCTCGCCCTGGATCACCTCGCCCAGGCCCACCATCAGGTCCGTGGAGATGGACTGGCGGTAGAAGAAGTACCCGTGGCGCTGGCGGGGCACCGGACCGTGCGCGGCGTCGGCGAGGTCGCCCTCGGCCGAGGCCGCCACCACGTCGGAGAGATCGACGGGGATCAGGGTGCCCAGGTAGGTTCCGGTCTCGTCGCGCATGAGCACCAGCGAGGACGTGCGGGCCTGCTCCAGCAGCAGGGCGGCCTCGTCCGCGTCGAGATCGCTCAGGGTCTCGTCCAGCAGGAGGTCGCCGTCGGCGGTGAAGATCATGGCCTGCCGCGACGAGAAGGGCCCCAGCGGCCGATGCCCGGCCAGGCGGCTGTCCAGCAGGTCCGCGATGTAGTCGCTGCTCGCCAGGGCGCGGCCCTGCTCGGCGAGCAGGCCCTGGAGCTGTTCCCCCGCGGCCTCGAGCCCCTCGCGGGTGTCGCTGCGGGCGGACTCGGCCAGCCACTCGCGGCTCAGGCGGTCGATGAAGGTGCCGGCCAGCAGCAGGGGCAGCAGGCCCAGCACCAGCGACACGGCCAGGAAGCGTTCCTGGAAACCGAGCAGGTGGGGACGCCGCCGCCGCGCCACCGACGAGACGGCCAGCACGCAGACGCCGGCCAGCAGCAGCAGCAGCAGGTCGAGCAGGATCAGCCGCGAGAAGTCCAGCAGGCGGTCGCCCAGCGTGGGGACCCGCACGCCCAGCAGGAAGCCGGGAACGTCGGCGCCGGGCTCGGCGCCGCCGGCGTCCACGTCGTCGCGCCACAGGCAAAGGTAGCGGTGGCCGCCGGCCCCGACGACGCCCCACGGGAGCGCGCCGGCGCGGAGGTCCGCCACCGTGGCGGCCGCCGACTGGTCGGGCAGGTCGGCGCCGCCGGTCCCCCGCCAGTCGCGACCGTCGCTGCGCAGCATGAGCAGGGGCTGGTCCACCTCCAGCCGCGGCAGGTAGCCCTGGGCGTCCCCGTCGAGACGGTCGCCCGCGAGGCGGGCGAGCAGGGTCCGCGTGCGGAAGGACTGCACCGACAGCTCGAGACTGAGCCAGCCGTTGCCCGCCAGCCGCTCCACCTCGCCGCGCAGCACGTGCTCCTCGCCGTCGGTGTAGCGGCGGCGCTCGGTCTGCAGCCAGGTGTTCAGGCTGCGGCCCGGGCGGGGCGTCACGGGCCGGCCCAGTTCCCAGTCCGAGCGGTCGGCGAGCTCGTAGCCGTAGTCGCGGAAGAAGCCCGAGGCGAAGAGGCTCGCGCTGGCGCCGTCGGGATCCAGGATCTCCACCCGGCAGGGCAGGCCGAGGTCGTCGATGCCCACCTCCTGCCACAGGGCGAAGGCCGACCAGTTCTGCCACAGCTCGTCCGCGCCCGGGTCGTGGGCGCCGGGCGTCGGCAGCCGCTCGGCGTCGGTGGCCGCCAGCTCGCTGAGCAGGTCCTCCATCAGGAAGCGCACCCAGTCGATCTGGGGTTCGACGATGTCGACGGACTTGCGCCGCAGCCAGTCGCGCGTGCCCTCCTGGTAGGCGTGCCCCAGGGCCAGGTAGTTCCACATCACGGCCACCAGCATGGGCAGCAGCCAGATCAGCCGCCGCACCGTCGTGTCCGCGGCGGGCAGCAGGCCCGTCCCCCACCACAGCGAGAGCACCAGCAGCGGCAGCACGAGCCGCGAGATCGACGGCAGCCAGGCCCCGGCCAGCAGCGAGAAGGCCACCGCCGCGAGCAGGGCCACCACGGCGGCGCCGCGCGCGCCGCCCCGGCGCAGCCGGGTCGCCAGACCCACCAGCAGGCCGGTCACGGCCAGGCCGCTGGCGAAGAGGGCGAGGTGCAGGCCCCAGAAGGTGAAGACCCGCAGGGGGATCTTGGGACCGATCAGACGGGGGTTCGCGTTGGCCGCCACCTCGTGCACCAGCCGGTCCTGGACCACGAAGAGGCCCACCGCCAGCAGGGCGAAGAGCAGCGGGCGCAGGGCGGCCCGGCGGCCGCCCGGGGTCGCGCCCTCCGCGTCGGCGCGCCGCGCGCCGCGCAGGCCGCGGCCGACGATCCAGGCCGTCACCGCCACCAGCACTCCGGTGATCACGGCGTCCAGGGTGGTGGCGTAGAGGCCCCGCCCCCAGTCGGTGCCGAAGTAGGCCTGGTCAAGCAGGCTCGCCGGCGACGCGGGCTGGGATTCCAGGTAGGGACGCCCCAGGGCCAGCTGCAGGCGCAGGCAGAGGCCGGCCGCCGCCCAGCCGAGACGCGCGAGCCAGAGTCCGGCCAGCAGCCAGAGCCGGCCGCCCAGCCAGCCGCAGGCCGCCGCCAGGGCCGCCGCCCAGAGCACCGCCCGGGCCAGGCACACGCGGACGCCCGCCAGCTGGTCGGCCACGCTGCGGGGCGGCACGGTGGCGGTCAGGCGCAGCAGGGACAGTTCCATGTCCTCGGGCGCGGCCTCCAGGGCGATGTCCGTGGTGTAGCGCGAGCCGTGCTCGGCGCTGCCGTACCAGCGGCCGCGCGCGGGCTCGATGGCCTGGACCACCTGCCCCCGCACCTCGTGGCCGGCGTCGTCCGCGTCGTCCCCGGGAGCGGTCGCCAGCCGGATCTGCCACTCCACCATCCCGTCCGGATGCTCGGCCGAGCCCCGCCAGTACCAGCCGCTGCGCCCCGTGTCGACCACGGGGCGTTCGCCCGGCGCGGGGAGATCGTCGCGGGGGAAGGGTTCGAGGTCGTCGGTCCAGGCCACGCGCTCGCCCTCGCGCCACAGGGCCAGGGCCAGGGGGAAGCGTGCGGCCGCCGCCTCGCGATTCCAGTCGAGGACGATGGCGGCGAGGGAGGCGTCGCGCTCGGCCCCGAGGGCCAGCAGGGAGTCGGCCAGCGCCGGCAGCCGCGGCACGGTCTCCTGGATGGCGCGGATGCGGGGCTGGAGGTCCGCCTGGCGGGCGGCGGCCCAGTCCGCGGGCGTGCGCCGCCAGGGCCCGAAGCCGGCCAGGGCGGTGAGCAGGAGCAGGGCCTCGGCCGCCAGCAGGATCGCGAGGGCCGCGCGCCGCGGGCCGCCGCGGCGTCCCAGCCGCCACGCACACGCCGCCACGACCAGGGCGGAGAGCCAGCCCGCCGGCGCCAGCGCGAGATCCCGTCCGCCGCCGTCGCGCAGGGCCGTGACCACCGCGACGCCCTGCACGGCCAGGGCGAGCAACAGCAACGCGACGATCCACCTGTGGGACTTGACGGTCATGGGCCTCCGGGTTCGCTGGCGACGTCAACCCATTGTAGCGGATCGCTCTGGGACAAGGCGACAACGAAAGAGGGGCGCCCCGGGGGGCGCCCCTCGCGATCGGGTCGCGGACGGCCTACATCGTCTGGCGCTGGCGCCGCGGATCGGCGATGTAGCGCTGGTTCCACCACACCAGCACCGGGCTGGCGATGAAGATGGACGAGTAGGTGCCGATGATCACGCCGAAGCAGAGCGCGAAGGCGAAGTCGTGGATCACCGCGCCGCCCAGCACGAAGAGCGAGCCGGCCACGAAGAGCGTCGTCAGCGAGGTGACGATGGTGCGGCTCAGCGTCTCGTTGATGGAGCGGTTGATCACTTCCCGGTAGGACTCGCGCCGGCGCAGCTTCATGTTCTCGCGGATGCGGTCGAAGACCACGATGGTGTCGTTCAGCGAGTACCCGATGATGGTCAGGAACGCCGCGATGATGCTCAGCGTGATCTCCTTGTCCAGCAGGGAGAAGATGCCGAGGGTGATCAGCACGTCGTGGATCAGGGCGATGATCGCCGCGATGCCGTAGCGGAAGATGAAGCGGACCGTGATGTAGAGCACGATCAGCACCAGGGCCGCCACCACCGAGTTCATGGCCGCCGTCTTGAGCTCGCCGCCGATCTTGGGACCCACCGATTCCTCGCGGCGCATCTCCACGGTCGCGTCGGGCAGGCCCTCGACGAGCACCGCCTTCATCTCCTCCGCGGCGTCCAGGTCGCCGCTCTCCACGTCGGCGAAGGTGATCAGCAGCTCGTCGGGCGAGCCGAAGTCCTGCACCTGAACGCCGGTGAAGCCGGCCTCCTCGAGCATGCCGCGCACGCCGGCCAGGTCGGGCTCGGGCAGGATGCGCACCTGCAGGATGGTGCCGCCGGTGAAGTCGATCCCCAGGTGCGGACCGCCGTGCATGACCAGCGAGACCACGCCCGCCAGGATCAGCGCCGCCGACAGGAAGATCGTGTACCTCGCCTTGTCGACGAGCTTGAACTTGGTGTTGGTCAATATCTCCATGGTTCATCTCCCGGGCCGTCGGGCCCTGCGCCGCTCCCGCGGCCGGATGTCGACCGGATCAGATGCTCAGTTTCACGTGCGACCGGTTGCGCGTCGCGCCCTCCATGATGACCCGCGTCAGCACGAGGGCCGTGAACATGCTCGACAGGATGCCGATGCTCAGCGTCACCGCGAAGCCCTGGATGGGACCGGTCCCGAACCAGAGCAGGATGGCGGCCGCGATCAGGGTCGTCACGTTGGCGTCCACGATGGTGCGGGTGGCGTTCGCGTAACCGGAATCGACCGCCGCGCGGGCGGTCTTTTTGCGACGCAGCTCCTCGCGTATCCGTTCGTTGATCAGCACGTTGGCGTCCACCGCCATGCCGATGGTCAGGATGATGCCCGCGATGCCCGGCAGGGTCAGCACCAGGCCGAACTGCACCAGTACCGCCAGCAGGATCACCACGTTGATGGCCACCGCCAGCACCACCACGAAGCCGACCAGGCGGTAGTACAGGAGCACGAAGACCACCACGATCGCCAGGCCGTAGAGCGCCGCCTGGAGGCCCTGGCGGACGGAGTCGCGACCGAGGCTCGGACCGACCGTCCGCTCCTCCTCGATGCGCACGTCCACGGGCAGGGCGCCGGCGCGCAGCAGCAGGGCCATGTCCTCGGCCTGCAGGCTGCTGAAGGCGCCGGTGATCACGCCGTCGCCGGAGGGGATCTTGGTGGAGAAGTGGGGCGCAGATTTGACCTTGCCGTCGAGGCTGATGGCCATGTTGCGGCCGATGTTCTCGCCCGAGAGCTTGGAGAAGATGCGGGCGCCCTTGCGGTCCAGCGTGAAGTGCACCTGGAAGTTGCCGGGGTGGTCCGGGTCGGGCGCGCTGCGCGCGTTGACGAGGCGCTCGCCGGTCACCGAGGGCCGCTTGTCCAGCAGGTAGAGGGGGCGCACGACCAGGCCGCCGCCCAGGTCGTGGGGCTCCATGTCGAACTGGAACTCCACGTTGCGGGGGATCACCCGCGCCTCGGGGGCCTCGAGCATGTCGCGGATCCGCCGGTAGTCGGTCTCCTGCACCACCACCGGCGTGCCCAGCATGCGGATCAGTCCCTGGTCCACCAGCAGGTAGGCCGAGAAGGGGAACTCCGCCAACTGCTCCGCGGTGGGGCCGGCGGTCGTCTCGCCCGGCTGGTCGGGCAGGGCCTCGAAGTCCAGGGCCTCGTCGGCGCCGGGGGCGGCCTCGCCCGCGGCCGCGGTGTCGGCCTCGGCGACCTCGATCTCGGCGGGCGGCTCGGTCTCGGCCGCGGCGACGGTGTCCGCGTCGGCGTCCGCCGTCACGGCGAAGGCCTCGTCCAGCTTGGTCAGGGCCTCGGCCAGGTCCTCCACGGGCCGGACCATGCGGAACTCCAGGCGGGCGGTCGAGCCGATCAGGCGCTTGGCGCGGTCCACGTCCTGCAGCCCGGGCAGCTGCACGATGATGCGGCTCGAGCCCAGGGGCTTGATGTCGGGCTCGCTGACGCCGAACTGGTCGACGCGGTTGCGCAGGATCTCCACCACGCGGTCCAGCGCGTCGCTGGCCTGGGCCGCGGTGAGGCCCTCCGTATCGACCTCCAGCACGATGTACATGCCGCCCTCGAGGTCCAGTCCCTGGCGAATCGCCTTGGCTTCCCAACCGTCGATCCGGGCCTGCAGGGCGGGGTCGTCGACGGCCCGCTCGCGCATCTCGTCGGTGACGCGCGCGGCGCGGAACGTCGGGTAGAGCCCCCACAACGAGAGCAGCACCACGACGATGACCAGCAACGCCCTGAGGTTGAAGGAACGATTCATGACCACCACTTCCGTATGCGCACCCCCCGCAACGCGCGGCGTTGCGGTGTGCGCGGACGCAAACAAGAAAAAAACACGCCGGGACGTGCTTGCGATGCGGACAAGCCGGCGCGGGTCTCGCGCCGTGGTCGACGCGCAGGCCCACGAAAACCACCCGCAAGTATAATAACAGCCGGTTTACGGGTCAATGACTAAGGGCTCAGCTCGACGAGGTCGCAGGCGGCATCGCCCACGCCGAGGCGCGCCGCCTCCTCGATGATCACCCCCGGATCGTCCTCTCCCCCGCTCCAATCCTGGAGGCGGCGGCCGGTCTCGCGCACGATCAGCTGCCGCACGGCGACGTCCAGGGCCACCGGATCGCTCCCCGCCAGGATCCCCAGATCGGGCCAGGCGCCCCGGCGGCCGAGGTTCACCCCGTGCCGCTCGGGCTCGTCCAGCAGGAAGAGCAGGCAGACCAGGCGGCCCGGGCGGGCGTTCAGGGCGGCCGCCGCCACGGCCGCCATGCGTTTCTGGACCGCCACCGAGGCCAGGGGCGGGAACTTCAGGGCCTGGGTGGTGCATTCGAGGCGGCAGTCGCCGCAGACCAGGCAGTTGGCCGGCTGGATCTGGGACACGTGGCCGTTGTAGCGGATCCCGTCGCGGTCGCAGAGGCTGACGCACATGCCGCAACCCCCGCAGACGGAGCGCTCCACCCGGGGCTGCAATCCCGCCTGGAGGCTGCGCTTGCCCTCGGCCGACACGCTGGCGTAGGCGAGGCCGGCCAGGGCGCCGTCGAGACCGGACACGGGATGGCAGGCGGGACGCCGGCACAGCAGCAGCCCCGCCGCCGTGTGGGCCGTGCGCGAGAGGGAGACCACGGGCAGGGCCCCGTCCGGGACCGTCACCTCGACGGCGTCCTCCTCCGGCGCGTCGATGGGCGCCAGGGGCGTCGGGGCGAGGCCCCGTTCGCGCAGACGGTCGGGCAGGGCCTCCGTCCAGCCGCGGAACTGGCTCTCGGCCCGCCGGCGCGGCTGCCGGTCGATCAGGTGGGCCAGGGTCGCGCCGTCCGCGAGGCCGGCGTCGTCGAGCACCCGGGCGCAGAGGTCCCAGGCCGCGTCGGCCACGACACCGGGCGCCGCGTCGGCGCGGGCGGGATGGAAGAAGACCCGGCTCACCGCGGCGATCCCTCGTCCGGGCGGCGCTCCCGCTGCAGGGCCAGCAGTTCCGACGCGGTCACGAAGCGCAGGCCCTGGGCGCGGTAGCGGGGCAGTTCCTCGGCCAGGACCGCCAGCGTCTCGGGATAGGGATGGCAAATGCCCACCGCGGCGCCGGTGGCCCGGGCCGCGCTCACCAGCCGCGCCAGCAGGCGGCGCACCTGGTCGCGGTCGCGGTCGGCCTGGTCCAGGAACAGGCGGCTCGACAGGGCCGGCACGCCCGCGCGGCGCGCCGACTCGGCGGCCACGGACCGGGAGGTGGTCATGCTGTCCAGGAAGAAGAGGCCGCGCTTGTCGAGCACCCGCATCAGGCGCTCCATGGTGGCGCGGTCGGCGGTGGCGGCGCTGCCCATGTGATTGTTCACGCCCGTGACGCCGGGCAGGGCGTTCAGCGCCGCGTCGACCTGGGCCGCGATGTCCTCGCGGGACATGCCCACGCCCAGGAACCGCTCCCCGGGATTCACCTCCGGGTAGCCCTGGGGCTCCATGGGCAGGTGCAGCATGATCTCGCGGCGCTTGCGCGGCGGCTCGCCGGCGCGCCCGCGGGCCAGGGACAGGGTGACCGGACAGCCCCGTTCCCGCCGCGCCAGCGCCGCCGCCGAGGGCGACCCGCCCCGGGCCGCGTTCGTGGGCAGGGCCAGTTCGGTGGCCTTCAGGGCGTAATGGCGCGAGTGGGGCAGGCCCGGCAGGATGGACAGGGTCAGGGGCACGTCGAGCCGGAGCAGCCCGCGCGTGGTCTCGTTCTGGGCGTTGCCCCAGTCGTCGATGATGATGGCCACGGTGGGCGTGTCGAGGGGGCCGAGCAGGTCCGCGGCGCTCTCGGCGGCCGCGTCGGCACCCCAGCGCAGGTCGGGCGCGCGCGTGCCGGCGGGATGGATCAGCAGCGTGTGGGTGGCGATGCCGGCCACGCCCAGGTCGAGGCGCAGCAGCTCGTCGTGGCCGTTGCCGGGGGTCCGCTGCGACCAGCGGCCCGCGGGACGCCGCAGCCGCTCGCCCCACAGCACCTCCCCGCCGGCGGGCGACAGGGCCTCGGCCAGCGCGGCCTGGGTCTCCCAGAGGGACAGTCCCTCCGGTGCGGCGGCGACCCGGCAGTAGATCGCGGCGCCGGCCCCGGGCAGGGACCAGTCGCAGGCGGCGGGATCGTCGCCGGCGGCGTCGGCGGCGACGGGGCCCGGCCGGTAGTCGGTCAGCGCGCCGCCGAGGGCCGTGTCCAGGGCGGCCTGCACGGGGACCCGGTAGCGGTCCAGGCCCAGGCGCAGCAGCCGGGCGCGCCCCGCGTCGGTGCGGGCCCAGGCGAGGGCGCCGACGCCGGCCACGACCGCCAGCAGCGTCACCGCCAGCAGCGGTCCCCAGCGACGCGCGGCGTCGCCGCGGCCTGCGCCGCGGCGGGTTTTCTTCTTGCGGGATCCTGTCTTGCGGGCTGGCATGCGGACACGATAAACGCCCGCCCGGTCGCCGACAACAAAAAGGGAGGGAAGCGCATCGCTTCCCTCCCCTATATCGACGATCAATCCTGGAGATTAGCCGGGTGGCGCCGGCAGATCCCTCTGTCCGTAGAGGTAGAACCGGGTTCGCGTCGTGCCGTCGCCCTGGTCGATCTCCTCAGACTTCACGAAGAAGAGCTGATCCGAATCCACGGTGATGGTGTTCTCGCCGCCTTCCAGCGTGAACACGATCTGCACCTGGTAGAGCGCCCGCTTCGAGCTGGGAAAGTCCGGATCGTTGGCCGGCACGTCCTCCCAGGGCGTCTGGCGGATCAGGGTGTTGATGGAGATGCTCTGGACCGGGTCGCGGTAGCTGCCGTCCGGGTTCTGGCCCGGGTTGCCCTCGAACATGTTTGTGGTGGACTGGATGTCCTGCTGCCGGTACCAGACCTCGACGTATTCGATGAAGATGAACTTGTAGTCATCGTGCAGGACGTTCTCGTACTCGGTAGCGTTCATCTCCGCGTACGACCGCTCGAAGTTGATCATGAGCTTGTCCGGCGTATCCGGCCAGATATAGGGATCAGGCGGCGGACCGCCGGGGTCCGGATCAGGCTCGGGAGAAAATATGCAGCCGCCACCAGCCAGGACCAGCAGCGCCAGTCCGGCCGTCAGGATCAGCCGCGAAATTTTGTTCGACATCACGAAACCTCCGCAGAATGCACGTCCCGCCTTGCCCGGCGGGCGGGAGAACTCATCACACTGCGTGCAGCAGTGGATTATAGCATATCAAGAGTGTCCTAGCCACCTCCCGCGGCTGCGAAGGCGCCCCGCCGCTGTCCCAGGGACGGCAACGGAGAGCCGGTATCAGGATCCTCTTCACCCTGCTCGTCGAACCAGCGGGTCAAGACCCAGAAGGTGCCGTCGAGCCGGAATTCGAGGGTCACCGAGGCGCGATAGGGAACCTCCCCGCCTCCCTCGGTGACCTCTGCACGGTATATATAACGTAATTCGGCCTCTGTGGCGCCCGCTTCATCGAAAATTACACTGTCCTTCATGGCAACAGCAACACCGCCAACATTCCCCAGAAAATCGTTCATGAAGGCGATTTCCTGGTCGTGGTCCCAGCCCATCCAATCCACATCCGGATAGGAGGCCTCGGTATCGCTATCCGGCTGATACGTAAAATCTTCCGCGATCTGCCGGTCGTAGCCCGCGGGATCCCGGTGGGACAGCGCGGTCTCGATGTTGGCGATGACGTTGTCCGGTGACGACTGCTCCAGATAGGTGATCACCTCGCCGCCGGGACCCTCGGCCTCCCGGGGCGTGAAGAAGCACCCGCTCGTGGACAGCGCCATAACTGGAAGTGCAAGAAACAGGCCAATATGGCACCTATCCATCAAAACCTCCAGTTGAACTGGATGTCGGCGTCCCAGTACGCACGGTTGATGTCCTGCACGTTGGGACCGTCGGCGAAGAACTTGCGCGCGGATATCTTGAAGGTCTTGCCGCTGCCGAAGCTCCTGTCGATCTCGCCGCCCACGGCCACTTCGCCGCTGTAGCGGTCGGACACGCTGTTGTTGTTACCGAAGGTCTCCTTTGAATCCTTTTTCCGGTAGGTGGTTCCCAGCAGCGAGAACCAGTCGCTGATCCGGTAGCTCAGGGAGAAGTCGATGTTGGAGACCGTCTGGTCCGATTCCTTGTTGTAGAAGTTGCTCCCGGTGGCGTCGGTGCGCGAGAGCTTGGCGTTGGACTTGACGTTCAGATCGTGCCGCACGGTCATCGAGAGACGCGCGTTGGGCTTGACGGTGACCTTGGTGTTGAGGTTGCCGCGCTTGTTGTAGTCGTCCTGCTTGTTGACGTTCTCCCAGTCCGAGAAGACGTAGTCGGTATACTGGATCCACACGCGGAAGCTCTGGTTCAGGTCGACCCAGTCGGCCAGGGGCCAGAGGTAGCTGGGCGCGATCTCGAAGGTGTCCTTGACGTTGTTGTTGCTGGAGCGCTCCGACTTGATGGAGATGTCCTCGATGCGGCGGGCGTCGAAGGAGAGGTTCACCTTCACGCCGTTGGGCCAGAGGGTGTCCAGCTTCATGGTCAGGGAGGTCTCCAGCCGGTCGCGGTCGTTGGAATTGAAACCGCCCTCGGCGATCTCCTGGGACAGCCCGTTGCGGAAGTTGAAGCGCAGGTCCGTGTGGGCGAAGAGCGCGTGGACCAGGATCAGGTTCAGGTCGTGGCGCTTGGAGACCTGGCGTCCGCGCGAGGCCAAGGCGCCCTTGTAGGTCTGGTCGTCCCACTTGTACTGGAAGCCGTAGGAGACGTTGAGGGAGTCCAGCCGCGACAGGCGGGCGCCCATACGCAGGTCGACCGTGTCCTGGTGCCGTTCGCGGATGCCCACGCCGCTCTCGCGGAAGCCGGTCTCGGACACGTCTCGCGCCAGCTTCGACGCGAGGTTCAGGCCCCAGATCCGCAGGTTATTGTCCCACTTGACGGTCACGGCGTCGTCGCGCTCGAGTTCCTGGACGATCTTCTCCGAGACGCCGATGGTATCGATGATGCCGTTCGCGTTGCGCCGGTAATCGAGGTAGCGCTTCTCGAAGCTGGAGCGGGCGACGGTCACGCCGCCGTCCGCGTAGCGCCGCTGGTAGAAGACGCCGGCACGCAACGAGTCGCCGCCCGAGCTGGAGGGGTTGGTCTGCTCGCCGAGGGAGCGCTCGCCGCTCCGGGTGCTGGCGTAGAGGCCGGTGTGCATGGAGAGCCAGTCGCGGGCCTGGTAGTCGCTGCGCAGGGCGCCGTCCAGCGAGGCCTCGGAGATGTCGTTGCGCTGGTTGAGCTGCTCGGCCAGCTGCTGGTTGTAGGCGCCGTTGACGGCCATGTCGTGCACCAGCCCCCCCAGCTCGAGGTCGTCGCGCTTGAGGCTCGCGGTGGCGCGGCGCGAGTCGCGCTTGTTGACGCTGGTGCTGCCGGCGTTGTTGGTCACCTCGTCCTTGCTCCAGTTGTCGCTGAGGTTCAGCGACCCCACCAGGGACCTCTGGGCGCTCGTGGAGTAGTTGAAGGTGCCCGTGCGCTTCTCTACGCTCTTCTCCTGGGCGCGGTAGTCGTCGAGGGAGAACTTAAGGGTCTGGGAGATGGTGCTGTCGTCGCCGAGGATCAGGGTGTTGCCCAGGTCAGACGTGTAGCCGACCTTATTCGTACCGGCCTTGAAGCTCGCCTTGGGGGTGCGCGTCCAGCTCTTGAGGAAGCCGCTCGGGGCGGTGGTGGTGTCGACGACCGCGTCGGCGGACAGGTTCAGCGCGTCGGCCAGGGAGGCCGGGGCGACGGTGGTGTCGGCGTCCGCCGTGCCGTCGTCCTGGGCGCACGCGCACGCGGCGACGAACAGCAGGGCCGCCGTGAACCGGATTGTCGACACGCGTTTCAAGTCTCTTCGACCTCCGGGACCATGGCGGCCAGCGTTCGGAACGCCTCGCGGGATATGTGCTCGGGCCTGTCGTCCGGATCGATGCCGGCCCGCTCCAGCCAGTCGCGCGCCGTCGCCGCGGGCACGTCGTGGAGCTGCCGCAGCAGCTTGCCCGTCTTCTTGCGGCGCTGCTGGAAGAGCTTCCGGACCAGGGCCCTGAAACGCCGGTACTCCGCGACGGACCAGTCCGCGTCGTGCGGCACCAGACGCACCACCGCCGAGACGACCTCGGGGCGGGGCCAGAATACGGCCGCGGGCACCTGTCTCACCACCTCGATCTCGAAGAGCGAGCCGAGCAGCACCGCCAGTACGCCGTACTCGCGGCAACCGGGATCCGCCGTCAGTCGCCGGGCCACCTCCTGCTGGACCATGAAGATGGCGCCCGCGACCCGATCGCGCCAATCGGCGAGCGCGAAAAGCACCTCGCTGGTCAGGACATACGGCAGGTTTCCGGCCATCACCGGCCGATCTCCCGCCGCCGTCAGGACACCGTCCCAGTCCAGGGACGCGATATCGGCCTCCATAAGCCGGAATCGTGCCTCGTCGGTCGTTTCCGCGTGCAGGATCTCACAGAGGTTGCGGTCCACCTCCACCGCGACGACCGAGGCGCCGGCCTCGAGCAGCGGAAAGGTCAGGGCGCCGCCCCCGGCCCCCAGTTCCAGGACACGGTCGCCGAGGGCGAGCACGTCGCCGGCGATGGCCCGCGCCATGTTGCCGTCCACCAGGAAATTCTGCCCGCGGCGCTTGACCGGTCGTACACCGTGGCTGCGCAGCAGTTCCTGCTGGCTCGGCCGCCGCCCGCTCACGGCCCGGCCTCGCGGCTGCAGAAACGGGCGAAGTTCGCGTTGGTGATCCCGGCCAGCTCGGCCGGGGTCAGGCCGTAGATCCCGGCCACGGCCTCGGCGGTGTGGACCAGGTAGGCCGGCTCGTTGCGCTTGCCGCGCAACGGCTGGGGCGGCAGCCAGGGCGCGTCGGTCTCGAGCACCAGGTTCTCGGGGGCCAGCCCGGCGAGGATGTCCGGCAGGCGGCTGTGGCGATAGGTCACCGGGCCGCCGATGCCCAGCAGGAAGCCGTGGGCCACGCCCCAGGCCGCGGCGCGGGCGTCGCCCGCGAAGCTGTGCATGATGCCCCGGCGGCGGGGCGGACCGTCCTGCTCCATGGCGGCGATGATCTCGTCGTAGGCGTCCCGGATGTGCAGGACCACCGGCAGGTCGAGCCTGTCGGCCAGGGCGACCTGGGCGGCGAAGGCGGCCCGCTGGGCGGGTCGGGGCGAGAGGTCACGGTAGAAGTCCAGGCCGATCTCCCCCACCGCCACCACGCCGGGGTGCCGCGCCAGTTCCGCCAGTTCCGCCAGCACCGCCTCGCCGTCGGCGGTGAGCGCACCCTCGGGATCGGCCAGCCGGGCGGCGTCGTGGGGATGCACGCCGACCGCGGCCCGGAAGCGCGGATCCCGCGCGGCCAGGGCGACCGAGGCGGCGCTGCTCTCGGGATCGTAGCCCACGTTGAGGAAGCCGGTCACGCCGGCCGCGACGGCCCGCTCGAGCACCGCGGCCGCGTCACCCGCGAACTCGTGCCGGTTGAGGTGGAGATGCGTGTCGGTGAACACTAGTTGCCCTTGCCGGGATCGTGGCGGCAGTTGCGGCGGCCCTGGCGGCTGCGCCCGCGGGGCAGGTCCTGGCGGCTCTCCCAGGTCAGGTCGTCGGGCGCCAGCACGAGCGCGTCGCCCGACGCCTCGAGCCGGACCGTCGCCAGTTCGCGGAGCAGGTCCAGCTTGCGCACGATGCCCCGTCCGCTCGGCGTGTCGACGCGCGCGCCGACCCGCGGCATGCGGGTCAGGGTGCGCTGGTAGGCGTCGTGCTCGTAGGCCAGGCAGCAGCGCAGGCGGCCGCAGAGCCCGGACAGCTTGTTGGGGCTCAGGGGCAGTTGCTGTCCCTTGGCCATCTTCAGCGTCACCGGCGAGAAGTCGTGCAGGAAGGTGCAGCAGCACAGTTCGCGGCCGCAGATGCCGAGGCCGCCCTTCATCTTGGCCTCGTCGCGCACGCCGATCTGCCGCAGCTCGATGCGCGTGCGGAAGATGGCCGCCAGATCCTTGACCAGCTTGCGGAAGTCGACGCGCTTCTCGGCCGTGAAGTAGAAGGTGATCTTGTTGCGGTCGTACTGCCGCTCCACCGTCACCAGGCTCATGTTGAGCTTGCGCTGCTGGATCTTCTCCAGGCAGATGTCGTAGTACTCCCACTCGTCGGCGCGGTTCTCGTGCAGTCGCCGCAGGTCCTCGGGGCCCGCCAGGGCGATCACGCCCTGCCGCCCCGCCTGACGCCACCACTTGGACTTGCCGGGCCCCACGTAGCAGACGCGTCCCAAGTCGCGCCCCCTGTCGGCCTCGACCATGCAGTAGTCGCCGATGCCCAGTGCCAGGGCACGGTCGTTGTGGTAATAGCCCTTGCGGTGTCCCTTGAACTGGACGGTCACCAGTTCGCCACGGGGGGTGCCGGCGGCGGGATTCCCGCGGCCGGACGTCTTGCGGCGGGTTGATCTATCGTCAGGGTCAGGTGCCGGCCGCGGCCCTGTCCGTCTCGATCTCATGGTGCAACTCCTGGAACAACACCGACATCACCAGGCCGATGTTGAGGTTGCGGTCGATGCCCCGGCGGGCGCGTTCGACCGCATCTATGTCCTGCAACAGGCCCGCCGGCGAGCGCCGGCCGGCCAGGTCGCGTATGAGCGTCTCGTCGGCGGCCAGTTTCGGCCGCCAGGCCTCGCCGCGCGAGGCACAGCCCAGGATATCACTGTAATAGAGATTGAGCGATTCGCATAGCCGAATCGCCCTTTCCCGCCTTTCGACGAGTTCCTTGGCCTGGCCCACGCGCGCGCGGCCGCCCGCCTCGCGCTCCGCCGCCTCGGCCAGCTCGTCGGGCACCGTGCCCTTGTGCACCTGCTCCGCGGCCACCAGGGCGCTGCCCAGGCGTCCCTCGGCCAGGACGGTCAGCAGCCGGCGGGCCCAGGCGCGCAGGGCCCGCGACTCGGGCAGGCGGAAGGCGGCGGCCCGGCGCGCGTTGCCGCCCGCGGCGCGGGCGTAGGTGGCGGCCTCGTCGGGGGCCAGCCCGTAGAGCGAGACGAGCAGGTCCGCCAGGTCTTCCTCAGGGTAGGGATCGAACTGGATCAGTTGGCAGCGCGAGCGGATGGTCGGCAGCAGGCCGCCGCTCAGCGAGGTCAGCAGGATGATCAGCACGTCCGGGGGCGGCTCCTCGAGCATCTTGAGGAAGGCGTTGGCGGCGCCGGTGCGCAGCCGGTTGGCGTCGGCGACGATGGCGATCTTGAGGTTGCCCTGGAAGGGTCTGACACGCAGGAACTGCAGCAGCGAGCGCACGGTCAGGGCGCCGGGATGGTCGGGATCGCCGATCAGGACCTCGCTCGAGGCGACGAAGGCCGGCTGGTGGAAGGGGTCCTCGTGCTTGCGGGCGAAGAAGTCCCCCACCTCGGCGTCGCCGATGGCGGCCGGGGCCGGGCAGATCCAGCGGATGTCCGGGTGCTGGAAGGTGAGCGCCTTGCGGCAGCTCTCGCAGGTCGGGGTTCCGGCACAGGTCTCGGGGGTGCGGCAGTTGAGCAGGCGGGCGATCTCCAGGGCGGTCGCCTCCTTGCCGCTGCCCTCCGGTCCGCCGAAGAGGTAGCTCTGGCCCAGGGCGCCGTCACGGTGCAGGTCCCTGAACCGCGCCACCATCCCCGACCGGCCTGAGCATCGATTCGGCAACCGGCTAGTCCTTTCGATCCACGACGAAGCGCGTGCGCAGGTCCTCCACGTAGAGGGCCAGTTCGGCCTGGAGCTTCTCGGACTCGACCGCCGCGCGCACCTGTTCGCGCACCTCGTCCAG
Source organism: uncultured Fibrobacteraceae bacterium (assembly GCA_964617805.1). Taxonomy (GTDB): domain Bacteria; phylum Krumholzibacteriota; class Krumholzibacteriia; order LZORAL124-64-63; family LZORAL124-64-63; genus JAHIYU01. The sequence goes on along the minus strand of CAZTWK010000020.1, from coordinate 41,183 downwards.
GGAGAGGATGCGGCCGTCATCACGTTCCTTGACCAGGAAGATGTAGAAGCCGGCCGGGGTCAGGAAGGGCGCGGTGAGTTCGCCCTCGCCGGTCTCGGCCAGGGCCTCCTGGATGAGCGGCGAGAGGTCCGTCAAGGCGAAGCGTCCCAGGTCGCCCCCCTGCACCGACGAGTTGGGATCGACGCTCAGCTCGCCCGCCACCACGGCGAAGGGCTCGCCGGCCAGCACGCGCGCGTGGGCGGCCTCGGCCGCGGCGCGGGCCCGCGCCACGTCCGCCTCGGTGATGACCAGGGGGAAGAAGATCTGGCTCACCTCGCGCCCGCCCGCCACCACGGCGTCCACGTACACGATGTGCAGCCCGCTCTCGGTGACCACCGGCTGGCTGGTCTCGCCCGCCTCGAGGGAGAAGATCACGTCCTCCAGGACGGTGCTCTTGAGGTCGCCCGGGCGGATGGTGCCCAGCCGGCCGCCGCGCGCGGCGCCGGGTCCCTCGGAGTGGTCGCGCGCCACGTCGGCGAAGGGCACACCCTCGCCCAGGGCCTGCAGGGCGGCGCCCAGCTTGGTCTGGATCTCGCGCTGCACCTCCGCGGAGGGTTCCACCGCGATGAGGATGTCGGCCAGCGTGAGGCTGTCCGGGGTGGCGGGGATCTCGTCGGCGTGGGCGCCGTACCAGTCCTCCACCTCGTCCTCGCGTACCTCGATGAGCGGACGGATGAAGCGCCCGACCACGGCCCGCATGTAGTGCTGGTCGCGGAGCTGGGCGTAGGAGCGGCGGCGGTAGTCGTTCAGCGTCATGCCGTTGCGCTGCAGTTCGGCCTCGAGCGCGGACTCCGAGCCGTAGTAGCGCACGAGCTGGTCGATGTTGGACTGCACGTCCCGGTTGATCGCCTCCTCGGAGACCTCGATCTCCTCCTGCTTGGCCGCGGCAATGATCAGCTTGCTCTCGATCAGCCGGGTGAGGATCTCCTCGCGGATGGCCGCGTCGTCCTGGTCGAGCTGGAGGCCGGCGTTGCGCGCCTCGAGCCGGTAGAGGGCCACCTCGCGCGTCACCTCGCTGAGCAGGATCGCCTCCTCGTCGACGATGACCAGGATGCGGTCCACGAGTTCGGGCGGTGCTTCGTCCGGCTGGGCCGGCGCGACGCCGCACAGCGCGAGGAGCGCGGCCAGCGCGACGGCGACCCGGGTGGGACGGCCTCTCCAGCCGGCGGACGGCAGGGACTTCATGCTCGGATTCCTTTCGTGCGAGCGCCGGGGGGCACACGGCCCTCCGGCGCTATTCCGGGCCCGGGAACGCCGGCCGCGCCGGCGATTACTGGACGGTCTGCAGCTCTTCCCAGGAGGGCATCGCCGCCAGGGCGCCCTCGTCGATCTCCACGCCGAACTCCTCGCGCCACTGGGCCAGGTTGTCCTGGAGCGACTGGTCCTTGCGGGCCAGCCTGATCCGCTGTCCCAGCTCTTCGCGCACCTCGGCCAGCTCCTTCTGTACCGGCGGGATGATGTTGACCAGGCGCACCACGCACCAGCCGGCCTGGTTCTGGTAGGCCTCGCCCACGTCGCCCACCTCGGCCAGGCCGAACAGGACGTCCCGCTCCGGGGATACGGTGGCGGCGCCCAGGGTGAAGGCTCCCGCGTTGGTGGGATCCTTGACCTTGGCGTAATCGTCGTAGACCTCGTCCCAGGGCGTGCCGGCGACCAGGGCCGCGCGGGCCTCGGTGGCCGTGGCCTCGTCCTCGCAGATCACGATGAGTCCTTCCCGCTGCTCGGGGACGATGTACTGGTCGCTGTGCTCGCTCCAGAAGGCGGCGAGGTCATCGGCGGAGACGAACTCCTCGAACTTGATGACCTCCTCGTAGAAGCGGTCGACCATGATCTCCTCGACCTTGGACTGCACGTCCGCGGCGACGCGGGAATCCTCGTGGAAGCCGCGCTCTTCGGCCTCGGCGTCCAGCATGAACTTGACCACCATGTCGGTGACGATCTGGTTGCGCACGCCGCCGAGCATCTTGCTGCGCTTGGGACGCTGGAAGACGCTCATGCCGTCGAAGGTCGCCTTGTAGCGGCCGATGGTCCAGACGGACGGCTCGCTGTCGAGTTGCGGCCGCACCGAGAACAGCACCCGGTCCATCTCCTCCACGGGCACGTCCAGGGGCTGCAGCTTCTCCTTGGCGATGGGCTGGTTGGTCTCCTCGTCGAGGTAACCCTCCCCCTCGGGCATGCCCTGGAAGACGATCCACAGGGCGGCCTCGTCCATCTCGAACTCGTGGCGCTCCAGGGAGTCGTCGATGAAGGCCCGCTCGGACAGCGCGGTGCGCTGGCCGGCGAGGGTCTGGCGGATGCGCTCGCGGTATTCGTCGTCCAGCGGGCGCTCCCGCGCCGGCTCGGAGCTGCTGAAGCGGGTGATCCAGTAGCCGTAGACGGTCTCGATGGGCATGCTCATCTCGCCCTCCTCGAGAGCGAAGAGGGCCTTCTCGAAGACGTCGTCCGCCATGCCGTACTGGACGGACATGCGGTAGTCGCCGGTGGGGCCCTTGGAGCCGTCGTTGTACTCGTCGGCGACCGCTTCCCAGGACTCGCCGTCGATGATCTTCTGGCGCGCCTCGAGGGCGTCGTCCTCGAAGTTGCAGATGATGAACTGGAAGTGGCGCCGTTCCTGGCGCATCTGGTAGTAGTGGTCGATGTCCTCGGGCGAGATCTCGTCGGGCGTGACGACGATCAGGTCCTCGCGCATGCGCTCGTTGGCCTTGATGCGGGTCAGGACCGATTGCGCGTTGAGCATGTCCTCCTGCTGGTCGTAGCCCAGTTCGAGGGCCTTCAGCACCATCAGTTCCTTGTTCACGATGACGTTCAGGAAGGCCAGCTTGCTCTCCAGGGAGGCCGTGTCCAGCATCAGGCCGTCCTCGTCGGGAGGCAGTTCGGTCTCCTCCAGCTGGGACAGGCGGTCCTGGTAGTAATCGGCGGTGATCTCGCGATCGCCGACGGTGGCCAGGACGTCCCCGCCGCCTCCGCAGCCGCTCAGCAGCGGCAGGCAGCACAGGACAGCGGCCAGGCTCCACAACAGCGGGGTCCGGTAGCCAGGGGTTCGCAGGCAGGGGTACTCAGACATGATCCACTCCTCACTCAGTCGGGATGCGTAATGTCGGCGATAGTGCGCTCGGCGGACTCGTTTACTTCCAGGCGGAGACGATCGACGAGATCGAGCACGGCAAAAGCCGCAGCTGCGGCGTCGTCTCGCGCCACGGGAACCTTCATCTCAAGTTGATCGACGGCCTTGAACGTCAGGCCCTTGGGCCCGGTTCCCATCAAACCGTGAATAATAAACGGTGAGGGTTCACGTCCGCCAGCAAAAAAGAAGCTCAGGCCGGCCCGGCCCGCGCGAACCTCCTCGACCCCGTTGCGCACGGCCAGGATGCGGATGCGCGCCGATGTCAGCAGGTTGGTCACCTGGGGCGGCAGGGGGCCGTAGCGGTCGTGGATCTCGTCGGCGAGACGCGCGACCTGGGCCACGTCGGCGAGACGGGCCAGGCGCCGGTAGAGGTCCATCTTCTGCTCGGGCTCGGTCACGTAGCCGTCCGGCAGATAGGCGGGCAGCCGCAGATCGACCCGCACGTCGGCGGCCTTGACGCCGCCGCCGCCCTTGAGCTCGGCCACCGCCTCGTCGAGCAGGCGGCAGTAGAGATCGAAGCCGATGGCCTCCAGATGGCCGTGCTGCTCCTGGCCGAGGATGTTGCCGGCGCCGCGGATCTCCAGATCCCGCATGGCGATGTGGTAGCCGGAGCCGAGCGCCTGGAACTCCTGGAGGGCGGAGAGGCGGCGGCGCGCCTCGCGGGTGATCGTCTCCCCCGGCGGCGTCATGAGGTAGGCGAAGGCGCGTTGGCTCGAGCGGCCCACCCGGCCCCGGATCTGGTAGAGCTGGGCCAGCCCGAAGCGGTCGGCGCGGTCGATGACGATGGTGTTCACCCGCGGCATGTCCAGGCCCGACTCGATGATCGAGGTGGTCACCAGCACGTCGTACTCGTGCGCCAGAAAAGCGGTCATGACCTTTTCCAGCTCGTTCTCGGGCATCTGGCCGTGGGCCACGCAGACGCGGGCCTGGGGCAGCAGCTTGCGCAGCATGGCCGCCATGCCCAGGATCGTCTCCACGCGGTTGTGCACGAAGAAGACCTGCCCGCCGCGGTGCAGCTCGCGCAGGATCGCCTCGCTGAGCAGGTCCTCGCTGAAGGCGCAGATCTCGGTGTGGATGGGCAGGCGGTCCCGCGGCGGCGTGGTGATCAGGGACATGTCGCGCGCGCCCATCAGCGACAGGTACAGCGTGCGCGGAATGGGCGTTGCGGTGAGCGTCAGCACGTCCACCTCCTTGCGCAGCTGCTTGAGCCGTTCCTTGTGGCGCACGCCGAAGCGGTGCTCCTCGTCGACGATGACCAGGCCGAGCTTGGCGAACCTGACGTCGCGCGAGAGCAGGCGGTGGGTGCCGATCAGCACGTCGACCTCGCCCTCGCGGGCTTGACGTGCGATGTCGCGCTGCTCGGCCGCCGACTGGAAGCGGCTCAGCACGGCGACCCGGGCGGGGAAGTCGCGGAAGCGCTCGGCGAAGGTCTCCCCGTGCTGGAAGGCCAGCAGGGTCGTCGGGCAGAGCACGGCCACCTGGCGGCCGCTCTCGACCGCCTTGTAGGCCGCGCGCATGGCCACCTCCGTCTTGCCGTAGCCCACGTCGCCGCAGACCAGGCGGTCCATGGGGCGGGCGGCCTCCATGTCGCGCTTGACGTCGGCGATGGAGGTCAGCTGGTCGGGAGTCTCCTCGTAGATGAAGGAATCCTCCAGCGAGCGCAGCAGGTCGCCGTCGGGGGGAAAGACCACCCCGGGCCGGCGTTCGCGCTCGGCGTAGAGCTGCAGCAACTCGACGGCCATGGCCTGGATCGCCTTGCGCGCCCGCTTGGTGACGCGTCCCCAGGACGCCGAGCCGAGCCGGCTCAGCTCGGGGGCCGACTCGCGGTCGCTGCTGTAGCGCTCCACCGTGTCGATCTTCTCGACCGGCACGTAGACCTTGTCGTCGCCGGCGAAGACCAGCAGCAGGCATTCGCGGTCGGCGCCCTCCACGGTGATGCGGCGCAGGCCCCGGTAGAGCCCGATCCCGTACTCCACGTGCACCACGAATTCGCCCGGCTGGAGATTGGCGGAGTCGACGACCACCGCCGCGCCGCGGAAACGGGCGCGCGACGGCCGGTGGTAGCGGTCGAAGAACTCGTGGTCGGTGATCAAGGCCAGTCCCGCCCCGGGCCAGACGAACCCCTCGCCGAGGTGCCCGACCACCGGCAGCGCCGGCGGCGCGGGGCCCTCCTGCTCCAGCAGCAGGTCGGACAGGCGCGCGGCCTGTCCCTGGTTGTCGCAGAGGATCGCGGTGGTGAAGCCGTCTTCTGCAAAGCCCGTCAGCGCGCGGGACAGTTCGGCCACGTCGCCGCCCTGCAGGCCGGGGCGCCGCGTGTCGAAGGCTTGGACCTCGCGGCCGGGCCGGTCGGGCCAGGCCGCGTACGGTTCGTCGGCGAGCCAGGCGCCGGCGAGGTGGACCTGGGGCCGTCCCAGCGCCGCCAGCTCCTCCCGCGTCGCCACCAGTTCCGACACCTCCGGCAACCAGGGATCGTGGCCCAGGCGGGTCTCGCGCATGCGCGGCACCTCCTCGGCCAGGGCCTCGAAGCGGGCGCCCAGGCCGCCCGGATCCCACCAGACGAGGCAGGCGTCGGCGGGCAGGTGGTCGCTGGCCAGAGCCGTGGGCCCGAAGAGCGGCAGGTAGGCCTCCAGTCCCGCGCTGTGGACCCGTTCCTCGACGCGGGCCTCCAGGTCCTCCCGCTCGTCGGCCTCTAGTTCGCCGTCGCGACCCGCGGTCTCCAGGCGCGTCAGGGCCTCCAGCACCGCGTCGTCGTCCAGGATCATGTGGCTCACCGGCAGCACGCGCGCCGACGTCCGCTTGTCGATCGAGCGCTGGGAGCCGGGATCGAAGGTGCGCACGGACACGATCTCGTCGTCGAAGAACTCGATGCGCAGGGGGTGCGGGCCCGGCGCGTAGAGATCGATGAGGCTGCCGCGCAGGGCGAACTCGCCGGTGCGCGAAACCATGCCCACCGCGGCGTAACCGGACGCGCCCAGGCGCGCGCACAGCGCCTCGCGGGGGTGGCGGTCGCCCACCGCCAGCTCGAAGGCCGCGCCGGCCAGCCGCGCCGGCGTGATCACGCGCTGGCGCAGGCCGCTCAGGGAGGTGACCGCCAGGCGGGGCGCACCCTCGGCCAGGGCGGCGAGGCCCTGCAGATAGGCGCCGACGAGTTCGGGATCGGGGGAATTGCGGTCGAAGGCCAGTACGTCCTGCTGGGGCAGGTAGACCGTGGCGCCGGTCCCCAGCCAGCCGTCCAGATCGTCGGCCAGGCGCAGGGCGTCCTCGCGGTCGGGGGCCACCACCAGGGCGGCGCGCCCGGTGCGCCGGTGCCAGGCCGCCAGCAGCAGGGAGGCGGCGGAACCGTGCAGGCCTGAGAGGACGGGGATCTCGGGAGGTGCGCCGGCGGCCTCGTCGAGGGCGGACTCCACCCTCGCGACGCCCTCGGCGAGGACCTCTTCGGGAACGACGCGGCCGAGCAGGCCGCTCACGTCGTCGAGCCGGCCGATCGGCCGGCTCGCAACCGCTGGTCTATCATCACACTCCGGCGTCAGAAGGTCTGACGTTGTTCGCTGAAGGGCGTGATGGCGCGCAGGCGCTCCACGATCCGCGGGATCACCGCGGCGGTGTAATCGATGCCCTCATCGGTGTTGTAGCGGCTCAACGAGAACCGCACCGAACCGTGGGCCGAGATGAAGGGGATGCCCATGGCCTTCAGGACGTGCGACGGCTCGAGGCTGCCCGAGGTGCAGGCGGACCCGCTGCTGGCCCCGATGCCGAAGCGGTCGAGCAGCAGCAGGATGCCCTCGCCCTCGATGTAGTCGAAGCTGATGTTCGAGGTGTTGGGCAGGCGGCGGCCCGTGTCGCCGTTGACGCGGCAGTCGGGCACCGCGGCGACGATGTGGTTCTCCAGCCGGTCGCGCAGTTCGCGCACGCGCGTGCGCTCGTCCTCGAGGTGCCGGCCCGCCAGTTCGCAGGCCACGCCCAGGGCCGCCAGCCCCGGCACGTTCTCGGTGCCGGCCCGCCGGCCACGCTCCTGGTGTCCGCCCACGATCAGGGGGCGCAGCTTGGTGCCCCGCCGCACGTACAGTGCCCCGACGCCCTTCACGCCGTGCAGCTTGTGCCCCGACAGCGAGAGCAGGTCGATGTTCGAGCCGGACATGTCCACCGGCAGCTTGCCGACGGCCTGCACCGCGTCCACGTGGTAGACCGCGCCGGCGGCCTTGACGATCTCGCCGATCTCCTCGCTGGGAAAGACGACGCCCGTCTCGTTGTTGGCGGCCATGACGCTGACCACCGCGGTGTCGTCGCGGATGGCGGCGCGCAGCTCGTCCAGGTCCAGTCTACCCTTGCCGTCCACGGGCAGGAAGGTCACCTCGTAGCCGTGCCGGCTCTCCAGCTCGCGGCACAGGCCCAGCACGGCGGGATGCTCCACCACCGTGGTCACGATGTGCTTCTTTTCCTGGTAGGCGCGCAGGGTACCCACGATGGCCAGGTTGTCGCTCTCGGAGCCACCGCCGGTGAACACGATCTCCGAGGGCATCTCGGCGCCGATCAGGGCGGCGACCCGGTCGCGGGCGGTGTCCACGGCCTGTCCGGCCGCGGCGCCGAAGCTGTGCATGCTCGACGGATTGCCGAAGCGGTCGTCCAGGTAGGGCAGCAGGGCCTCGCGGACCTCGGGCGCCACGGCGGTGGTGGCGTTGTTGTCGAGGTAGACGCCCTCGGCGGGACGCGGCGGCAGGCCTTCCAGGGAGGCGAACGCGTTCATTTGCCCACCTCGATCACTTCCAGCCCGTCGTCGACGTGCTCGCGCAGCTGGCTCTCGACCCAGCCCTTGATGGTGGCCTGCGACGAGGGGCAGCTGGCGCAGGCGCCCACCAGCCGTACGTGGACCTCGTTGCCGCGCAGCTCGACCAGCTCGATGTCGCCGCCGTCGGTGCGCAGGGCGCGGGCGATGTCGTTCTCCAGCACCTCGCGGATCTGCTCCAGGCGCTCGCCGTTGCCGGGCAGGCCCGAGACCTGCACCACCTCGCCGGGGGGCGCCTCTTCGCCACCGCGCTCGATCTCCTCCCAGCACTCGTCGATGATGTGCTGGATGTCGGGGTGGCAGGAGGTGCAGCCGCCGCCGGCCTTGGTGTGGTTGGTCACGTCCTCGATGTCGCGCAGGTGGTACTGCATGACCGCGTCGCGGATCGTCGACTTGTTCACCTGGAAGCAGTTGCAGATCTCGACGTCCTGCTTGATGAGGGTGCAGGGCACGTCCTTGCCGAGCTTCTTGTAGTAGTCGATCATGGCGGCCTCGAGGGCCTCGCGTCCCATCACCGAGCAGTGCATCTTCTCGCGGGGCAGGCCGTCCAGCTCGCGGGCGATGTCCTCGTTGGTGATGCTCGCGGCCTCTTCGAGGGTCTTGCCCTTGATCATCTCCGTGAGGATGGACGAGGAGGCGATGGCGCTGCCGCAGCCGAAGGTCTGGAACCTGGCGTCGGTGATGCGGCCGTCGTCGTCGAGCTTGAAGCTGAGGCGCAGCGCGTCGCCGCAGGCCATCGATCCGACCTCGCCGACGCCGTCGGGATCCTCCACGTTGCCCACGTTGCGCGGGTTCATGAAGTGGTCGAGCACCTTCTCGGAATAATCCCACATGTTGATGCCTCCCGGGACTTAACGGGCGCCCAGGGCGAAAAGGAGAGCTTGGCGGTCCTGAGACAATGGTAAGCGAAATGGGCGCGGTGGCAAGCCGGGAAAACTCAGCCGGCGCGGCGCGCGAGGGCGGTCTCGGCGAGCAGCAGGCCGATGGCCAGCGCGAGCAGCAGCGGCGCCAGCTCGCGGCCGCGCAGGGCCGCCGCGAAGCCGTCCGCGTCGACCGCGACGAGGTCGTGGCCCATCTCCAGACCGGCCGACGCCAGCAGGTCGAGGATCTCCGCCGGAACGCGCAGCCGCGGATCGCCCTCGCCCGGCGGCGGCGACACCGCGACGGTGCCCAGCGTGTCGCCCCCGGCGACGAAGGTGTAGAAGCCCTTGCGACGGGCGACGTCGGTCGTGACGACGGGCCTCTCCCGTTCCCAGCTCACGCGGGCCGCCAGCTGCTCGCGCGCGCCGGAACGGGCCGCCGCGTACTGCACCGCGAGAGGCTCGCGCAGCCCCTCCCCGTCCGGCAGATCCAGCCGCGGCGTGGCGCCGACGACCAGGTTGCGCTCCCGATCGCCGCCGTCGCCGGCCAGCAGGGCCGCCAGGCGCTGGGCGAAGGGCAGGAACATGGGATTGCGGGCCAGGTCGGTGGCGGCGCCCGAGAGGTTGAAGGGCAGCAGCGCGAAGCGGCCCGCGCCCAGGGCGCCGGTCGCCAGCAGGGGCGCCCCGCTCTCGGCCGCCATCAGCACGGCCAGGCCGCTGTCGGCCAGCGCGAAGTGACGGCGCCAGCGCGATCGCTCCAGTGTGGCCAGGGAGGCCTCGCCCAGGCCGGCGAACAGGGGATGGCGGCGGTCGACGATGCGGGCCTCCTCGGCGCCGGAGGCGGAGCGGCTGTTGTAGGCGATCGCGCCGTCGACGTCCAGCATGGGCAGCAGCACGGCGCTCAGGTAGCCCGCCAGGTTGTAGTCGCCGAACTGGAAGACGGCGCCGCCGCCGGCGCGCAGCCAGCCGGAGAGGGCCTCGCCCGCGCTGCGGCCGAGCTGACCGGCGTCCAGGTAGACGAAGAGGTCGGTCCCGGCCAGGTCGCTCGTCTCGAGCCGGTCGCCGCGCTGCGTGCGGACCCGGTAGACGGTGGCCGGATCGTCCGGCGCCCCGGTGCCGGGCGCGAGGGCCTGCTGCCAGTAGCGCCAGCCGCTGCGGCCCACCGTCTCGCCCGCCGCGCCATGGACCAGCAGCACCTCGATGCTGTCGCGCACGCCCAGCACGAAGGGCCGGTCGTCGTCCACGGGGAAGAGGTCCGCCTCGGTCGACACCAGGCCGGTGTGCTGTCCCGCGGGTGGAGCCGTCAGGGCGAAGACGAGGCTGTCGACCTCGCCGGGAGCCGCCGACGCCACCGCCTCGGCCACACGCTCGCCGCCGAGTTCCAGCCAGAAGGTCTGGGCGGGACGGCCCACCAGCACCTCGGCCCGCAGCTGGATGGACTCGCCGGGGCGCACGGCCCGCAGGGGCAGCCGCACGTCGCGCACGCCGCCGTTGGCCCGCGTCTCGCCGACGGACCGCACCATCACGCGCCCGACGCCGGCGTCGTCGAGCTCGGCGGCGGCGCGGGACAGGGCCGCCGCGTCCCAGTCCGCGAGCTGGAGGTCGGTCAGCACCAGCACCAGGGCCGGGCCGTGGCGGGCGTCGCGGGCCCAGGCGGCGGCGGCGGCGAGGGCGGCGGGCAGGTCGAAGCCGCCGTCGGTGGGCGCGAGCTCGCGCAGGGCGCCTGCGGCGCCCTCGCCGCCCCGTGTCCAGTCGCCGAAGACGGCGCGGGGCTCGTCGGCCGCGAGCAGGGCCTGCACCTCGCTGCCGCCGTCCAGGTCGGCGGCGGTCTCGGCGGCGTAGGCGACCGCCTCCGCGAAGCGGGTCCCCTCCTCCCCGCCGGTCTTCATGCTGGCGCTGGCGTCGAGGATCACCAGCAGAGACACCCGTCCCGCGTCCCCCGGCGCCAGGCCGGACAGCCGCGGACGCGCCACCGCCATCACGATCAGCAGGATCGCCAGCACGCGCAGCAGCAGCAGCAGCAGGCGCCGCAGGCCCAGCGAGCGGGAGCGCTGCACCTGCACCTCCTCCAGGAAGCGCAGGTCGCTGAAGCGGATGTCGCGCACGCGCCTGCGGTTGAGCAGGTGCAGCACGATGGGCACCGCGGCCGCCAGCGCGCCGAAGAGAAAGGCCGGATTGAGGAAGGTCAGCATCTCAGGACATCCGCTTCCGCTTGCTCAGGTAGGCGAGCAGGGCGCGGTCGAAGGGCGTGTCGGTGACGATCTCCACCAGGTCGACGCGCTGGCGGCGGCAGCCCCGGCGCAGGATCTCGCGCCACTCGGCCACGCGCGCCTGGTAGTGGGCGCGCACGTGGGCGGGCTCGAGGCGCAGCTCGTGGTCGGGGCGTTCCAGGTCGATGAAGCGCGCCTCGCGCTTGAAGTCCAGGTCGAGCTCGCGCGGGTCCAGCACCTGGAAGACGATCACCTCGTGCCCGCGGTGGCGCAGGTGCTTCAGGCCGGAGAGCACGTCCTCGGGATCGTCCATCAGGTCGGAGAAGAGCAGCATCAGGCCCCGCCGCGGCAGGCGCTCGGCCACGCGGTGCAGCATGCCGCCCAGGGCCGTGCCGTGGCCGGGTTCGAGCCGGTCGAGGTGCCGCAGCACGTGGAAGAGCTGGCGCTTGACCGCCCGCGCGGGCACCGCCGCCCGCGGCGCCTCGTCGAAGACCTCCAGGCCGACCGCGTCGTTCTGGCGCAGCAGCAGGTGGGTGAAGGCGGCGGCGAGCAGGCGGGCGTAGCCGAGCTTGGTGGGACGCCCGCCGTCGGCGCTGAAACCCATGCTGGCCGAGGCGTCCACGAGCAGGGTGGCGCGCAGGTTGGTCTCCTCGGCGAAGACCTTCGTGTAGTGGCGGTCGGTCTTGGCGAAGACCCGCCAGTCCATGTGCGTGACGGGCTCGCCGGGTATGTACTGCCGGTACTCGGCGAACTCCACCGAGAAGCCGTGGTAGGGGCTGCGGTGCAGGCCCACCAGGAAGCCCTCGACCACCAGCCGCGCGATGAGGTCCAGCCGGTCGAGGCCGGCCACCTCCGCGGGCGTGGGTGCGGCGGTCCTCACGCGGGCACCTCGTCCAGCAGCAGCTCGATGATGCGCTCCTTGTCCACCTCTTCGGCCTCGGCGTGGAAGTTGGCGACCAGGCGGTGGCGCAGCACGGGGCGGGCCAGCGCGCGCACGTCGTCGATGTCCGGCGTGGGCCGACCCTGCAGCAGGGCGCGGGTCTTGGCGCCGAGCAGCAGGCACTGGGCCGCACGCGGGCCGGCGCCCCAGGCCAGGAACTCCTCGGCGGGCCGCACGGCGCCGGCGGTGCCGACGCGGGTGGCGCGGGCCAGGTCCACGGCTTGGCGCGTGACGTTCTCGGCCACCGGCACCCGGTGCACGGCGTCCTGGAAGGAGAGGACCTGCGCGGCGTCCAACACGACCTCCGGCGAGGCCTCGTGCACGCCGGTGGTGTGCTCGACGATGGCCACCTCCTCCTCCAGCGAGGGGTAGTCGATCAGCACGTTGAACATGAAGCGGTCGAGCTGGGCCTCGGGCAGCGGGTAGGTGCCCTCCTGCTCGATGGGATTCTGGGTGGCCAGCACGAAGAAGGGCGGCGGCAGCTCGTGGGTCGCGCCGCCGGCGGTGACCTTGCGCTCCTGCATGGCCTGCAGCAGGGCCGCCTGGGTCTTGGGCGGCGTGCGGTTGATCTCGTCGGCCAGGATCACGTTGGCGAAGACGGGCCCCTGGATGAAACGGAAGGCGCGCTGGCCGGTGGAGGTGTCGTCCTCGAGCACCTCGGAGCCGGTGATGTCGCTGGGCATCAGGTCGGGCGTGAACTGGATGCGCGAGAAGCTCAGGTCCAGCACCCGGGCCAGGGTGCTGATGAGCAGGGTCTTGGCCAGGCCGGGCACGCCTTCGAGCAGCACGTGGCCGCCCGCGAACAGCGCCACCAGCAGTTCCTCGATCACGCGGTCCTGGCCCACGATGACCTTGCCGATCTGGGCACGCAGGTCCTCGCCCGCGCGCATCAAGCCGTCGATGCGATCGTTGCTTTCCACCACGGTTCCCCTGTCGTTGGTCGGTTGTGCGGATCCGGCCCAAGGTAACGGAACTTCGCCGGCGCCTCAACAGCGGTCATCGTCCCCCTCATACGCCCGCGCGCGGTTTGGTTCCGCGTTCGCGACCTTTTCACGCGATTTTGTGTTGCGGCGCCCCGTCGCGACGGCCATCCTGTGGGCGATCAACCGGGAGGACGTGATGGCCAAGCAGATCTACCGAACCATGGAAGAGGTCCTGAAGCGTATCGACGCCTCCGTCGGCGCCGAGGACATGATGCGCGAGATCCTGCGGGAGATCGTCGAGAACTGGACCGAGGCGGGCATCGTCAGCGGGCGGCTCTACCGCGAGGACGACGAGGCCTACGTCCTGATCCACAGCGTCGGCGAGTTCGGCGAGGCCATCACCGGCAAGACGGTCGTCAAGAGCTACCCTCCGATGCGCGCGCTCGAGCGCGAACGCATCGCGATGACCACGCCGGAGACCCCCGGCTTCGATCCCGAGGTCGAGACCCAGTTCAGCGAGTACGACAACGCGGCGGTGATGGTCGGGCAAGAGCCGGCCTACATCCTCAGCTTCAGCTCCCGCGCCCGCGGCGACGCCGACGAGCTGTACCTGATCCTGCAGACCATCCGCACTTCGGTGGGCCTCAAGCTGCGCCAGAGCAACCTGGAGACCCGGATGCGCCAGGCCCGCCAGATCCAGCAGAGCCTGCTGCCGCGCGAGCTGCCCGAACTGCCCGGCTTCGAGCTGGCCGCCGCCTCGGTGGCCGCCGAGGAGGTGGGCGGCGACGTCTACGACGCGCAGCCGGTCGAGGACGGCGTGATCAGCCTGACCGTGGGCGACGCCAGCGGCCACGGCCTGCCCGCCGCCCTGCAGGTGCGCGACGTGGTCACCGGCCTGCGCATGGGCGCCGTCGACCAGCACAAGATCAGCACCACGATGCAACAGTTGAACCGGGTGATCCATCAGAGCGGGCTGGTCAGCCGCTTCGTCTCTTTGTTTTACGGGGAGCTGGAGGAGACCGGCAACCTCTCCTTCGTCAACGGCGGCCACTGCCCGCCCCTGCTCTTCGCCGCCGACGGCCGGGTCTTCGAGCTGCCCAGCAACGGGCCCGTGCTCGGCCCCCTGCCCGAAGCCGTCTACAAGCGCAGCTTCGCCAACATCCGCCCGGGCGAGGTGCTGGTGATGTACAGCGACGGGTTGATCGAGCGCGAGCGGGCCGAGGACGAGCAGTTCGGCACCGAGGGCCTGATCGCCCTGGTGCAGGGGCTGGCGGACGCGAGCGCCGCCGACATCGTCGACGCCCTGCTCGAGGCCGTGCGCGACTTCGGCGACGACGCCCCCTGGGCCGACGACGTGACGGTCTTCGTGGTGCGACGCAAGACCGCCGAGGAGTACGCCCCCAAGAGCGACCTCTACTCCGTCCAACCGGGACGGCGTTCGCCCCAGGTCAGGCTGGTCACGGACTAGGCACGGGAACGAGCCGGTAGAGGGCGTAGGTCCAGACGCCGGACTCGGCCAGCCCCACGCCGTCGATGCCGCAGGTCTCCAGCAGTTCGAAGCGCACGCCGTGGACCGTGCGGCCCGTCCAGCGGGGTTCGCCGTCGGTGCGGTCGAAGAAGTAGTCGGGCGGACCGAGTTCCAGCCAGCGGCCGCTGTCGACCATCTGCTCGAAGCCCATCTCCAGGCCCAGCGCGCGCGCGTCCGGGCTGACCAGCCCGGCCAGGTCGAGGATGCGCCGCTCGCTGGCGTAGCCCAGGGCGCCGATGTCGAGGGCCGCGATCACGGCGTCGGGCGGCGTGTTGTCACGCAGCCATTCGCCGGTGCCGTAGAAGCAATCCTGGACGCCGCGGCTGAAGACGGTGGCGTAGGGCCGCACCTTCAACGCCAGCAGCCCGCCATTGATCAGCAGGGTCGCCGCGACCGCCGCCGCCATCACGCCCCGGCCCAGGCGGCCGCCCCGTCCCTGCCGGCGCAGCATGGCCCCCGCCAGGACCGCCATCCCCAACAGCATGGGTGCCAGCAGGGGCGACACGTAGCGGGAGATGGTCCACACCTGCTTGACGGAATAGCCGCCCACCAGCACCACCAGCCAGGTGGCCGCGACCGCGCCCAGGGCCAGGGCCCGCGGCCCGAAGGTCTTGCCGTCGCCCCCGGCCCGCCCGCGACGGCGGTCCCACCAGAAGGCCAGCGCCACCAGCGCGAAGGCCACCCACAGCACGCCCTGCACCGCGGCCAGCTGCTTCACGGTGCGCAGCAGGTACTCGATCATCTCCACCGGCGAGAGTTGCAGGGGATAGCTCTTGGCGGCGGCGGTGCCGGGGATCATGCGCCCGAACTGCTGCTGCGCGTAGAGGAGCCAGGGTCCGACCACCAGCAGCCAGCCCAGCGCGACCTTGGCCAGCGAGGCCGGCGCCGAGCGGAACGGGTGGCGGCGCCGCTGCAGCCACAGCAGCCAGGGCAGGGCGCAGGGCGCCAGCACCGCGATCTCCGGCCGCGCTAGCGATCCCAGTCCCCAGGTGGCGCCCCAGGCCACCCAGGCGATGGGCCCGCTGGCGGCGATGGGCCCCAGCAGCACCAGCATCAGCAATTCCGCCAGGGGCGTCTCCATGCCAGAGAGGGTCCAGCGCAGGAACCAGGCGTCCAGGGCGATCAGCAGCAGCAGCCAGGGCCGCCACCCGGCCGGCAGCGGCAGCCGCACCAGCAACCGGTCAGCCACCAGCAGCTTGGCCGCGCCCAGGACCAGCCCCAGCAAGCGGGCCGCCGCCAGCGGCGCCAGTCCGAGCTTCAGCAGGAAGACGAGACAGAAGACCCAGAGAGGCGAGGTCGAACCGTAGGTGGGATCGGCGGGGTTGAAGGTGTACTCGCCCCGCTCGAGCAGGTGCTTCGCATACCGCAGATGGATCCAGGTATCGTCGGTGACGTAATCCCACATGAGGGCAGCGCCGGCCGCCAGGGCGGCGAAGGCGAGGATCAGTCCTGTCAGGCGTGCGCGATCCACGAAACAACCATCTCCCTCGCACGTGTGGGGTGCGGCGACCGGTGTTCCGGACCGCGACGTCCGCAGGATACTCCCTTCCCCCCTAGCGGACCAGCCTCATGTGATCCTACGGCATTCCCAGTATGGGACGACCTGCACCTGACGGGATCCCATGTACCTCACTGTAGTGGCGGGGTTTTTTTTGGGGGGGGGGGGGGGGGGGGGGGGGCAAGAGGGGCC
>CAZTWK010000020.1:0-25076 GCA_964617805.1 uncultured Fibrobacteraceae bacterium | reverse complement strand
TTCTATGATTCGGGGCCGCGTCCCGTCCATCCGCCGCAACACACACCCGCACGTCCCTACGTGAGGAACATGGGCAGCCCCGAAACGTTGCGAATGTCCGCCCGATACTGCTCCGAATCATAGAAGCGATCCACATCGACCCGCTTGATCCCGTCGATGATGGAATGCAGCGGCACAGCCGTGTACTTGCCGTCCTGCAGGCCGGTCATGTAGCCGGACTTGCCCTCCTTGAGGAAGTCCATGGCCATGTTGGCGAAGTTCATGGCCACCATGCGGTCCATGGCGTGGGGAGGGCCGCAGCGCATGAGATAGGCCAGGGACTGGTACATGACGTTCTCGCCCGTGAGTTCCTTGACGCGCTTGGCGGTGTACTCGCCGATGCCTCCCAGCTTCTTGTGGCCGTAGGCGTCCGCCTCTCCGTACTCGTGGATCTTGCCGTCCAGCTCGGTGGCGCCCTCGCTGATGGTCATGATGGCGTAGTTGCTCTGGCAGTCGGTCTTGTCCTGCTTGAGCATCGCCGCCAGGCGCTCCATGTCGAAGGGCACCTCGGAGATGATCGAACGGTTGACGCCGGCGAGATAGCTGACGATCAGGGCCGTCTCGCCGCTGTTGCGCCCGAAGAGCTCGATGATGCCGATGCGCTCGTGGCTGCCGACGGGCGTGCGGAGCTCGTTGATGGCGTCCACCGAGCGGCTGACCGCCGTGCCGAAACCGATGCAGTAGTCGGTGCCGTAGACGTCGTTGTCCATGGTCTTGGGCACGGCCATGATCGGGAAGCCCGTCTCGTGGAGGCGCGCCGCGTAGCTCAGAGTGTCATCGCCACCGATGGGGATCAGGGCGTCCACTTCCAGGTCCTCCAGGGCCGCGCTGACATGGTCGGTGATGTCCGCGGGATAGGTCATCCCATCCCGCTTGACGTGCTCGAACATGTCGGCTTCGCGGATCCGAGCCGGATTGGTGCGGGAGGAATGCAGGTAGGTGCCGCCGCTACGGTCGATGGTGCGCACGTCGTCCCACTCCAGGGGCATGAGCCAAGCCGCGTTCCACTCGGGATCGCCGACCTTGTAGGCGGACAGGGATTCCCAGCCCCGGCGAAGGCCGAGCACCTCGTAGCCGGCTTCCTGGGCGCGCCAGACCACCTGCTTGATGCAGGCGTTGAGACCCGGCACGTCGCCGCCGCCGGTCAGGATCGCGATCTTCTTCTTGCGTGGCATATGTCTTCTCCGGTTCAGGATGTGGTGAGGTGATCGGCGCGGGGGCAGCCCTCGCCCAGGAAGGTCCCCTCGCAGGACATGCGCGCCAGTTCGCGCGCGTCGCTCTCGCTCAGGTCGAAGAGGTCCATGGCCAGCTCGTACTCGCGGGCCAGGGTGGTGGCCGACACGGTCGTATTGTCGGTGCAGATGGCCACCTTGACGCCGGCGTCCAGGAAGCGGGGCAGCGGGTGCTCGCGCAGGTCGGCCACGGCGCCGGTCTGGACGTTGGAGCTGAGGCAGACCTCCAGCACCACGCCCTCGCGGGCCAGACGCTTCATGAGCTCGGGATCGCGTCCGGCGGAGGTGCCGTGTCCGATGCGTGTCGGGCCGAGATGGTCCAGCGCCTCCCAGATGCGCTCCGGCCCCTCGCTCTCCCCCGCGTGGGCGGTCTTGTGCAGCCCCATCTTGCCGGCCAGCTCGTAGGCCTTGGTGAAGAGCAGCGGCGGGAAGGGCGCCTCGGGACCGGCGATGTCGAAGCCGATCACGCCCACGTCCGAGTGGAACTCCTCCTTCTCGCCGATGATCTCGCGCAGGAGGATGCGCGCCATGTTGCCGCCGTGGCTGCGCATGGCGATCACCACGATGCCGCAGCGGAAGTCGGGGTGCGCCTCCTTGAAGCGCACCAGCCCGTTGCGGGTGGCGTGCAGCACCTGGCGCGTGGTCAGCCCGGCACGCCGGTGGATCAGGGGGTTGATGCGCAGCTCGAGCAGGCGCACGCCCTCGGCGTAGGCGTCCTCGGCGATCTCGTAGGCGATGCGCATGATGTTGTCGTAGAACTGGGTGTACTGCAGGGGGACGTGGAACTTGTCGAGGTAGTCGATGAGCGACTTGTCCTCGGTGTCGTCCCACTCCAGGTAGCGCCGGAAGGCCTCGAAGTCGAGACCGGGCACCGCCGAGTAGTACTTCTCCGACAGCTCCCACAGGGTGGCCGGACGGATGGAGCCGTCGAAATGGCGGTGGAGCTCGGCCAGCGGCAGCGAGCGGATGAAGGCGCGTCTGTCCTCAGGGGTCATCTTTCCTCCCTGGGTATGTTCGTCTCGTTCTGTTTGGGGGCATAGGATAGGGCGCGCAAGCGCGCCTGTCCACCCGCGGGGCTCAGACGAGCGGCAAGGCGAGGGTGCGGACGGATTCGCCCACGTGCAGGCGCACGGTGTAGAGGCCCGGCGCGAGGCATTCGCCGGCGTCGTCGACGCCCCGCCAGCGCACCGCGTGCCGCCCGGCGGCGAAGGTGGCGTCGGCCAGGCGGGCGACGGGATTGCCCTCGGGATCGAGCACGTCGAGCACCACGTGGGCCGCGCGGTCGATGTAGAAGGGCACGAAGGCGGCCGGAGCGGCGACGCGGGGATGGGGGTCCAGCAGGCGGACGGAGCCGTAGGGAGCGGCGAAAACCGGTGCTGCGGCCAGCAACAGGGCCAGGGCGGCGATGACGAGGCGGCGAGGCATGCTGTCTCCCCCATGGGCGCGGGTTCGGGCGCCTCACGAGGCGTCATTATATCACATAACATCTTGTGATATCCAGTAACGGGCGCATGGAAGGTCAAAATCGACCCCACCACGTGGTGGGAAGGGGGGTATGTGGGATCAAAACAGGAACCGGTTATTTAACGAGAGACACTTTCTGGTTCACGACCTGGTTCCCAACTCGCAACCTGACCAGATAGATCCCGGATGACATGTTGAGACCGGACGCATCCGTCCCATCCCAGATCGATCGATGCGCGCCGGCAGGGGTCAACCCCGAGACGAGTGTCCTCACACGTTTGCCAAGAAGATCGAAAACGGCCAAGTCGACGGACGTGGGCTCGGACAGGCGGTAACGGATGGTCGTATCCGGATTGAACGGATTCGGATGACAGGTCAGTTCAATCGGCAGCCGCGGTGTAGCGGCCGCCGAAACCTGCACCTCTCCGAGCCAGGAGGCCTCGCCATTCGGATCCACAAGTTGCAGCCGGTATGCCGCGGCGGCGGAAGGCGGCGAGCGATCATGCCAGATGTATTCATGAAGGCCGCCGCTGAGCTCGGCAACGCAAACATGTCGATCGGAGCCGATCTCGGACCGCCAGATTTTGAAGGCCTGGTCAGCGCCCACCCCTCGCGCCCGCCACGAAACAGCAACGGTTCCATCACTGCGCATGGCGGACAGCTCGGTCATGTGCACCGGCACCGCTTGGGTATTGCGTAGTATCACGAGTCCATGAATCCCATCTACGACATAGACGTATCCACCCTGCGTGGCGACGGCGCGCGCCCCCCCTCCCGAATCGAAAGTCTCTACGAATCGAGGTTGCGCGGGGTCGGCGACATCGAGTACGTACAAGCCGCCCCACGAGTCCGCCACGAAGGCGTGGGGCCAGGAGACCGAGACCTCATCGGGATTACCTCTCGTATCGTATCCACCGACGAATTGTGGAGCGGCGGGTGAGGAAACATCGGCAACGTGGAAGCCGTCATACCAGACGGTCGTGTAGGCGTAGTCGCCGACGACATCGACATCGAGTGCCGACGAAGACGTTTCGACGACGCCCATCAGAACCGGCTGCAAGGGATTCAATATGTCCACGATAGCCAATCCACCATAGCCGGAGGCGACATATGCATACCGGCCCTGGACCTTGACCCTGTTTGGGGAGTATGGCACGTCACATTTCCCGAGTATCATGGGAGCCGTGGGATCCGAGACATCCACGATCCTGAGATCTCGATGGGCCACGGTGACATACGCGACGCCATCCACGATATCAACTCCGTTGGCAGATATGCGTGTGTTCAAGACTCCGACTGGTTTCGGCGCCGTGGGATCCGTCACATCGATGATCTCCAGATTCCGGCCCCAGGTACTGGAGGCTACATAGACCAGATCCCCGTCGACATGGATATCCTTGACGAAGAAGAACGAGCCGTAGGTGCCCACGGCTTCAGGATTGGACATGTCGGAGATATCGACGACGATCAGACCCTTCTTGTACGTGAGCAGATAGGCATGCTCGCCTTGCACATCCACCATCAAGGGTAGCCCGTAGGTCTCATACGATCCGATCTCGAACGGTTCAGAAGGAATCGACGAGTCGAAGACGCTCACGCCGAGGTAGTCGTGCGCCAGGTAGATCCGGCTACCACTCTCGAATAGCGAGAATGCGCTCGTCTCGAGCTGGACCTTGTTCACGACCGCCGGCGCGGCCGGATCCGTCACGTCGAAGATCCGCATTTTTCTTTGAGAGTCGTCGAGGGTATATGCGAAATGCTGTACCATGAATACATCATGCACGCCCCCATCCAGTTCCGACTCGGACAACAAGACGGGCTTCGTCGGGTCGGTCAGATCCACACTGCTAAATCCGAAATAGTTGCCCACGTAAGCAATGTTGCCGTCAAGGCAGACGCTGTCACACTGTCGAGGCATCTCAAACACGGCAATCCCGACGGGATCCGTGGGACTCGATACATCTACACAGATCAGGCCTTCCCATCCGGCGGCCAGAACCACGAGGTCGCCGCTCAGGGAGATGTCGTTGCAAGATAAATATCCTTCCAGCGGAAGAACGGACATAGTCGTCGGCGCCAAAGGATCGGAGACATCGACGATCCATAGTCCAGTGAAGCTGTTTGCAATGTACGCGATCCCGCCACGGACGATCATTCTTCTGGCGAACGGAGTCTCTCCCAGACACGAGTCCAAGAAACCAAGCAATCGAGGTGTCCCGGGATCCGATACATCGACGATCTGTATGCCTTCTCTCCCACAGGCCGCATAGAGAATCTCCTGCTGCAACGAGACCGCCCGCATGGGGCTCGCCATGAGGAGTTCACCGATCAAGGCGGGTTCGGAGGCCAGAGAAAAATCGACGATCTGCAGCCAGGACCCGTTGTTGAAGTAGGCCGTGTCGCCACTTGCCGCGACAGCCACGCAAGGCCCCTTCGACCAGCAGCCGACGAATTCCAGTATTCCACCGTTCTTGGCAGACAGAGGATGAGGACCGGCACGGACGGTAAGGTCGCAACAACCGAAGATCAGGATGAATGCGAGTGGAAATACGATGGCTTTCATATCACACCACCAGTTCGACCGCTGCAATAGTAATCGACAATATACATTCAGCACGTGCGATCATATACGAATCATTGTACTGGAATCAAGCGCCATCGGAGAAACAGCGCCATCGGAGAAACCCATATCCATCGATATCGTGTCAGCCCGCCCTACAGCCCCCCAAAAACCGGTCGACACCTCTGCTCACCGTGAGTAACCTCTGCGGACCTTTCCGCACACCTACGCCCCAAGCGAGGATATATCATGTTCGACCGCTCCGTGCTCGATCTCGACCTCGACCAGACCGTCGCAACCGTCCGGACCCGCATGCGCGAGCTGGTTTCGCGCCGCATGCTGCGCCGCGGCGCCGTCGTCGCCATGAGCGGGGGCATCGACAGCAGCGTGACCGCGGCGCTGGCCGTCGAAGCGCTGGGGCCCAAGAAGGTCTTCGGGCTGCTGCTGCCGGAGCGCGACTCGTCCGCTGCGAGCAAGTCCCTGGGTGCCGCGCTGGCCGAGCACCTGGGCATCGAGTACGCGGTGGAGGACATCGCCCCCGCCCTGGAGGCCATCGGCTGCTACCGCTGGCGGGACGCGGCCTACAAGGAGGTCTTCCCCGACTACGTAGAGGGCTGGAAGTCCAAGATCGTGCTGCCGTCGGACCTGTTGGATTCCGACCGCATGAACGTCTACCGGCTGGTGGTGCAGGACCCGGACGGGAACATGCACGAGGAGAGGCTGCCCCTGGGCGCCTACCTGCAGATCGTCGCCGCGACCAACTTCAAGCAGCGCATCCGCAAGACCATGGAGTACTTCCACGCCGACCGGCTCAACTACGCGGTGCTGGGTACGCCCAACCGCCTGGAGTACGACCAGGGTTTCTTCGTCAAGAACGGCGACGGCTCGGCGGACATCAAGCCCATCGCCCACCTCTACAAGACCCAGGTCTACGCCCTCGCGAAGCACCTGGGCCTGCCCGACGAGATCTGCGGCGTGGTGCCGACCACCGACACCTACTCGCTGCCCCAGGGACAGGACGAGTTCTACTTCGTGCTGCCCTACGCCGAGATGGACCTGTTGCTGTGGGCCCGCAACCACGACGTGCCGGCCGACGAGGCGGCCTCGGTGCTGGGCCTGGAGCCCGTGCAGGTGGAGCGCGTCTACAACGACATCGAGCGCAAGCGCGCCACCACTCTGCCCCTGCACCTGCCGCCGCAGCTCGTGGAAGAGGTGCCCGAAATCGTCAAGTGACCGGCGCCCGACTTGTCGTCTCGGTGGGATTGATTACCATTAGTGAATGACCGATGCTGCGATTCGTGACTCGGAAAGGATGGAACCCGCGTGAGAATCACCACCAAAGTGCGTTACGGCCTGCGCGCCCTGCTGCAGATCGCCGTTACCTACGACGGCAAGCCCGTGCCCCTGAGTTCCATCGCCGAATCCCAGGAGATCAGCCGCAAGTATCTCGAGCAGCTCGTGGCCTCCCTGCGCAGGGCCGACCTGATCGGCAGCCGCAAGGGCGTTCACGGGGGCTACTACCTGACCCACGAGCCCAAGGACATCTCCCTGTGGGACGTCTTCCTCACCTTGGAAGGGCGCACCCCCCTGGTGGAGTGCGTGCCCAATCCCGATTCCTGCGACCGCTCCACCTTCTGCACCACGCGCGGCATCTGGGAGCTGCTCGACGCCAAGCTCCAGGAGTTCTGGGAGGGCTTCACCCTGCAGGATCTGATCGACCGCCTGCCGGAGATAGAGGAGACCCTGGACGGGACCACGCCCCAGCCCCAGGTCTAGATCCGCACCCGCCGGGACCGCACCGCATGCCCTGGAAAGAGCGCTCGTTACCGGTTTGACAACCATCGGCCGGCGGCCCACCTTACGCCCAGGAGCAGGCCCCTTTCCAAGCGAGAGCCGACATGGAATTCATCCGACAGCTGCGCCTCAAGGCCGCCGCGTCCCATCGCACCATCGTGTTGCCCGAGAGCGGAGACGAGCGCATGCTGCGCGCCGCCGCCGTCCTGCGCGACGAGGACATCGCCGGCGTCTTCCTGCTGGGCGAGGCGGAGGACATCCGGGCGCGCATGCGTGATCTCGGCCTCTCGACCGACGGCATCGCCGTCGCCGATCCCGCCGCCCACCCCGACCGCGAGGCCCTGGCCGCCACCCTGCACGGGAAGCGCAAGCACAAGGGGATGACCCCCGAGGCGGCGCTGGAGACCGCGGCCGATCCCCTCTTCTGCGGCGCCCTGATGGTCGAGCGCGGGCTGGCCGACGGCATGGTCGCCGGCGCCGTCAACAGCACCGGCAACGTGCTGCGCGCGGGCTTCCAGGCCATCGGCACGGCGCCCGGCTGTTCGATCGTCTCGAGCTGCTTCGTGATGGTGAATCCGGCCTGGGAGCTCGGCACCGACGGCATGATCGTCTTCGCCGACTGCGCCGTGAACCCCGACCCCGACGCCGCCCAGCTCGCCGACATCGCCGCGGCCAGCGCCGACACCGCGCGGGCCCTCTGCGGCTTCGAGCCCCGGGTGGCCCTGCTCAGCTACTCCACCCAGGGCAGCGGCGCGGGCGAGAGCGTGGACAAGGTCGAGGCGGCCCTGGCGCTGCTCAGGAACAAGGTCCCCGGCCTGGCCGTCGACGGCACCCTGCAGGCCGACGCCGCCCTGGTGCCGTCGGTGGGCGAGCGCAAAGCCCCCGACAGCGACGTGGCCGGCCGGGCCAACGTGCTGGTCTTCCCCGACCTCGACGCCGGCAACATCGCCTACAAGCTGGTCCAGCGCCTGGCCGGCGCCGAGGCCGTAGGCCCGGTCATGCAGGGCATGGCCAAGCCCATCAACGACCTGTCGCGCGGTTGCAGCGTGGACGACATCGTCAACGTGGCGGCCATCACGGCCCTGCAGGGCGGAGGCGCCGCGACGTGACCAACGTGCTGGTGATCAACTGCGGCAGCAGCTCGCTCAAGTACCAGCTCCTGGCCATGGAGGACGAGCGGCTGCTGGCCAAGGGCCTGGTCGAGCGCATCGGCCAGGACGAGGGTCACCACCTCTACACGCGTCCCGATTGCGAGGACGTGGACGAGACCTGCCCCATCCCCGACCACCGCACCGCCCTGGGGTTGCTGCTGGCCGCCCTGACCCACGCCGACCATGGCGTCGTGTCGGGCTTCGAGGAGATTCACGGCGTCGGGCACCGGGTGGTGCACGCGGGCGAGGCCTTCTCGGGCAGCGTGATGATCGACGAGAAGGTGATGGCGGCCCTGAAGGACTGCATCTCCCTGGCGCCGCTGCACAACCCGCCCAACATCATGGGTGTCGAGGCCGCGCGCGCCGTGCTGCCGGACGTGCCCATGGTCGGCGTCTTCGACACGGCCTTCCACCAGACCATGCCCGACGCCTCGTACATCTATCCCCTTCCCTACGAGCTCTACGAGCAGAACGGGATCCGGCGCTACGGCTTCCACGGCACCAGCCACCGCTACGTGTCCCTGCGCGCGGCAGACATCCTGGCCCGCGATCCGTCGGAGCTGAACCTCATCACCTGCCACCTGGGCAACGGGGCCTCCGTGGCGGCCATCGCGGGCGGCCGGTCGATCGACACGTCGATGGGCTTCACGCCCCTGGAGGGGCTGGTGATGGGCACGCGCTCGGGCGACATCGACCCGGCCATCGTGGGGCACCTCGAGAGCAACCTGGGCATGAGCGCCGCCGAGGTGGGCAACCTGCTCAACAAGAAGAGCGGCCTGCTGGGGATCAGCGGCGTGTCGAGCGACCTGCGCGACGTGGAACGCGAGTACGCCAACGGGAACGACCGTGCGCGACTCGCGTTGGAAGTGTATTGTTATCAGATCCGCAAATACATCGGAGCCTACGCGGTGGCCCTAGGCCACGTGGACGCGATCACGTTCGCGGCGGGCGTGGGCGAGAACGATTCGCTGGTGCGGGAATGGGCCTGTCGCGGCCTGGGTATCATCGGCGCGGTGCTTGATCCGTTCAAGAACGCCACGCGGCGCGACGAGGCCATCATCAGCAAGATGTCTTCGCGGGTGACGATCATGATCGTGCCCACCAACGAGGAGTTGATGATTGCGCGCGACACCATGGCCATCGCCTTCCCGTCCGACGAGCCGGCCTGAGGCCGGGACGCGCCCGCTGCCGGTCATCCTCGCCCTGGCGCTCCTGTTCACCGCGCTGACGTCCTCCGCGGCGCCGCCCCCCGGCGGCGACCAGATGTCGCGCCTGCGCGCGGCCTTCCAGCGCAACATGCAACAGGACGACCTGGACACGGCCCGCATGCTGCTCGCGGAGATGCTGCGCCTGGAGCCCGCCAATCCCCTGCTGCACTACAACAAGGCCTGCGTGACCTCGCGCACGGGCGAGACCGGCGAGGCCCTGGCCGCCCTGCGCCGCGCGGCCGAACTCGGCTTCGACGACGTGCGCACCATGGAGGCAGACCCCGACCTGGCGAACCTGCGCCGCTTCCCCGGCTACGCCGAGCTCATCGGCGAGCTGGTCGACGACCTGCTGGCGATGTCGCGCGACGGCCGGCTCGACCTGCCCGACGGCGTCTGGCGCCCCCTCGGCGCCCTGCGGGACCGCAGCGGCGGTGCCGAGATCGACCTGGACCTGATGTTCGACGCCGCGGGCGTTCACCTGCGCGCCACCGGCCCCGCCGCGGTCCTGCGCCCGGCCGGCGGCGACCCGCGCGGCGGCGAGCTGCGCCTGACCCTGACCGCCCCCGACTCGTCCCGCAGCTTCGACACGCGCCGCGCCTGGCGCTTCGGCTTCCACGGCAGCGGCGACGCGCCCCGCGGGCGCCTGCTGGGCCTGCCCGGCCGCCCCCTGAACCAGCCGGTGGCGGACCTGGCGCCCGCGTTCGCCGCCGGCCCCGCCCCCGGGACGATCAGCCTGCTGGCGACGGTGCCCTGGGCCTATCTCGCCCCCTACGCCCCGCCGGCGGACACGCTCTTCGGCATCAACGTGGGACACACCGGCCCCGGCCGCTTCGATCATCTCGTGCGCGACCCGGCCCTGGCCGATCCCGCGGCGCCCTGGCACCGCTTCCGGCCCGTGACGCTGTCTCTCGGCGCCGATTCGCCACCGCTTCTCGCAACCCGCCTGTCGACCGCCCTGGCCGGCGCCGCCCCCGTGACCATGGAGGTGTCGGCCTGGCTGCCCCGAGGCGGCGCGGCGATCCTGAGCACGGACGTGACCGACGCGCAGGGCACGTCGGTGGTGAGCACGGGCGACACGGCCGAGAATGTGGACCTGCGGCCGGGCCTCAACGCCTGGACGCGCCAGGCCGACCTCTCCGGCCTGCCGGACGGCCCCTACACCCTGCACGCCACCCTCGAACCCGCCGACGGGCCGCCCCTGGCCTGGCGGGGCGAGGTGCTGCGCTACCGCGGCGGCTGGCTCTCCCGCACCCGCGACCGCGCCAAGCCCGTGCACCCCCTGGAACGCCCCAGCGTGCTGTGGCGCCTGGAGTTGATCGCCGACGAGCTCGCCGGACGCGACATGCGCACCTACCCGGCGCCCCTCTGGACCACGATCGACGAGGTGGAGATCCTGCTCGCGCGCCACGGGGGCACGGCTTCGATCCTGCCGGAGGCGGGCACGATGATGGTGGCCTGCCCCGCCGAGTCGGGCCGGCTGCTGCAGCAGACGCTGGTCTTCGAGGCGGGCTGGGATTCCGCGGACGACGAGATGCTCTACGTGGTGCTGGACGCGGGGGGACGCCGGGTGTCGGAGCTTGCGCCGCTGCTGGCCGACGCCGCGGCCTCCGGCCCGCTGCCCGCCCGCCGCGGGCGTGTGTTCGCCTGTCCCGCCCTGCCGGCGGCACGGCCGGACGTCTGGGACGACGGCACCCGCACGGCGGCGCGCACGGCGGTGGCCTGGCTCCGCGAACGCTTCCCCGGCCGCCCCCTGGCGCTGGTCACCCTGGACGGCTCGTCGGCCGCGGAAGAGCTGCGGCACGAAAACGCCGCCGCGGTGCGCGAAGCGGTTGCCTTCGCACCGGGCGGCGATCAGATCGGCGCCTTATTCGATTGGCTAGATTGAACCGAAGAAGTTGACGTCGTCGAAATCATCGGCGTCCTCGCCGAAGGACGTCAGCTCCTTGCCGTCGATGATGAAGGTGGCGTGCTCGCCGAAGATGCGGCTGAACTCCACGGTGCTCGGTTTGGGGAAACCCTGATCCAGCAGGATCTCCACGAAGTTCTCGTTCACCGGCGACGTCAGCGACTTGTCGCAGACGGGGCAGAAGAAGTTCGCCATCGTCCCGTCGACCAGGTTGAAGCTGGGGTCGACGATGAGGTTGTAGTCCCCGGGCTTGGCGCTGAGCAGGATCAGGCCCCGTTTCTCGCCGTCGTCGACGACGAAGATGATCTTGACGTTCGGATTGAGCACTGCCCGACAATGGGGACAGAGGTAGACTTTCTTCATGATGACCCCCGCCGCGACCCGGGGCGGCATGAAACTAGGGCTGGCAATCGCCCGTACTTCGGGCGAACATCGAAAGGCATTTATACGCCCCTGGGAGACGGGAGTCAAGACCATGAAACGATTGAGAATCGCTCTTTCGACCCTGGCGATCTGCGCGCTCGCCACGGCGGCCGTTGCCGAGGCCCCCCACGTGGAAAACGGGGCCGAGCCGCGGGACGGCGTCATCGACTACAGGCTCGAGGAAGTCTGGCACGCGGGCGGGCCCGAGGACGACGAGAATCTCTTCGGCGTCATCGCCCAGGTGCTGACCGACGCGGACGGCAACATCTACCTGCTGGACCAGCAGCTCTCGGAGATCGCGGTCCTCTCGCCGGACGGCGAACGCCTGGGCACCCTGAGCCGCGAAGGCGACGGGCCAGGCGAGACCCGGCGCCCCGTCGACATGTTCTTCCTGCCCGACGGCAGCATCGGCCTGATCCAGGTCTTCCCGGGCAAGATCGTGCTGATCGACGGCCAGGGGAATCCGGCCGGCACCTTCCCCCTGAAATCCGAGGACCCCAACGCGGGCGCCGGCTTCTCGGTGCTGATCCGGGGCAAGAGCCTCGGCGGCAACATCGTGCTGACGGGCATCGACCAGTCCTTCGCGACGGGCATGCTGGACCAGACCTACTTTCTGCGGGGCTACGATGCAGAGGGCGGGATCACGGCCAAGTACGTCATCAAGACCGCCCAGCAGAACTTCGCGGACATGGTGCTCGACGAGGTGAGCGTGGACTTCGTGTGGAACCGCTGGGACCTGGGCGACGACGGCCGCGTGGTGGTGGCGCCGCAGCGCAACGCATACCTGCTCGAGGTGCGCGAGCCCGGCGGCGAGCTGCTGCGCACCTTCTCGCGCCCCTACGAGCCCCTGCCCCGCGAGGAATCGGACACGGCCCGCGCCATCGCGCTGCTCGAGGCCCAGGGCCGCAACTATCCCGTGATGCCGCGCATCACGGTCTCCGACGTGGAGCCCGACATCGCGGCGGTGCAGGTGCACGACGACGGCGCGATCTGGGTCACCACCAGCCGGGGCGTGCGGAGCCAGCCGGAGGGCGTGATGGCCACCTTCGACGTCTTCGACGCCGAGGGCGTCTACGTGAACCGGGCCCGCCTGCACCACCCCGAGGCTGACGGCATGCACGACCTGCTCTACTTCGTCGATGGCGAACGCGCCGTGCTCGTGCGAAACTTCCTGAACACCTTCCTGTCGTCGGTGGGCGTCGAAACGGCGGAGCCCGAAGCCGACCTGATGGAGGTCATCGGCTGCCGGATCGTGCGCTGAGCCGGGGCCGCCGCGCAGGGAACCGGGCTCCCGCGCGTTTGTATGTCCGGAGCCCGTTTCGACCGTTCCACCCGAGCATCCCGACGCGGAGGCCCGTTTTGAAACTGCTTTCCGAGACATCCGTCCCCCGCGCCGCCCTGCTGGCGGTGCTGCTGACCCTCCTCGCCGCGCCGGCCCTCGCCGTCGGCGTGGCGCCGCGCGTCGACAACCCGGCACAGCCCGCCAACGGCGTCGTGACCGTCGACCTGGAGGAGCAGTGGCGCCGCGGCGACGAGGACGACGAGCTCTTCTTCGGCCTGGTCGTTCAGGCCTGCGCCGGCGACGGCGGCGAGATCTTCCTGCTGGACGCCCAGCTCAACGAGGTGATGGTGCTCTCGGCCGGGGGCGAGCTGCTGCGCACGGTGGGCCGCGAGGGCGAGGGCCCCGGCGAGTTCCGGCGCGCCGGCGACCTGCTGCTGACCCCCGAGGGCGAGGTGGGCGTCGTGCAGCGCATGCCCGGCACCATCGTCCTGCTCACGCCCGACGGCCTGCCCGCCGGCACCGTGCTGCCGGGCGACCCCACCACCGGCGGCCGCGACTTCCTCAGCGGCGCCCAGGCCGTCGAGGGCGGCCTGGTGCTCTCCGGCGGGCACATGACCCGCACCGACAAGGGACGCCTGCGCCGCGACTTCATCAGCCTCTACGGCCGCGACGGGATCGAACGCGTCGAGTTCATGGGCCGCGACGACGACTTCGACTTCACGGTGAACAGCTTCCGGGAAGAAGACCAGTGGTTCCCCGGCGAGGGCCTGTGGGACGTCGCCCCCGACGGGCGTGTCTACGTGGCGTCCGCGCGCAATGAGTACCTCGTGACGGCCTTCGCGCCCGACGGCGCGCCCGCCCTGCTCGTCGGACGCGACTACGCATCCTGTCCCCGCAGCGACAGGATCCGCGAGCGGCTGGAGACCCGCTGGACGTCGAGCCATCGCCACCGGCGCTTCGGCACCGAGCAGCTATTCGCCGCCGACCACCCCGATATCCTGCGCCTGGAATGCCGCGGCGACGAGCTGTGGGTGCTGAGCAGCCGGGGCGTCCACGACCAGCCCGCGGGCGTGCTGCAGACCTGGGACGTCTTCACCGCCGACGGCCGTTTCGACCGCCAGGTCGCCCTGCGGGCGCCGGGCGACGGCGAGCGCGACCGCGTGATCCTGCTGGACGACGACCGCTGCCTCGTGGTAAGCGGTTTCCAGGACGCGCGCGACGCCCTGGACGGCACCGGCGGCGACGACCCCGAGGCCGACCTCGAATATGCAACTCCGGTGGAAGTAATAGCGTATGCAATCCGTTGACATCCTCCCGGAACGCCGGGGGGACGCCTGTCGACCAACCCTACATGGCCCGGACCTCGGAGCGTGACCTGACCGACGCTCCCGACGCGCTCTCCGGGCTGGAATGGAGACCCCTGCGATGAAGCGATTTGTCCTGCTCACAGCCCTCGTCCTCGCCTCGGCGCTGTACTTCGCGGGTTGCGGCGGCGGCGAGAGCGACGAGTCCGCCGCCGACAGCAGCGCGGCCGACACCAGCGCCGCCGACACGACCGCGGCCGCGCCCAAGCCGGAGAAGGCCATCCGGGTCAACGCGGGTCTGGTGCGCAACGGCGTGCTGGTCCAGCCCGTCTACGCCGACGGCGTGCTGCGCACCACCCAGCAGGTCGAGGTGAGCAGCAAGCTGGGCGGCGAACTGGTCGCGGTGCGGGTCCGTGACGGCGAACGCGTGCGCGCCGGCCAGCTCCTGGCCAGGCTCGACGACCGCGAGTACGCCCTGGCCCTGGAGGAGGCGCGCTACCGTCACATCCAGGCCCTGAGCGAGATCGCCGCCGAGGGCGAGGAGCAGGTCGCCGACCAGGCGGCCCTGGCCGCCTTCGTGGAGCAGCGCGACGCCCTGCTGGCCCTGCGCACCCGGCGCGAGATCAGCGAGGAGGAGTTCCAGGCCCGCCTGCTGGACCTGGAGCTGGCCTCCCTGAAGGACGGGGCCTTCCGCCAGGACACCTTCGCCCAGAGGACCGGCCTGGCCGACGCGCGCATCGCCGAGGAGCGCGCGCGCATCAACCTGGAGTACACGGAGATCCGGGCGCCGTTCGCCGGCGTGATCAGCGGCCTGGCCGTGGTCAAGGGCCAGAACATCAGCGTGGGACAGGCCCTCTGCAGCATCACCGACGACACCGAGCTCGAGGCGGTGGTCAACGTGCTCGAGGCCGACCTCGGCGATCTGGCCGAGGGCCGCGCCGCCCTGGTGGAGGTGCCCGCGGTGGACGACACCATCCGCGCCGTCGTCGACGTGATCAGCCCCGTGCTCGACGAGACCAGCCGCACCTGCCAGGTGATCATCCGCTTCCCCAACGACGAGCGCCGGTACCGTCCCGGCATGTTCGTACGCGCCGAGGTGGCCGCGCGCCTCCACGCCGACCGCCTGCTGGTGCCCCGCGAGTCCGTGCTCACGCGCGACGACCGCACACTGCTGTTCAAGGTCATCGAGGGACCGCGCGCCCAGTGGCTGTACGTGGACACGGGCCTCGAGAACAGCGAGTGGATCGAGATCCTCAAGGTGCACAGCGGCGGCTCGCTGGCGGCCGACGAAAAGGTGGTGGTCAGCGACCACCTCACCCTGGCCCACGAGGCCAAGCTGAAGATCCGCAAGACGGTGCCCGCGAGCGACCGCTGGGCCTTCGCCACGGAGGGGTCCGAATAATGATCAAAGGCGCGGTCCAACGTCCGGTCGCCATCCTGATGCTCTTCGCGGGGCTGGTGGTGATCGGCATCCAGTCCTTCGACCGCCTGCCGGTCGACCTGCTGCCCAGCATCAACACCCCCAACCTGACGGTCATCACCAACTACACCGAGGTCCCCGCCGACGACCTGGCGCGCCTGGTGACGCAGCCCCTCGAGGAGCGCATCACCGGCCTGGCGGGCGTGCGGCAGGTGGTGTCGCGCACGCGCGAGGGCGTGTCGGCCATCACCGTGCAGTACGAGTGGGGCACGGAGATGGAGTTCGCCAACCTCCACCTGCGCGAGGCCGTGGACCAGGTCTC
The DNA here is from genome assembly GCA_964617805.1 of uncultured Fibrobacteraceae bacterium. Lineage (GTDB taxonomy): Bacteria > Krumholzibacteriota > Krumholzibacteriia > LZORAL124-64-63 > LZORAL124-64-63 > JAHIYU01. The sequence goes on along the minus strand of CAZTWK010000020.1, from coordinate 8,971 downwards.
GACCCGCGACGACTTCCCCGACAACGCCGAGCGTCCGCTCATCCTGCGCTGGGATCCCGGCGCGCGCCCCATCGCCATCCTGGTCATCGAGGGCGAGGAGGACATGGCCCAGATGACCGAGTTCTGCGAGGAGGTCGTCAAGCCGGCCATCGAGCAGATCGACGGCGTGAGCCAGGCCGAGGTGATCGGCGGCCGCGAGCGCGAGATCCTGGTGCGTCCCGACTTCGGCAAGCTGCGGCTATACGGCCTGACCATGCAGGAGGTGCAGAGCGCGCTGTCTCTGTCCAACGTGAGCTTCCCCGGCGGGCGCGTGCGCAAGGGCCCGCTGCAGCTGCCCCTGAGAATCCTGGGCGAGTTCGAGACCCTCGACGACATCCGCAGCACCGAGATCCCCACCGAGCGCGCCGGCATCATCACCGTCGCCGACGTGGCCGATGTCATGGACACGGTCAAGGAGCCCGAGGGCGCCACGCTGCTGGGCGAGGAAGAGGTCGTGTCGATGCTCCTCTACAAGGAGGTCGGCGCCAACACCATCGAGGTCACCGAGGAGGTGGACCACATCCTCGGCGTCGTGCAGTCGCAGTACACCGACTTCGGCTACCGCTTCGTCTACCGCGACGCCGACTACGTGCGGGAGAGCTTCCGCGGCCTGACCGACTCGCTGCTCTGGGGCGCCGGGCTGGCGTTCCTGGTGCTGTTCTTCTTCCTGCGCGACTGGCGCAGCCCCTTCGTGGTGAGCCTCTCGATCCCCATCAGCATCGTCGCGACCTTCGCCTTCATGCACCTGTTCGACGTCAACATCAACCTCATGTCCCTAGGTGGTTTGTCGTTGGCTGCAGGTATGCTCGTGGACAACGCCATCGTGGTGCTGGAGAACATCAAGCGGCACCTGGCCGACAAGGCCGAGGACGAGGCCATCGCCGTGGTCTGCGCCCGGGCCGCGCGCGAGGTGGCTTCGCCGGTGATCGCGGCGACCCTGACCACCGTCGCCGTGTTCTTCCCGGTGATCTACGTGCCGGGCATCGCCGGCGAATTCTTCCGCGACCAGGCGTTGACGGTCACCATCTCCCTGCTGTTGTCGGTGGGCACGGCCCTGCTGTTGCAGCCCACCCTGTCGGCGCGTTTCCTGCGCGCGGGCCAGGAAAAGCCGCGCGGTGTCTTCAAGCTCTCCGACCTGCTCTTCTCCAGTCTCTATGCCGTTTATCACCGCGCGCTGGTGCGGGTCATGGCCCACAAGGGCCTGTTCCTGACGGCTCTGCTGCTGACGATGGCCGGCGCGACCTTCATTGCCCTGGACCTGCCCCGCTCCTTCCTGCCCGAGCGCACCAGCGGCGACTTCACCCTGTCGCTGGAACTGCCCAACGGCACGCCCCTGGAATCGACCCAGGCCACGGCCGCCGACCTGTCGGCGCTCCTGGCCGACCTGCCCGAAGTGAATACGGTCTTTGCCCAGGTGGGACAGACCGAACGCACCCTGGCGGCCCTGAAGGAATACACCGCCGCCAACACGGTGCGCATCCGCGTGCTGTTGCACCCGTCCCGCGAAGGGGCCGAGCGCATGGCACGCATCAAGGAAATGCTGCGCGTCCATCTCACCCAACTGGAAGGCGCCGTGAGTGCCTTCCGCGACGAGGGCATCGGCCTGCAGGAAATCCTGGCCAGCGGCGAGTCCCCGTTCAACCTGGGCGTGGTGGCCGAGCGGCCCGAGGACGCCCTGTCCGTGGCCGAGCAGCTGATGACGGAGCTGACCCTGGTCGAAGGTCTGACCGACCTGGAAATGGACCGCGTGCTGGGCAATCCCACCGTCGAAGTGAACATCGACCGCGAGGAAGCCCTGCGTCACGGCATCAACCCCGACCTGCTCGCCCGCGAACTGCAGGCGCGTATCCAGGGCGTGGTCGCGACCACGTTCAACGAGGTCGAGCAGCGCGTGGATATCGCGGTGCGGCTGCCGCTGGACGAACGACGCAACCTGGACGGCGTCCTGGCCTCGCCGATCGACATCGGTAACGGCAAGACCGCGCCCCTGGGCAGCTTCGTGGTCCTGAGCGAGGGCCGGCCGGTGCGCGAGGTCGTACGCCGCAATCAGCGGCGCCAAATCTCCATCAGCGGCGACGTGGCCGGGCGCAAACTGAGCAAGCTCTGGGAGGACGTGAACACCGTCCTGGGCGATCTGCAGACCCCGTCCGGCACGGGCTTCGTGGCCGGCGGCGAGCAGGAGGAGATCAACAACTCGTTCCGCGACCTGGGCTGGGCGCTGCTGCTGTCGGCGCTGCTGGTCTACATGATCCTGGCCGCCCAGTTCGAGTCCTTCCTCGATCCGTTGATCATCACGGCGGTGCTGCCCATCGGCGTGATGGGCGCGGCGTTGACCCTGGCGATCAGCGGGCACACGGTGAACATCATCTCGCTGATCGGACTGGTGGCCCTGCTCGGCATATCCGTGAACGACGCCATCGTCAAGGTGTCCACCATCCGCCGCCTGCGCGGCGAGGGCCTGGCGGGGCGGGAGGCCATCATGGAGGCCAGCCGCCTGCGCTTCCGGCCCATCATCATGACCACCCTGACCACGGTGCTGGCCATGGTGCCCATGGCCATCGGCATCGGCACGGGCGAGCAGATCCAGCGCCCGCTCGCGGTGACGATCCTCGGCGGCCTGAGCATCGCCACCCTGCTGACCCTGTTCCTGACGCCGGTGATATACGAGATCTTCCACCGGCTGCTCGAGCGCGACTACGATGAGGGGACAACGGCATGATCAAGGCCTTCGTCGACCACCCGGTGGCCACCTGGATGCTCTTCACCGCCCTGGTGATCACGGGCATCTACGCCCTGCCCCGGCTGGAGATCGAGGCCATGCCCGAGACCGAGTTGCCGTCCCTCTCGGTCACCACCTCCTGGACCGGCGCCTCGCCGGCGGCCATGCTGCGGTCCATCACCATTCCCGTCGAGGAGGCCGCGCGCAAGGTCTACGGGGTGGAGAACATCGAGTCCCGGTCGCGGCCGGGCTGGTGCCAGGTCACCGTCGAGTTCCGCCGCGACATCGACCTGGAGTTCGCGCAGATGGACCTGGCCGAGCAGCTCGGCTCGGTGCGCCGCGAGCTGCCCGCCACCGCGGGCCAGCCCCGCGTGGTGCCCCACGTGCCGGAGGAGTTCCGCACCGACGACTTCATGACCATCAGCCTGATCTCGCCGCTCCCGGCCAACGAACTGCGCGACAAGGCCGAGACCTGGCTGGCGGCGCGCCTGCTGGCGGTTCCCGGCGTGGCCGACGTGGAGCTGCAGGGTGGCGCCCTGCCCCTGCTGAAGATCCTGCTGGACCACGAGGCCATGGAGCGCTACGGCATCCACGCCGACGAGGTCTACGAGCAGATCGACGCCCTCGACGACATCGTACCCGCCGGCGCGATCCGCCGCCAGGGCCGCGAGCTGGCGGTCAGCGTGCAGGACTCGGTGACCGCCCGCAAGATCATGAACACCGTCGTGGCCAACGTGGGCGGCCAGCCCATCGTGCTGGACCGCATCGCCGACCTGGCCCGCAGCTTCGACGACCCCACCTACTTCGTGCGCATCAACGGCGACAACGTCATCCAGGCCTCGATCGCCAAGCGCAGCGGCACCAACGCCATCTCCGTGAGCCGGCGCATCCGCGAGGCCCTGCCCGAGATCCAGGCCTCGATGCCCTTCGACGTGGAATTCGAGATCGACACCGACAACGGCAAGGACCTGCAGGACAAGGTCGAGGAGCTGGTCTGGCGCTCGCTGATCATCCTCGTGCTGCTGTTCATGCTGCTGGCCGCGGCGCTGCGGCGCGTACGCTTCACGGCCATCGTGGTGAGCTCGATCCTGCTGGCCATCGTGATCTGCCTGTCCATGTTCTACTTCTTCGGCGTGTCGGTGAACTTCATCACCATCAGCGGCCTGACCGTGAGTTTCGGCATGCTGCTGGACAACAGCATCCTGGTGCTGGACGCCATCCACCGCCGCGTCACCCGCCGGCGCCACCGCGACCCCAAGCGGGCCCTGATCAACGGCACCAGGGAAGTGGCCTTTCCCATCACGGCCACCACGCTGACGACCGTGATCGCGTTCTTGTCGTTCATCTACCTCAGCGACCGGCTGGCCATCTACTACGCGCCTCTGGCCATCGCCGTGGGCATCGCCATGCTGGCGTCGGTCTTCGTGGCCTTCGGCTGGATCCCGGTGGCCCTGCGCAAGCTGACCGAGGAGGAGATGGAGCGCGAGAACGGCGACATCGTCGAGAAGACCGGCTGGGCGCTGTGCTGGCGCTGGGCCCTGGTCTCGACGATCCTCGGCGGCATCGCCTTCGTGGCCCTGGCCCTGGTCAAGGACTGGAACTTCACGCTCGACCTCTGGCCCTGGTTCGCGGGCGCGCTGGGCATGATGGTCATGGTGGGGCTCTTCGCCAGCTTCGTGGAGCGCTTCACGGCCATGCACCTGCGCTTCTGGTTCTACCCGCTGCTGCTGCTGGTCGGCGCCATCTGGGGCGGCATCCACCTCTACAAGAACGAGGTGAACATGGGCGGGTTCTGGCGCCAGCAGGACCGCGAGACCCTGGTCGTCTACCTGGAGCGCCCGGTGGGCACGGACGTGATCCTGGCCAGCGAGACCATGAAGAACTTCGAGCGCGAGATCGATCCCATCCCCGACGGCGTCACCATGAAGACGACCTCCTGGACGAACCGCGCCTACATGCAGATCGAGTTCGAGGACGAGATGCTGCGCACCGAGTATCCCGAGCTCTACCGCAACCGGCTGATCATGCTGGCCGAGGAGCTGGGCGGCATGTTCATCTGGATCAACGGCTTCGGCGATCCCTACATGAAGGGCGGCCGCGGCGGCGGCATGAGCAACTCGCTGATCCGCGTCACCGGCTACAACAGCAAGGAGCTGGAGGCGATCTGCGAGGGCACCATGGACCGCCTCTCGCGCAACCGCCGCGTCCGCAACACGCGGCTGACCGGCGGCGACAGGTTCGACAGGTCCGACACCGACGAGACGCTCATCTTGATCGACCGCCAGGCCCTGGCCGACCGGCACCTGACCGTGATGGAAGTGGTCGGCTACCTGCGCCGCCTGCTGGGCATCGAGTTCCCGTGGCACATGCTGGTGGAGGGCCAGGACCAGCGCCTGCAGATGGCCTTCCAGAACGCGGACAACATCCAGTACGACCAGATCGTCAACAAGACCATGACCACGCGCACCGGACAGCGCGTGCGCCTGGCCGACCTGGTGGAACTGGTGCAGCGCCCGGTGATCACCTCGATCAACCGCCGCGAACAGCAGTACACCATGCAGATCAACTGGGAGTACATCGGCACCGACAAGATGCGCCAGCGCTACATCAAGGACATCCTGGAGGGCATCCAGCTGCCCTACGGCTACACGGCCGAGGACGTCTCCGGCGAACAGCTCAGCGAGGAGGAGGAGGAGGAGCTCAACTCCATGCTCTGGCTGACGGCCGTCTTCATCTTCATGACCCTGGCCGCGCTCTTCGAGAGCGTCACGCTGCCCCTGCTGGTGCTGCTCTCGCTGCCCATGGCCATGAGCGGCGTGATGGCCATATTCTGGCAGACCGATTCCCAGTTCGACTCCTCGGCGCGCATCGGCCTGGTGCTGCTCTTCGGCATCGTGGTCAACAACGCGATCCTGCTCGTGAACCGCTTCCGGCTGCAGGTGCGCGAGCGGCTGGAGGACGAGAAGCGCTGGGACCACCTGGTGCCCGCGAACCCGCGCCTGGGCGGTGTCAACCTCTGGCGCATCCCGGGGCGGGAACGGCGCGAGATACTGCACCGCGCCATCTGCGAGGGCACGCGCATCCAGCTGCGCTCGATCCTGCTGACCAGCGGCACGACCATCGCCGGACTGCTGCCCCTGCTGATCCGCCTGACCGACGCGGAGGGCAAGGACATCTGGGAGAACCTGGCCCTGTCGAGCATCGGCGGGCTGGCATCGAGCACCATCCTGATCGTGAGCTCCATGCCCGTCCTCTACTGGGTCTTCACCCATCTGGGCTGGTGGATCGTCATCGGCTGGGCGAAGCTGCGCGGGCGGATGCCGGAGCCCGAGCCCGAGGAATCGGTCATCGCCCCTTGATCCGGACGGCCCACGGGTTTAGTCTACTCGTCCCCGACCACCCGCGACCCGAGCGTACGCCAAGGAGAAGAGGACCATGGCCAAGCATATCGACATCCTGCTGCTCTGCGCCCTGCCCGCCTCGGGCAAATCCGAAGCCCGCCGCTACCTGGCGAGCCTGTCCCCCGAACAGTGCCAGGAGCAGTTCGGCATCGGACACACGGTGCAGCTCGACGACTACCCCTACGTGCACATGATGCGCCGCACGAGCGAGGAGCTGCGCGCCCTGGGCCACGACCCCGCGTTCTTCGACGACGACAGCCTGCCCATGAAGGACCCCCTCGACTGGGGCACCCTGATGGAGCTGCTCAACGAGGACTACCACGACCTGCTGAACAAGAACCGCCCCGCCCCCGCCTGCGCCGTCACCTGGCTCATGGAGCGCTACGACGCTTGCCGCGAGAAGGTGGGCGCCACGGCCTTCTGGCGCGACCTGGACGCCGATTCGCGCGCGAAGCTCGTGAAGGAGCTGGGCCCCGAGTCGAAGAAGCTGCTGGACGACAAGGTGGCCGAGGTGCCCGACTCCCTCGAGGGCAAGACCGTGGTGGTGGAGTTCGCCCGCGGCGGCCGCGACGGCTCCGAGATGCCCCTGCCCGATCCCTGGGGCTACCAGTACTCCCTGCGCATGCTCTGCCCCGAGATGCTGGCCAAGTCGTGCATCCTCTACATCTGGGTCACGCCCGAGGAGTCGCGCCGCAAGAACGACGCCCGCACCGACCCCAACGACCCGGGCTCGATCCTGCACCACGGCGTGCCCATCGAGGTCATGATGAACGACTACGGCTGCGACGACGTCGAACACCTGCTCGCGACGTCGGAGGTGCCCAACACGGTGACGATCAAGGCCCACGGCGAGACCTACCACCTGTCCCTGGGCCGTTTCGACAACCGGGTCGACCTGACCACCTTCATCCGCGAGGACGAGGACAAGTGGTCCGACGACGAGGTGGCCAAGCTGCAGGCCGGCATGCGCGCGGCCTTCGACGAGATCTTCACGCAGCTCTAGACGGGCCCGATCCGCACGGAAGGGGGCTGGCGCGCGCCGGCCCCCTTCCCTAGCTTCATGCAACGACCATCGATATCGCGCCCGGGTTGGCCCCTCACGCCAGGGACCCACCCGGGCGCCTTTCTATACCCCACACCGACGAGGAGGCCCGCCATGCAGAAACGTTATCACTCCCGGATGTTCGTCCCGGCCCTGTTCGCCGCCGCGACCCTCGCGTTGCTGGCCGGCTGCAGTCCCGACGCCGTCTACGCGCCGGACGATGTGACCGCGCCGTCCACTCCCGACCAGGTGGTCGAGGCCCTGCGCGACGCCTACGAATCCATGTCCATCGAGGCCTACGCGGACCTGCTGCACCCCGATTTCCGCTTCATCTTCGCCGATCCGGGCAAGGCCCCCTTCCTGCGCGAGGACGACCTGGCCTCGACCGGGCGCATGTTCTCGGGCGTCGACCAGAAGAACAGCGCCGGCGGGAACGCTCCTGCGGTGGAGAGCATCGTCTTCGACGAGCTCGAGGTGCTCGAGGGCTGGGAGCGCGTCGTCGGCGACGAGGTCGACTGGTCGGACGAGTCCTACGTCGTGCGCGCGGTGATCAGCTACCGCTTCACCCTGAACCTCAAGAGCGGCCGCCGCCTCGGCGCCGGAGGCCGCCAGGTGGTCTACGCCGCCTCGGTCCTGGCCGAGAAATGGGACTACAGGCGGCACTGCCGCTGGCAGCTCCTGGGTCAGCGCGACCTCTAGCGGATTCCCGCTGGCGCTGACCCGCGGGCGCCCGGCGAGCGGACCAGCAAGCCGGGCGCCCCGTTGATTTTTCGATTTCGATAGTGCATACTGATGGGGTATACGAGATCCTACGCTGCCACCCCTACGGAGGTCCGCCATGAGGACGATCGCGTTGTATTGCGCATGCGCGCTGCTCGGGCTGGGGGGCTGCACCAGCGACGAGCCCACCGGACTGAGCGACTTCCCTTTGCCGGAATTGCCCGATACCCCCGACGCCTTCATGCAATCCTTCGAACGGGCCTACGCGCTGATGGACCAGACAGCCTATGAGATCCTGCTGGATGAGGACTTCGACTACAAGTTCCTCGAGGTGGGACGCGACGCCGAGCCCTGGAGCCGCGAGCTGGAGATCGCCTCGACCGGAAACATGTTCGACGGCAATCCCGCCGCGTACTTCGACGGCCACCTGGTCTGCACTGGCGTCGAGAGCATCGCCATCCAGGAGCTCATCCGGCTGACGCCCTGGGAGGACATCCCCCCCAGCGATCCCGATTTCCCCGGCACGGAACGCGCCATGTACCAGGTCAACATCATCTTCCACGCCGACGACGGCGACAACACGCTGACCATCGCGTCACGGCAGATCTTCTATGTCCGCGGCGAAGAGGTCGAGCGCGACGGCGGGACCGTCACCGAATACCGCCTCTGCGGGCAGCGGGACCTGCGCCCGGACAAGGCCAACGAGAACCTGTACTGGGGCGACATCAAGCGGATGTTCCTGCCCGAATAGCCTCCATCCGGACCCGACGAGCGAAAGGCGAACCATGACGAAGACACGCATCCCGTTGCTCATCCTGGCCCTGGCCGCGACCCTGTCCGGCTGCTCCGGCGACGATCCCGTCTCACCCGACCCCATCGTCGTCCCCTACCAGTGGCCCGACACGGCCGACAAGCTGATGGAGAACTTCGAGCGCTGCTACTCCACGATGAACATCGAGGAGTACGGCATCGTGCTGCACGAGGACTTCAAGTTCACCCCAACTTTGCAAACTACTCCTGATCACGCCGCCTCTTCCAGCCCATGCATGA
>CAZTWK010000019.1:0-68659 GCA_964617805.1 uncultured Fibrobacteraceae bacterium | reverse complement strand
AATTTTGGGGGCCCCCCCCCCCCCCCACGGAGCCATCAACCGGTCCATGGATTCGAGGAGGCTCATGATCTGTTATTTACGGAAGGTCGGCTCGTGAATTCCACGGACTGCTCGGAGCTGTTATGCGAGGTCCGGCGCGAGAATCCATATCTCGACAGGGACAAGTCCATATGTGACAGGTGTCGCCCGGGGATGGAACTCATCGATGAATACACGCGGCCATCCCGGGAGTGACAACTGTTTAGACCTCCCTTCGGGCCAGGGGAGTATACGAATACCGGGACGATCCTGCGGGAAGAAGCTCGAGAACGTCCCGGTGAGTATTCGAGCAAGACGCCCCTACATCCCGTACTTCTCGACGATCCCCTTCTTGTCCAACCCGATGATGCCGTAATTCTCCCCCACCTTCGCGAACGCCGCCACAGCCTTGTCGATGTGCGCGGTCTCATGGGCGGCCGAGAGCTGCACGCGGATGCGCGCGGCGCCGGCGGGCACCACCGGAAAGAAGAACCCGATAACATAGATGCCCTCGGCATACATATCCCGAGCCATGTCGTTGGCGAGCTTCGCGTTGTAGAGCATGACCGGCACGATGGGGGTCTCGCCGTCGCGGATGCACAGCCCGGCCGCGGTGATCTGTTCGCGGAAGTAGGCGGTGTTGCGCTCCAGCTTGTCGCGGCGCTCGGTGCTGCCCGAGAGCAGGTCGATGACCGCGATGGATCCGGCCACGATCGACGGCGCCAGCGAGTTGCTGAACAGATATGGGCGCGCCTTCTGGCGGCACAGCTCGACCAGTTCGGCGTGGCCGGACACGCAGCCGCCCGAGGCCCCGCCGAGGCCCTTGCCGAAGGTGGTGGTGATCAGGTCGACGCGGTCCATCACGCCGAAGTGCTCGTGGGTGCCGCGGCCGGTCTTGCCGATGAAGCCGCTGGCGTGGCTGTCGTCGACCAGGACCATGGCGTCGTACTTGTCGGCCAGGTCGCAGAGCTCGTCGAGCTGGATCAGGTCGCCGTCCATGGAGAACACGCCGTCGGTCACGATCAACCGGGTGCGCTTGTCCTGGTGCAGGACGAGCTTCTTTTCCAGGTGCTTCATGTTCATGTGCTTGAACGTGTCGTAATGCGCCGAGCATAGACGGATGCCGTCGACCAGCGAGGCGTGGATCAGCCGGTCGGCGATGATCACGTCGTCGGCTTCGAGAACCGCTTCGAACACGCCGGCGTTGGCGTCCATGCAGGAGGGGAACAGGAGCGTGGCTTCGGTACCCAGGAACGCGGACATCTTGTCCTGAAGCTCGCGGTGGATGTCCTGCGTGCCGCAGATGAAGCGGACCGAGCTCATGCCGTAGCCGCGGGCGTCCAGGCCCTCATGGGCGGCCTGGACGACGTCGGGATGGCTCGACAGGCCGAGGTAGTTGTTCGCGCAGAAGTTCAGCACCTTGGCGTGGTCGGCCCCCTCGGGGTACTCGACCTCGATCTCGGCGTCCTGCGGCGAGCAGATGAAGCGCTTCTCCTTGTAGAGGCCCTTCTCCTTGATGCTCTCGATCTCGGCGGCGAACAGGCCGCGCGTCTTGTCGGAATACGCCATGGCGTCCTCCTGGCGGGGCTCAGCCCTGGTGCTTGACGACCAGCGCACAGATCGAATTGACGGTGTCGAAGGCCTCGGGAGTGGCCTCGCTGTCGGGCAGCGAGATCTTGTACTTCTTCTCGAGGAACACCTTCAGGGACACCATGGAGAAGCTGTCGACGATGCCCGAGCTGATCAGGGGCGTGTCGAAACCGACCTCGTCGTCGTCGTCCTCGTCGATGTACTCGTCGACCACGTATTCCAGGATGTCTGCCTTCATCTCTTCCATGTCACGGCCTTTCGGTTAGTCGTCTTCCAGTGTCGAGAGATCGCCGGCCTCCTCGCCCCACTCGAGGGCGCGCAGGTAGCGGCGCAGGATCTTGCCGGAGCGGGTCTTGGGCAGCTTCTCCATGACCTCGATCTCCTGCGGCATGGCCAGGGGCGACAGGCTCTTGCGGATGAAGTTCATCACGTCCAGCTCGAGCATGTCGTCGAACTCGAATCCCTTGTGCAGCGTGACGAAGGCCTTGACGACCTCCATGTTGACCTCGTCGGGCTTGCCGACCACCGCCGCCTCGGCGATGGCCTCGTGCTCGATGAGCGCCGACTCGATCTCGAAGGGGCCCACCAGGTGGCCGCCCGTGTTGATCACGTCGTCGTCGCGGCCCACGAACCAGTAGTAGCCGTCCTGGTCGAAACTGGCGCGGTCGCCGGAGACGTACCACAGGTCCGGATCGCCGCGCAGCTGGTCGGGTGTGGCGTCGTCGGCCGCGCCCACGAACTTGCTGCGGTAGACGTCGTGCTGGTTGCGGTACTCGCGGAACATGGACGGCCAGTCGGGACGGAAGGCGAGCAGGCCCACCTCGCCGGGCTCGCTCAGGGGCTCCATGGTCTTCAGGTCGAGCACGGCGGCGGTGATGCCGGGGAAGGGCTTGCCCATCGACCCGGGCTTCACCTTCATGCCGGGGTAGTTGGTGACCATCATGGCGCCGGTCTCGGTCTGCCAGAAGGTGTCGAGGAAGGGCTTGCCGAAGACCTCCTCGCTCCACACCACGGCCTCGGCGTTCAGGGGCTCGCCCACCGACGCCAGGTGGCGCAGGCTGGACAGGTCGTGCTGCTTCACCAGCTCGTCGCCGTCGCGCATCAGGGAACGTATGGCCGTGGGCGCCGAATACCAGACGGTGACCTTGTTGTCCTGGATGAACTTGTACCAGCGGGCCGAGGTGAAGCCCGAGTCGAGCACGCACTGGCCGACGCCGAGGGCCCAGGGGCCGATGATGCCGTAGCTGGTGCCGGTGACCCAGCCGGGGTCGGCGGTGCACCAGTAGATGTCGTCGGGCCGCAGGTCGAGCACCCAGTGGGCGGTGAGCGCCTGGCCCCACACCGTGTCGTGGGCGTGCTGGGCGCCCTTGGGCTGGCCCGTGGTGCCGGAGGTGTAGTGCAGCACGCTGGGCGTGTCGGGGCCGCTCGCGAAGCACGTGTAGTCGTCGACGCGGTTCTCCTCCATGTCGAAGAAGACCTCGCCCTCCTTCAGCTTGGCCGGATTGCCCTCCACCACGATGATGTGCTCGAGCGCCGGCAGGTTGCCCAGGATCTTGCGCACCTTCTTGACGTGCTTCTGGGTGGTGAGGATGGCCTTGGTCTCGGCGCTGGCCAGCCGCACCTCGAGGGAGTCGTCGCCGAAGGCGGAGAACAGGGGCTGCGCGATGCCGCCCATCTTGAGCACGCCCAGGAACGAGAAGTAGAGGGCCGGCACCTTGTCCATGAAGAGGCAGACGCGGTCCCCCGCCTCCACGCCCCGGTCCTGCAGCATCTTGGCGAAGCCGTTGGACAGGACGCGCGCGTCGTCGAAGGTGTAGCTGGCCTTGGCGTCGCCGAAGCCTTCCCAGATCAGGGCGGTCCGGTCGGCGCCGCCGCGGGCGCAGATGCGGTCCGAGCACATGTGCCCGATGTTCTGCAACTCGCCGTCCTGCCAGTCCAGGACTTCCTTGGCCACGTTCCAGTCGAAGCCCTGCAGCCGCTGCTCGTACGATCCGATGTTGCTCACGCCGTCACCCTCCTATTGATTCTCCATCACGACCATGGCGATCGCCTGCGATCGCGTGTGAGACAGGGACACCCGGCATCCCTCGACGTCCAGTTCGTCGGCCCGCGCGCGGGCCGCACCGTGAAGTTCCATGCTAACCGCGCCCGACGCCTCCCGCACGACCTCCACGTCGCGCCAGCGCAATCCCTGCGCCAGGCCGGCGCCCAGGGCCTTGAAGGCGGCCTCCTTGGCGGCCAGGCGGGCCGCGAAGTTCTCCCACGCCCGCGCCTGTGTTCGCGCATAGGCGGTCTCGCCGGGCAGGAAGAGCTCGTCGATCAGCGCCTCGTCGAGCCGGCGGCGGAACTCGGCGACATCCACGATGTCGATGCCAATGCCGACGATCATCGACCACTCCATGACAAACGGGAAGACCCGCGCCCGGGCACGCGAAAGACGTTCGAAATGGATAACCGACGGGACCGTTTTTGTCCAAGGGAATCGGCGGCGACGGCTAGCGCGGGGGTTCCCGGGGTGATATGTTGCGGACGGACCGGAGACGACCCGTCGCGCCTGAAGATCGGCGATCCCATGCACTCGACGCGCAGACATCACCCTGTACGTACGGCGACCCTCGTCGCGCTCGCCCTGCTCTGCCTCGCCGGCTGCCAGGGCGACGGCGGCGGCGAGAGCGCCGTTCGCGAGCCCGTCCTGCCCGGCGGCGCGCGGCCCAACCTGCTGGTGATCACCCTGGACACCGCCCGCGCGGATCATATGGGCTGCTACGGCTACCCGGGGGCGCGCACGCCCCACATCGACCGTCTGGCGCGCGAGGGCGTGCTCTTCGAGCAGGCCGTCACCGCCGCGCCGCTGACCGTGCCGGCCCACGCCTCGCTCTTCACCGGCCTGCGGCCGCCGGCCCACGGGGCGCGCACCAACGAGTCGACCCTGTCCGACGAGACCAACGTCACCCTGGCCGAGGCCCTGCGCGACGCGGGCTACGCGACCCGCGCCTGGGTGGGCGCCGAGGTGGTGCGCCGCTGGAGCGGACTGGCCCAGGGCTTCGACCTCTACGACGACGACTTCTCGGCCGGCCGCCGCGCCGGCTCCGGCAAGTACGTGGAGAAGCCCGCCGCCGACGTGGTGGGCGCCGCGATGACCGGGCTGCGCGAGGTCCCCGAGCCCTTCCTGGCCTGGGTGCACCTCTTCGATCCCCACGCTCCCTACGCACCGCCGGCCGGACACGCGGCGCCCTCGGGCCACGCCTACGACGGCGAGATCGCCTACGCCGACCACTGGCTCGGCGAGCTCTTCGCCTCGCTCGAGGCCTCGGGCCGGCGGGAACGCACGATCATCGCGTTGATGTCCGACCACGGCGAGGCCCTCGGCCAGCACGGCGAGCACACCCACGGCATCTTCCTCTACGACGCCACCCTGCGCATCCCGCTGATCCTGGCCGGACCGGGCACCGGCGAGCCGCGCCGGCGCGTGTCCGAGCAGGTGCGCATCATCGACGTCATGCCCACGCTGCTGGCCCTGGCCGGCGTGCCCGCCCCCGACGGCCTGCACGGCGTGGACCTCTCCCCTTCCTGGCGCGGCGGGAAGCTCGACGCGCTGCCCGCCTACAGCGAGACCCTGCATCCCTGGACCACCATGGGCTGGAGTCCCCTCTACGCCCTGCGCGACGGGGGCTGGAAGGCCGTCGAGGCGCCGCGGCCGGAACTCTACGACCTGGGCCGCGATCCCGGCGAGCGCGATGACGTGGGAGACGGCGAGACGAAACGCCGCGACCGCATGCTGGACCGCATCGCCGAGCTGCGCGACGCCGACGCGCACCGCGCCCACGGCGACGACGTCCCCCTCGACGAGGAACGCCGCGCGGCGCTGGAGTCCCTGGGCTACGCCACCTCGAGCCGCTCCGGCGAGGTGCCGGAGGTGTCGGCCGCGCTCTTCGATCCCAAGGACGGCCTGCGCATCCTGGACAGCTACCAGCGCGGTCACGCCCTGCTGACCCGGGGCGATCCGGCGGGCGCCGTCGAGGTGCTGCGCCCCGCCTTCGAGCGCCACCCCGGCGCCACCCAGCTCGGCGGCGCCCTGGCCGAGGCCTACCTGGCCCTGCAGCGCCACGACGACGCCCGGCGGGTCTACGAGCGGGTCCTCGAACGGCACGAGCACGACACGCAGGTGCTGGTCAACCTGGCCAGCCTCCACCTCATGGCCGGCGACACCGACGACGGCATCCGCTACCTGGAGCGGGCCCTGGAGGAGGACCCGCACCACGTGACGGCCCTGCTCAACCTGGCCGAGATCCACCGCGTCGCGCGCGGCGACACGGCGAGCGCGTGCGGTTACTACGAACGCTTCCTGGAGGCGGCGCCGACGGATCCGGACGCGCCGCGGGTGCGGCGTCTGCTGGAGAGCTGGGGGGATTGAGGCGCGGACTTAGACCTCGCCTGCATTCCCTCGGACCGAGCCAGGAACGCCTGTTCGTTCCGAGACCGAGGCGCGAACCGCAGCCGTAGCCGCAGCTACGGCGAGGATTCGCAACGACGGTATCGGGACGAACAGGCGTTCATGGCGATGGGAGAGGGTGTGCAGGCGGGGTCTAAGTCCGCTTGGCCGCGCGCTTGCGCGCGTTCTCGGTGAGCAGGGACTTGCGCATGCGGATGTTCACCGGCGTGATCTCCACGTACTCGTCGACGTTGATGTGTTCGAGGCTCTCCTCGATGCCCATGACCGTCGGCGGGGCGATCCTCATCTTGCGGTCGCTGCCGGCCGCCCTCATGTTGCTGAGCTGCTTGGCCTTCTGGGCGTTGACGAGGATGTCGTCGTCCTTGGCGTGCTCGCCGATGACCTGGCCCTCGTAGAGCATGTCGCCGGTGGCGACGAAGAAGCGGCCGCGGTCCTGCAGGCCGTCGAGGGCGAAGGCCACGGCCTTGCCCTGGGCGCGGCTGACGATGCTGCCGGTCTGCCGCTGCGGGATGCTGCCCTTGAAGTACTCGTACTGGAAGAAGCGGTGGTGCATGACGATCTCGCCGCCGGTGCGCCGCAGCATCTTCGACCGGAAGCCGATCAGGCCGCGGCTGGGGATGTGGAACTCGAGCCGGCTCCGCTCCTCCCCCTGTTCCATCTTGACCATCTCCCCCTTGCGCTCGGCGGCGTACTCGATGACCGTGCCGGCCAGGTCCGAGGGGATGTCGACGGTGAGCACCTCCACCGGCTCGGCCTTGCGACCGCCGATCTCGCGGTAGATCACCTGCGGCTGGCCCACCATGAACTCGTAGCCCTCGCGCCGCATGGTCTCCATGAGGATCGCCAGGTGCAGGATGCCACGGCCGCTGACGCGGAAGGTGTCGGCGCTGGCCGTGTCCTCCACGCGCAGGGCCACGTCGCGCTCGGTCTCGCGGCGCAGGCGCTCGCGGAGCTGGCGGCTGGTGACGTACTTGCCGTCCTGTCCGTAGAAGGGACTGTCGTTGGCCATGAAGCTGAGCGAGAGGGTGGGCTCGTCCACCGAGATGAGGGGCAGGGGCTCGGGGGTCTCCGGGTCGGCCAGGGTGTCGCCGATGTCCACGTCGTCGAGGCCGACCACGGCGCAGATGTCGCCGCAGCGCACCTCGTCCACCTCGCGGCGGCCCAGGTTGTCGAAGACGTGGAGCTGCTTGACGGGCGCCGTCACCTGCGAGCCGTCGCGCTTGAGCATGACCACGCGGTCCTTCGCACGCAGCATCCCGCGCTCGATGCGGCCCACGCCGATGCGGCCCACGTAGTCGCTGTGGTCCATGGCGGCCACCAGCATCTGCAGCGGTCCCTCGCGCATCTCGGGCGCCGGGATGTGGGCGATGATCATGTCCAGCAGCGGGAAGAGATTCCGGCGCTCGTCTTCCAGCTCGTCCACGGCCCAGCCGTCGCGGCCGGCCGCGTAGACGCCCCGGAAGTCGAGCTGCTCGTCGCTGGCGTCGAGCTCGCAGAAGAGGTTGAAGACCTCGTCGAGGATCTCGTGGGGCCGGGCGTTCTTGCGGTCCACCTTGTTGATGACCACCACCGGCTTGAGGTCGAGCTGCAGGGCCTTCTGCAGCACGAAGCGGGTCTGGGGCATGGGCCCCTCGAAGGCGTCCACGAGCAGCAGCACGCCGTCGGCCATCTTCAGCACGCGCTCCACCTCGCCGCCGAAGTCGGCGTGGCCCGGCGTGTCGATGAGGTTGATGCGCACGCCCTCGTAGTTCACCGAGAAGTTCTTGGCGGTGATGGTGATGCCGCGCTCGCGCTCGAGGTCGTTGGAGTCGAGGATGCGCTCGCGCACCTCCTGCCCCGCGCGGAACACGTCGCACTGGCGCAGGATCTGGTCCACGAGCGTGGTCTTGCCGTGGTCCACGTGGGCGATGATGGCGACGTTGCGGATGTCCGGACGGGTTTCCATGACGGTCCTCGAGAGGGGGGATTCCGGGCGCGAGAGGCGCGCATAAGATGGATTCGTCCCGCCGTTTGCGCAACCGCTATTGCCCCCGGGGCCGGCCCGCCCGATGTTCATGGCAGCATCTCGCAGGATATTTTCCCGGGGAAATCAGTACAACCAGTCTGCGCACGAGGGTATCGTGCGATACGTACCGGACCATCCATCCCCGCGAGGGAGCCTTGCCATGTACACATCGCCAAAGACCATGCCCGCACCGAGATCCGTCCGCCTAGCCCTGGTCGGGCTGCTGCTCGTCCTCTGCGCCGCCGGTTGCCTCGACCGGCAGGCCGCGGGCGACGATCCCACGGCCGGCCCCCTGCCCGGCACCGAACACAGCGAGGACCATGCCATGGACTGGGAACGCGTCGAGTCCCTCAAGAGCGAGCAGAAGTTCGAGGCGGCCAGCGACCTGGTCGCCGAGATCCGCGCCGAGGCGCGCGCGAAGAACCACCAGGAGACCTGGACCCGCGCCCTCGTCGAGGAGACGCTGCTGCGCATGGCCCTCCACGGCTACGAGACGGCGGTGCGCTTCCTCAGGGAGGAGCCCTGGCCCGAGGCCCCCGTGTGGCGATCGGTGCTCGACCTCTACTACGCCAATGCGCTGATCACCTACTTCCATCAGTACAGCTACCAGATCCGCGGCCGCGAGCGCGTCGTGAGCGACGAGACGATCGACCTCGAGTCCTGGACCACCGACCAGATCGCCCAGCAGGCGCACCTGGCCTTCGGCCGGGTCTGGGCGCAGCGTGAGGTGTGGGGCGCGCAACCGCTGGGCAAGCTGGCCGTGTACATCGAGCAGAACGACTACCCCGCGCGCATCCGCGGCACCCTGCGCGACGCCGTGACCTACATGTGGGCGGAACTGCTGACCGAGGAGTCGCTCTGGCGCCCCCGGCACGGCAACGAGACCTATCTGCTGGACCGCACGGTCCTCGTCGAGGGCGTCGACGATCCCGGCGTGGATCCGACCGACCCGGAGGTCCATCCCCTGCGGCGGCTCTGCGCGGTCCTGGGCGACCTGGAACGCTGGCACGCGGAGCACGGGCGCGACGAAGCCGCCCTGGAGGCGCGGCTCACGCGGCTGAACACCCTCTACGGCACCTTGTCCGCGGACCAGGACCGCCAGGCGATCATCGACCATCTGTCCGGTGTGCAGGACGACTTCGACGCGGCCTACGACTGGTGGTCCATGGGCCAGTGGCGGCTGGCGGATTTCCTCCAGCGCGGTCCCGGCCGCGAGCCCCTGGTGGCGGCCCACGCCGCGGCCCGGGCCGGACGCGAGCGCCACCCCGAGAGCCTCGGCGGCCGGCGCTGCGCCCACCTGGTCGAGACCATCGAGGCGCCCGCCTACGACCTGGAGGCCATGTCCACGGACGCGGCCCACGCGCGGTCCATCCGCATCAACCACAAGAACCTGGACGCGCTGTATTTCCGGGCCTGGCACTACGACCTGGCGGCCGCCCTGGAGGACAAGGGGCGGCACGACCGCCCCTGGCCCAAGCACCACGTGATCGAGGAGTGGGTCGACACGCGCGAGCCGGACCTGGCCTGGAGCGTGGACCTGGCGCCGACGCCGGACTTCGCATCGCACGCCACCTACGCCACCGTGCCGGCCGCGACGAAGGGCGCCTACGTGGTGGCCGCCTCGACCCGCGCCGACTTCGGGGAAAGCCTCAACCGCGCGGGCGCCGTCCACATGATCGTCAGCGACCTGGTGCTGATCGTCCGCGACCTCGGGGACGCCATGGAGATCTGCGCGCGCTCGGGCGCGACCGGGGAGCCCGTGTCCGGGACCGCTGTCGACATCCACCGCTTCAGGTACGACCGCGAGCCCGCGCGAGTGACGAGACGGGAGACGGACACAGAGGGCCTCGCCCGCGTCGACGCCCCGCGACGGCACGCGAGCCTGCGGCTCTTCGCCCGCAAGGGCGATGACCTCGCCTACATGGAGAACATCCATCCCTACCGCTCGACCGAGCCCCGCAACCGCGTCGACAGCTTCGTCTACACCGACCGCAGCGTCTACCGGCCGGGGCAGACGCTGCACTGGAAGGTGGTCGCCTACCGCGGCGGCGAGACACCCGACTACAAGACGCTGCCCGGCATGGACGTGGTGGTCACCCTCTACGACGGCAACGGCGACGACGTGGCCCAGGAAACCCTGCGCACCAACGATTTCGGCTCGGTCTCGGGCAGCTTCACGGTGCCCCGCGGCCGTCTGCTCGGCCACTGGAGCCTGCGCACCTCTCTCGACGGGCACGCGTCGGTGAAGATCGAGGAATACAAGCGGCCCACCTTCGAGGTCAGCCTCGACGACCCGGCGAGCCCCCTGCGCCTGAACCGCCCCGCCACCCTGGTCGGCCGGGCGGACTACTACTTCGGGCTGCCCGTGACCGCGGGCGAGGTGGTCTGGCAGGTCACCCGCCGCCCGCACTGGCCGCGCTGGTGGTGGTGGACGCCCCCCTCGGCGGGCGAACAGACCGTGGCCACCGGCCGCACCACCCTCGACGGGGAGGGCGCGTTCGAGGCGGCCTTCACGCCCGGCGCGGACGAGCGCCTGGGTACGGACACGGACGTGAGCTACAGCTACGCCCTGAGCGCCCACGTGACCGACGAGGGCGGCGAGACCCGCTCCGCGGAGCGCGTGTTCCGCCTCGGCTTCGTGTCCGTGGACGCCGCCGTCGAGAGCGCCGCCGGCTTCGGCCGCGCGGACGAGCCCCTCGACCTGACGGTGACCCGCACCGACCTGAACGGCACGCCGCGCCCCGGCGAGGGCGCGTGGCGGCTGGTGGAACTGGCGCAGCCCGAGCGGGCGCTGCTGCCGGCCGAACGGCCGGTGTTCTTTCCGCCCGAGGACGTGGCTCCCTATCGCACGCCGGGCGATTCGCTGAATCCCCGCTGGTCGCACATGCCGGCGCTCGCGGTTCAGCTTGCCGCCTGGTCCGACGGACGCGAACTCGCGCGCGGCGAACTGGACCACGGCGAGGACGGTGTCGGCGAGGTCCGCCTGGACGGCCTGCCCGCGGGCGCCTACCGCCTCCACTACGAGACGCGCGACGACTTCGGCGCCCTGCGCCGCGTCCGCCACGACCTGCTGGTGGCCGGCGAGCGCGCGACGCCCCTGGCCCTGCCGCTGGTCCTGGAAGCCGAGCAGCCCTCGGTCGCCGTGGGCGGCACGGTGCGCCTGCTGGTGCGCTCGGGACTGCCCGACCAGGAACTGGTGCTGGACTTCGCGCGGGACGGACGCCGCTTCGAGCGCCGCGTGCTGCGCGCCGGCCGCGACCCCGAACTGATCGAGATCCCAGTCACCCCTGAGCTGCGCGGCGGATTCATGGTGCGGGCCACCGCCCTGCGCGACCACCAGGTCCAGCAGCGGGACCTGCGGATCTTCGTGCCCTGGGACGACCGCCGGCTCCAAGTCGAGTTCGCCACCTTCCGCGACCGCCTGCGCCCGGGCACGCAGGAGACCTTCCGCGTCACCGTCCGCGACGCCGCGGGCGACCTCGACGCGCGGCTCGTGACCGCGGGCGCCGCCGAGCTGCTCGCCTACATGTACGACCGCAGCCTCGACGTCTTCGCGCAGCATTCCCCCCCTTCGCCCATGTCCCTGTACCCCAAGTACATGCGCACCCTCAGGGTCGCCAGTTCGCTGGGCCAGTCGCGGACCATCTGGCACCGCGGCCGGGGACTCTCCCCGGTGCACACCGAGTTCCCGATTCTCACGGGGGACCGGCTGCGCGCCCTGTCGGGCTACGGCATCGGCGGCATGGGCATGCGCAGCCGCACCGGCCAGCTCATGGTGCGCGGGGGCCGCGAGGGGATGGTGAGCATGGCCATGGAGGCCGCGCCGATGGGAATCTCCGATTCCCTGATCGACATGGACGAGATCCTCGACCACAAGGGGTCCCCCCCGGAGAGCCCCGAGGCGGGATCGCCCGGCGACGACGGCGCCCCCGTCGAGCCCCGCACCAACTTCGCCGAGACCGCCTTCTTCGCGCCCCACCTGCTGCTGGACGAGGACGGTGCCGCCGTCATCGAGTTCGAGGTGCCCGACTCGGTCACCGAGTGGAACGTGTGGGTGCACGCGCTGACCCGCGACCTGCGGTCGGGCTCTGCGCACAGGCAGACCGCCAGCGTCAAGGAGCTCATGGTCCGCCCCTACCTGCCGCGCTTCCTGCGCGAGGGGGACCGGGCCGGCCTGAAGGTGGTCGTGAACAACGCCGGCGAGACCGACCTGACCGGCAAGCTCGACTTCGAACTCTACGATCCCGAGACCGAGGCGGACCTGCGCGCCGAGTTCGGCCTGGACGAGACCGCCACGCGCGGCGTCGCCTTCACGGTGGCGGCCGGCGGCGGCACCGACCTGCTCTTCCCCATCCTGGCGCCCGCCCGCGTGGGACCGGTCGTGTGCCGGGTCACCGCCCGCGCCGGCGACTATGCTGATGGCGAGCAGCGGTCGCTGCCCGTGCTGCCGGGGCGCATGCACCTGGTGCAGTCCCGCTTCGCGAGTCTGCGGGAAGGCGAGCAGCGAGAGCTGCACTTCGCGGACATGCTCGACGACGATCCCACGCGCATCGACGAGCAGCTCGTGGTGACCGTCGACGCGCAGCTCTTCTACAGCGTGCTCAACGCCACGCCCTACCTGGTGGACTATCCCTACGAGTGCACCGAGCAGCTCCTGAACAAGTTCCTCAGCACGGGTATCCTCACCAGCCTCTTCGACGGCTACCCGGCCGTGGCGCGCATGGCGAAGGAGCTGAGCGCGCGCGACACGCGCCTCGAGGCCTGGGAGGAGGAGGATCCCAACCGCAAGCTCCTGCTCGAGGAGACGCCGTGGCTCAAGCGGTCCGCGGGCGGCCGCGGGGGCGACGACCTGATCAAGGTGCTCGATCCCGGGATCGCCCGCGCCACGCGCGAGACCGCCCTGGCCAAGCTGGTGAAGGCCCAGGATCCCTCGGGCGGCTTCCCCTGGTGGTCCGGCGGGCGGCCCTCGGCCTACCTGACCCTCTACATCCTGCACGGCTTCGCCAAGGCCCTGGAGTTCGGCGTGGACGCGCCCCGCGACGTGATCGTCGACGCCTGGCGCTACCTCCACCGCGAGGAGTACGACGCGCGCATCGACGAGTACATGGAGAAGGGCTGCTGCTGGGAGACCATCACCTTCCTGAACTACGTCCTCTCCTGCTATCCGGACGACGAGTGGACCGGCGGCGTCTTCACCGACGACGACCGCGAGCGCATGCTCGACTTCTCCTTCACCCACTGGAAAGAGCACGCCCCGCTGCTGAAGGGCTACCTGTCGCTGACCCTGGCGCGGGCCGGCCGCACCGACGACGCGAACCTGGTCTTCGACTCCATCATGGACTCGGCCAGGACGGAGCAGGACCTGGGCACCTACTGGGCCCCCGAGGACCGCGCCTGGCTGTGGTACAACGACACCATCGAGACCCACGCCTTCGCCCTGCGGGCCATGACCGAACTGCTGCCCGACGACGCCCGCCGCCACGGCCTGGTGCAATGGCTGCTGCTCAACAAGAAGCTCAACCACTGGAGCTCCACCCGCGCCACCGCCGAGGTGATCTACGCCCTGGTGCACTACATGGAGGCCGAGGGCGCCCTGGGCGCCCGCGAGACGGTGGACGTGACGATCGGCCCGCGGGCGAAGACCTTCGTCTTCGAGCCCGACGCCTACACCGGCGCGCGCAACCGCGTGATCGTGCCGGGCGACGAGCTGGATCCCGCGACCATGGCGACCGTGACGGTGGAGAAGGAGGGCAAGGGCACGGCCTTCGCGTCGGCCACCTGGCACTTCTCCACCGAGAAGATGCCCGAGGCCGCCCGCGGCGACCTCTTCGCCGTGGAGCGCGCCTACTTCCGCCGCCACAACGACGGCGACGAGTGGGTGCTGACGCCGCTCGCACCGGGCGACCGGGTGGCGGTGGGCGACCAGGTGGAGGTGCAGCTCTCGGTGAGCGCCAAGCACGCGGCCGAGTTCGTGCATCTGCGCGATCCGCGCGGCGCCGGTTTCGAACCCGAGTCGACGAGTTCGGGCCACCGCTGGGACCAGGGCCTGTCCTACTACGAGGAGATCCGCGACTCGGGCGCCAACTTCTTCTTCTCCTGGCTGCCGGCTGGCCAGTACACCCTGCGCTACCGGCTGCGCGCCGCCATGGCGGGCGAGTTCAAGGCGGGGCCGGCGGTGCTGCAGTCCATGTACGCGCCGGAGTTCACGGCGTATTCGGCGGGGCGGGCGCTGGGGATCGAATAGACCCGACCGCCAACGGCGAAGGTCGCATCACGGCGACCGTGTCGCCGCGTCGCGACTCGCATTATGACATATTGACAATGTCATATTACATTTATATAATGTCATACGACATATTATAAAGGTCTAGACACACCAGGCAGCGGGAGAGGTAACTTCATGGTACTCCTGCCTTTGCTCGGATCCCGAAATCGAGAGCGCATCCTGATCTTCCTGGCGGCAAGGGGGCAGGGCTACGCCCGGGAAATGGCGCGGTTCTACGGCACGGGGCTCGCTCCCCTGCAGGACCAGCTCGAAAGACTCGAAGCGGGGGGTGTCCTCATCAGCCGCAGCGTCGGCCGCACGCGCCACTTCGAATTTGATCCCCGCTACCCGTTCATCAGGGAGCTGAAGGTCTTTCTGGACAAGGCGCTGGACTTCTACCCGTCAGAAGACCGCGAGCGTCTGCTCATGAACCGCAGGCGGCCGCGACGCTCGGGCAAGCCGCTGTGATGCATGTACGCGACATGTCGCCCGTGGAGCTGGCGGCCTACATCTCCGACTACCTGCGTGCCCGCGGGATCGACGTCGTCCTTTCCGGTGGCGCCTGTGTCATGATCCACAGCGAAAACCGCTACGTCTCCTACGACCTGGACTTCGTCAACGCCCGGTTCGCGGACAGGAAGCGCATCCGGGAGGCCATGGCGGATATCGGTTTCACGGAGGAGAAGCGCCACTTCCGGCATCCCGACGCGGCCTATATCGTCGAGTTCCCCGCGGGGCCCGTCGCCGTCGGCGGCGAACCGGTCCAGCGGATCGACGAGGTGTCGCTGCGAACGGGCCGTCTGCGACTGTTGTCCCCCACCGACTGCGTGAAGGACCGACTCGCCGCCTATTTCCACTGGAAAGACCGGCAGAGCCTGGAGCAGGCCGTGCTCGTGGCGCACGCCAACGAGATCGATCTGGCGGAGCTGGAACGATGGGCGGTCGGGGAAGGCCACGGCGAGGTCTTCGCCGACCTCAGGGATCGGCTCGCCTCGCCGTAGCCGGTGCAGGTATGTCCTCCGCCTCAGTACGGCACTTCACGATACCGGGTCCGCCACCATTTCATGGCATCCTGGGGCTCATCGAAGTCGTGCCCGGAGATATCCGTGAGATATCGCCGGGCCCAGCTACTTTCCTCGTTGTCACCACACCACAACATACCGATGGCCTGCAGGGTCCAGACCTCCGTCCTATGTTGGTCCCAGAAAAGGCGCCAGACGGCAGGGGCACCAGCCAGGATCCCATGGAAATCCCGTAAGGGCAGGCCCAACCCCATCAGCTGCGGTGCCGCATTTCGGTCTTGCCGTCTGAGATCGCCGATCAGGTCGAGTACCTGATCGCTGAAGGCCGGTGACATCAGCCGTGCGGCTCCATCGTAGTCGTGTGTCGACCACCAGCGTCGCCACAACGACGGCTCGTCGTAGGTCTTGCCGGTTGATAAGGCCAGTGCCCGTCTTGCCACACCCGTCTGCCTCGCTGCGAAGAACCCGACATCCTCATGTGGCGCCATCCGCTCCAGATCTGCCAGGGACGAATCGACGATTCGACGGCAACAGATCTGCCGCAGGGGATGTTTCGCCACCAGCGGTAGGTGACGCAGGATGACGAAATCGTATTCGAGGCCGATCTGAACGGGGGCCAGCCAGTCGGACGGTATCTCGCTCCATTCCACCAGGATGTCACGCTCGTCATCCCAATCGGGCCGGGCGTCGGAACCGTGGGTTGGATGAGCCATCTGATTGACGGTCAGCACCGCCTCCTCACCCAACGCGCGCTTCAAGTAGTGGGCGAGGTAATACCCCTCCCGTCGCTCGGCGGGATAGCCCGGGGGCGCGGAGGGCTTTGTGACTCGATTTGCGATCAAATGCAGATTGCCATAGAACACCAGGACATGACGTTTCGGATAATCACGCAGGTGGTCGAGGATACCTGCGGCGATCGCTTCATCCCGCTCCTCGACGAAGCACCGATAAGCCTCTTCGCGGGTAATCGCCGGTCTGTCGTATATCCCCCACGGTTCCGCGCCTCGCACCCATAGGCTCTGAGATTCGCCGTTCGACTCGATCTCTTCCGGACCGGGCAGCCTCGAAACGGCCTCCCGCAAATCCGCATAGAATTCCAACCGCTCCAGCGTTCCGGATGGCAGGTAGTAGTCCAGCAGACGCTCCCAATCCCCCGTCTGCAAATACGAGGATAGGATGTCTGCAGCCTCTTCAGTGCATTCCAGGAACAAAGTGAGATCACGAGGCGCATGTCGATCGGCTTGCAGGCTCGTCGACCAATGATCGAGAACCGACAGCAGACTCTGCCAGGGAAGGGCCCCGCCGTGCTGGATATCACCCAGCATCACAACTTTGTAACGGCTGAGTTCATTTGCGAGATAAGTTTCGGGTTCCACCTGATATACTGCGGTATGCTCGTGCGGAGCCTTCTCACAGGCGCAGTTCGATATCACCGAAACCGCCGCCAGACACATCGCGATCCGTGTATATGACTTCATGTAGGCGCCTCGTGATAGGATGCATCGTAGTTGTCTCAATCATCTGGACAGTGACCCACGGTTTAGTGGGTGTCAACCTAGCTCGCACCTATCAGAGCTAGCCCTCATGACACGAAAAGCCCGGGCCATCCGGCCCGGGCTTCCTCAACACCTCTGACGACTAGAACTTGAACTTCAGATCGACCATCAGCCGCTTGAAGTCCGTGGGACTGTCCAGGCCCACCTCGTTCACGAAGAAGGTGGTCGCGAACTTGGCCTTCCGGGATAGCTGGTAGCCGAGGCCGAACTCGTGGCCCTTGGCGTCGGTGCCGCCGCCGCGGAAGTCCGAGTCGGTGAGGGCGCCCATCACGGCGTCGGCCTGGACCTCGCGGTAGTTGTACTTGATCTCCCAGGAGCCGGGCGCCTTGGTCTTGCCCAGCTTGGCGCCGTACATGTAGGCCCGCTCGTGGTCGTCAGCCTCCTGGTTGGTCACGACGTCGGCGAAGACGGTGACGGGGGTTCCGCCGGCCTCGAACTCCACGGCGCCGAAGAACTCCACGAGATTGAAATCGTGGTCGAACGACACGCTGTCCATCGAAGTATTCCCGAAGAAATCACCGTCGTACAGGGGCCCGACGAGATCGGTGTAGTTCAGGTAGCCGCCGCCCACGACGACCCGGAAGCCATCGAACTGCTGCGCGACGCCGATCTGGCCGCCGAAGAGGCCGGCGTTCTCGGCCGCCTTGCGCTCCTCGACCCACAGGCCGCCGGCGTGCACGAAGACCTGCGTGGCGCACTCGCCGTGGACGTACTTCGTGGTGATCCCCTCCAGCGAGATGTCGCTGTCCCAGATCAGCTCCGACTTGGCGGGCAGGTAGAAGGGGTTGCCCATCTTGCCGCCGGTAAACCTGGCGCCGCTGTTGGACTCGGTCCAGGTGAAGTAGGCGCGGTCGAGCATGATGCCCTTGGAGACGAAGCCGTCGCCCAGGGTCTGGTTCGAGGAGACCGGGTCGTCGCCGCCCGAGGTCAGGCGCACGCCGAACAGCAGGTTCTGCTCGGGCGTGGCGATGAGGTCCAGGCGCGAGCGGATGCGCTGGCGGTTCCGCAGCTGCTTGCCCTCCACGTCGAACTGCTCGTGGCGGTAACGGAAGTCGCCGCTCAGCTTGATGGTCTCGGTCCAGTCGCCGGCGACGGCGCCGGCCGCGGCGAGCAGGGTGATGAGCATCGCAAGGACGGGGATCTTCATCGAATCGCTCCTCGGTGTCGGGTGTAACCTCCGGGACGACCGGATCCAGGCTCTGCTCCGGTCCCGATACGATCGGCCGCGGGCGCGGGTCCGCGGCGCGGCCGCCCGCAAGATACGGGCAAGTCCCCGCGGCGGCGAGTGGTAAAAAAACCTCCGCCCAGGAGAACCGGGCGGAGGCGTCGATCGTGTCGTCTAAACCGTTTTATTTGAGCAGGATCACCTTGCGCACGTCGAAGTCGACGCCGCTCTGCAGGCGCACGAAGTAGGCGCCGCTGGCCGCGCGCGCGCCCGCGTCGTCGGCGCCGTCCCAGACGGCGCGGTAGGTCCCGGCCGCGCGGTGCTCGCCGAGCAGCGTGCTCACGTGGCGACCCGCGGCGGAGAAGACGTCCAGCCGCACGAAGCCGGGCGCCTCGACGGTGAAGGCGACGGTCGTGGAGGGGTTGAAGGGGTTGGGATAGATCTCCGCGATGACCGGCCGCGGCGTGCCGAACCCGTCCACGTCGACCGCGCCGTCGTCGAAGATGTAGGCCACCCACTCGGGGTGGTCGATGAAGGGATTGCGGTTGCCCTGGTAGTTGTGGACCCAGTCGTTGCGGTCGCGTTCCTTGTCGTCCACCGGATCGGCGAAGTGCCACTCGAGCAGGGTTTCGAGCAGGCCCATGTAGGCCACCGAGGCATTCACGCCGCCGCTGGTCTGGATCAGGGCCGGGTTGTCGGTGAGGATCAGGTCGGGCTCGGAGCCCGTGTCTCCCGAGTAGCGCACGTCCATGTAGAACATGGCGCGGGCCACGTCCCCCATGCGGCCTTCCCAGGTCCCCCACGAGTTGCCGTCGCGCCGGTTGACGCCGCTCTCGCCGGCGTAGTAGTCGGCCGTGTAGGAGGAGCAGCCGCTCACGCAGTCGTCGTAGTAGAGGTTGCCGCGCGCGCTGTTGTAGCCGATGTCGCAGAGGAAGAGGTGGTGGCAGTCCGTGTAGGGCAGGTTCGACGAGCCGTCGTCGGGGAAGCCCAGGCTGTTGGGCCACGTGTGCTCGCGATTGTAGTCGTTGTTGCCGCCGCCGTGCTTGTTGAAGGGGCGGTTCTGGTAGACGTCCAGGATGCGGCCGGAGTTGTAGGGATCCTCGTCGGCCTTTTCCAGCACGTTCCAGGTGTCGGTGGATCCCGAGGTGTAGGGGATCTTGGTGTGGCCGTCGATGATGTTGTGCACAGACGCGCGCAGGGTCGCCGGCGTGGTGGCGTCGGCGGAGCCGTAGTAGCCGGGGGGCGGCGCGGCCGGCGCCGCCAGGGGTGTCGCCAGGGCCAGGATCAGGGCCAGTCGGATGATGGTCTTCAAGGTCTTCCCGCCGGATTGGGGTTCGGTTGCGTGCGCAGGTATTAAGTATAACATACGGCTTCGTAGGGCAAGGTGTTTGATGAATCATGCCGCCACTCCCATTGATGGGCGTAGCGGCATGATCATCAAGCAAATACAGGCCTAGCGGTCGTACATGGACTTCATCATGCCCCAGCTCACCGTCTCGCCGGCGACCGGATCGAAGCAGTCCGTGTCGTTGATCGTGTTGGCGTGGCCCGGCGTGATGCACTTCAGGGCGAAGTCCGCGTCGTTGTCGTCCGTGTCGCTGCCGTCGGGATAGCGGGACAGGCCGACGTGGGACGCGCTGCTCGGATCGGCGCCCGAGAACCCACCGCCCTCCGAGTAGGGCGCGCCGGCGTCGCCCTCGTAGCTCAGCGCGTCCATGATGATCCCGAAGGGATCCCTCAGGACCAGGGCGTCGGGGGCGCCGTTCTGGATCAGGTTGGTGTCGGGCGACCAGTCGTAATCGCACTCCGGCGTGGTGGCCGGATTGGCGCAGATCACGAAGTAGTCGCCGGCGCCCAGGACCACCGCGGGCAGCGTCAGGGTGCGGTAGACCGTGCCGTTGGAGCCGTTGATCAGCTCCACGGTCATGCCGTCGAGATCCTCCTCCTGCACGCCCTCGTTCATGAGCTCGATGAACTCGGCGGTGTCGGTGCTGGGCTGGTCGTAGTCGACCTCGTTGATGACCACGTTGGCCTGGGCGGCCGCGGGCAGGGCGAGCATCGTCAGGATCGTCAGTAGCAGTCTGGTCATGCTGTCGCTCCTCGTGTTGCGGTGTGGGCGGGCACCCACGTATGCGGTGATGCGTCGGCCCTCGATTATACCATGATCGCGGACTCGGATGGGGATCAGTCGCCCAAGACCGGGAACGACGACATCCGATCTCGCTAACGGTAGGTGGCGAGCAGACCGCCCCATGACATGTCTGTGTAGGGGGCATGGATGGAGACATCCGTCAGACGTTCGAAGATCCAATAATCGTGCGAGGTGCCGTCGGCGAGCACTGTGTCACGCAGGGATCCGAAAACCTCGATGTCGTCCTGGACATAGATGTCGTCGGCATTGTCGAGAGCGACGAGAATGAAGACGGGCACGGTGAAATGCATGGGCGGCGGATCCTCCGGCTCCGACTTGCCGCCTGATCTCGCCTTCGCAATCTCCCACTGGAAATCGACGCTCCCCGCGTCGTTGTATGGCACCCGGGTGGCCTCGAACACGTTCGAGGTCGCGCCCAGGAACTCCGCCAAGTTGAAATGATCGGCCGGCAGATCGTGGGTCTGCACGTCGTATTCCATCAAATCGAATCGGAAGTCGTGTGAGAGGAGTCGGAGCAGGGCGATGTAATCCCGCTCGTGATGCCAGTATGCAAAACTCGCGAGCAGCTCGTCCTGCGTGAATGGCCACTCCGCGAACACCTCCAGCGACACCTCGGCGCGGGATATCCAGTCCACGGTGTTGCGAACCTCGAGCGTTACGACGGGTTCTCCTGTCTCGGTGAAGACATGATCAAACAACGGCGCCGCCGACCAGTCCGACCACGTGCCGTCCTCGCCGAAGCGCCAACGATAAGGTGCCTGAGCCAGGCCGAGGCCGCTGCACATCGAGTTGCCCGCATTGAACTGGAAGACGGTCGCGTCGGTGCCATGTTCCCGGTCGCAAGCCAGGGCCGCATGCGGCAGCCCGGCGGGCAGATACATCTCGATCAGTCCGAAGAAGGGCTCCGACCAGACCTTGCCGGCTTTGTCCCAGGAACGGTCCAGGAGGCCGCAGATACGATACTGGCTCGGGCCGCCCATCACCCGGCCGGACGCCTCATCCCGTACGTAGAAGCGGAGCCCGCCCACCACGGGATAATCATCGCATCCCTCGCGATCGAAGAAGATGTCCACGCCAAAGGTGCAGAACCGGCTGTCGGGCGGTCCGATGCCGTCACCCTCGTCTGACCAGTCGTGGCTGGTAGACATGTCCGCCCGTGCTTCCAGGATGCGGCAGGACGCGCCCTCGAGGGTGGCCAGGCGCATGTTGGCGAAAGCGATCATGAGCTGGGCGCGGGAGAGAGAGTCGGTACCCGCTTCCTCGGCATGAAAACCGGTGAAGAACTGGAAGTCGGCGGTGAGCAGGTCGTCCAGGGCGGTCGTATCGAGCTCCGCCAACGCCGTCGCGAAGGCCGCGACCGCCGCATCGGGGCCGCTCGGCTGGGGGGTGCCACCTGGCGGCGAGGATGGATCATCGTCGCAACCCCAGAGAAGCAGACCGGCTAGGATTAGCGGCGTGATGATGAAGATGGCTCTCATAGCGGCGGATACCTCTATC
Organism: uncultured Fibrobacteraceae bacterium; assembly: GCA_964617805.1. Classification (GTDB taxonomy): domain Bacteria; phylum Krumholzibacteriota; class Krumholzibacteriia; order LZORAL124-64-63; family LZORAL124-64-63; genus JAHIYU01. The sequence continues at coordinate 46,936 of CAZTWK010000019.1, read as the reverse complement.
TGATAGGCAATATGAACACGCGTGCAACTATATCACCTGCGGAGCCAGTAGGGCAATCCCGCCCCATCCGCGAACCGATCCGAGAAAGCTCAGCCCTCGCCCTTCCCTCCGTGCAGAGCCTGCAGGATCCAGCGCGCCGCGCTTATGATCCCCGAGCTCACGCCGCCGATCACCGTGCTGGTCCGCTCTTCCGGCCAGTCCCAGGAATCCGCCAGGCCTGGCGCCATGACCCGCCGCGCGAACGCGTCGACCAGTTCGGGATCGTCCACCACCGCCAGCACTTCGGGCTGCAGGGTGGAACTGAGGAAGTCGAAGTTGGCCGAGCCCATGTACAGGGTCTCGCCGTCGACGAGCATGGCCTTCACGTGGGTCATCTCGCCGTCGACCAGGCGCAGGTCGAGGTCGTGGCGGCGGCAGGCGTCCATGATGCTCTGCTTCATGGCCAGACGGTTGATGCGCTCCGAGGTGACGACGGTCACCGCGACGCCCCGCGTCCGGGCGGCGCCCAGCGCCGCGAAGTAGGGCTCGGTGACGTAGGGGCATTCCAGGTAGATGGATTCGCGCGCGGCCGCGATGCCGCGGGTCACGCGGTCGAGGATGTCGCTCTCGCCCGCGCCGCGGCCGGTCAGCAGCTCCACGCCCGGGCGCGCGGCCGCCGTCAGGACGGACTCGCCGGTCCAGGAGCTGCGTACGTCCGACGCCAGGGCGTCGGCCAGCGCGGCGTCCTCGACGCGCAGCATCAGGTCGTGCCAGGTGAAATTGTGGGCACTGAAGTTGATGCCGCCCACGTAGGCCGCGTCGTCCACGACCACGATCTTCTTGTGGTCGCGGGCGGCCAGGTTGTCCTCGCCGGGGCCGTAGGGACGGCCGAAGCGCACGGCCACGCCGTGGGCGCGCAGGTGCTCCAGCAGGCGCAGGGTGGCCCGGGCCTCCTGCCCCAGCGGCACGTCCAGCAGGCGGGTGGGATCGTAGAGGAACTTGTCGCTCACCACGTAGCGCGAGAAGGCGTCGACCAGCAGCCGCTTCTCCGCGGCCGGGCTGGCCACCAGGGCGGCGGCCAGGGCGTAGCCGGCCTCGTCCGCCTCGAAGCTGAGGGTCTGCACCAGGGCGCGCTCGCGGGCGACGGCCAGGTCGCGCGCCAGGGCGGCCATGAACTCGGGCCCGTCGACACAGAGGGCGAGGCCGCCGGCGGTCGGCGGCGGTGGCGTGGCCGCGGCGAGGCGGTCGCTCAGATCCGGGGCCCGGCGGCCGGCGATCAGGTCGCTCGCCGGGCCGGCCAGACCCAGCAGGAGCAGAGCGGCGGCCAGGATCGTGGGGATGCGCAGGCGGGGCGGGATGCGGCGGAAGAACTCGGCGGCGGATCGCTTCGCTTTCATGACGTCACCTCCCGTGACCCGCTCGTGAACATGCGCGGGCCGGCGGCATTCCCGCGCGGGCGGACAAGGATACTCCTCATGGCGAGGGTGCCGACTTCGAACTGATGTCGATCTGATCGCACAGCCTACTGTCATTTCGCTCATTTCATCATCAGATCAAGGTGTGTCATAACATCCGGGCTGACACAGTCTGTGTGCGTCAGTGACACCCCCCCATGACACATCCACACTTCCGCTGCTTTGTGTTGTTCGTTGTGTAGCAACGCGTTGTGGTAGTTGAGCGACTTACTGAACCTCTGGCACGCAAGATGCACATTGTTCTCAGGATATGTGCTGGAGTTGTCATCTCGTCGCACCGAGTTGTGGATCGGGCATCGACCAGCGCTACAGGGTATGAGAATTCGTTTCACCAGCCGGATATGGGCGTGATACCATGCATAATAGGAGGATTCGGGCGATCTCGATGATCTTGGTGGTCGCCGTCTTGGCCATGAACACGAGTGGGTGCGACAAGGAAGAACCGATCGAACCGAATATCCATGATGCCGCGGATGTCGCCGGCAACGTCGAGATCATCGACGATGTCATGACGATTTCAGACGGTTTCGCCACCGCCACGATCACTGCGGTGGAGAACGGCTACTTGGCTACATATGGCGACTTCAACGTGCTGATCAACAACATGGCCGAGAAAGACGGCAATACCGTGATCGGCTTCACGGAATATACGAGCGACGATCGTCTCGATGTCCGGATCGAGATTCTGGGATACCGGCATCAACGCGAATCATATACGCGTGATGGTCAGACCTTAACCTTCGAGGTCATCGATGACATCACCGACGAGCAGCGCGAATCTCTCGTCGGCTTTCTCGACGACGCAACGAAGATAAATTCCGTCATGGACAATGCCGACGGCGCCGTCCTGAATGCCTTGATCACCGAGAACTGGGATGAGTTGACCGACGAGACCATGCATTCGGCCGATAAGCGTACGGCGTTCGGTGACGCCATCTGCAATTTGGCTACGGCATGTGTCGCTTCCAAGTGCTGGTTCGGCGGACTCCTCAACACGCTCTGTGGTGTGTGCACCAGTGCCGTCATTGCGTGCGCGATCATGGACGCTTTCGGGTGGTGGTAGACTTGTCAGCCAATCTCAACTACGGCATAATCAGCAGCTTGATCATGCTGGTGATCGGGTCACTCATGAGTCCGGCACTGAGAGCCAACCATCGTCTGTTGCTGTGGAAGGCGAAGGATGGCTATGGACGCCTGGCATTTGTCGGGATGATCGTTTTCAGCCTCAGCGTGCTGGCCAAAGTCGTTCGTCACTTCGCATAGCGGCATCTACGTGCATGGGAATACCCGGGTCGAGCATCAATTCGGCCGGGACAGGCGGCCCGTGCTTGTCCTCGACCCCGGATGGTCGTATGCTCTACTGAAGCAACTCGCACGGCAGTGCGACGGTCTCGAGGCTGGTCCGGACGCGGGTCCGGACCCGGGCGGCCGAGGGACCGGGCGAGGTGGGTCTCGCCGCAGCCGGTTCGCCCGGCAAAGGAGGTGATCCAGTGAGTTCAGACAGACACGGCTCGGCTAAGGTGGCGCCCCCGCGTTGAGGGGAACCCACGGCCAGCGGCTGAGGGATTGCAGGCCCCGAGCGGGGTAACCCAGCGCCGCCCATGCCGGACCTTCGGGCGCCGTCGCACAAGCGGCGGCGCCCTTTTTCGTGGGGACAGGGCGGCCCGGCAGGAGTAGTCTCGGCGGGTGAGCGGCGACACCGTCCCGGACCGGGAGACACCGAGTTGAACGACGCGCCCACCCCCACCCTCTTCGTCGTCTCCGACGGCCGCGGCGACACCTGCCGGCAGGTCCTCGCGGCGGCCCTGGTGCAGTTCCCCAGCGAGGCCTACGAGATCGTGGTCTGGCCCGAGGTGCGCTCGGCCGATCAGGTGGCCTCGGTCATCGCCGCCGCGGTCTCGCGCGACGCCACCGTCTTCTACACCCTGGTCAGCGACGAGACGCGCCGGGAGATCCAACAACGCGCCCAGCAGCTGCTGGTGCCGGTGGTCGACCTGCTCGGCCCCTCGTTCTCGGCCCTGCACGACGTCTTCACCACCGACCCCCTGGCCAAGCCCGGGCTCTACTACGCCTCCGACCACGAGCGCTTCGACCGCCACGCGGCCATCGACTACACCCTCCACCACGACGACGGCCAGCGCCCGGACGAACTCGACCAGGCCGATGTGGTGATCGTGGGCGTCTCGCGGGCGTCCAAGAGCACCACCTGCTTCACCCTGGCCTACCAGGGCCACAAGGCCGCCAACGTGCCGCTCATCGCCGATCAGGAGCCGCCCCGCGGGCTCCAGCGGGTCGACCCCCTCAAGGTGATCGGCCTGCGCATCAACGTGTCGCGCCTGATGACCGTGCGCGAGGCGCGCTCGGCCCACCTCGGCCAGGCCTACACGACCTACTACGTGGACAAGCGCGAGGTCGCGCGCGAGATCCGCCACGCCCACGATCTGATGGACCGTTTCGGGTGGCGCAGCTTCGACGCCTCGTACATGGCCATCGAGGAGATCGCACGGGAAGTGATGCGGTTGAGGAACGAGGGCTAGGCTCTGCCTGGAGAGCCTACCCCGTGCGACGCAACGGCTGCGGCGCGTCGAAGGCGCCGGCGTCGGTCAGTACCTGGTCCAGGAAGCGGCGCAGGGCGCACATCTCCGACGCGCTCAGTCCCTGGCCGATGAAGGACGCCCCGATCACGCAGGCCATCAGGCCCAGGGCCGCCAGAAAGGCGGCCAGGCCCCAGGGCGTCTCGTGGACGGTGAGCTGGGCCAGGCCGTACATCAGGCCCGCGAAGCCCAGCAGGCCGATGATCCCCAGCATCGCCATGAACCCGGTCCACACGTTGGGATGGGGCGCGAAGCGGCCGCGCAGGCGCGGGCCGGCGTCGGTGTCCTCGAGCTCGAGGTTGCGCGACGGGGACAGGAGAGTCTGCGCAGCGGGCGGCATGCGCAGCCAGGCGTGGCGCCTGAGCACCTGGCCGACGACGGGGGCATCGGGCGACTTCAGCCGCTCCCGCAGCAGGTCCAGCACCGCCTCGCCGTTGACAGCGAGGGGGATGGCGAAGCTGGGGCGCAGCTTGGGGCGCAGGGGCATGGCTCCTCCGGGGCCTGCACGGGGCGTGACGACTCTCCCCGAGCATAGGTCCGGGAGCCCTCCATACGCTACTAATTATCTCCGGTTTGTTGCTTCTCGACGAATTTGCCGGGCCGGCATTTCCGTTCCAGCTCCTCCGCCGTGCAGTCCGGATCCAGCAGACAATCGCGGTGGAGCTCGGCGCACTTGTTGACCTGGCGCTGCGCCACGCGCTGGATGTTGATCAGGTGGCGGGCCGAGATGTTGTCGGTGGTGATGTTCTTGCCGCCCGAACCGCAGCCCAGCGTGAGGGAGGGCTGCAGGGCGTTGAAGGTGCCGCCGAGGGCCCCCTGGGAGGCCGGCGTGTTGACCAGGATGCGTCCCGCGTTCATCTCCTCGGCGAAGCGTTCGATCATGGCCTCGTTGCGCGAGAAGATGCTTGCGGTGTGACCGAGTCCGCCATGACGGTTGATGCGCCGGCAGAGGTCCACGGCGTGCTCCAGGTCCACGGCCGTGTAGGAGGCCAGGATGGGCGCCAGCACCTCGTGGGATAGGGGCGAATGCAGGCCCACGTCGTCCAGCTCGGCGATGAGCAGGGTGGTGTCGGGCGGCACGTCGATGTCCGCCATCTCGGCGATGCGCGTCGCCGGCTGGCCGATGACCTCGGTGCGCATGATCCTCTGCGTCGAGTTGAAGGCTACTTCCGAGAGACGGTCTATCTCGCCGCCGGTCACGAAGTAGGCGCCGTGTTTCGCGAACTCGGCGTGGGCCTGTTCGGCGTGCAGGGAGCGGATCACCACGGCCTGCTCGCTGGCGCAGACGGTGCCGTTGTCGAAGGTCTTCGACTTGACGATCTGCTCCACCGCGAAAGGCACATCGGCGCTCTTGCCGATGTAGGCCGGCACGTTGCCCGGCCCCACGCCGATGGTCGGCGTGCCCGAACGGTGGGCCGCCCGCACCAGTTCCACCGAGCCCGTGGCCAGGATCAAGGCCGTCTTGCGGTGGCCCATCATGTCCATCGTCTCCTGCTGGGAGGAGCGCTTCACCCACTGCACGCAGTTCTCGGGCGCGCCGGCGGCCAGGGCCGCCTCGTAGCAGATCCGCGCGGCCTCCACCGAGCACTTCCTGGCCGCGCCGTGGGGACGGATGACGATCGGGTTGCGCGACTTCAGGGCGATCAGGACCTTGAAGAGGATCGTCGAGGTGGGATTGGTGATGGGCGTGACCGCGACGATGGGCCCCATGGGCTGGGCGATCTCCACCATGTCATCGCTCTCGCTGATCACCCCGGCGGTGCGCAGGTCCTTGATGTCCTCGTACACCAGCCAGGTGGCGACGGCGTTCTTGATCACCTTGTCGGCGACGACGCCCAGCCGGGTCTCCTCGGCGGCCATCTCGGCCAGCCTCACGCGCGCGTCGAAACCGGCCTCGTAGGCGGCGCGCACGATGCGGTCGGTGGCCGCCTGGTCGAGCCGGGCGAAGTCGCGCGCGGCCCGCTCGGCGCGCTTCATGATCCGGTCCGTGTCCAGCGGCATGTCGTCTCGCTTTCGTCCTAGCGGTAGAGCGACTTCACGTCGCCGAAGGTCAGCGCCTCGGCGGCGACCGACGACACCGTGAAATGGGCCCACACGATGCTCTGCAGATCCAGCCAATCCTCGTTCTCCAGCTCCCAGGGATCGCCCACGATGGGGCCCCCGATGCCGTCGACCGTGTTCCGGATCGACACGGCGTTGTGCACTTCGGCCCGCCACTGGCCCTCGGCGAGGGGCTCGGGCGGCGTCCACGCCGTGACGTCGCAGGCGAGCTCGCCCGAGGAGGTGTATTCCGGCGGCGTCATGGTGACGAAGGCCTCCACGATATCGATCTGCACCGTGCAGGGATCGATGCCACCGTAGTCCCAGTCGATCGTCACGTCGGGGTGGACGTTGAAGGCCCCGTCCGGGGGAACGACCAGCACGGGCAGGCGCGGGAACTCGGTGTCCTCCACCGCGCCGAAATCGATCACGGCCACCGTCTCGGTCGGCAGTCCCTCGTCCCAGTAGATGGTCCAGACGCCCGCTATGCGGGCTGTGAGCTGTGCGAAGGTCAGGTTGCTGTGCCCGGCCCAGTAGGGCGAGATCGGCGTGAAACCGGCGGAGAAAGGTATGCAGGTGTAGTCGCCGTACGGGTTCTCCAGGCGGCAGGTCGCGGCGCCGTCCTTGTCGAAGAAGATCGGGATGTCGTACCGGTACTCCGCGCCGCTGAAGTACTTGTCGAAGGCCACTTCGAGCACATTGTCCGCACGCACCGTGGCCACGGTCACCGGCAGCAGGAACAGGCAGGTCGTCGCGACGATCACGATCCGACGCGTCATCATGCACCTCCATATGAAAGACCCGGCCGGCGAATATCTCGCCGACGCATATACCGGATCATTGTCGACCGGATCGGTGGGATTGGCAACCGTCAACCGGCGCTTGACCTCAGTGGAACACCACGTGCGCCGCCACCAGCAACACCCCCAGCACCGCCCCGAACCACCCGATCCCCGGCGAGGCCACGCGCACCAGCTTCCCCCCCGCCGGCCGCCACCCGTGCCGCGCGACCGTCGGCACGGCGACCACCAGGAACGCCGCCACGATGATCACGCTGGTCAGGATGAGATACGGCGTGTCCGCGTACACCAGGTTCAGGGCGACGGTGATGGGGATCGTCAGCACCAGCGCCGCCCAAACCAGCCGCCGCGAGGGATTCGACAGGAAGACCGCCGAGGCGATCAGCACCACGAAGCCGTTCTTGATGAAGTAGCTGGCCTTCTTGAAGAACGGGTCCAGCGGAAACTCGGGATTGGCCAGCTTGACGTAGGCGAAGGCGAAACCGAAGAGCACGCCGATCCCCAGGGTGACCAGGATCGCCCGGCGGCCCACGGCGACCACCTGCGCGTCGGTGGCGTCCGGCCGCAGCCGCCGCTGGTAGATGTCCACCGACCACAGCGTGGAGATGGAGTTGAAGATCGAATCGACGCTGCTCATCAGCGACGCGAACAGCCCGCACAGCACCAGCCCCTTCACCCCCGGCGAGAGCAGCAGCTCCACCACGCGCAGGTAGGCCTGGTCAGGATCGACCAGCGCGTTCTCCTCGCCCAGGATGCCTACCAGCGCGATGCCCGGCAGAACCAGCATGGCCGCGGTGAAGAACTTGAGGGCGCCGCCGACCAGCAGGCCGACCTGGGCGTCGCGCAGGCTGCGCGCGGCCAGCGACCGCTGCAGGATCACCTGGTTGCAGCCCCAGTACTGCAGGTTGAGCAGGTGCATGGCCAGGATGCCCAGCCAGGGCAACTGCTTGTGGTCGTTGGGCAGGTGGAGGTGCATGCGGTCGCCGACGGTGGCGTGGAGCTCGCCGAAGCCGCCCAGCTCGCCCACGGCCAACAGGGTGACCGTCAGCCCGCCGCCCAGCAGCAGTACGAACTGCACCATGTCGGTGCGCACCACCGCGCCGAGGCCGCCGAAGTAGGTGTAGGTGGCCGAGAAGCTCCCCAGCAGCACGATCATCACGCAGATGCGCAGGCCCGGCGTACCGCCCACCGCCGACTGCAGGGTGTCGCCGTAGAGGATCTCCAGGGAATAGCCGCCCCAGAACAGCGTGCCGCCCAGGTACATGGTGCCGTAGAGGAACATCATCAGCAGCGAGTAGGTGGTGGCGACCCGCGCGCCGAAGCGCTGTTCGAAGAACTGGGTGATCGTGACCACCTTCGCCCGCAGGTAGAGGGGCACGAAGACGAAGGCCGCCACGACCAGGCCCAGCACGGCGTTCAGCTCGAAGTTGGCCTGGGCCAGGCCGAAGGCGTAGGCCGAACCGATGACGGCCAGGAAGTGTCCCGCGTGCAGGTTGGTGGCGATGGTCGAGGCGGCCACCGACCACCAGCGCAGGTTGCGGCCGCCGACGAAGTACTGCTCGGGGGTGGCGTCGCGCTTCAGGCGCGCGCGCACGGCCACGGCCATGACGGTGGCGAAGTAGGCCAGGATGATCAGGGCGTCGAGCACGGGTCTCCGTTCGTCGGGCGGGATCGGATAGCACTATGGGGTAGGGAACAACCGAGCGCCACCTTTCCCTGGGAACCCCGAAGGGCATGCGGTAATCTGTCCCTTGGAGGAACCCATCCATGAACGCACCCGCCATCGTCTGCCACGACCTGACCAAGTTCTACGGACCCACGCGCGGCATCGAGGGGCTCGAGCTGGTCGTCGAGCGCGGCGAGGTCTTCGGTTTCCTGGGCCCCAACGGCGCGGGCAAGACCACCACCATCCGCCTGCTGCTCGACCTGATCCGTCCCACGCGAGGCGCATCGGCCGTCCTCGGCCACGGCTGCCGGGGCGAGAGCCTGGCCGCACGCCGGCGCGTGGGCTACCTGCCCGGGGAGTTCAACCTCTACGAGAACCTGACCGGCGCCCAGCTCATGGCGTATCTGGCCGCCCTGCGCGGCGGCGTCGACGCGACGGTGACGCGCGACCTCGCCGGGCGACTCGGCGCGGTCCTGGACCGCCCCATCGGCACCCTCTCCCACGGCAACAAGCAGAAGCTGGCCCTGCTGCAGGCCTTCGCGCCGCGGCCGGAACTGCTGATCCTCGACGAGCCCACCAGCGGGCTCGATCCGCTGGTGCGCCAGGTCTTCCACGAGCTGGTGCGCGAGGTCAGCGACGAGGGACGGACGGTCTTCCTCTCGTCCCACGACCTGTCCGAGGTGGAGAAGACCTGCGACCGCATCGCGAGCGTCAAGGACGGCCGCCTGATCGACGTGGAGGACATGGCGGAGCTGCGGGCGCGGGCGCTGCGCCTGGTCCGCCTGGACTGCGCGCGCGAGATCGAGGCCCGGCCCTTCGAGATCCTGCCGGGCGTGGACGAGGTGGAGGCCGACGGCCGACGGCTGAGCTGCCGCGTGCGCGGCCCCCTCGGTCCGCTGCTGGCCGCGGCGGCGCCTTTCGAGGTGATCGACGTCATCAGCCGCAAGCCGAGTCTCGAGGAGTTCTTCCTGACCCTCTACGGCCGGAAGGTGGAGCGCCATGCTGAGTAGCATCTACCTGAAGACCCTGCGCGACCTGCGCGGGCTGATCCTGGCCTGGGGACTGGGCCTGGCCGCCGCCTCGGCCCTGAACGTGATCTTCTTCCCGACCTTCCAGAACCTGCCGGAGATGGTCTCCTTCCTGAAGACCCTGCCGCCGGTGTTCAAGTCCCTGCTGGGCGACATCGACGCCGTGATGACGGTGGAGGGCTTCCTGCGGGTGAAGATCTTCAACATCCTGCCGCTGCTGCTGTCGATCCTGGGCGTGTCCCAGGGCGCGCGCGCCCTGAGCGGGGAGTTCGAGCACAAGACGGGCGACATGCTGCTGGCGCTGCCCATCGCGCGGCGGCGGGTCGTGGCGGAGAAGTTCGCGGCTGTGGTCACCGCCGTGACGGTGGTCGGCTGCGTCATCCTGGTGGGACTGATCGCCGCCTGTGCGGCGGTGGGCGCCGACGTCGACCGCGGCTACCTCGCGGTGGCCATCTTCAACAGCCTGCCCCTGACCTGGCTCTTCGTGGCCCTGGCGGTCTACGGTTCCTGCGCCCTGCGCCACAGCCGGCACGCGGCCATGCTGGCCGGGGGCGCGGTGATCGCCAGCTACGTCTTCGAGACGGTACGCATCATCTCGCCCGAACTCGCGGGCTGGCGGGTGGTGTCGCCCTTCGCGCACCACAACGCCGCCGTGAGTTTCGCGGGGGAGCTGTCTCCGGAGCCTTCGCTCGCCTTCGCCGCCCTGGCGCTGCTCCTGCTGCTCGGCGCGGCGTCGGCCTTCGGGAGACGGGACCTGACCACCTAGGTTCGGTCCCGGCCCAGCACCTCCGCGAGGGTCTCCTCCAACAGATCCATGTCGTAGGGTTTCTCGAGGCAGCCCGCGAAGCCGTGGAGCCGGAAGTTCGCCACCACCAGGTCGTCGGAGTAGCCGCTGGTGACGATGGCCCGGACGCCCTCGTCGATACCGCGCAGGCGTTCGAGGACCTCGAGTCCGCCCATGCCGCCGGGCACCGTGAGGTCCAGGATGACCGCGCCGTAGGGCCGGCCCTGCGCCGCGGCCCCGGCGTAGGCCTCGATCGCCGCCTCCCCCTCGCCCACCGCGTCGCAGTCGTGGCCCAGTTCGGTCAGCATGCGCGTGAGAATCACGCGGACGTCGGCCTCGTCGTCGAGCACGAGGATGTGCCCGCCCGTGGGGGCGTCGGCACGCGGCCGGGCTCCCGGCGACGGCAGGTAGACGGAAACGGTGGTGCCGCGACCCGGCACCGACTTCACCGCCAGGCGCCCGCCATGGCGGTCGACGATGGCATGGACGATCGCCAGGCCCAGACCGTTGCCCTGCTCCTTGGTGGTGTAGTAGGGATCGAAGATCCGGGACAGGTCCCGCTCCGGGATGCCGGGGCCCTCGTCCTCGATCGTGATCCGGACCTGGCGGCCCTCGCCGACCGGCGCGTGGTTGCGGCAGGATACGCGGATCCTTCCCCGCTCCCCCATGGCCTGCCGCGCGTTCATCAGGATGTTGCCGACCACCCGCGCGATCTGGGTCGGATCGACCTCCACGGGCCAGATGTCCTCGTCCGCCGCCACCTCGCAGTGCACGTCCGACCCGCTCATGGCCAGCCGCACGGACTCGTCGACGATGTCGGACACGGACGCGGTCCGCACCTCGGGCGTGTCGCCCCGGGCGAAGGTCAGGAGCTGCTCGGTGAGCTGTGCCGCGTTGCGCGTGGCCTGCAGCGCCGTCGCGAAGAGCTCCTGCTGCTCCTCGGAGCTGTTCCCGATCTTGGCGACCAGGCTCAGGGTTCCCTGGATCACTCCCAGCAGGTTGTTGAAGTCGTGGGCGATTCCGCCCGCCAGCAGGCCCAGCGACTCGTGCTTGCGCTTCTCCAGCAACTCGTTCTCGAGGCGCCTGCGGGTGGTGACGTCGCGCAGGGCCAGCACCGTACCCGCGGCGCCGTTGTCGGAGCCCCGCAGGTCCGCGGCCGAGATCTCGAGGTAGCGGGACGGCACGCCGGTCCGCCGCTGCCGGAACACCCGCGGCTCGGCGGCGGCGAGCGTCGTCAGGGCGTCCGCCGAGACCACGGCGATGGGCTCGGCGCCCGGGGCCGGCTCGTCCACCACCGAGAAGTCGCCTTCCAGGACCGATGACAGGGTACGGCCCACGAGCCGCCCGCTCTCGGCGCCGAGGATGACCTCCGCGGCGGGATTGGCCAGCAGGATCCGCGCGTCGCGGCCCAGCGCCACCACGCCGTCGGAGATGCTCACCAGCGCCGCCTCCAGCTTGCGCGACTCCACCCGCACGGCCCGCTCCGAGTCCTGCAGCGCCAGGGTGCGCGACTTCACCTCTTGCTCGAGATCCCGGGCGTAGCGCCACTTGGCGTAGTAGGAAAAGACGATCCAGAGGGCCGCCAGCAGGGCCAGACCGTACAGGACGAGCGCCCACCAGCGCAGCCAGACGACCTGCCGGATCTTGATCGTGCCCGTGGTCGCGACGGGGCTCTCGTTCCCGTCGGCGCCGATGGCCTGCACGTGGAAACGGTAGGCGCCCGGCGGGACGTTCGTGTAGCGGACCACACGCTCCGAGATGCGCCGCGCCGGTTCGAAGCCCGGCTGGAATCCCTCGAGCCGGGTCCGGAAGCGGAGGCAGCTCTCGTCGACGAAGGAGACGCCCTGGAAGCGGAACAGGAGGTGGCTGGCGGGCGCGGAGAGCATCAGGTCCGCCGTCGCCGTATGGGCCCGGCCATCGACCTCGATGCCGGTGAGCGACAACAGGGGGGCCGACAACGACGGCAGGTCGAAGGCCTCCCGGTAGACCCACACGCCGCTGTCGGTGCCGACCCAGACGTCGCCGTCGTCGGCCTGGATCAGGGCGTCGCGGTTGGTCTCGAGGCCGTAGAGCCCGTGCTGCACGGTGAAATGCTCGAGACGGCGCCAGTCCCAGCGCAATACGCCGGCGTCGGTGCCGAACCAGATCCGGCCGCGGTCGTCCTCCATGATGCTGTAGATGGGACGGTCCACCTCGGGCCCGGGCGCGGTCGACCGGGTCAGGCTGTCGCCCTGGACGATGTACAGGCCGCGCCAGGTGGCCACCCAGATCCGGCCGTCGGGAAAGACGTGGACGCCGTAGGTGCCGTTGCCGCCCATGTCGGAGGGATCGCGCCAGGTCGTGATCCCGTCCCCGGTCAGGCGGTTGACCCCGCCCCCCATGGTGGCGACGTAGAGGGCGCCGTCGGGTCCCTCGTAGAGGCGGCGCACCGGCGGTTCGTCGTAGCCCTTGGCGGCGGGCAGGTCGACCGTCAGGAACCGGTCGCCCTCGCGCCGGAAGAGGCCCCTCATGGAGCCCACCCACATGCGGCCGGTCCGGTCGAACTGGATCGCGTACACGCTGCCGAGCAGACCCTCCGCTTCCTTGAACCAGGTGATGCTCTCGTCCGCTTCCAGGCGTCCCAGGCCGAAGCGGTTGCAAGCGAGCCAGAGAGTGCCCGACGCGTCCTCGGCGATGTCGATCACGCGGCTGGCCCGGCCCGGGCTGCTGTCGAAGGCCAGCACCCTCGGCTCCTCACCCATGAAGGTGAGCCCCGCCGAATGCCCCAGCACGATCTCCCCCGACGCCCGCTGGTGCACCGAGCTGACCTCGTCCCGGAAGAGGCCGTGGAGGTGCGTGTACCCGGCGAAGCGCCGGCTGATGATCTTGCTGACGCCCCGCGCGCTCGTGATCCAGATGTTGCCCTCGCGGTCCAGCAGCATGTCGGTCACGCCGCCGCTGCTCAGACCGCTCTCGCGGTCGAGGACTTCCACGGGACAGCCCTCGCGGTAGTAGTAGAGCGCGGCCGCGTCGCCGAAGTAGAGGCCGCCGAGCTGGTCCTCGAGGACGGTGAAGCCGTGCACGGCCGCCACGAACTCCAGATCTTCGTCAGCGCAGAGCAGTTCGCAGCGGCCGTCGCGGCAGCGCCCGACCCAGTCCCAGCCCACGACCCACAGCCCGCCGCCCTCGCGGACGGGGGCCACGCCCAGGACGGGCCCGGCGGGCAGGCCGTCGGTGTCGGGCGGGGCGATGGTACCGTCGACGGGATCGACGCCGAACAGGCCGGCCGGCGTCGCGAGGTAGACCCGGCCGTCGTGGAAGACCGCGCAGGTGGCGCGGGCCAACCTGGCGTCCGGGCCGGCCGTCACCCACGCGTCGCCGTCCCAGAAGCACACCCGCCCCTGGGCCGTGGCCACCGCCACACGCTCGCGGCCGTCGGGGCCGGCGCCCGCCGCCATGCCCACGACGTCCCACCAATCGCGGCTGTCGAGGTCCGGTGCCGAGATCCGCGACCAGCTTTCACCGTCGAAGTGGGACAGGGCGATGGGCGAACGCATGTCGACCGCCCAGATGCCGCCGTCGGCCGCCGCCTCGGCGCAGCGCAGCCCCTTGCGCCACAGGCCCTGCTCGCTGCCGTGGGTCGTCCAGTCGGTGCCGTCGTAGCTGACCATGCCCTCGACCGTCGCGAACCACATGCGGCCGGAGCCGTCCTGGGTGACGCCCATGACGGCGTACGTGGGCAGGCCGTCCTGCTCGGTATAGGTGCGGATGTGGAAGATCTGGGCCTGCAGGACGGCGGGCAGGAGCAGCAGGGCGGCGCAGAGCGCCTGCAGGCACGAGGCACGTGAACAGAAATGCTGTTTCGTCATCGGCCCCCCGCAGACCTTTCGCCGGCCCCCTCGATCGACGACGACGATCATACCCAGACGGCACCGACGCGTCAACGCGCGCCGCCGCATCAACGCTGCAGAACCTCGACCTCGCCCATCTTCTCGCTCACGCTGAAGTGGAGGGTCGGCTCCGGCACCTCGGACGTTCCTGTCCGCAGGCCGCCCGTGTGCTCCGGACCGCCGCTCACGCCCACGCCCTCGGGCACGCGCACGCTCATGCCGCCCATGTTCACCGACAGGTTCACGTCGCAGTCGCGGACCCAACCGCCCTCGAGGCCGAGGTCGGCGCCGCCCATGCGGCAGTGCACGTCCAGGCGGCGCGGGCTGGCGTTGCCCAGGCGCGAGGCCTCGAAGCCGCCCATGGATCCCCGGATGGACAGGCTCTCGGCGGGCTCGCGCAGGGGCTCGCTCACGTCGAACTCGAAACCGCCCTTGCGGTAGACGACATCCACCTCGGTGATCCAGAGGCCGCCGATGTCGGACTCGAAGCCGCCCTCCTCGACCCGGATCTCCAGGGCGATGGGCACGTCCGGCGGCAGGTAGACGTGAACGTAGGTCTCGGTGTTCGCGCCCATCAGGGCCTGGAAAAGGGCCTGCAGGCCCGGCGTCGTGCGTTGGAAGTCGATGCTGTAGACCCAGGTCCCGTCCGCGTTGCGCTCGAGGGTGTCCGACAGGGCGTAGGCCTGCTTGTCGTAGTGGGCCTCCACGCGGAGGCCTTCGCCGGGCGGCGAGGGCTTGATCTGGAACTCGCCCTGCCCCAGGTCGAGGACCACGCGCCCGGCCGCCGGCGCCGGCTGCACGACGGCTCCGCGTGTCACCGGGGTGAATGATTCGTCGGTGATATCCTGGTCGCCCACGCTGCGCCAGGCCAGCATGGCCGAGATGCCCGCGAAGAGCAGTCCGAAGACCAGGACGCCCAGGCATCCGAAGAGGCAGGATTTCATGAAACCGGGTTTGCGAGCCATGTCGTCGGACCTTTCGTGAATGATCCGGCCAGGGTAGCAGATCGCGATGCCCGGCGCCGCACCGCAAACGGAGCCGGATCAGTCCCGGCGCCGGGCGGCGTAGGCGAGGACCCGCCGCACGAAGTCCGCGCGCAGGCCGGGATCGGCGAGCCGCCCCTCCTCCTCCACCGGCGCTTCCGGGTGGACGCGGGTGAAGGCGGCGGCGAAGAGGCCGCGCCCGTCGCGCACGACCGTGCCGTCGGCTCGCCACAGCTCGACCCCGAAAACGCCGCAACTCGGCGAGTTCTTCTTGAAGACGAAACCGCAGAGATCGAGACCTTCCAGCTCGCGCAGGCGGCGCGCGGCGAAGTCGCTCATGCGTTCGGTCCAGTCGGCGCCCGAAGCGGGGGCGATCATGCGGGGCGCGGCGGCGGCGCCCTCGAGGCGGACCGTCTCGCGCGGCGTGCCCATGCCCACCTCGGCCTCGGGGCAGACCGGCACCAGCTCGAAGCACTCGGCGAGTTCGCCGGTCACGTGCGGGTCGCGCTTGTGCCCGCCGTCGTAGCGGACCTTCTCGCCCACCAGGCAGGCGCTGACGCCGATGCGGATCCTGTCCTCGCTCATGCCGTTCCTCCGCCGCCGACTCTACGGGCCGCGCGCCCGCCCGTCCACGACGCGATGACACGCGCACGGAGGCCCGGACGATCGTCCGGGCCTCGTGCCTGCGAGGGGGCGGGGGGCCGCACCCCCCTCGCGCGTCAGCGGTAGAGGTTCTTCACGTCTCCCCAGGCGGCCTGCTCGGCGAAGACCGCGGTGGGCACGAACTCGTAGATGACGGTCACCTCGGCGGCGCAGCTCGAGGAGGACACCGACACGCCGCCGCCGCCGGTCATGCTGAGCTGGGCGGCGCTAGTCGACACCAGGTGCACGTCGAGGGTGCCGGTGCCGTAGAAGTCGTCGCAGTAGGGCGCCGCGATGACGATGCCGCCGGTGACGGGCGTGTAGAGCGAGAGCGTGACGCCCGAGCGGCCCGCGAAGTCGTCTTCGCCGTCGAAGGGCAGCAGGTCGCCGTTGACCTGGACCGAGTCGTCGAAGGCGATCAGGTCGCCGCTGCGCGCCGTCAGGTCCATGCTCACCTGGAGCGTCCACAGCATCTCGTCGCTGTAGCCGGCCAGCTGCTCTGCCAGGTTCTCGTGGCGGAACTCGCCCGCGAAGCGGCCCTCCACCGAGAAGTGCACGGCGATGAGATCGCCGACGTTGGGGTCGAAGGCTTCGATCTGGAGCGTCTCGTTCCAGTTGTTCGGCGACTCGGGAATCGAGGCGCTCGTTTCGAGGATGGCACCGCTGGCCAGCAGCGGCGACACGAGGAGAAGGAGGATGCAGATAACCCTGGTGCTCATGAGTCTGCCTTCCGTCGTGTGGTGGTTTTAGTCCGTCCATTGTGATGATACATCAAGTACTGTGCCGTTTTTTAACAGCCGAACAACTTCCTCCCTATCCCGTTGTCGGCATGAAAGTAGCGCGTGTTCCCCGTGATGCCCGGTGGGCCCGGATGGGGGATCCGGGCGTTGCAGGCTGCGCGGTGGGCGCGTCAGAATGCGGGACGGAGCCGGCTCGACAGGGGGCCGCGCCGGTCCGTCCCATTCATCTGATCAGCGTACGAGCGTCAAGCGGCCCGTGCGCATCTCACTCCCGCAGATCAGCCGCGAATAGTAGGCTCCGGACGTCACCGGCCGGCCCCCGTCGTCGCGGCCGCCCCAGACGACCTCGTGCCCACCCGCGGGCAGGATCCCGTCCTGCAGGACCGTCACCCGCCGACCCTTGGCGTCGAAGATCTCCAGCCGCGCGTGCGCCTCGCGCGGGATCTCGAAGCGCAGGGTCGTCGAGGGATTGAAGGGGTTGGGATAGTTGGGCTGCAGGCGCAGCATGGCGATCCCGGGGGGCGGCGTGGCCGTCGAGCCGTCGTTGCTCGCCCCGGGCGTGGGTTCGACGAAGGTGGTCCAGGTCGGCCCGCCGTCCGTCTCGCGGCCCTCGCTGACGTTCGCGGTCTGCTGGCCGAAGACGCGGGTGTCGATGGCCTCGTTGCCCGCGGCGAGCCGGCCGTAGAGACCGATCTCCTCGCCGGACGCGCCCAGCTTGAAGGTGGTGTGGAGCGGACCGTCCTCCTCGTCGTTGTCGCACCAGACCAGCAGGAAGGACCCGGCTCCGAGCAGGGTGTCGGGAAACGCCCACTTCGTCGTGATGCTCAGGTCGTCCGTCAGGAACAGTCCGGCCATCTCGACCGCTTCGGGGCCGGGATTGTAGATCTCGAGCCAGTCCTCGTAGGAGCCGGCCTCGTCCTGGATGCCGGCGTTGTTCTGGGCCACGAATTCGTTGATGTACAGGACGACCGTCTCGGGCGCCGACGGATTCTGGTTCTCGGCCCCGGGCGTGGCCAGCGAGAGCATGGTCCACTCGCCGGTGCCGTCGGGCCAGCGCCCCCAGGGGATGTCGTTGCCCAGGGACGGGAAGGTCACCTCGTCGATGATCACCCCGCCGTCGGTCAGGAAGAGCTGCTCGCCGTCGCCGTCCAGCTTGAACGGGAGGTGCAGATCGCCTTCGAGGGGCTCCTCGTCCGCCCACAGCACCAGGCACTCGCCGGGAGCCAGGGACACGTTCGGGAACACGTAGTCGGGCACGCCCTCAAGGTGGTCGGTCAGGCCCAGGCCGCTGAGGTTGATGGTCGCGCCGCTGGTGTTGGTGATCTCGAGCCAGTCGTCGTAGTCGCCGGCCCCGTCGGCCAGGGTGCCGTTGTTCTTGGACATCACCTCGTTGATGACCAGGCCCTCGATGGGCGTCCAGGTCCCGATCGTGCTCGACAGGTAGGAATGGCGGTTGTTGATGAACGTCTGCAGCGCGGGAATGACGCGCCCCGGCGGCGGCCCGCCCGAGGCGTAGACGTTCGCGGTCATGCAGGTCTCGAATTCGGAGTCGGAGAACATCGTGTTGGGATCGGAGAGGACATAGGGACGGATCAGATCGCGCAGCTCCTCCATGCGCGCCACCAGGGTTGTCGGATCCGCGGCGCCGGCCATCAGCCTCTTCATGTGGCCGAGGTAGACGGTCACGTAGTCCGGGACGTCGTACAGGCGCTCGGCCAGGGGCCGGTCCTCGCCCCACTGGGGATTCGTCCAGTAGGGGCTCAGTTGCTGGAGCTGGGTCGTGGACAGCTGGTACATGTTGAAGATGCCCCAGGCTTCGTTCTGGTCCCACTTCGTGAAGACCATGCGGTCGTCCAGCTCGCGGTGGTAGAAGTAGTAGTTTGCGCAGCGGCCGACGTAGCTGTCCAGGTTGACGACGAAGTTGTCGATGGCCAGCATGGCCAGCGCCGAGTTCACGTCCAGCCGGTTGTGCAGGCTGTCGGGCATGGCCGAGAGGGAGGTGTTGTTGAGGTTGTCGACGAAGTCCACCAGGTCGGACCAGTCGTTGATGTCCTCGTTGGTCTTCAGCTCGTACGAGTTGTGGTAGCTGGTCTCGCTGGCGCCCAGGTACTCGAGCGTGCCGACGGGCTCGCCCTTCCACAGGTTGCCGTTCTCGCCGGAACCGTAGCGGCTCTCGATGAATTCCTGATCCTGCTGCTCGACCAGCAGGTAGAGGCCCCAGTAGCTGCCGTTGATGTACAGGGCGGCGTAGTTGGTGCGGCAGGCGGGCATGCCCATGCTTTCGATGAGCTCGTAGGCGGCCTTCTCCCGCACGTAGCTCGGATCGAGGAAGCAGTTGTTCAGGCTGAACTTGTCCTGGCCGTAGACCTCCTGCCCCGGCACGAACTCGTCGATGTCCAGCTTGAAGGACTTCTTGTTCCCGTAGTAGCCCCAGTAGCTGCTGTTGCCCTTGAAGCGCACGCCGATGGTGATGCTCGTCGCTTCCCACTGGAAGGTGGCCTCGATGTAGGGCGGATCATCGAGTTCGAAGTTGTCCGTCAGCAGGTCCCACCAGTCCGGCTGGGCGAAGGTCAGGTGGATCTCGTGGACGGCGTCGCCGTCGAAGAGCGGGTGGTCGGGCGGAGCCAGCGCGGCGGCCGCGACCAGGGGGGCGAGTACGAGCAGGGATACGACGAGGATTGGGATGGACGCCTGTTTCATGTCTGTCGACCTCGCAGGTTCGGTGCATGCCGGGGACGGGGACTCATAGGCAGCCAAACGCCCCTCGGCCGGATTCCTTTCGCGGATTCATCAGGTATTTCACGATCGCCGGAAGCGTGGATCCAGGCCCTACTTGCCAAGCGTGAGCTTCACGCCCTCCGTTCCGTGCGGGCCGACGAGTCGAGCCAGATAGATGCCGCTGGGCATGGACCGGCCTTGCTGGTCCGTGCCGTCCCAGATCAATTCGTGCTCGCCCAGGGGCAGGTTCCCGTTCAGGAGCTCGGTCACGAGCCGGCCATGCAGATCATGCACGGACACGCGCACGACCCCGGGCCGATCGACGGTGAACTGCAGGCGCGTGGACGGATTGAAGGGATTGGGCGCCGCCCGCAGGCCGTAGTCCGGCACGGCTTCCGGCACCTCTTCGCCGTCGTCCTCGACGCCCACGTCGCTCCCGGCGTCGCGCACGCAGCGCACGTGGTTGTAGATGCGGATCACGTCGCCCTGGGGGCCGTGGCCGTAGGGATAGTCGGCCGGGTCGCCCTCCTTGGGGTCGCTGCGCTGGCAGCCGGCGCCGTGCACGTCCATGAACGCGTAGTCGAAGGGAGGGAAGGGCGCCTGCATCCAGCCGAATCCGGATCCGAAGGCGACGTACGCGGCTGCGGCGCCCGGGACTTCGGTCCAGTTCGCGTGCGTTGTTCCGCTCCAATAGAAGGGGAAGTCCGAGCCGCCGTCCTCGTCGGTGATGGCAGAGCAGGTGAACACGGGATCGATGGCCGCGACGCCATCGGTCTGGGGCGACACCGTGTAGTCCAAGATGCTCTGCAGCTCCTTGGCGTCGGGCAGGCGCCAGTCGTCGTGGCCGGCGAAGTCGAGGGCCTCGGCGTGGGCCAGGGCCTCCTCCCAGGTCAGGCCGACGCCGCTGTCGTCCTGCTGCCACATCAGGCCGGTGGCCGCGTCGGTCACGGTGTCGTCGCCGTTGTCGGTGAAGTCGTTGAGGCCGTAGGCGGTGTTGCCGCGGCAGCAGAGCACGAAGGAGACCTTGTCGCTGCCCATCAGCGAGGTGCCGTAGCCCTTGATGCGGCCGTCGGCGAAGTTCACGCCGAAGACGGTGTGGTCGCCGCCCATGGTCGTGCCCACGTATTCGGTGCTCGACCAGTACTGGGAGTCGATGATGCGCTCGTTCGCGCTCTCGTCGCCGTACTCGAAGGCGAAGAAGTCCGTGTCGATGAACGGCACGAGCCCCGAGGTACCGCCGGAATATCCGCTCGGGTCGACGCCGCTGAAGATGATGAGCGAGTAGAGCTCCTTGATGGACGGCAGGCGCCAGTCGTCGAAACCGCCGTAGCTCTGGGCGTTCAGCGTGGCGGGGAAGTCCTGGGCGTCCCAGAAGGAGAGCTTGTCCTCCGGGGACTCGAGCACGCCGTCCAGGTCGGCGTCAGGGGACGCCATCCAGGTCAGGCCGGTGACGTCGTCGTACACGGTCAGCCCGTCGCCGCTCAGCGTGTAGTCCGGCTGATTGCCGTCGTACTGGGCGTCCTGGCCGTGGAAGGGATCGCCGGGCGCGGGGGCGGCGAGCGCCGCGCTCGTGTCGTAGCAGGTGGTCTGTCCGGTATCCACCACGGGGTAGGTCTCGGCGGCGGCGAAGGCCGCGCAGCCGAGGACCAGGACGATTACCAGCGGGGTGTGAATGCGGGAAGCCCTCATCTTCGTGTTCATCTCCGGTTCCTCTTCTTTCGGGTCTCGCCGCCGCGGGGCGGGGTTCGCGATGCCGTATCCTACCCAACCCGCAGGGCCGGAGATCCTTTCGCGGTAATCACGACAGCGTCCTTTTGACGTCCCGCACGTCGCGACGTAGGATGACGGGCGCGCGGCGGTGAAATTTCGCGAAAGGAATCCCCGGCCCGAGGGTTGGGCTGGAACGAGAGCATGACCGGCAGAACGGACGATCAACTCATGGTCCGCGCGGCGGAGGGCGACGAAACGGCCCTCCAGATGCTGGTCGAGCGTTGGGAGCGGCCCGTGTTCGCCTTCCTGGTGCGGATGCTGGGCTCGCCGGAGGAGGCCGAGGACCTGTGTCAGGACTCGTTCATGCGCATGATCGGTTCGGCGGGCAAGTACCGGCCAGAGGGCAAGTTCCAGAGCTGGCTGTTCCGCATCGCCGGCAACCTGGCGCGCAGCCGCCTGCGGCGCCGCAAGATCCTGCGCTGGCTGCCCCTGGCCAACGGACACCACGAGACGCCGGCCGCGGATCCCGACCCCTTGACGGAACTGGAGAGCGGCGAAGAGCGGGCTCAGGTGCGCGCCGCCGTCTCGCGCCTGCCGGAGCGGCAGCGCGAGGCCCTGATCCTCAAGCAGTACCACGACCTGAGCTACCAGGAGATCGCGGACGCCATGGGCGCGACCGTGGCCTCGGTGCAGATGCTGCTGCACCGGGCCATGTCCGCCCTGCGCAAGGATCTGTCCCGCGGGAGGTCTGACCGATGAACGACGTGAGACACCCGGCCGGCCACGAACTGCAGGCCTACCACGACGGCGAACTCGCCGCCGAGGCGTCCGCACACCTCGCCGCACACTGCGAGGGCTGCGAAGCCTGCCGCGCGCGCATGGCCGATCTGGAGCGGGTGGACGGGCTGCTCGCCGGGATCGACGCGCCGGACATGCCGCGTTCCGTGTGGCCGGGCATCGCCGTGCGGCAGCGGAAGGACGCGGGACGTCTCGGGCCGGCCTTCGGCTTCGCCGCGGCCGCGGCCTGCGCCGCAGGCCTCGTGATCGGCATCCTGGTGGGGCCGGTGCAGTTCAGCGCCGAGACGACGACGGACGAGGTGACCTGGACGGGGCCCTCGTCACTCCTGGAAGGCGGTAGCGGCTCTTCGTTGCTGTCCGTCTACCAGGCGGACGCGGATTGAATCGGGAGCGAGCGTCATGATGAAGAAGATACTGTACCTGTTGCTCGCCGTTTCGCTGGGTGTCAACGCGGGCCTGATGGTGGTGACCCTGAAGCACCGCGGCCAGCCGCCCCATCCCCCGGGGCAGCTTCCGCCGGGTGATCACATAGACGGGAGACCGGGGCCTCCGCCGGGCCAGCGCCAGGGGCCCCCGCGCGATCCCCGACGCCTGGTCGATGGTCACATGGCGGGCATGACACGACATCTCGACCTGGACCCGGATCAGCAGCGAGAGATCCGCGCCGTCCTGGAGCGGGACGCGATGCGCCTGATGGAACTCCAGGAGGCGTCCGAAGACGCGGGCCGGCGTCTCTCGGAAACCTATGCCGCACCGGACTTTGACCCGGAGGCATTCCTGAGGCTGGTGGCGGAAACGAGCGCCCATCGCACGTCTCTGGACTCGCTGTCGGCCGTCCTGTTGATAGCCGAGGCCGCCGTGCTCACACCGGAACAGCGAGTCAAGTACGCCGAGGTGGCGCCCACCATCCACGCCAATCCCGGACCGGCGCAAAAGCCCCACGATCCTCGGCACCGCCCGCCACCGCGCCGCTGAGCGCGGCGGCCTGGGCCGTCCATTCCCGCTCAATTTCCCCACAAACCGGCCGAAATCCAACATTAGCGACAATCCTAGTCAACTCGAACAGATGGTCATGCAGACCAACAGCCGCTTGCTACGCAATGTCCTGTTCATCACGGCCACCGTCATCGTGGGCGGCACGGCCGGTTACGCGTTGATCGAGGGCTGGCCCCTGCTCGACGCCCTCTACATGACCGTCATCACCCTGACGACCATCGGTTTCGGCGAGGTGCACGAGCTGTCGGCACCCGGCCGGCTCTTCACCCTCGTCCTGGTCCTGTTCGGCCTGGGGGCCGCGGCCGCCCTCGCGGCCCAGGTCGCCCGCCTGTTCGTCGAGGGCGACCTCGGCGCGTACTGGAGGAAAAGGCGCATGGAACGCACGCTCTCCCGACTCAAGGAACACGTGATCGTCTGCGGTTACGGTCGCATCGGCGCGTCGATCTGCTCGGAGCTGACCGAGATGGGCGCCACCATCGGTGTCATCGAGAAGAACGAGGAGCGCCTGGCGGAGGCGCGCGCCGCCGGTCTGGCCGTCATTCCCGGCAACGCGACCACCGATATCGCCCTGCTGAGCGCGGGCGTGCACCGGGCGCAGGCCGTGGTGGCGGCCCTCTCCCACGACACGGACAACGTCTTCGTCGCCCTCTCCGCGCGCGACCTGAACCCGGACGTGGTCGTGATCGCCCGCGCCGAGGACCGCTCGCTGGAGAGCCGGATGCTCAAGGCCGGCGTGCACCGGATCGTCTATCCCGCCCAGCTCGGCGGGGGCCGCATCGCCCACCTGGTCGGCGAGGAGATCGGCCTGGACGGCCAGTCGGAGCGCCGGAGCGCCCTGGACGTCATGGGCTACGACCTGAAGATCTACCGCAACATCTCCGACCACGAGCAGACCCTTCACGAGGTGGAGTTCGACACCGGTTCGCTGCGCACGCTGGCGCTCATCCAGGCGGACGGCACGCGGGTGAACAATCCGGCCGCCTCGGCGGTCCTGGGGAAGATGGAGGTGGCCGTGCTGCTGACGGACACCCTCGCCGACGCGCCGCATCCACGCCGCAGACACAAGGAGCTGGACCTGTCCAGCAACGACCTGAGCGTGGGCATCGAGTCCCTCGACGTCGAGCATCAGCGCATCCTGACCCTCGTCCAGCGTCTCGATGCCGCCGACCCGGTCAGCAATCCGCGCGTGATCGGCGAGATCCTGGCCGACCTCAAGGAATACACGATCAGCCACTTCCGGCACGAGGAGTCCATCTTCAGGGGCTCCGACTACCCCGACGTCGAGATGCACGTCGCCGAGCACAAGGCGATGGCCGAGAAGGTCCGGATCATGATTTCGGACCAGGACAGGGTGCATCCCGCCAACCTGTCCCAGTTGCTCGAGGACTGGGTCGTCCATCACATTCACGAGGTGGACAGGGGTTACGCGAAGTACATCCACAAGCAGTACAGCTAGCCTCCCGCCGGCGATCCGCCAATCATGGATGATATTTGTCCTGTTTGTGGGTATCTTGTCGTTTCGCGACCCGCGACGACCCGAACCCGGCAGATCGGACACGACCATGACCTTCCGCGCCACCCTCGCCCTCGCCCTGGCCCTGTGCGGTCTCGCGGCCATCGCCGGCGCCGCTCCCGGGCACCCCGCCCGCTATCGCGTGACCTTCGAGGCCACCTGGAGCGCGGCGACGCATCCCGAGGACTTCCCGGCCAATCCGCACTTCTCCTGGCTTATCGGCGGCACCCATACCGACCAGATCGAGTTCTGGGCGGTGGGCGATACGGCGAGCCTGGGCATCGAGCGCATGGCCGAGTGGGGCAGCATCACGCCGCTGGACGAGGAGATCGGGGCGGCCGTCGTCGCCGGCGAGGCCGGCGAGGTCTTCTCCAGCGCGGACTACACCGTCTCGCCCGGCTCCATGGAGACCGAGTTCACCGCCACCCCCGGCTTCCCCCTGGCCACGGTGGTGACCATGGTCGCGCCCAGCCCCGACTGGTTCACCGGCGTCGCCGGCCTGGACCTGCGCGACGGGGACGCCTGGGCCGAGGAGGTCGTCGTGCAGATGTGGCCCTACGACGCCGGCACCGACAGCGGCGCCACCTACACCGCCGGCAACTCGAACACGGTGCCGGCCGAGCCCATCGCCGCCATAGACGGCGCGCCCTTCGCGCCCGGCGTGCCCCTCGGCACGATGACCTTCACGCTGCTGAGTTCGCCCACCGGCGTGCCGGCCGTCGCCGGGCTCGCGGTGCGCGCGCGCCCCAACCCCTTCAATCCCCGCACCGTCGTCTCCTTCACGGCGCCCGCGCCGGGCCCCGCGACGGTGCGCGTCCACGACCTGCGCGGCCGCGCCGTGCGCGAGCTGTGGCGGGGCTCCGTGGACGCGGGCCGCCGCGAACTGGCCTGGGACGGCCGCGACGACGCCGGACGGCCCCTGCCCTCGGGCGCCTACCTGGTCGCGGTACGGGTCGGCGCGAGGCGCGCGACGACCCGGATCCTCCTCGCCCGCTGACCGACTGAGAGATGAGCATCGTCGAGGTACGACCGCGAGACGCGCGCTCCAGGCCCCGCCCCACGGCGGGGCCGACGCGTCCCGGACCGCTACGCCCCGCCCACCTGTTCGCGTAATCACAACTCAGCCATTCCCTTACAGAACCGGCCTTCCGGATGGTGATCTTTACTCAAGTTCTCACGCGTTCAAACGAATAGCAAAGAGGATTGCCATGCATGGGACGTCGACACACGGGAGTGAGTGGGACTCATGAAGTTCAGCGCCATCAAGCTCAAGTACCAGATGATGATAGTGCTGGGAGCGCTCAGCATCGCGATCTTCGCCGGCTTCATCGGCGTGAACATGAAGAACACGCGGAAGATCCTCATCGAGGAGAGCTACGAGAAGGCGATCGACCGCGTCCAGAGCACGGCCTACGCCATCGACGGCTTCTTCCAGGAGAAGGCCAAGGTGGCCTGGACCTTCGGCAAGTCGCCCGCCCTGCACAAGTGGATGGCCAGCAACACGGAGCGCCGCATCGACCACACCCACGACGCGGCCTACCAGGACCTGCTCGCCATGCTCCGCTGCGTCCGGGCCGCCGATCCCGAGCTCCAGTCGGTGTTCATGGCCTCGCGCATCACCGGCGAGTACTGGGACGACCTGGAACGCGACGCCGGGGACGACTACTACTGCTACAACCGCCCCTGGTTCCAGGCGGTGGAGACGGCGCGGCACCCCATCTTCGACTTCAACATCGACCTGCTCGACCAGAAGATGTACATCTCCTACAACTACCCCATGTTCGACGAGGCCGGCGAGATGCTCGGCGTCGCCGGCGTCGACATCAACCCGGACGAGCTGCAGAACCAGCTCAACGAGCTGCGCATGTTCGAGACCAGCTACGCCATGCTGGTCGACCGGCAGGGCATGCTGCTCCACCACCCCGACCGCAGCAAGGTGCTCCGGGCCAACATCGCGGACGCCCCCGCCGAGGGCGAGACCAGCGGCCTGGCCGGGGCCGTGGAACGCGTGCTGGCCGGCGAGACCGGCATCGCGGACGTGCTCTACGGCGACGTGGAGGAGTTCTACGTCTTCACGCCCATCGAGACCATCGACGCCTGCCTGGTGCTGGCGGTGCCCAAGCACGAGATCTTCGCCAAGTACGACCGCATGGTCGCCACCTCGCTCTCGCTCATGGTCGGGGCCATCGGCATCATGCTGCTCGTCCTGTTCTTCTACACGCGCCGCACCACCAAGCCCATCGAGCTGATGGCCGGGCTCTGCGGCTCCTTCGTCGAGGCCGACGGGGTGGCCGGCGCCAAGCGCAACGAGGACGAGATCTCGCTGCTGAGGCGCACGTTGCAGGGGCTGAGCGACTACGTGGACGAGGTGACCGCGTCGTCGGCCGACATCATGACCAACAGCCAGATGATCGCCTCGGACACCCAGCAGCAGGAGTCGATGGTGCGCGAGGCGGCCGGCGCTCTGCAGGAGATGACCGCCCGCATCGACATCTCCACCGCCCAGACCCGCGAGGCCGGACAGACCACCAAGAAGGCCATGGAGTCGATCCAGCACGGCGTCGATCAGATGCAGCACCTGGCCGCGGCCATGGACCGGCTGCAGGGCTCGTCCAAGGAGATGCTCTCCTTCATCGAGACCATCGAGGAGATCGCCCTGCAGACCAACATGCTGGCCCTGAACGCCGCCATCGAGGCCGCCCACGCGGGCGACGTCGGCAAGGGCTTCGGCGTGGTGGCCGACGAGATCCGCCAGCTCTCGCTGCGCAGCTCCGAGGCGGCGACCCGCATCGCCATGGTGCTCAACCGCACCGGCGAGGAGGTGCAGCAGGGGGCGAGCATCTCCCAGGACGTCACCGAGCAGTTCAACGCCTTCTACCGCCAGGTCAACGAGGTGGGCGAGGTGATGCGCAACATCGAGCAGGTCACCGACGAGCACACCGAGACCATCCACTCGGTGAACATGATCATCGACAACGTCTTCGAGATCACCCGCGGCAACGTGCAGAAGTCGGAGCAGTCGGCCAGCGGCGCCACGCAGATGGCCGACCGCGCCCTGACCATCCGCGAGATGCTGCCGCGCTTCGACGGCCACAAGTCGGCGCCGCCGCAGACCTGCCGGACCACCTAAGTTCTGCCCCTGACAATGTCCCCGGCGCCGAACCTGCTGCGCCGGGGACATGATATCGAAGCGACCCGGCTGGCAACCGCCCCACTGCCCCAATCCCAACTGCAAGTACCACAACGGTTCCACCGACTCCTGGCGCTACAAACGCAAGGGCTGGTACACACGACTCGCCCGCCCCCGGCGTATCCAGCGGTTCACATGCCTCCACTGCGACCGCAACTTCAGTACTCAGACCTTCTCGACGACCTACTGGCAGAAGATGCCCCACCTGGACCGCAAGATCTTCCTGATGACCGTAGGCTGCATGGCCAACAGACAGATCGCTAGGGCCCTGGGT
This sequence comes from uncultured Fibrobacteraceae bacterium, assembly GCA_964617805.1. GTDB lineage: Bacteria > Krumholzibacteriota > Krumholzibacteriia > LZORAL124-64-63 > LZORAL124-64-63 > JAHIYU01. Next base: position 19,137 of record CAZTWK010000019.1, on the reverse strand, counting down.
GTCGCCCCGAGTACCATTGACTGCCACGTAGCCCGCCTGGGCCGCCATTGCCTATTGTTCCACGCTAAGATGATCGAAAGTGTACCTGCCTCAGGGACCGTCGCCATTGACGGCTTCGAGACCTTCGAACTCAGCCAGTACTACCCGTTCCATCACAACGTGGCAGTTGAGGTCGATACGGGATTCTTCCTGTTCCACACCGACAGTCCGTTGCGCCGCAAGGGTCGTATGACAGCCCATCAAAAGAAACGTCGCCAAGAGCTGGAGGCGGAACATGGCCGACCTGATCCCCAAGCAGTACGCAAGGGCATGGCGGAACTGTTGAAACACGTCACCGCGGGCAAGGATCAAATCACTGTGCGTAGCGACGAACACCGTTCGTATCCGCCCGCCATGAAGGGCCTGTCATGCCGGATCCGACACGAGGTGACCTCAAGCAAGGATCACCGGGACAAGCGCAATCCATTGTGGGAGGTGAATCTGCTGGACCTGATGATCCGTCACAGCACGGCCGGCCACAAGCGCGAGACAATCGCCTGGCCGAAGCGTCGGCAAGGATCGGCTGAGCGGTTGGCGATCTTCCAGGTGTGGCGCAATGCGATTAAGCGGCGGTGGGAGAACGGGGTGGCGGAGTCGTCGGCCATGCTGAAGGGGGTGGCTGATCATGTCCTGAGTGTCAGAGATGTTCTGGCGAAGCGGTTGTTCAGGACTCGCATCGAGCTGCCCGAGGTATGGAGTCGATACTATGATCGGGTTGTTGAGACGGTGGCTGCGGGTGTGAACAGAGAGCACACGCTGACCTACGCATACTAAGCAGTCGTCAAATGGAATGAGTGCTGTCAGCTCACCCCAAAGGGACATTTTTGGGGGCAGAACCAACCAAATGCAACAAACAGGCGTCTAAGGAGGTACTAACGTCAGCCGCTGCCCGGCCGGCTGTCAGTCCCATGAGATAGGATCCTCCCATGAGATCGTTCCTGGTCCTGCTGTCGCTGCTCGTCCTCGCCTCCCCCGCACTCGCCCGCAACGAGAACGCCCCGCCCCCGCGCATCTACACGACCGACCGCCTGAACGGCGAGAAGCCGGTCGTGGACGGACGGATCGACGATCCCGTCTGGCGCCAGGTCGAGTGGTCGGGCGGCTTCATCCAGCGCGACCCGGAGGAGGGCGCCCCGCCCACGGCCCAGACCGAGTTCAAGGTCCTCTACGACGACGAGGCCCTGTACTTCGGCTTCCGCCTGCACGACGACCCGGCCCTGGTGCGCAACATGCTGGCGCGGCGCGACTGGTTCCCCGGGGACTGGATCGAGGTGAACATCGACAGCTACCACGACCAGCGCACCGCCTTCTCCTTCACCCTGAGCCTCTCCGGCACGCGGGGCGACGAGTTCATCTCCAACGACGGCAACCGTTGGGACAGCAGCTGGGATCCCGTGTGGTCGGGCGCGGCCGAGGTCGACGAGGGCGGCTGGACCGCCGAGATGAAGATCCCCCTGAGCCAGCTCCGTTTCGACGGCGGCGAGGAGCAGGTGTGGGGCCTGCAGGTGCACCGGCGCATATTCCGCGAGGAGGAGCGCTCGACCTGGCAGCCCATTCCCAAGGACGTCTCGGGCTGGGTCAGCAACTTCGGCGAGATCCACGGCCTGCGCGGGTTGAAGCCGGCGCGCCGCATCGAGATCATGCCCTACACGGTGGCCCGCGCCGAGACCTTCGCCAAGACCGAGGGCGACCCTTACCGCGACGGCAGCCGCGCGGACGCCGACTTCGGCCTGGACGGCAAGATCGGCCTCACCTCCGACCTCACCCTCGACTTCACCATCAACCCGGACTTCGGGCAGGTGGAGGCCGACCCCTCCGAGGTGAACCTGAGCGCCTTCGAGACCTTCTTCCGCGAGCGGCGCCCCTTCTTCATCGAGGGCGCCGACATCCTGGACCTGCCCCTGGCGCCGGCCATCACCGGCGGCCACTTCACGCGCGACCGCCTCTTCTACTCCCGGCGCATCGGCAAGCGGCCGGCCCACTATCCGGACCTGGGCGACGACGAGTTCACGCAGGTGCCCGAGAACACGTCGATCCTCGGCGCCGCCAAGCTGACGGGCAAGACCGCGGGCGGCCTCTCGATGGGCTTCCTCGAGAGCGTCACGGCCCTGGAGAAGGCCGACGTGACCGGGCCCGGCGGTGAACGCAAGGTGTCCGTCGAGCCGACCACCAACTACTTCGTGGGCCGCATGATGCAGGACTTCCGCGACGGCGACACGGTCATCGGCGCCATGATGACCGCGGTCAACCGCAGCATCGACGACCCCCAGCTCGAGTTCCTGCGCCGCAGCGCCTACGCCGGCGGCATCGACCTGCAGCACTACTTCCACGACCGCGACTTCCGCCTGGAGGCCCGTTTCTTCGGCAGCCACCTGCGCGGCACCGCCGAATCCATCGACCAGGTCCAGACCTCCTCCGCGCGCTACTTCCAGCGCCCGGACAACGACCACACCGACTACGACCCGACCCGCACCTCGCTGGGCGGCACCTCCGGCTCGCTGCTGCTCACCCGCACCGGCAACGAGAGCAGCCTGATGTTCCAGACCGGCGCCGCCTTCCGCTCACCGGGCTTCGAGATCAACGACATCGGCTACATGCGCCGCGCCGACGAGGTCAACCAGTCGACGTGGATGGGCTACACCAAGCGCAACCCCTTCTCCATCTTCAACCGCTGGCAGCTCAACGGGAACCAGTGGCTGAACTGGGACCGGGGCGGCAACTTCCTCATGGGCGCGGTCAACCTCAACTCGAGCTGGGAATTCAAGAACCGCTGGGGCGGCTACTGGGGCGTGTCGCGCACCTTCGACCAGACCTCGAACACCTTCCTGCGCGGGGGACCCGCCATGAAGCTGCCGGGCGACACCGAGGCCAGCTTCAACCTCTGGTCGGACCACAGCAAGGACGTGCGCTTCAGCCTCGGCGGCTGGTTCAACAAGGGCGACGAGTCCCACTACGAGATCTGGAACGCCTGGTGCAGCCTGGCGCTGCGGCCCAGCAACGCGCTGCAGGTCCGGCTCAACCCCAGCTTCACGCGCAACCTGCGCGACCTGCAGTACGTGGGCACCGACGCCTTCGGCGGCGAGGACCGCTACCTCTTAGGCCACATGGACCAGCGCACCTTCTCGCTGACCTTCCGGGTGGACTACTGCGTCACGCCCAACCTGACCATCCAGTACTACGGCTCGCCCTTCGTCTCGTCGGCGAGCTACGGCGACTTCAAGCGCATCACCGACCCGCGGGCGGCCGGTTTCCGCGACCGCTTCCACGTCTTCGGCGCGAGCGAGATCGACCACGACGCCGGCACGTACGAGGTGGACGAGGACGGCGACGGCACGACCGACTACGCCATCGACGACCCGGACTTCAACTACCGCGACTTCAACTCGAACCTGGTGGTCAGGTGGGAGTACCGGCCGGGATCGACCCTCTTCGTGGTGTGGTCGCAGTCGCGCAGCGACTTCATCTCAGACGGGACCTTCGACCTGGACGGCGACCTGGACAGCCTGTTCGGCGTCCACCCCCACGACGTGTTCCTGGTGAAGTTCAACCGGTGGTTCTCGCTGTAGACCGACAAACGAAGGGGGAGGGCGCCCCGGGCGCCCTCCCCCTCGCGTTTCAACGGTATGTCAGCCCTGGTCCTTCTCCGCCACGATCTTCTCGAAGCGGGCCAGCTGTCGCTGGTGACCCACGTTGTTGGGCTCCAGCTCGACGGCCTGCTTCATGTAGACGACGGCCTGGCTGCAGTCGCCGAGGGCGTTGCAGATCTCGGCCGCGGTGTCGAGGATCTGGGCGCGGGATTCGTCGTCGGACGCCAGATCGACGGCCTTCAGGGCGAGTTCCAGGGCCTCCTCCAGGTTCACCTGGTTCTCGAAGCACCACCAGGCGAAACGGTTGAGACCGCCCGGATGGTCCTGCCAGTCCTCGGGCTGGCTGTCGCGCATCAGGGTCACGGCTTTCTCGGGATCCCCCTCCACGATCAGGGCCGCGTCGATGGCCAGCTGGCCGCGCTCGCCGGCCACCTGCTCGTCCGTGACGCCTTCGCTCGCGGACATGGCTTTGCGCAGGTACGGCGCGGCGCGCTGGGGCTTGCCGCTCGACTTGGCCACGTTGGTGATCAAGCCGGCCAGGTGCAGCAGGTCCGCCGGATCGGTGGCGGCGTCGAAGGCCGGCTCCACCTCGGCCTCGACCTCGTCGAGGGTGAATTCGTTGCTGAAGGAGCCGTAGTACATGTTGGTCAGGATCGGCTCGTCGTAGACGTCCTCGCCGGGCGGGACCATGTCCCGGCCGGCCTTGAAGTAGGACACGGCGCCCTTGAAGTCGTAGTTCGTCGAGGCGAAGTGCCCCAGCGAGAGGGCGAGTGTGGCGGACGGCTTCGTCTCCCAGTCAGCGAATTTGGCCGCCATGGGGCGGCGGTCGACGGTCGTGAACTTGGCGAAGGAGGCCCAGGATTCCGGGTCGGTGTAGCCGATGATGCAGTCGGTGACCTCTCCCGCGGCGTCGATGGCGACGTACGTGGGGTAGCCGCGCACGTTGTACTTCTTGGCGAGCTCGATCCCCTCCCCCTTCTCGCAGTCGATCTGCACCAGGACCACTTCCTCCAGGGCGTCCTTGATGGCCTGCGATTCGTTCACCTCACGGGCGAACACCTTGCAGCCCGGTCACCAGTCCGTGTAGAAGTCGATGATCAGCGGCTTGTCCTCCATCACCGCGCGGGCGAGGGCGGACTTGAAGTCGCCGGGCTCCATGGCGGCGGCGGCCTGCGCCAGCAGCAGCAGGCTCAGCGCGAGGACCGTCGTGAGTGTGCGGATTCCGGGGTTGCGCATCGGACCTGACCTCCGGTCTGGTTGAAACGACGGGGGAAGAGCCATTGATACGGCGGTTTCCGGGGATCGGTTCCCAGGAAACCGCTCCCCACAGGATAAGGGCGGAAACCCCCATCGCACCAGCGGGAGTTCAATGGCTGCGGAAGCGGTCCATCAGGTTGGTGGCGTGCCGGGCGAGGTCGGGCAGCGGATCGTCCCAGCGGAAGAGCGACCACTCGGAGTTCATGACGTCGTGCATCCAGGCGCCGACGCCCATCTCCCCCCGGCGGATCTGGGCGATGACGGCCGACACGTCCTCCATGAGCAGGGCCGCCGAGCGTCCCACCGGGTAATCGAGGATCTCGGGCACCTCTTGGCCGAGAGCGTCGCGGTAGGACATCATGGTCATGTCGACCCCGCAGCGCGCCGCGAACTCGTTGAAGGACCAGGGGCGGGTGTTGACCTCGATGAGACGGAAGTGCCCGTCCCGCGGATCGCGCTTGAACTCCACCGAGAAGATGCCGCGGTAGGGCGTGTCCGCGAAGAGGGTGCGGATGGCGGTCTCGGCCTCCGCGACCGCCGAGAGGGGCTAGCTGGTCATGTAGCAACTATCGCCGAAGTCGTTCGGGTACATGCGCTTGCGCTGGCGGGCGAAGAGGGCGCGGATGCGGCCCTGCGCGTCGATGAAGCCGTCCACGAAGTGGTGCTGGTCCGCGCCGCCGGGCACGTATTCCTGCAGCAGCACCTCGAGACCGGCGTCGACGATCTCCGCGAGCCGGGCGGCCGCCGCCGCCACGCTGTCCACGCGGAAGGCCTTGCAGCCGAAGACCTGGCGGAAGGCCTGGCTGTCGCAGGGCTTGAGGAACCAGTCGCGGGCCTCGTCTCCCATGAGCGCCGAGAGGTCGGCCTCGGTGGCCACCGGCGCCGTGCGGGGCTGGTGGAGGCCCAGGCGTTCCAGGGTCGCCGACAGGGTCTGCTTGTCGACCAGCGTGGCGTGGGTCTCCGGCGACGGGAGGCTGGCGTGGAAGCGGCGGCCGTTGCCGGCGGGCCGGTTGACCACGGCGCTCGTCCAGTGGTCGCTGCAGGGGATCAGGACGGCCTCGTCCATCGGCAGCTCGGCCAGCAGGTCTTCCAGCCGGTCGGGGGCGGGCTCGGGGATCGCGTCGCTGTGGAAGCGCTTCGCCCAGCGCGAGCGGGTGGAGAAATCCGGCGTCTCGGAGACCAGGTGCAGGGGGATTCCGTTGCGGCCGAGGCTGCGGACCACGCCCAGGGCGGTCAGAAACCCGCCAAAAACGACGACCGGCACCTGGGTGCTCCCGTTGACTGACATCCTGTTCCTCCCTGGAACATTCCCGTCGATCCCGCAGTTTGACCCCGATTACGGCCATCCGGCAAGGACCGACATGCACACGCCCCGGGAACTCGGGTTGTACGCCCGTCCGGTGACGCGATATGGTAGCAAGGTCCGCGCCCGTCCCATCCCCACGGTTGGAGGTACGAAATGAGATTCGCGATCGGACTGTCGATCCTGCTGGCGGCCGCCGCGGCCGGCGCCGAGCCCCCCGCGGGCATGGCGCTGATCGAGGACGGCACCTTCGAAATGGGCATCGAGGGCGGCAAGGACAACCCCCTGCACGAGGTCACCGTCTCGTCGTTCTACATGGACCGGACCGAGGTGACCAACGGCCAGTGGCAGGACTTCTGCGAGGCCAACGACCGCCAGCTGCCCGTGTTCTGGGGCATCGAAAAATTCCGCTGCGGCGACGCGTGGCCGGACCATCCGGTCGTCGGCATCAGCCACTCGGCCGCGACGGCCTACGCCGAATGGGCCGGCAAGCGCCTGCCGACGGAGGCCGAGTGGGAATACGCCGCGCGCGGCGGCCTCGTGGCCGAGGTGTTCCCCAACGGCGAAGAGCCCGACACCCTGTCCATCAACCACAAGCGCGCGGGCCACGACGGGTCGTTGCCCGTGGGCTCCCTGAATCCCAACGGCTACGGGCTCCACGACATGGCCGGCAACGTCCGCGAGTGGGTCCAGGACCGCTACGGCCGCCACTACTACGTCGACGGCCCGGCCGAGGACCCGCAGGGTCCCGAGGCGGGGATGTTCCGCGTGGTGCGCGGGGGCGGCTGGTTCTCGGGCCTCATGTGCTGCCGCGTCGAGGGACGCGTGGGACTGCCCGGGAACTTCGGCGATTTCAACGTGGGTTTCCGGTGCGCGCGGGACGTGGCGGAATCCACGGAAGCGGTGGAGTAGTCCCACCGGACCCGCTGCGTCAAGCGTCCAGCACCTCTCTCACCTTGCGAGCCAGCGCATCGCCGGTGAACGGCTTCTGGACAAAGTGCGTGCCCTTGTCCAGCACGCCGCGATGCGCGATCACATTCGACGTATATCCGGACATGTAGATCACCTTGAGATGCGGCAGCGATCTGCACATCTCCTCGAAACATGTCTTGCCGCTCATCTTCGGCATGACCACGTCGGTCAGCAGCAGATCGAACCGGGCGCCGCCCCGCACGCCAAGGCGGATCGCTTCCTCGGGACTTGCCGCCTCGATGACTTCATACCCCCGGCTCGACAGGATCCGAGCGACTATGCGCCGCACTTCCGGCTCGTCCTCGAGCAGCATGATGGTCTCGCCGCCCGATGCGTCCATTCGTTCGGTCCGGCCGGCGACGGCCCTCGCGGACCGCTCGCTCGCGGGCAGGAGGATCTTGACCGTCGTGCCCTCACCGAGTTCGGAATACAGCTCTATCGAGCCGCCGTGCTGCTTGACGACCCCGTAGACCGTGGATAATCCGAGCCCCGTGCCCCGACCGTCGTTCTTGGTCGTGAAGAAGGGTTCGAAAGCCTTATTCTGGGTCTGCTCGTTCATGCCCTCGCCCGTGTCGCTGACCGCCAGCATCACGTAGTTGCCCGGTCGGGTATGCCGATGGCGCCGATAGTAGGATTCGTCCAGCTCCACGTTCTGCGTCTCGATGGTCAACTTGCCCCCCAGGGGCATCGCATCCCGCGCATTGGCCGCCAGATTGAACAGGATCTGCTCCACCTGCCCGGGGTCGAAATGCGTGGACTCCAGTTCGGGAGCGGGTACCACGAGCAGATCGATGTCCTCCCCGATCAGTCTGCGCAACATGCTCTCGGACCTGGCCACGGCGTCGTTGATATCGATGTCGCGCGGATCGATGATCTGCTTGCGGCTGAACGAGAGCAACCGACGGGTCAAGTCGGCGGCCCTGAGTGCGGCCCTCTCGATGTCGGCGATTTCGTCGCGCGCGGGATCCGACGCGGCCAGGGATTCGAGCAGCAGGGTGCTGTTGTTGATGATCACCATCAGCAGGTTGTTGAAATCATGGGCGATACCACCGGCCAGTCGGCCGATCGCCTCCATCTTCTGGGAATGCAGAAGCTGCTCGCGGAGCGCTTCGCGCTCCCGTTCGGCCTCCCTCATATCCGTGATGTCCGCGCCTGAGCTCAACGTGCCGATGATCCCGCCCCGCGCGTCGCGCATGAAGGTGTTGCGCCAGGCGACCTGACGCAGTTCGCCGGTTCTGGTCAAAACGAGGTTCTCGTAGTTCCCGAGCGCATCCAGATCGCCGTCCATGATCCGGGTGAACACCGATTTGATCTCTTCCCGGTTCTCCAGCGGAACGCAGGTATCGAACCAGCTGCGGCCCAGCAGATCCTCCTCGCTGTAGCCCAGAACCGAGAGCGCGTAGTCGTTGGCCAGGGTCACGTCACCTTCGCGGTCCAGAGCCACGAGCATGACCGTAGCGATGTCGAGGTACTGTTGAGCCCTGTCCCTCTCGGATCGCAGCGCTTCACCGCTACGGTCCAGATCCGTGAGTTCGTCTGAGGAGCGCATGATAAGCCTCGCCGGGGCTCGTGTGGAATCGTGACCAGCGTCACGAAATGAGCGTATCTCGGTAGTGATGCGACACTGGACGGATCATAGGGTTGATTCTCCCCTACAACCCCCAGTATTTCAATGGGTGATTGATTGAGTCGTGATTCGCCCGCGAACGTTCTTGTACACCGCATCCCCATCCGACCTCGCCCTGCGGGTTGCAAGAGCGTAGAATCGCCCGGGATTCACGGAGGTCCGTCATGTTCCGCAACCGCATTTCCAACCTCTTCGTCTTCGGAGGCTTGCCGCTGGCGAGCCTGCTCTGCTACTTCCTGCTCGACCGTCGGGTGGCGCGCCTCTGCGCGACCATCCCCGACACCGCCCACGACCTGCTCGACCCGGTCACCGACCTGGGCCGCTCGGAGTGGTATCTGGCCGGCGGATTGCTGGCGGCGCTGCTGTTCCGCTTCGTCCTGCGGCGGCCGCGCCCGATGTCGGCCGCCATGCTGCTGGTGTCGTCGGTGGCGGTGGCCGGCATCGCCGTCAACTTGCTGAAGTTCGTGATCGGGCGCAGCCGCCCCTACAACCTGCTGCGCACCGGGGAATACGGCTTCGTGCCCTTCAAGATCGACTACGCCTACAACGGCTTCCCCTCGGGCCACACGGCCACGGTCGTGGCCGTCGTGCTGAGCCTCTCCCTCGCCTTTCCCCGCTGGCGCGTGCCGCTCTTCGTCTGCGGAGCGATCGTGGCCTCCACCCGCGTGCTGATGAACCACCACTTCGTGAGCGACGTGCTGATGGGGGGCGTGCTGGCGACGGCGGTCACCCTGTGGATGGCGCGCTGGATTTCACGTCGGACCTGGGGATTGGGGAATCGGATGACGGACCCCGCCGACTGGCCTGCCCGAGCCCACCGTCACACCGGCAGGCCGTAGACCTGCCGCGGGCAGAGTTCCTCTGGAAAACGATCCACCAGCGAGCGGCGCACCAGGTAGCAGAGGTGGCAGTCGCTGACGTAGTCCTCGCCTTCGGGCAGACCGAACGCGGCGGCCAGGGCGGCCGGGCCGCCGGCCAGCAGGGGTCCCACGATGGGGTGCGCGGCCGGGTCGTAGTCCGCCGCCACCTGCTTCAGGGGCGTTTCCCAGACGTTGCCGATGGACAGTCCCTGGCAGACGAAGACGTTGCCGAAGGGGTCGAGGTGCACCCGCGACGGGCGCGCCAGTTCCTCGCCCGTGCACTCGGTGAAGCAGGCATGGTGGCGCCGCGGCAGGTCCGCGGCCAGCGTCTCCACCGCGCGGCCCTTGAGCAGGACGTCCCCGCCGACGACGGGCTCGCCCTTCTCCTGGGTCGCCTCCGTCCGGGCCTCGGGCGCCTCGATGCAGATGCTGTCGGCGGCCAGGCCCAGAATGCGCGCCGCCTCCCGCGCCCGATTCGCCGGACCGAGTGTCGCATCGCCGCCGTGGAAGGCGTCGTCGGAGACCGAAAGCGAGTCCAGGCCGGCGTCGCGCAGCGGGGCCAACCACAGCTCGGCGTCACGCACCGTGGTGGCCCAGTAGGCGTTCGTCACCAGGTGGCACGACAGGCCTCGCGACTTGCCCAGGCGCACCGCAGCCTCCAGCAGCGGGTAGAACAGGAAGGGTTCGCCCCCCTCGAAGAAGAGCGATTCGATACCCGCGTCGACCGCCTGCTCCGTGATCGCCTCGATCCGATCGAGGGTGAAGGTGCCCTCGGCGGCGGGACCGCAATAGAGGAAGCAATGGTCGCACTCGTAGAGGCAGGTATATGTCAACAGCAGGTGCAGGCCTTTCAGGTCATTCATGTCCAGATCCTCCCCATCGACTGTATCATACGGGCTGGGCGGGGAACCACGCCAAGCAAAGCGCCCGGCTCGTACGAGCCGGGCGCCTCTTCAATCGTCGAAGCGATCGCTCCGGACCGGGCCTAGCCCAGCAGGTCCGGCGTCACGATCGCGCCGTGCTTCTTCTTGAGAGCCTTCAGGCCCCGCTCCCACTGGCCGTAGACCTGGAAGAGCTTCTTGGGCAGGTTCTTCTCCTTGCCGAAGGCCTTGCGCTGCAGGTCGATCCGCGCCTGGATCAGGTCGACGTAGATCGAGAACTGCTTCATGTACAGGGTCTTCGGGTACTTCTTCTTGATGGTGTCGGCGAAGGTCTCCTTCATCTCCTCGTACTTGGGAATGAAGCCGATGGGCGTCTCGATGCCCTCGTAGTCGCCGTGGGCGAAGCGGGCCAGCCAGGTCAGCCAGGCCTTCACGTCGCGCTTCTCGCCGAGCAGCTTGGTGGTCTTGCCGCCGCGGGCCTGGTCGGTGAGGAAGTAGTTCAGGCCGGCCAGGATCGGCTGACTTTTCTTGGTGAACTTCTTGTTACCGAAGAACTGGAACTGGACCTTCATGTAGTCGGCCAGGGCGCCGGGGATGAAGGGGGCGTTGGCCCAGGGCTGACGCTTGACGCCGGAGGCGCCGACCTCGGTCGCCGTGGCGGCCGAGACGATGCTGGCGCCGATGGCCACGCCGTGAGCCGAGTTCTTGCCGACCCAGACGGGCGGCATGGTGTCGGCGTCGCGGCCGCTGTAGGTCACGACCTTCACGGGCGCGCCCTTGGGGTCCTCGCCGGTCACGTTGCTGTAGTTGCCGATATCCTTGCAGCGCAAGGTGCAACGGGCGTTCGGGTGGGAGATGGGGACAAGCTTGCCGCCCCTCTTCATACCCTTCTTCCACTTGCCCTGGAAGTTGACACCAGTGGTGGCGTGACGTTCGCCGTTGCCGGTCCAGTGAGGCTTGCCGTTCCTGTCGATCAGCACGTTGGACCAGATGACCTCGGTCCCGGGCTTGCGCAGGCACTTCATCAGGAAGGGATCGCCGTCCTTGTTCACGTCGGCCACGATGCCGAAGATGCCCTGCTCGGGATTGATCGCCCGCATGGTGCCGCGGCCGTCGATCCACATCTGGGCGAGGTCGTCACCGACGAACTCGGTGCCGGCCATGGCCGTGGTGGTCTTGCCGCAACCGCTCGGGGCGGCGCCGGCAAACCAGGTCATCCGTCCGCTCTTCTCTTCCATGCCCGTGATGAACATGTGCTCCGACAGTTCCTGGCCCTTGCCGTAGTAGGTGGCCAGGTCGACGGCGAAGCGGTGGTTGCCCTTCTTGAGCAGCAGCGTGTTGCCGGCGTAGGTGCAGAAGGTGCTGAAGGTGGTCAGCCAGCTGCGGTCCATGAAGACGCGGGCGTTCTTCAGGTCACTGGGGCGGTTCTTGCCCTCGGAGTGCACGTTGGTCAGCATGTAGCCGGCCTTCTTGACCTGCTTGTCGAACTTGTCGTAGCAGTGACGGTAGAGCATGTCGCCCGAGTGCATCACGTACGTCGACGAGGTGATCTCCAGGGCGGGCAGGGCCATCTTGGCACCGGCGGGTCCGCGGCTGAAGAAGCCGACGAACATCGTCTTGCCCTTCATGATGCCCTTCATGTACTTCTGCACATAGGCCAGGGCTTCCTTGCGGGGCATCTTGTTGCCCAGCGAGCTCGCAGGTTCGCCGGGATTTACGATGTAGTAGGTGCGGTCGACGATGCGGCCCTGCTCTTCGGGCAGATCGAAGTGGATCGTGTGCTTCTTCATGGCGAGAGCCTTCTCTTCGCCCTTGGCGATGCTCATCTTCTTGACGGCGCGCATGTCAGCCGGGGAACCCGTGGTGATGTAGACCTTGTCGGGCTCGCACATGGCGATGGCGTTGGCGATCTTCAGAAGGGCTTCCTCGCTCTTGATCTTGGACAGACGCGCGAGGTGCTTCTTGTCGAGGTTCTCCTTGAGGACTTCCCGGGCCTGGGCGATCGTCTTGACGCCGCCCACCTTCGTGAGGATGTCGACACCCTTCTTCAGCTTCAGCATCGCTGCCTCCTTGGACATCTAGACACGACTCCGCGACCCGGCCGGGCGCGAGACATCGCGCGGGAACCGGCGCTGCGGCAACCATTCGAATCCTGATCTCAGGAGGTCAAGATAACAGCCGGAGGGCCGGGCCTCAAATCCATTCTCGCCCCGTCGCGGCGGGACGTGCCGGCGACCGTGTGGTAGGCTGTGGCCGTGACCGCATCGACGGAGGAGACGATCATGGAGTTCACCCGCGCCGTCACCCGCCGCCCCGCCGACACCCTGGGGCGCGGGCTCACCACCAGCGACCTCGGGCCGCCCGATCCCGGGCTGGCCCTGGAGCAGTTCGAGCGCTACGTGGCGGCGCTGGAGGACTGCGGCCTGGAGGTGACGATCCTCGATCCGTTGCCGGAGCTTCCCGACGCCCACTTCGTGGAGGACGCGGCCGTCGTCACGCCCGAGGTGGCCGTGATCACGCGGCCCGGCGCCGAGGTGCGGCGCGACGAGGCGGAGCAGCTGGCGCCGGTGCTCGCGGCGCACCGCGAGCTGGTCCGCATCGAGACGCCGGGCACCCTCGACGGCGGCGACGTGCTGATCGTCGGCGACCAGGTCCTGATCGGGATCTCCGAGCGCACCAACGGGGCGGGCGCCCACCAGCTCGGCGAGATCCTGGGCGCCCACGGCTACGCCTGGCGCGCGGTGCCGGTCGAAGCGGGGCTGCACCTGAAGTCCGACGTGAACCAAGTGGACGACGGCACCCTGCTGCTGAGCGCGGGCTTCGCGGGGCTGGAGGTCCTGGAGGAGTTCACGCGGATCGTCGTGCCGGAGGGGGAAGAGTACGCCTGCAACACCCTGCTGGTGAACGGGCGCCTGCTGACTCCGGCGGGCTATCCCGCCACCCGCCGACGCCTGGAGGATCTCGGTCTGGAGATCGTCGAGCTGGACGTCGGCGAGTTCCGCAAGATGGACGGCGGGCTCACCTGCCTGTCGCTCAGGTTCTAGCGGCCTGGGCCCCGTCTGAATGACCTCGGACCGAGCCAGGGACGCCTGTTCGGTTCGAGACCGAGGCGCGAATCCTCGCCGTAGCCATGGCTACGGCGAGGATTCGTAACGAAGGTATCGGGACGAAGAGGCGTGGCTGGCGACGGGAGAGGTTGTTCTGACGGGGCTCAGGCCGCTCAGGCAACTTCCACCAGTTCGATCTCGAAGCTGAGGGTCTGGCCCGCCAGCGGATGGTTGCCGTCGAGGGTCACGGTCTCCTCGTCCAGATCGGCCACCATCACCATGTAGGACTCGCCCTCGGGCGACTGCACCTGCAGGGGCATGCCCACGGCCAGGTCGATCTCCTCGGGGATCTGGGAACGCTCGATGGCGCGCACCATGTCCTCGTCGCGGTCGCCGAAGGCCTTGTCCGGCGTCAGGGTGATGTCCTTGGTCTCGCCGGCCTCCATGCCGACCACGCTCTGCTCCAGGCCTTCGATGGTCTTGCCGTCGCCGACGGTGAACTCGAGGGGATCGCGATCGCGGGACGAGTCGAAGACCGTGCCGTCCTCGTACTTGCCCGTGAAGTGGATCTTGACCGTGCTGCCGTTTTCCGCTTTCGCCATCGTTGGCTCCTTGCTGGTGGGATGACGTCGAGGAGCCAACATAACAGGTGAACCGTGCCATGCACGGAATATTCCGGAGACGGCCGGTCGGGTTCGCCCTAGCGCCCGTATACCCGCTTGATCGCCCCCCAGCTCGTCGCATCGCCCCCGACGAGCGGCCGTGATGAATGCCATGCCGCAAATGAGAACGCGGAGACGCTTCGCCGGTCGACCCCATTCCAAGTTCCTGTTGAAGAGGGCCACTATTTTGAGATATGGTTATCCATATTCATGATATTGGTCTCTCGAAATCCAGGGGAGGAGACTCCATTCGCCGCCACTTGTCGATCCTGATCGTGCTCGCCCTGGCGATGGGATCGGCCGTCGCCAAGACGCCGCCGCCGAAACCCCTCGTGCCCTACCCGGGGGACGTGCGCGCCGTCGAATCCGAGCCCAACGGCACCTGCGCCCTGGCCGACCCGCTCGCGAACGGCGAGCCCATGGCCGCGGCCCTCTCGCCGGCCGGCGACGCGGACTGGTTCGCGATCGTCGCCACCCCCGGCCTGGAACTCCTCATCGAGACCCGCCCCGGCCCCGGCCAGTCGGGCGGCGACACGGAGATGACCCTCTACGCCGGCGACTGCGTCACCCAGCTCGCCTACGACGACGACGGCGGCGAGGGTCTCTACTCCCGCCTCTTCCAGGTCTTCCCGGAAGCCGGCACCTACTACGTCGTGATCAACGAGTACGGCGACAACGACGTCATCGAGGCCTACGTGCTGGACGCCGTCGGCTCCCTGAACCCGGGCAACGACGACTGCGGCAATCCCCTGGACCTGCAGGCCTACGGCCACGCCGAGTTCGAGGTCGACCTGTGCCAGTACGGGGGCGACTACTCCCCCGCCGCCCCCGAATGCACCGACGACTATCCCGCCGCCGGCCCGGACGCCATCTACGCCATCGACCTGGCCGCCGGGGAGACCTTCGCGGTGTGCGCGACGCCCACCTACGGGTTCATCGACCTGGCCATCTGGCTGGTGTCCGACTGCGGCGATCCGGAGAACACCTGCGTGGCCGGCGAGGACGACGGCAACCCGGAGTGCCTCTCCTACGTGGCGCCCGCCGCGGGCCGTTACTACCTGATCGTCGACACCTACAGCGGCTGCGGCCGGGTCACCGTGACCATCGACGCGCCCACCGCCGCCGAGACGCGGGACTGGGGCTCGCTGAAGCGCCTGTACCGATGAGCGCTCCCGATGATTGACCTGGCCGCGCAGGGGTGAGATTGTCGTCCACGAACGACAGCGAGCCCCTTCACGACCGTTCGAACCGGAAAGCCGCCGCCCCATGCCCGAGACAGCCTATCTCATCGACACCATGGCCTACGTCTTCCGCAGCTACTACGCCATGCGCAGCATGGCGGCCCCGGACGGCACGCCCATCAACGCCGTCTTCGGCCTGGGCATGACCCTGCAGAAGCTGCTGCGCGACAGGGACCCCGCGCTGGCGGTCTGCTGTTTCGACGCGGGCGCCAAGACCTTCCGCAACGACATGTTCCCCGACTACAAGGCGAACCGGGGCGAACCGCCCGAGGACCTGGTTCCCCAGTTCGACCTCTGCCGCGAGCTCGTGGCGCGCATGGGCTTCGCCGTGGCCATGACTCCCGGCTACGAGGCCGACGACCTGATCGCGACCCTCACGGCGCGCCTGCGCGGCGAAGGGCACGAGGTGGTCATCGTGACCGGCGACAAGGACCTCGCCCAGCTCCTGGAGCCCGGCGTGCGCATCTGGAACCTGGCCAAGGACGACTGGCTGAGCGAGGAGCGGGTGCCCGACAAGCTGGGCGTGCGCGCCGACCAGGTCTGCGACCTGCTGGCCCTGACCGGGGACGCGGTGGACAACATTCCCGGCGTGCGCGGCGTGGGTCCCAAGGCGGCCACGGCGCTGCTGTCGGAGTTCGCGGATCTCGGCGCCATCTACGAAGATCTGGACCGGGTGGAGACCCTGCCGGTGCGCGGCGCCAAGGGCCTGCGCAAGAAGCTCGAAGCCGGCCGCGAGGAGGCGCTGCTCAGCCGCCGGCTGGTGCGGCTCGACCCCGAGGCGCCCTGCGAGATGGGACTCGACGACATGCGCTACCTCGGCGCGCCCTCGGCCGAGCTCGAAGCCTTCGCCGAGACCTGGGGCCTGCGCCGCGTGGCCGACAAGACCCCGCGCAGCGGGATCGCCTGAGCCGGAGGTCGACGAGCTTGCGCATCTGCCTGCTGACGACCCAGGACCTCGACGCCGATCCCTTCCCCAAGGACGACTGGCCCTGCGATCCGCGGCCCTTCATGCCCGACGCGCAGTGGCACGTGGCGACGCTGAAGAAGAAGACCTGCGTCGCCCACGTCACGCGCCTGATCCGCGAGGGCCACGACCTCTTCTTCAACCTCTGCGACGGCGCCGCCGACCAGGACATCCCCGGCATCGAGGTGGTGCACACCCTCGAGCGTCACGGCGTGCCCTTCACCGGCGCCACCTCCGACTACTACGAGCCGACGCGCGTGCAGATGAAGGCGGCCTGTCGCCTCGAGGGCATCGCCACGCCCGCCTACATCATCGCGCGTGCCGTCGAGGACGCCGAGCGCGCCGCCGAGCGGCTGCGCTTCCCCATGTTCGTCAAGCACTACAGCAGCTACGCGAGCATCGACCTGAGCCGCCACTCGCGGGCCCGCACGCCGGCCGGGCTGCGCCGGCAGGTGCGCAAGATCGTCTCGCGCCACGGCGCCGCCCTGGTCGAGGAATTCGTGGAGGGGACCGAGTGCACGGTGCTGGTCGCCGAGAATCCCGACGATCCGCTGCGGCCCCGGACCTACGCGCCCATCCAGTACCGCTTCCCCGAGGGGGAGAGTTTCAAGCACGCCAAGCTGAAGTGGGTGGACTACGACAAGCTCTCGTCGTTCCAGGTGACGGACCCGGTGCTGGCGGCGCGGCTGCGCGACGAGGCCGCCCGCTTCTTCGTCGCGCTCAAGGGCGCGAGCTTCGGGCGCTGCGACTTCCGCGTGGACCGCGCCGGCACGCCCCACATGCTGGAGATCAACCCCAACTGCGGCGTCTTCTACCCGCCGACCGATCCCGGCAGCGCCGACATCTGCCTGGCCAACGATCCGGATGGCCACGCGGGTTTCACGCGGCTGCTGGTGCGGGCCGCGTTCGCGCGTCACCGGCGGCGGACGGCCCTCAGCGGTACAGGGACTTGACCCCGCCCCAGCTCGCCGACTCGTGGGCCACGGGCCCGCGGGTCAGCGCGAGGGTGTCCGTCTCAACCACGTCGCCCTCCAGGTCCAGCCATTCGGGTGGGCAGTCCGCGTGGTCGCAGTCGATCCACACGAACGGCATCCATTCCTCGAGCATCTCGACCGGCCCCACTCCCGGGACGTAGTGAACATGGCCGACGGTCTCGGCATGCATGGTGCCGATCTTCTCGCCCTCATCGTTCATGATGATGCCGACGCCGAAGTCCACCAGGTAATCCATGCGCACCGCGTCAACGAAGGTGCCGGCCGGGATCGCGACGGTGGCGCCGATCTCGCCCACGGTTCCGTGCATGAAGATGTCGTCGGTGATCTCCGGGAGCAGTTGCAACGTGAACGTGGCGCCCTCGGAGATGTCGTCCTCCAGGTAGATCCAGGTGGGATGGAGCCAGATGTCCTGCCACATCTGGATGTTCTCGGCGCCCTTCATGAAGTAGCCACCGTGCAGCAAGTGGGGCCACCAGTTCGCCTGCCGCGCGGGCAGCTCCGCGAGAGCTTCGCGCAGTTCCGGCCGCGCGCGCCAGACGCGCGCCAGTAGGGAGGAAAGGCCGCGGGGCGCAGCATCGCGCGACTCGGGCACCTCGTCGTGCCCCTCGAGCAGGACCTGGGCCTCGCCCCCGGGCGTCATGGCCGTGCCGGAGAGCTGCAGGAACGCCGGCGAGGTGAAGTCGATGTCGCCGTCGTGATCGAAGACGTGGAAGGTGTACTCCCAGCGCGTGCCGTCGTCGGCCGGCCAGAGCGAATCCAGGGTGGGCTGGGCGACGGCCGCGCCCGCGGCCAGCAGCGCCACGGCGGCGCGGATCAACGTGCGTGTCATGACGACCTCCTGCAATCTCGATTCGGCATCTGGATGGGCCGCATCATCATAGCACACTCGACGGGTCCATCCCCGGACGCGGAGTAACATTTCGGGGCGGCCCACGTACACCGCTGAACTTGGAAATGAATCGGCATTCAGAAGTGAGGTTGACACGATGAGACGGCTGTACACGATCCTGGGGGGCCTCGTCCTGACGGCCCTCGCGACCGGCGCCACGGCCCAGACGCTGGATGGACGACACGAGTTCGGGCTGCGCCTGGGCTACTGGAGCCAGACCGCCAATGTGCGCGTGGAGGCCGTCGCTCCCGGCGTCTCGACTTCCGTGCAGGGCGACGGGCTCCTGGGCGGGCTGACCTACGGCCACTGGCTGGAGGAGGACCTGGCCCTGACCATCGGCGTCGGCGCCCTGGCCCTCGACACGGAGACCCATGCGAGCCCCACGAACGCCGGCACCAGCTCCGGGGTCGTCGGGAACATCCTCGTCGGCCTCAAGAAGTACGTGGCCGGCGCGGAGGCGGGATCCTCGGTCCGGCCCTACCTCGGTGCGGTCATGGGGGTCTACCGCGGGAGCCACAGCGAGGTGAGCGTGGGACTGGTCTCGGTGCTGGAGGCGCGCGAGGAGACGGCCTTCGGCGGGCGGCTCGACCTGGGCGTCGATTTCGTCACGGGTCGCAACTTCATGACGGGGGTCGCTCTGGGCTGGAACCTGATGAGCGACTTCGACCGGCCCGTGGGCGGCAGCGTCAACTACAGCGGCCCGCAGATGAGCCTCGGTTTCTCGCTGCTGCTGGGCGGCGACGACGACACCTAGCGGACGGCAATCGGGATAGGGGAGCCGGGCGCTAGCTCGGCTTCCCCTCCCACACCACC
>CAZTWK010000018.1:0-70723 GCA_964617805.1 uncultured Fibrobacteraceae bacterium | reverse complement strand
GTGAAGTTTGTCACTTCGAAGCTGCGCTTTCCAGTCCAACCGATGTACACGCTAGGCACTTGGATCGGTTCGCCTTCCATGCTTCCTAAAGCCGTGCAGGCTTCAGTCACCATCGAATATATGACGGGGTATTGCGTAGGTCCGACGTGTACGTATTGGGTTTGTTTGACTCCTGGCGAATACCGGTGTTTGTACTCCCGGTAGTACAGCCCTGACGCGAGCTTCATAGCGCTGCTGTCGGTGATCCTCTCTAGATCCTCGGTGAGCCGTCGATCGTCGGGGGTTTGGTACCAGCGCTCAGCCAGGAGGTCCTCGATGTTCACCTCGGTCCAATCAGAATCCGGTGGCGCCAAGATAAACCGCTTGTACTGGTAGGTTCCGTATGTCAAGAAGATGGTCAGCAGGGCTAGTAACACGAGGTAGCGTCTCCGAAAGAACCTGCTGCGTAAATTGATCGCGAGACCTCGATTTTCCTCTGGAGTCGCAATAGCCTCTACAATATGGCGATTCATCCCTTTGGCCTCCCAACCATCACGTATTAATCGAATTGGGAATATCAGGTATTCAGATTGACTCCGGAGATTGGACAGATCGGACCCTACCGTTTTACAATGATGATATCAAGCTGCATTGATGAATGGATTTTCTTTACAAAATACGCCGCCTGCATTGCCTTCTTTGCAATATGACGGGGTGTTTAAGAGTTGTCGTGAAAGACGCATTTTGTGCATCCATAAGGTTGTGAAAAACAATTAGGAGTGATTCAATTGAGTCTTGGGCTAGGAAGGGCCAAGAGAGGCCGGGCTAAACAGTCGGATTATACGGAACCCATAGAGGAGCCCAAAGAATTCTCCATACAACATAAAAAAAAGCACTATATATACTGCTGCACCAACGCGATTACGGAATCTCGACGAGAAGCCCAGATCAGAAAGGTCGTGAGGAGCCCGCTGGCGAATATACTGATCATGCTGAGATATGGACTCTCAGAACCTATAACAAATCAAATATCGCTCAGAACGCCTCCCCCAAACTCATGTAGAACCCCGAAGACCCCGCGCCGAATCCCCAGTCCATCCGCAGGTTCAGACCCTCGTCGCGGTTCAGCAGGAAGCGCAGCCCGAAGCCGCCGGCCGCGCGCAGGCCGTCGAGGGTGAAGCCGTCAAGGTCGCGCGCCACCTCCCCGACGCCCGCGAAGAGCACGCCGCCGAGACGGCGCCACAGGTGGCCGCGCAGTTCGAGCTGGGCCGCGAGCAGGTTGCGGTCGCGGTAGCGTCCGGCGTAGTACCCGCGCAGCAGCATGTCGCCGCCGAGTTGGCCGAGCATGTCGAAGGGGGGCTCGTCGCTGAGGGCCGAGGCCGTGAACTGGCCCGCCAGGACGGAGGTCTCTCCCACGGCGCGGTAGTGGGAGAGGTTCAGGGAGAGGGAGCGGAAGTCGTAGTCGCCGCCCAGGGCGCCGCCGGCCGACGAGAACGCCAGTTCGCGGTAGCCGCCGGCGCGGGGGAAGGTGGTGCTGTCGCGGTCGTCGTGGGTCACCGACAGTCCCGCCATCAGCACGTTGCCGTCGCGCGTGCCGGGGATGGCCGCGGTGTCGATCAGGCCGCCGGCCCACGTCTGCACCATGGTGCGGCGGGCGTAGCCGAAGCTGCCGCCCAGGTACAGGGCGGGCGACACCTCGCGCTTCAGGCCCAGGGCGAAGAGGGTGCGCTCCGGGGTGAAGTCCTCCTCCCGGGCGTCGGGCGCGTCGTTGCCCACGCCCCAGAAGGTGTCGGGGAACTTGGTGTAGCCGGCCGAGAAGTCGAGCCGCCAGCGCGCCTCGTCCAGGTAGATCTCGCCGTTGAGATACAGCATGGTCTGCTTCTTCGCCGTGTAGATGAAGATGGGCGAGATCACCGAGGGCCGCTCGTCCGTGTCGTCGCCGCGCAGGTAGACCAGCACCGTGCCGCCGCCGGCCAGCTCGGTCTCCGGCGTGTAGAAGATGAAGGGAAAGGGCACGAGCGAGGTGCCGGCGCCGGCCGCTCCCGACAGGGACAGGGTCAGCAGGACGGCGAGCAGGGTGATCCGCGTTACGTTCATGATCTCGGACTCCGGATTGCGGGCGTACAGGAAAAATGAATCCCCAATTTTCTGGCGGTTCCTACGGCGGCGGCAAGGGGGAGTTGCAAGGAATCTGGGGCCCCGTCATCAGAATGTGGCATCAAACAGCCGGCGGGGATATCGCTTTTTCGGGAAGAACGGCCGGGGCGGGACTCAGACCTTGGCCAGCACCCCGTCCGGGACGTCCGGCTTCTTGGTGCCCTTCCGCACGCGGCGAGGCAGCTCGATGACGAAGGCGGTGCCCTGGCCCTCGGCGCTCTGGCACTCGATGGTGCCGCCGAGCTTCTGGGTGACCAGGTTGAACACGATGTTCATGCCCAGGCCGCTGCCGCCGCGGCCGCGCTTGGTGGTGTAGAAGGGGTCGTAGATCTTGCGGACCTGCTCGCTGGACATGCCGCGGCCGTCGTCGCGGTAGAGGATGCGCACCATCTTGCCCACCTCGTCGATGTTCAGCACGATCTGGCCACCCTCGCGGTCCTCGAAACCGTGCAGCAGCGAGTTCATGACCAGGTTGGTGGCCACCTGGGCCAGCACGCCGGGGTAGCTGCGCATCTCCAGGGCCACGGGACAGAACAGCTCGAGCTCGTGCCCCCCCTGCTTGAGCTTGGGACGCAGGCTGAGCAGGGCCTCGCGCAGGTATTCGCCCACCTCGAAGGAGCGCAGGTCCTCGGCGGACTGGTCCACCGACACCTGCTTGAAGCTCTGCACCAGCTCGGCGGCGCGGTTGAGGTTGGACAGGATCATGTCGGTGGCCTCGTGGCCGGCGCCCAGGAAGGTCTCCAGCTCGGCGCGGCTGAGGGCCTTGCCCTCGTACTGCCGGTTGAAGCGGTCGAGCTGCTGCTGGAGGTGCGAGGCGGCGGTGATGCCGATGCCCAGGGGCGTGTTGATCTCGTGGGCCACGCCCGCCACCAGGTTCCCCAGCGCCGCCATCTTCTCCGAGGTCACGAGCTGGGCCTGGGTCTCCTGCAGCTCGGCGGTGCGCGCCTCCACGCGCCGCTCCAGCTCATGGTTCATGCGCTGGATCTGATCCTCGGCGGCCTTGCGCTCGGAGATGTCGCGCACGAAGGCGCAGTGGAAGCTGCGACCGCCGAACTCCTGGTAGCTGGACGAGACCTCCACCGGGAAGACCTTGCCCGACTTGGTGACATGGGCGCCCTCGATCAGCACCGAGCCCTGCCGCTTGACGTCGTCCCACACCTCGTCCCACTCCCCGGCGACGAGATCCTGCGAGATGTCGTGGATGCTCATGCCGAGCAGTTCCTCGCGCGAGTAGCCCAGCACGCGGCAGGCCCGGTCGTTCACGTCCTCAAGCGAGCCGTCGCGGCCGATCCAGTAGACGGCGTCCGAGTCGCTGTTGATGGAATACTCGGTGCGGCGCAGCTTGTCTTCCGCCTGCACGCGCTCGGTCATGTCCAGGATGAAGCCCTCGACGCTCTCCAGGTCGCCGCTGTCGTCGTAGAGGCCGACGCCCTGCTCCCACACCCACTTGACGGTGCCGTCCTTGGCGATCACGCGGTACTGCAGCTCGAAGGAGCGCCGGTCCTGCACGCACTCCCAGATCGTCGTGCGCACGTAGGGGAAGTCCTCGGGGTGGATCACATCGACGGCCCGGACCGAGCGTTCGTCGACGAACTCGGCCGGCGTGTAGCCCACCAGGTTGATGGAGCAGTCGTTCACGTACTCGATGGAGAAGTCCTTGTCGCCGCGGCAGCGGTAGACCATGCCCGGCAGGTTGCCGATCAGGGTGGTGAGCTGGCGGCGGCTCTTGCGCAGCGCCTTCTCCGAGAGGATGCGCTCGGTGATGTCGCGGTAGTTGAGCACCACGCCCTCGACGCCGTCGACGTCGTACATGGCCGTGTACATGCCCTCCAGGTGCAGCCAGTGGCCCTCGCTGTGCTGCACGCGGATGGTGCCGACGCGGATGCTCTCGCCCGGCCGGCTCGTGGCCCGCTTGATGCCGTTGAAGATCTTGGGCTTGTCCTCGGGGTGCGTGTAGCCGCCCGGCTGGTGGTTCAGCAGGTCGTCTTCCCTGACGCCGGCCACGCGCGCCGCGGCGGGGCTCACGTAGGTGTACAAGCCGCTGCCGCCCAGGATGAACACGATGTCGGAGGTGTTCTCGGTGATGGCCTTGAAGCGCGTCGCGCTCTGGGACAGCTTCCGGGACGCGCTGGCCAGCCGCCGGAACTCTACGCTGGTGCAGCTGGCCGCATAGACCGTCAGGACCGCGAGGGCCGACAGCCGCGCCGCGTGCCAGAACCACCAGTCGTGCGTGTTCCCGGTGGCCGCCAGGGTCAGGCAGCCGACGCCCAGGTGCAGGGCGAAGATGCACATCCACAGCATCGAGATGGTGCGGTGCCGCCACCACAGCAGCGCGAGCTTCAAGCCCGCGGCCAGGAAGAGGGTCCCCGCCAGGACGTTGACGACCTGCATGTTGAAGTTGCCCTGGAAGCCCACCGACAGGAAGGCGAGATCCTCGGCGTGGACCTGCAGGGCCACACCCGCGATGGTGCTCAGGAGCACCGTGCCGAGGGGCAGCCAGCGCAGCGTGCCCTCGCCCACCCGCTGCGGCGACAGCCAGACCATGGCCGCCAGGCCGGATCCGAACAGGACGGCCATCCCGTGCATCAGGCCCGCCGCGGGCGCCTCCAGGGTCACGGCGTGGTAGCCGAAGAGGGTGCCCAGCGCGAGCAGCGAGCTGGCCAGCCAGAAGCGGTGGGTGGCGTCGCCGTCCCCCTGCCGCAGCAGGAAGAAGCCCGCCAGCACCAGCGACACGGACATGCACGCGAATTCCAGCAGCAGATGGAACGCCGAGTGGTCGAGGATCAGGTCCATGTAGTGGCGACCGACCACCAGACCGGCCAGCACCGGCAGCACGAAGGCCGCGACCGGGGTGGCCAGGCGGAGGGTGTCCACGGGTATGTCGAGACGCAGACGTTTCATCATCCGTCCTCGTAACCGCTTATGCCGTCATCGCTGACGGCGGGATTTCACTTTTTATCATCGGCATATCCGCACAGGGCCTGAGTGGGAATTCAAAAGGAAAGGGCGGGCCCGGGGCCCGCCCTCGACAAGCGTATGCGATTGTCCTATCTAGCTTTCTGCCGCTTCATCCTTCTCGCGTCTGCCCTTCCGGATCAGCCAGGCGCCGATGCCGATCATCGCGAGCGGCCACCAGTCCGCCAGCCAGTCCAGGGTGAAGCCGAAGACGGTGTTCAGCAGGGCGACGCCGCCGACGGCGATCATGATCACGCCGCCCACGAAGGGGTTGGTCTCGGGCAGGTCCATGCCCTCCGCCGTCAGGCCCGCGCGTCCGGTCTCGAGGACCCGGTTGTAGAGCGACGCCCGGCGTCCCGCGTCGAAGATCTGGTAGAAGTAGATGAAACCGACCAGCATGCCCAGCAGGGGTTCCATGCCCGACGACACGCCGGAGGACAGCAGGGTGATCAGCGAGGCGCCGACCAGCAGGATCATCTCGCGGTTGATCTCGCTCAGCTGCTGCAGGGCGTGTTCCACGATGCGCAGTCGTTCCCTGCGGACGTAATCCTCGTCCGGCAGCGCGTCGGCGGACACGAGCCGCAGGGCGTCCTCGGCGGGGATGTCCCGGGCCGGCGGGCGGGCCTTGCGGCGGCGCAGGTGATCGACGCAGGCGTTGCGGGCGATGCGGATCAGCCAGGGCAGGAAGCGGTCGGCGTCCTTGCAGGCGTCGAGATGGCGGTAGACCCGCACGAAGATGTCCTGGGAGATGTCGCGCGCCTCGTCGGAGTCGCCCACGTAGGTGTAGGCGATGCCGAAGATCCGGGACTGGTAGCGGCGCACCAGCATCTCCCAGGCGAGTTCGTCGCCCGTGCGGCAGCTTTCGAGGATGTGCGCCAGTTCCATGAGGTCCCGAGGTCCTTTCCGCGGGATTTCGCCCGCCGTGACCTACCAGACGCACCGTACCACCGGCAGGTTCGGTGGATCATGGAAAAAAATGAGGTCCGGCGGCGGCCTCTCTGCTAGTTTGTCGTCTCAGACCCCGGCCACGACCCCCTGCGCGGCAGAAGGAGCTGTATCATGCGCGGAAACAAGGTCGCCACCCGCCGGTGCTGGCTCCTGGCGGCGCTGCTGGCGCTGCCCATGGCCGCCTGCGAGCGCGACCCCGCCCCCACCGATCCCGGCGGAGGCCCCGATCCCGGACCCGGCGACGGCCCCTGGCTGTCCGAAACCGTGCTCGTGGCCCCCGAGGCGGACTTCCTCATCGACGCGGCGCCCGACTGGTCCCACGACGGCCGCTGGATCGTCTTCGCGGCCCACTGGGCCAGCAGCGTCTGGAAGACGGCCCCCTCGCCCGGCGACCTGCCCCTGCTGGTCAGCGACCCCGACGTCACCATCTGGAGCGAGGGATCCTACACGCCGGGCTACCTGGGCGACGGCCGCATCTTCTTCTACCAGGGCTGGAGCAGCGGCGAGCAGATCATGCGCGTGATGGCCGCCGACACGAACCAGATCGAGGCCGAACCGCCGCCGACGCTCCTGCACCGCTTCACCGGCCCGGACGTGGGCCTGGCCGAGAACCAGGCCTCCTCGCCCCACATGCTGTCCATGTCCCGCGACGGCACCCGCGCCGTCGGGTTATGGCGTTCCTTCTACACCCTCGACTGGGGGAGCGCCCGCGCACAGGTCCTCGTCTCGCGGCGCCCCGAGATCCTCGAGGGCGCGCCCTCGGCGCGGATCTCGCGCGACGGCTCGCGCATCGCCTACGAGAGCCCCGAGGGCCTGATCGCCTGGATGGATTTCACGGGGGACGAGGCCGAGGCCATCGGCAGGGGCCGCTGCCCGAGCTGGAGCGGCGACAGCGCGGCCATCGGCTACGTGTCGGCCGACGGGTGGCACTACAAGATCCACAACCTGGTCACGGGTTCGACGACCAGCTACTGGATCGGGGACAGGGAGCTGCGCCACGCCACCCTCTCCTGGGACGGCAGACGGGTCGCCTATCTGGACGGGGAAGGCGAATACCTGACCCTCTGCCGCGGGGATCTCAACGACGAACCGATGCCGCGGTCCGGCGCGGATTGAGCAGCCGGAGGCCGCGCCGGTCGTCGGCGCCCGCGCCGATCAGCTCCACGACCCGCGGGGGCGTGAGCGTGGGATCCAGCGCGAAGAGCTTGGCCGCCAGGTTGCACACGTTGGGCGCGGCCATGGACGTGCCCGAGAGCTTCATCTTCCGCCCGCCCGGCACGTAGCTTTCCACCTCGAAACCGTTGGCGTAGATCCGGACGTTGCGCCCGGAACTGGTGAAGCCCGTGGCCTCCCCCGCCTGGTCCACCGCGCCCACGACCATCAGGTTGGGCAGGTCGAAGGCCGAGGGGATGTACTTGTCGAAGGCCACGTCGTTGTCCTCGTTGCCCGCCGCGGCGACGAAGAGGATATCCGGCGAGCCGGCGAGGGCCGCGTGCAGGCCCTCCTCGAGAATGCCCAGGAGCCGGGCGGCCTGGCGCGAGCGCTCGGCGGTGTCCGCGCCCCAGCCGTTGCTCTCGAGCATGCCCTCGATCTCCTTGAGCCCCCAGCCCCAGCTCATGTTGGCGACGCGCACGCCGTGCGCCGCGAAGTAGTCCGTGGTCTCGCCGTAGGACGCCGCGTGGCGCCGGGCCATCTCCTCGGTCAGCAGCGCGGGGATGGTGTGGTGGTCGAAGGAGATGCGCGCGCCCAGCAGCCGGGCGTAGGGATTGCCGCGGGCGGCGATGCCGGCCACGTGGGTGCCGTGGGTGTAGAGGGCGGCGAGGGACATGTCCTCGAGGAAGTCGTTGACCTCCCCGGTCTCGAGCCCTGCGAGGTAGGTCTTGAGGTCGTCGGCCTCGGGGCTGTCGACGCCGGCGCGCAGGTCCATCAGGCCCTTCACCTTGTCCAGGACGCGGCCGATGCGCGGGGCGTCCTCGCCCAGCGGGTAGAGCAGGTGCGGCTCGTAGACGCCCCGGTAGTCGTAGGCGATGCCGTGCACGTCGTCGACGAAGCCGTTGCCGTCGTCGTCCACGCCGTCGAAGGATTCGGCCGCGTTGACGAAACGGCGCCCCTCGTAGACGGACATGTCCACGCCCGAATCCCAGATGCCGACCACGACCTCGGCGTGGCCCGCGCCGGGGTTCAGCACCAGCGCGCGCCCGGCCCAGATGTCCGGCTTGACGACCCGGCGCCCCTCGATGAACTCGTCGTAGATCGCCAGCATGGGCTTCTTGAGCGGCAGCGCGTACTGCAGGGCGTAGCCGATGTTGAGCACCGTCTCCGCCAGGTCGGAGCTGATCTCGCCCTTGGCGGCCACCACGGGATCGATCTGCGCCTGCACCATGCCCACCAGCAGGGTCTCGCTCATGATCTCCAGGCGCCCCTTCTGCTGGACGATGCGCGTCTGGATCGTCTCCCAGGGCAGCGCCTCGAGCTGGTCGCGCAGGTGGCGCGCAAAGGCGGCCAGGTAGCGATCGCCCGTCGCCTCGCCCGTCGCCTCGCGGGCGCGGATGACCGAGGTCGCCGTGAGCCCGGTGGTCAGGCGGACGGCCTCCTTGTCCTCGAGGGCGCGGATGCGCTCGATCAGGTCGAGGGCCGACGCGTGGCGGCTGTCCATGACGTCGAGGGTGAGCAGGCTGGTGTACTTCGCCTGGAGGGTCGATGCGTCCTGGATCTCGTAGGTCTCGAGATCCGCCTCGATGTCGGCGCGCACGGCCGCGGCGAAGGCCGTGAAGTCCCCGCTCGACTGGATCAGCTCGGACACCGGCACCGCCAGGGGGTAGGCATGGCGGGGCAGGTCGTCGAGGGTGCGGACGGGGATCTTGGCGGCGAGCGCGACGCCGGCGAACAGGACGCCGGCCACGGCGATGACCGTGCTGATGCGCATCTGGGGTCTCCTCCGGTGGAACTGTGCGAACGGCAGTCTTAACACGCAGGCGCCGCCGCTATGTTGCAGGCCGTCAGGCCTGGCCGGGCGTGAGGTGGCCGAGCACCTCGTCCAGGAATCCCTCGGGGTCGATGGGCTTCTCGATCATGGCGTCGCAACCGGCCTCCATCACGCGGGCGCGGTCCTCGGCCATGATGAACGAGGTCAGGGCCACGACGGGCGTCGCGGCCGTGCCCGGCGCCGCGCGCAGGGCCCGGGCGACCTCGAAGCCGTCCATGCCCGGCAGCTGGATGTCGAGCAGGATGAGGTCCGGCGCGCTCTCGCGGGCCGCTTCGAGCCCGGACTGCCCGTCACGGGCCTCCACCACCTCCAGTCCGCCGCGCTCCAGGATGAAGCGGGTCAGGTACAGGTTCTGCTCGTTGTCTTCGATGACGAGAATGCGGATCACGGCGCCGCCTCCGTGGTGGACGGTTCGATGGTGTCGGCCTGGACGGGCAGGGTGAGCACGAAGGTGCTGCCGCCGCCCGCCTCGCATTCCAGCACGAGGTCGCCGCCCAGCAGCCGGGCGATGCCGCGGCTGAGATGGAGACCGAGCCCGGTTCCCTCCTCGCGCGTGCCCGTGGTGCTGCCGGCGCCCTGGAAGGGCTCGAAGATGCGTGTCCGCAACTCGGGCGCCACGCCGGGTCCCGTGTCCGCGACCCGCGCCTCCACCCGGCCGTCGGCCTCCCGGCAATCGATACGGACCGCGCCCGTCTCGGTGAACTTGATGGCGTTCTCGACCAGGTTGGCCAGGACCTGCCGCACGCGGCGGCGGTCCCCCGCCACCGCGGGCAGTCCCGCGGGGATCTCCACGTCGAGCTCGAGGCCCTTGGCGGCGGCGGCGTCCCCGGCCTCGTCCACGACCCGCGCCGCGGTCCCGCCCAGGTCGACCACCTCCCGTTCCACCTCGAGGCTGCCCGTCTGGAGCCGGGTCACGTCGATCACGTCCTCGATCAGGCCCAGCATGTGGCCCGCGCTCTGCCGCGCCATGCCTAGCTGGCGGCGCTGCTCGTCGTTGAGCCCGCCCGCCATGCCCTGCAGGATGACGCCGGTGAAGCCGATGATCGAGTTCAGCGGCGTCTTGAGCTCGTGGGAGATGCCGTCGAGCAGCGCGCGGCTGGCGGCCTCTCGCGGCCGCAGCTCCTCCTCCATGCGCCGGCGCTCGGAGATGTCGGTGGTGGCGATGATCGTCTGCTGCCAGGTGCGTTCGTACTCCGACGGCGTGAAGAAGTGCACGGCGAACGTGCGGATCTCGCCGTCGGGAGTCTCGACGCAGGTCTCGAAGTCCATGGAGGTGCGTCCCTCGGCGATGGCCATCAGCACCTGCTTGTAGGCGGCCATCGCCTCCTCGTCCAGGATCTCGTCGAGGCCGACGCAGAGCTCCGCGGGATCGCTGGCCCCGTGCAGGTCCACGGCGGCCTGGTTCACGGACAGGACCTTCACCAGGGACGCGCAGCGGCGGATCTCCGCCGGGTGCTCGTCGAAGTAGGCCGACAGGTCCTCCACGCCCCGGGCGCGCAGGTCCTCCAGGTACTGCACCACGCCGGAGGAATCCTCCAGCCACAGTCCGATGGGCGCGTTTTCCCAGAGGCTGCGGTAGCGGCGCTCGCTCTCCTGCAGGGCCTCCTCGGCCGTCCTGCGCGCGTCGATGTCCCAGGAGATGCCGCCGATCATGTGGGGCGCCTCGTCCCGGGGCAGGGCGAACTTCACGGTGTGCATCCAGCGGTAGCCGCCCGTGTGGTCCGGGATGTTCTCCTCGCACTCGTGCCGCCCCTCCTTGAGGGCGCGGCGGTCGGCGGCGAGCCAGCCGTCGACGATCTTCTTCGGCATGGCGGCGCTCGCCTTGCGGACCCGGCGCAGCGGTGGCGCGAAGACCTCACGCATGTACTTGTTGGCGTAGAGGAGCTTGCTCTCGTGATCCTTGATCATCACGGCCGCCGGCAGGTGGTCCATGAAGAGCGCGAAGCGGCGCTCGCTCTCCTGCAGGGCCGCGTCCGCGAGCACCTGTTCGGTGACGTCCTGGCAGGTGCCGATCATGCGCTGCGGCTTGCTGCCCTGGCGCTGCAGCATCTCGCCGCGGGTCTGCAGGTGGCGGACGGTGCCGTCGCCCAGCACGATGCGGTGCTGCACGCCGAAGCTGGTGTCGGCGTCGGCCAGCGACCGGTTGAGGGCCGCGCGCACGCGGTGGCGGTCCTCCTCGTGGACGAACTCCAGGAAGGAATCGAAGTGGGGCGTGAAGGAGTCGGGCGAGACGCCGAAGATCTCGTAGGTCTCGTCGGACCAGATCTGGCGGCCGTCGCGCAGGTCCCACTCCCAGCTGCCGAGGCGGGCGATGCGCTGGGCCAGGGAGAAGCGGTCGGACAGCTCCCGCAGGTTGACCTCTCCCTCGCGCTGCTCGGTCACGTCGATGCCCACGCCGATCACGCGCTCCAGCTTGCCGTCCGCGTCGAGGACGGGGGTGTGGCGCGCCTCGATGAGGCGTCCCGCGAACACGCGCGTGGTGGTCATCTCCTTGCCGGAGAGTATCTCCTCGATATCGGCGGCCAGCAGGGGCTCGTCGCCGAACAGGTCCTTGGCGTCGGTGCCGACCAGTTCGCCCGGCGCGTAACCGATGATTTCCAGGGCGCGGCCCTGGGAAAGCGTGATGATCCCGTCCGGGTCGATCTCCCAGACCATGACCGGCGCCAGGTCGATCAGCGAGCGCATGCGCGCGTCGGTCTGGCCGAGGGCCGATTCCAGGCGCGCGAATTTTTCGCGGAGCTCGCGCACCTCCGACACGAGCTGGGCCTTGGTCTTCCGGATATCACTCATGATGGTCCTCGACTCTTCGGATCGGGCCTTCGAGACGTTCCCGCGCGGCCAGAATATAGCACAGACCGCCCCCGCCAGACAGGGCCGGGCCGCACTGCGGCCTTGCCCACGGGCCGCTAGTATGTGATAGGATGCAGACGAGACGAGCGAAAAGCCTACCCGCGATCGACCCCGAGAGGAGACGTCGATGCCCCGGACCATCCGCGCCATCGAATACTACTACGTCAAGGTGCCCGACCAGCCCGGCGAAGCGTGCCGCGTGCTCAAGGAACTGGCCGGCCACGACGTCAACCTGCTCGTCTTCCACGTCATCCCCGGTTCCGCCTCCTCCACCCAGCTGGCGCTGTTCCCCGAGGATCCCGACAACATGGTCGAGGCCCTCGACGGCAGCGGCCTCGAACTCAACGGCCCCCACCGCGCCCTGCTCATCCAGGGCGACGACGAGCTCGGGGCCCTGGTGGAGATCCACCGGCGCCTGTACGACGCGGGCATCAACGTGGCCTCCTCCAGCGGCATCTCCGACGGCTTGATGGGCTACGGCTACGTGGTCTACCTCCGCCCGGAGGACATCGACCGCGCCGTCTCCATACTCGAGGTCTGAGCGCCCGGCGCGACGAACCGGCCGGCCCGGTCGTCCGGGCGGCGGTGCGCGTGGCTGGCGGCGGGATCAGACCAGGACGGGTTCGGGCTTCGCTTCCTCGCCGATCTGCGAGGTCTCGCCGTCGGCGAGGAATTTGTCGAGGTGCTCGAGGAAGAGGTCGACCAGGCGCGGCTCGAAGTGGCGGCCGCTCTCGCTGCGGATGATCTCGAGACATTTCTCCAGGGGCATGGCGGGCTTGTAGACGCGCTCGTGGCCGAGCGCGTCGAAGACGTCCACCAGGCCCACGATGCGGCCGTAGATGTGGATGTCCTCGCCGGCGAGGCCGCGGGGGTAGCCGCTGCCGTCCCACTTCTCGTGGTGCTCGTGGGCCACGATCGAGGCGGCCTTGAAGACCGGGCGCGTGGAGTTGCCCAGGATCATGTAGCCGATCTCGGCGTGGGTCTGCATGATCTCGCGCTCGCGGTCGGTCAGCTTGCCCGGCTTGTTGAGGATGGCGTCGGGGATGCCGATCTTGCCGACGTCGTGCAGGGGGGCCGCCATGCGCAGCAGCTTGGCCTCCTGCTCCGAGAGTCCCGCGAGACGCCCCAGCAGGTAGGAATGCCAGCCCACGCGCTTCACGTGGTTGGCCGTCTCCTGCGAGCGGCTCTCCACCACCTCGCCCAGGGTGTGGATGACCTCCTTCTGGGTGTCGATGATCTCGCGGTTGAGATGGATGTTGTCGTAGGCCACGCGGACGTTGGCCGCGTAGGTGGAGATCAGCTCGCGCTGCACCCCCGTGAGCGCGACCTCGCCGCGCAGCAGGATCAGGCCCTCGACGCCGCCGCGCGACGTGAGGAAGCACACGTAGCCGTCGTCGAGCATGCGCTCCAGGCGCTCCTCGCGCACGTCCTTCAGCAGTTCGAGATCCGCCGCGCCCACGACCTTGCGCGTGGGCTCGCCCTCGCGGCCGGCGTAACGCCCCACCCCCGCGATCACGTTGCCGCCCTCGCCCTTGCACTCAGTCAGCACGCCGTGGATCTCGCCGCCGCCGCTCCCCTCGCCGGAACGGAGCATCTCGGACATCTGGTCCATGACCTCGATGGCGAACTCGGCGGGGTTCTGGCACTCGAAGAGGCAGCGCGAGGCCAGGTTGACCTTCTCCAGGCCGGAGCGCTGGCTCTCGATGGTGCGCAGGTCGCGATAGGCCCGCAGGGCCGCGGTGACGGTCGTGTAGAGCTTCTGGGAGGTCAGCTCCGTCTTGGCCTTGTAGTCGTTGATGTCGTAGGAGGAGACGACCTCCTGCTCCGGGGCCTGGCCGGGCTGTCCGGTGCGCAGGATGATGCGGACGAAGTGGTTGTCCAGTTCGCGGCGGATCTTGCGGACCGCGAGCAGGCCCGCGTCGTCCTTCTCCATGACGACGTCCAGCAGCACCAGCGCGGTGTCGGGATGCCGGCGCAGCATCTCGACGGTCTCCCGGCCCGAGTGGGCGCTCAGGAACTCGAGCCCGCGCGCCTCGAACTCGAAGCCCGAGAGGACCAGCCGCGTGAGGGTGTGCACCTCCTCGTCGTCGTCCGCGATGAGGAGCTTCCAGGGGGCCTTGGCGGCCTCCGGGATCGCGTCCTCGGCGGATCCGTCCGACGGGAGGATCACGTCCTCGTCGGCAAAGAGGATGTCGTCATCGAGCCGCGTCATCGCCGCTCCTGTTCCGCAGGGGGAACTCTATGGTGAACGTTGCGCCCTCGCCGGGGCTGCTGGCGCAGGAGATGCTCCCGCCCAGCGAATTCGTGACCGAATTGTAGACCACGTGCATGCCCAGTCCGCTGCCGCCCTGGCCGCGCCGGGTCGTGAAGAACGGGTCGTAGATCTGCCGGCGGATCTCCTTGGTCATGCCGACGCCGTTGTCGGCGAAGACGATGGTGGCGTTCTCCCCGTCGGAGGAGGCCTCGATCGTGATCTCGCCCGTATCGATGCCTTCGAAGCCGTGGATCAGCGAGTTCATGACCAGGTTGGTGATCGTGTGGGAGACCGCGCCGGGGTAGTTGTCCACCACGATGTCCTCGTCGCAGGCGAGGGCCACCGTGTGTCCGGTGCGCTTGAACTCGGGCCGCAGGCTGAGCAGCACCTCGTCCAGGTACTGCTTCAGGTCGAAGCGCCGCCGGCCCTCGCCGGTCTGGTCCACCGCGACGCCCTTGAAGCCCTGGATCAGCTGCGCCGCCTTGTCGAGGTTCGACATGATCATGCCCGCCGAGTCGCCGCTCTCCTGCAGGAAGGACTCGAACTCCGAGCGCCTCAGCTTGCCCGCCTCGTAGAGGCCGCGGTAGTGGACGACCCGCTCCTGGAGATGGGAGGCCGCCGTGACGCCGATGCCCACCGGCGTGTTGATCTCGTGGGCGACGCCCGCGACCAGCCGGCCCAGGGCGGC
Organism: uncultured Fibrobacteraceae bacterium; assembly: GCA_964617805.1. Lineage (GTDB taxonomy): Bacteria > Krumholzibacteriota > Krumholzibacteriia > LZORAL124-64-63 > LZORAL124-64-63 > JAHIYU01. The sequence goes on along the minus strand of CAZTWK010000018.1, from coordinate 55,906 downwards.
CATCTTCTCCGACTCGAGCAGCTGGTCCTGCTGGTCCCGGATCATCTCCTGGGCGCGCCGGCGGTCGGTGACGTCGTGGGCGATGCCCTCGACGGAGATCACCTTGCCGTCATCGTCGCAGACCGGGACCTGCATGACGTCCATCACGCGCAGGCTGCCGTCCCGGTGCCGGACCTCGGTCTCGAAGGTCGACTGGGCCTCGCCCTTCAGGCTGAGCGCCGTGCTCCGCTCCACTTCATCGCGCTGCTCGCCCGCGACGATGGCCAGCACGTCGTGGCCCGTGAAGTTCTTGATGTCGTAGCCCAGCACGTTCTCGACCGACGGGCTCACGTAGGCGAAGGTGCCCCGGGGCGTGAGCGAGTAGAAGATGTACTTCTCGCGCAGGCTCTCGATCAGCAGCCGGTACTTCTCGCGGCTGTCGCGCAGCTCGGCGGTCCGCTCCTCCACCCGCTTCTCGAGCGACTGGTTGAGGCTGTTGATGTGCTCCTCGGCCGCCTTGCGGGCCGTGATGTCGCGCACCATGGCGCAGAGATAGTCGCGGCCCTCGAACTCCAGGTAGTTGATGGAGATGTCCACCGGGAAGACCTTGCCGGACTTGCTCTTGTGGACGCCCTCCTTGCGCACGGCGCCGTGCTCGCTGATCTCGCGCCACCTCTGCTGCCAGCTCTCGCGCGTGTATTCGTCGGTGAGGTCGAAGACGCTCAGCCGCAGCAGCTCGTCGCGGGCGTAGCCGTAGCTCTCGCACGAGGTGTCATTGACGTCGATGAAGGTCCCGTCGCGGGCGATCCAGAACAGGGAGTCGCTGGACTGGTTGATGGAGAACTGCTTCAGGCGCAGGTCCGCCTGCCGCTTCATGTTCTCGCTCACGTCCTCGTAGACCAGCACGATCTCGCCGCTGGGCAGCTTGTAGACGTAGGCCTCGCGCCAGGTCTCGCCCCAGTCGTCGCGGTAGACGAAGGCGTCGACGCCCTCCGGCCGGCCGGTCCGCCAGACGCGTTTCATGACGTCCAGCAGGTCGCAGCTCTCGAGTCCGGGGAAGACCTCGCGGGCGTCGCTGCCGTGGAGATCGATCCTGTTCAGGCCGTCGATGCGCTCGCCGGCCTTGTTGAGGTCCGTGCAGTGGAAGTCGGCGCCGTCCCCGGTCTCGAAGACCGCCACGCCGGAACTCATGTTGTTGAAGAGCTCGCGGTGGCGGAACTCGCTGTCCCGCATGGCCTGCTCGGCCCGGATACGTCCCGAGATGTCGGTGACGAAGCCCTCGGCGGCCAGCAGCTCGCCCGTCTCGTCGTAGACGCCCTGGCCCTTCTCCCAGACCCACTTCTCCTCGCCCTGCTTCGTGATGATCCGGTACTCGACCTCGTAGGCGTAGCGGTTGCGCAGGGCGTCGTCCATGGCCTCCCAGACCATCGCTTGGTCGTCGGGATGAACCACGTCGATGTGGCGCACGTTGCGGTTGCCGATGAGGTCGTAGGGCGTCCAGCCGGTCAGCTCGGTACTGCCCTCGCTGATGAACTCCACGGGCCAGTCCTCGGCCTTGCGGATGCGGAAAGCCATGCCCGGCAGGCTGCCGATCAGGGTCTTGAGACGGCGGCGCTCCTCGCCGAGCTGGGCCTCCCGCCGCTGGCGCTCGCAACGCTCCAGCTGGTGGGCCACGGTCTCGGAGATGGTGCCGGCGAAGGTCGTCTCCTCGGACGTCCAGGTGCGCGGCGGCCCCACGTGCTCGAAGCAGACGACGCCCACCAGGCGGCCCGACATGCGGATCGAGACGTCGAGCATCGACGTGATGCCCAGGGGCTTGAGGTAGCCCTCGGCGAACTCGCTGGTGCGCGGGTCGGTCGTCGCCGCGTGGGCGTCGACCACGTGCGCGGTCCGTACGGCCTCGAAGTAGGCCGGATAGCTGCCGGCGTCGAGGACGATGTCGTCGAGGTGTTCGTCCGACGTCTGTACGTAGAGGTTCTCGCAGCGCAGGGCCTCCTGGGCATCGTCGAGCAGCCAGACGCTGGCGCGCTCCACGTCCAGGGCCTCGCTCCCGGTCTCGCAGATGACCTTCAGGGCCTCGCGGCGGTCGCCCTCGTGCAGGTCGGGGGCCCCGGCCAGCTTCTCGAAGGCCCGCTTGTGGCGCTTCAGGCGACCGAGCCGTTCGCGGCGCTCCACCTCGTCCGCCTGGCGCTTGGTGATGTCGCGCGCGAAGACGCAGATGAACTCCCGTTCCTTCAACTCGAAGTGGTTCCCCGCGATCTCCACGGGGAAGATGCGGCCGCTGCGGGTCTTGTGACGACCCTCGAGCAGCACGCTGCCCTCCTGGCGCAACACGTCCAGGATCTGGTCGAGGGCCGGCGCCGGGAAGTCGATATCGACCTCGGGCACCTGCATGCCGATCAGCTTCCGCCGGTCGTAGCCCAGCGACAGGCAGGCGGCCTCGTTGACCTCCAGGAAGCGGAAGTCGGTGTCCATGATGAACACGGCGTCCTGGGCCTTGTCGATGGCGAAGCGGAAGAGATCGAGGGTGTCGGTGAGGCGCTGCTCGTCGGTGACGTCGATCAGCATGCCCTTGACGCGGCGGGGGCGGCCGTCCTCGCCGCGGAGCAGGACGGCGCGCTCGGAGATGTGCCGGATCTCGCCGTCGGGCCGCTCGATGCGGAAGTAGCGCACCGCGGCCTGGCCGTCGGCGCACATGGTGAAGAAGTCGGCCAGCTCGACGCGGTCCTCGTCGGGGATGGCCCGCCACAAGTCCCCGGGCGTCTCGAGCAGCTCGGCGAAGGGCCGCCCGTAGATGCAGGCCGCGGAGGAGGTGAGCGCGCACAGCCGGTGGCTCTCCAGGTCGACCACCCAGACGGCCTCGTGCTGGCTCATGTGCAGGTCGGAGACGCCGAGGTCCGCGTGCAGGCGCAACGCGTGCTCCGCGTCCTCGGGCGGCATGCCCCGCAACGACACGAACCACTCCGCCGCGTCGACGGGCAAGCCGTCCGCGCCGAGCAGTCCACGTGTCAACAGGTCCGTACCCTTGCCCACCTACACCTCTCCTCAGGAGGGCGCACATCAGATCCCCGAATTCCAATCAGGAATCGGCCGCAGGGCCAAGGACTTGACACAAAACAGAGGAAAAAGAAAAACCGGGAATCAAACCCTCGGACCGGAATCCCAACAAGGTCTTCCTGGAGAAGTCGACGCGCCTGGTATCGGCAAAGCCATGTGTGAGTGGTCCCTCTTCCGGGGGCGTATGAAGGGTCCTGGAGCCAGGAGGGCGGAAGGACCCGGAATTCGAGCGAGCCGGTTACAGGATGTAACCGGTGAGCGCCCCCCGGAAGAGGGGCCACTCACACATGGCTTCGCCCGGATATCAGCTGCGAGCCACCTCTTCCAGGAAGACCTTGTTGGGCACCGCAGCCACCCCCCCGTCGCGCTCGATCAACGTCTGCAGCGTCGTCACGCCCGCCAGGGTGCCGCTCTCGCCGGCGACGGTGACCGTCTCGCCCACCTTGAAGAGCTTCCGCACGTAGTAGCCGGCCACGAGGTTGCGCGTGATGTCGCGGGTGCCCAGGCCGAAGGTCAGGGCCAGGGCCACGGCCATGCCGCTCAGCAGCACCAGCACCACGGACTTGACCAGCTGCGTGTCGATGCGGAGCTGGGAGACCGCCATCACGGCCACCACGAAGAAGATCAGCGTGGAGGCGGCGCGGCCGAGGGTCGGCGCGAACTCCACGCCGGAATCGGCCGCGGCGCGCGTGATGGCCTCGCCCACGAAGCGCGAGATCATCATGCCGATCATCAACACCAGCGCGGCCGCGATGATGTTGGGCGTGTAGGAGAAGAAGGCGGCGATGGCGTCGGCGACGACCGCCAGGCCGACCGCCTGGGCGGCGCTCTGGGTGAAGAGCAGCACGAGCATCCAGTACACCAGGCGCGCCAGCACCTGGCCGGGCGGCTGGCGCAGCCCGAGGCGGCCCAGCACGTCCGTGAGCCCGACCCGTTCGAGCAGGTCGTCCAGACGCAGCTTCTCGAAGGCCGTGCGGATGGCCTTCTCGGCCAGCTTGGCCAGCAGGATGCCCAGCAGCACCACGATCAGGCCGGTGAAGGCGCGCGGCACGAACTCGGCGAAGGCGTCGGCCAGGCTGCTCAGCACGTCCAGGGCGGCCGTCTTGAGGGAAAACCCGTCGTCCATCAGTCACTCCCCTCCCGCGGCGGCTGGGATCCGCGGAACGCGTCCAGGATCGCCGCCAGGTAATCGAACATGGTGCGCATGAAGACGCCGAGGGAAAAGTCCGCGGTCTGCGCCACGAGCAGGCGCCGCTGCACGCTGCGGCGGATCCGGTCGACGAAGCCCTCGACCGGCGTCTCGCGCAGCGTGGCCAGTTCGGCGATGGCCTGGCCGGTGTCGATGTCCTCGCCGTCGTCCCGGCGCCCGTGCTCGTCGTTCACGTCAAGTCCCTCTGTCGTCGTAGAGGCGGCGGAACTCCTCCCGCGCGCGCTTGATCCTCATCTTCACGGCGGACAGGCCCAGATCCAGGCTGTCCGCGATCTCCTGGTAGGAGAAGCCGTCCAGGTCCCGCATGATCAGCGGGATGCGCAGGGTGTCGGGCATGGCGTCGAGCACCTCGCGGATCCGGTCGCGCATGTCGCGGCGGCCGGCGTCGGTCTCGGGGGTGGCCGGAGCCTGCAGCACGTCCTCGCCCGCGAGTACCGGATCGTCCACGTCCAGGAACGACTTGCCCTTGCGCTTGCGCAGGTGGTTCAAACAGTGGTTCACCTTGATGCGCTGGACCCACGACCCGAACTGTGACCGTCCCTGGAAGCGCTTCAGGCCGAAGAAGGCCTTCACGAAGACCTCCTGGGCAAGATCGTGGGCCTCCTCGGCGCAACCGCTCAAGTACCTGCAATTGGCCAGGATACGCCCCTGGTGGCGCACCACGAGTTCGTCGAAGGCGCGCGTGTCGCCGTCCGGCGCGCCCCGGGCGGCCTCGACGAGCTTTTCATCGCTTGTCATCCGAGACGTCTCCCCTAATAATTCCACTGCTATCGACACGGCCCGAGCGGAGAAGTCACGTGGGAGTATCGGGCACATCACGCCGGTCGTGCAACCGGTCAAGTATCGCACCTCTCGGAATTCGCCCCCTGTGACTTTCCCGCCCACGGCGTGTCAATGGTTCGTTGACGGAACGTTTTCGGTGACGCACCCGAGCATGTCGGGACGCGCGCCGCGCATATGTCGAACCTGCACACAGGAGGCCAGGACCATGAAACCCACTCTCGACAGGCTCGTGCTGCTGGTGGTGTTGCTGCTGCTCGTGTCGCCGTCGGCCCGCGCCGACGAGGACTGGGGAGACTATTCCCTCTTCACCATCAGTCCCTACGCGGGCACCACGATCTGGTCCGACGACATCGGGCTGGAAGACAAGCTGATCTACGGCGGGCGCGCCGCCATCGTGTTCGTCCCCTGGCTGGGCGTGGAGGGCACCTACGGGTACACCAAGACCGAGCGCATCGCCGACGCCGCGGAGACCAAGGTCCACCACACCGGTGTCGACCTGGTCCTGAACCTGCTGCCCCGCGCCGTCATCAATCCCTACCTGACCGGCGGCTGGGCCCAGTTCAACACCAAGGCCGGCTGGCTGGGCAACGACGAGGCCAAGCTCAACGGCTGGGAGGCCGGCGCCGGCCTCAAGATCCGCCTCGGCGGCGACAACGTCAGCCGCCGCGACTTCCGCATCGAGGTCCGTGACGTGATGACCGACCTGCAGTCGGGCTTCGTCAACGACGGCGCCTCGACCCACAACCTCATCGTGACCGCCGGCCTGCAGTTCGGCTTCGGCCGCGGCAGCAAGGACAGCGACCTCGACGGCGTGCGCGACCGCGACGACCTCTGCCCCGGCACGCCCACCGGCGCCACCGTCGACCTCGACGGCTGCCCGAGCGACAGCGACGGCGACGGCGTCCTCGACGGCCTCGACGAATGCGCCGACACGCCCGCCGGCGCCACCATCGACCGCCACGGCTGCCCGAGCGACAGCGACGGCGACGGCGTCCTCGACGGCCTCGACCAGTGCCCCGACACGCCCGCCGGCGCCACCATCGACGACTCCGGCTGCCCGAGCGACAGCGACGGCGACGGCGTCCTCGACGGCCTCGACGCGTGCCCCGACACGCCCTCGCACCTGCAGGTGGACCCGGACGGCTGTCCCATCGCCATCACGGCGACCGAGACCGAGCTGCTCGACACCGGCATGATCCGCACGTCGATGGTCACCTTCGAGTCGGGCTCCGCCGAGCTGAAGCCCTCGAGCTTCGACGAGTTGAACAGCATCGGCGAGACCCTGATCAACTGGCCCGAGCTGCGGGTCGAGATCGGCGGACACACCGACTCCCAGGGCGGCGAGGCCCTGAACCAGGAGCTCTCCGAGAGCCGCGCCCAGTCGGTGCTCGACTACATGATCGCCAGTTTCCCGGAGATCAATCACGACCAGTACTCCGTCGTCGGATACGGCGAGTCCCTGCCCGTGGCCGACAACGGCACGGCCGAGGGCCGCGCCCGCAACCGTCGCGTGGAGTTCAAGGTCCTCAACGCGGAGACCATCAAGCGCGTGATCGAGAGCCAGAAGCTGCTGGAAAGGTAGCAGCCCGACCGGCCCCGGCCGGTGGTTCGCACCGCCCCCCGCTCAGCGCGGGGGGCGGTTTTCTTTAGTTCTGCCTCGGATAATGTCCCCGGCGCCGAACCTGCAGCACCGGGGACATGCTATCGAAACGACCCGGCTGGCAACCGCCCCACTGCCCCAATCCCAACTGCAAGCACCACAACGGCTCCACCGACTCCTGGCGCTACAAACGCAAGGGCTGGTACACACGCCTCGCGCGACCACAACGTATCCGACGGTTCACGTGTCTCCACTGCGGCCGCAACTTCAGTACACAGACGTTCTCGACGACCTACTGGCAGAAGCTGCCACAGCTGGACCGCAGGATCTTCCTTATGACCGTCGGCTGCATGGCCAACAGGCAGATCGCCAGGGCCCTGGATGTCTCGCCGAGTACCGTTGACCGCCACATGGCCCGCCTGGGCCGCCATTGCTTGCTGTTCCATGCTAAGATGACCGAGGGCGTGCCTGCTTGTGGAACCGTCGCCATCGACGGCTTCGAGACCTTCGAACTCAGCCAGTACTACCCGTTCCATCACAACGTGGCAGTGGAGGTCGATACTGGATTCTTCCTGTTCCACTCCGACAGTCCGTTGCGCCGCAAGGGCCGTATGACAGCCCATCAGAAAAAACGTCGCCAAGAGCTGGAGGCGGAACATGGCCGGCCTGATCCCCAAGCGGTACGCAAGGGCATGGCGGAGCTGCTGCAGTTCATCACCCAGGGGAAGGAGCAGATCACCATCCGCAGCGACGAGCATCGATCATATCCACCGGCGATGAGGGATCTACCCTGTCGGATTATACACGAGGTGACCTCGAGCAAGGATCACCGGGACAAGCGCAATCCATTATGGGAGGTGAACCTGCTGGACCTGATGATCCGTCACAGCACGGCCGGCCACAAGCGCGAGACGATCGCCTGGCCGAAGCGCCGGCAAGGGTCGGCGGAGCGGTTGGCGATCTTCCAGGTGTGGCGCAATGTGATCAAGCGTAGATGGGAGAACGGGGTGCCGGAGACGTCGGCTATGCTCAAGGGAGTGGTCGATCGAACACTGGATGTACGGGATGTGCTGGCGAAGCGGTTGTTCAGGACTCGCATCGAGCTTCCCGATACATGGAGTCGATACTACGATCGAGCTGTTGAGACGACAGCCATAGGCATGAACAGGCAACACGTATTGACCTACGCATATTGAGTAGTACATCGAAGAACTAGAAAGCGTCGGCTACCTTTCTTAGGTCCAATCTTAAGGGCAGAACTGTTTTCTTTGCCCGGCCGACGGGGGCGCGCTAGGATGGCCCGACCATGTTCACCCCACACGAGATCCCCTTCGACGCCCCCTTCCTGCCCGGCCTGGCCCGGCTGCTGCTGGACGTCTGCGGCGAGCGCCTGCCGCGCGCGTTGGTGCTGCTGCCGTCGTCGCGCGCCTGCGGATCGCTGCGCCACGCGCTGCTGGAGGCGAGCGGCCGGGAGGGGCTGCTACTGCCGGCCATCGAGACCCCCGCGGGCCTGGTCGAGCGATTGGCGGAGCGGCTGCCGGAACTTCCCCCCGCGACCGTCCCCCGTACCCTGCGCGCCGCGGTCCTCGCGCCGCGTCTGGCGGAGGCGGACTGGCTGCGCGAGCGGCCCGGCGCCGCCTGGGGCATGGCGGAGGAGTTGGTGCGCATCTTCGACGAGCTGCGCCGTCACGAGCTGGACCCCGGCGGTCTGGACGACGGCGGGCCCGGAGCGCCCGAACTCCAGCAGCGTGACGTGGCGCGGGTGCACGAGGCCTGGCGCCTGTACCGCGACGTGGTTCCCCGCGACGGACTCGACCGCGAGCGGGAGATCGTGGACGCCGCCTGCGCCGCGGACGCGTGGCCCGGCCCGCCCGTCGGCGACCTCTTCGCGGCCGGCTTCTCGGACCTCTCGCCCCTGGCGGCCCGCCTGATCCGTTCCGCCGCCGGTGCCGCCGACGAGGCCCACCTGGTCGGCGCCGCTGCGGGCGACGATCCCCTGACCCGGCTCTACCTGGCCGCCTTCAGCGACCCGGACGCCCCCACCCACCCGCTGGCGCCCGACCGGCAGGTGTCGGCCCTGCTCCGGGAGCGCGAGCCGGAGATCCAAGGCCGCGACACGCGCCCCTACCCCGCCCGCAAGGCCGACCTGGGCGATCCCGAGTCTATCCTGACCCCCGGCGGCGAGCCCCTGCTGCGTCCCTGCGCCGACCCCGAACAGGAGAGCCGCCTGGTCGCCGACCTGGTGATCTCGCGCCTGCGCGAGGATCCGCGCAGCCGCATCGCCGTGGCCACCGCCGACCGTTCCCTCGGCCGCCGCATCGCCGACCAGCTCGCCGACGCGGGCATGGACCTGGACGCGACCGGCGGCGAGCCCCTCTCCGCCCATGCCGGCGGCCGGCTCGTCTGGGCCCTGCTGCGCACCGCCCTGACCGACCTGCACCCCGACCCGCTGCTGGAACTGCTGACCCACCCGCTGGTCGACTTCGGCCGCGGCCGCAAGCACCACGCCCGGCGCACGTTGAGCCTCGAGAGGGATCTGCTGCGCGGACGCATGGCCGGCGCCGGCTTGGCCGGCCTGCACGCCCGCGCGGCCCGGCGCGACGCCCGCCTGCAGGAGAAGCTGCCCGACGTCCGGCCGGAGATGACCGAACTCGTCGAGGACGTGGCCGGGGCCCTCGGCGGCCTGCTGGCGCTGGCCAAGGGAGAGCCCGCCCCCGCCGCGACCCATCTCGCCGCCCTGCGCGAGGCCTGGGATCGCGCCGCCCCCGGCGACCCGCTCTCCGTCACGGAGGAGGGGCCCGACCCGGAGGATCCATCCTGGCCCGCCAGGCGCGAACTGCATCGCCTGCTGGCGGATCTCGACGCCGTCGACGAGGTCCTGCCCCCGCTCTCCGCCCGCGAATTCTCCGCCATGCTGACGCGCCTGCTGGCCGCCGCCGAGTGGCGCCCCCACCGCTCGGTCCACCTCCCGGTGCAGGTCACCGGCCTGCTCGAGGCCCGCATCGAGGACTACGACCTGCTGGTGGTGGCCGGCCTGGGCGAGTCCGTCTTACCCGACGAGCCGCGCCGCCGCACCCTGCTGCTGGGCCGAGCTTGGCGCGCGAAGAACGACCTGCCCGACTGGCGCCGCGACCTCGGACAGGACGCCGAGCTCCTGCTGCGGCTGCTGCACAACGGTCGGCGCGTGGTGGTGACCTGGTCGCGCGAGCAGGACGGCCAGCCCGCCCTGCCCTCGCCCCTGCTGGGACGCCTCATGCTGGCCACGCCGCGGTCGCCGGCCGTCGCTCCCCGCGCGTCGCTCTGGCGCCGGGCGTCCGACGACGCCGGCGCCCCGGCCGACGCCCAGGCGACCTTCACGTCGGAACCGCGCGCGCGCCCCGTCCATGCGCGCAGCGCACCCCTGGCGCGCGTCAGCCATACGGCCCTGCGCACCTTCCTCGACTGTCCCTACCGCTTCCTGCTGCAGGACGGTTTCAGGTTGAGCGAGCCGGAGGTCATCCTCGAGGAGCTGCGCAAGATGGACTACGGCCGCATCGCCCACGAGGCCCTGCGGCTCTTCCTGCGCGAGGACGGGCCCGGCGTCCGCGCGCTGGCGGCCCGGGACCGCGACGGGGCCCTCGCCGCCCTGCGCGACGACGCCCGCGAGGCCTTCGACGCGGCCGTCGACGAGGTGTCGCGACGGCGGCTGTGGCTGGCCGCCTTCCTCGCCATGGCCGAGGACATCGTCGACAACGAGCTGGCCGTCGCGGTCGCCTGGCGCTGCATCGCCCGCGAGCAGCCCTTCTCCTTCACCCTCGGCGAACTGCGCGACTGGCTGGCGGCCCGGGGCGCGGCGCCCCCCGACCTGGACGACCGGACGGCCGGGATCCCCTGCGAGGGCCGCATTGACCGCGTCGACCTCGGCGCCGCCGGCGACGCCGTCCACGTCGTCGACTACAAGACCGGCGCGCCGCCGACCGCCAAGGCGGTGGCTGCGGGCGAGGACCTGCAGCTGTCGGTCTACGCCCTGGCCGTGCGGCTGGGCAAGGTGGCGGGCGCGCCGGCCGAAGCCGAGCTAGGTGGATCGTACTACCGCCTCAAGCCAGGCGAGGTGGGACACGATCCCGGCAAGCCCCATCTCACGACGAACCACGACCTGGTCCGCGACGGCGCGGACCTGCTCGACGCGGCCCTGGCCATGGCGGACCGCGACCACGCCTTCGACCTGATTCCGCCGGGCGAGGACCCGGACCACAAGGACGCCCCCTGCCGCTATTGTCCCTGGCGCGGCGTCTGCCGCGTCGACGAGCCCGCGTTCGCGGCTGGCGGGGAGGCGGCGTCATGAGCGGCGAGCGGCGCGAGCGGGCCTCCCGCGAGGCCACCCTGATCCAGCTCGCGGCGGCCGATCCCGGGCACTCGGTCTCGCTGCGCGCCTCGGCCGGCTCGGGCAAGACCAAGGTGCTCGTCGACCGCATCGTGCGCCTGCTGCTGGTCAAGGCCCCCCTGAAGAGCGTGGTCGCCCTGACCTTCACGCGCAAGGCGGCCGTGGAGATCAAGCAGCGTCTGCGCGAGCGGCTCGGCGAACTGGCGCGCCTGGACGGCGCGGGACTCGAGCGCGAGCTGGAAGACCTGCTCGGAGATCCGCCCGGGGACGCCGAACTGGAACGGGCCGCGGTGGTCTACGAGGAAGTGCTCGAGGACGCCTCGGGGCTGCTCATCGGCACCATCCACACCTTCTGCCAGACCCTGCTCAAGCGCTTCGCCGACGAGGCCGGCCTGGACCCGTCCTTCGCCATCCTGGAGAACACCGACGACCTGTGGGACGAGGCCCTGGCCGGCCTGGAGACCGATCTGGGACGCGAGAAGGACGCCGCCGCCGACCTGGCCGACCTCACGCCGGACCCCGCCGCCGCCCGCCAGCAGCTGCGCCGGATCCGCGACACACGCCTCGAGCTCGACCGCTGGTGCGACCGCCTCGGCGGCACGCCCGGCGCCGACCGCGCCGGCCTGCTGCCGGCCCTCGCGGCCGACCTCGCCGAGCACCTCTTCCGGGGCACGTCGCTGGCGGATGTGACCGCGCCCTCCCTCGAGGACCTGCGCGAGCCGGCCGTCGCGGCGGCTCGGGACTACGCGGGCCCGGGCCTCGACGCCGTGCTGGCCACGCACCCGCAGAAGGGCCGCGAGAAGCTGGTCGACGAGTTGCAGGGCCGCCGTGACGCGATGCTGGCCATCGTCGCCGACCTCGCCGGCGACGCCGACCTGGAGGCCGCCCTGCGCCGCCTCTTCGACGTGGCGCTCACCCGGTCCGGCACCCCCCGCAAGACCAGGAGCGGCACCAAGAAGGAACCGTACGTGACGGAGCGGCACGCGGCTGTCGCACAGGCCGCCGAACCCGTCCTGGCCCTGAGCCGCCTGTCCGAACTGCTCGACCTCCACCGCCGCAACCTGCTCTGGCTGCGCTTCGGCCTGCGTGCCCTCGACCGTTACGCCGCCCTGAAGCGCCGCGACCGCTGTCTCGACTTCCACGACCTGGAACGCGAGGCCTGGCGCCTGGTGCGGGACCTGGAGGTGGGCCCCTGGATCCTCTACCGTCTCGACGCCCGCCTCGACCACCTGCTGGTGGACGAGTTCCAGGACACCAACCGCAACCAGTGGGAGATCCTGCGGCCCTTCGCCGAGGAGTTTCTGGCCGGGCCGGCCGACGACGGGCGCCCCCGCTCCGCCTTCTTCGTGGGCGACGTGAAGCAGTCCATCTACGGCTTCCGCGGCGCGCGACCGGGCATCTTCGGCGAGGCCGAGTCCCTGCTCGCGACGATGACCGGGCAGTCGACCCTGACCCTGCCCACGAATTTCCGCAGCCTGCCCGCGGTCGTCGAAGCGGTGGGCGAGATCTTCGCCGCGCCGCCCCTGGCCGGGCTGCTGCCCGCCGGCGAAGCCGAGACCGCGACCCAGATCCCCCACCGCGAGGGCCGGGGGATGGTGCTGATCACCGCGCCGGTCGAAGGCCTCGACGGCGCGGACGCCCACGAGGTCGCGGCGGAGCGCGCGCGGCGGGCCGTCGAGAGAATCCTGCGCGACGGTCGCGTCGAGGAGGACGGCGCGGAGCGGCCGGCCCGCTACGGCGACATCCTGCTGCTGGCGCGCACGCGTACCCACCTGGCCGCCTACGAGACGGCGCTGCGGCGCGCCGGCATCCCCGTGGTGCCCGCCGGCCGCGGTGCCCTGGCCCGCAGCCGCGAAGTGCAGGACATGCTGCTGCTGCTGCACTGGCTCGTCTTCCCCGCCGACGACGCGGCCCTGGCCGGCGTGCTGCGCTCGCCCCTGTTCCGCATGGGCGAGGCCGCATTGCAGGATCTGCTGAGCCGGCGGCTGGACCGGCGCGGGGGCCGCGGCTCCCTGTGGGACGTCCTGGACGCCGACGAGGTCTCCCCGGCGGCGGCCCGGCTGCGCGACTGGCGCGGACGCGTCGGCCGCGAGTCGGTGCACCGCCTGCTGCGCCGGATCTACCGCGATACCCGGGCCACCCGGGCCTTCGGCGCCGCCCTGGGCGAGCAGGCCCGCTACAATCTCCTGCGCCTGCACGACATGGCGCTGGCCCACGACCGGACGGCTTTCCCTTCGGTGCGCGGCTACCTGGCGGAGGTCGAGCGCGCGGCGGTGCGGGAGGACCAGGAGGAGGCGGTCCTGCCCGACAGCGACCGAGGCCGCGTCCGCATGATGACCATCCACGGCGCCAAGGGGCTCGAGGCGCCTTTCGTCCTGCTGGTGGACCACGCCCATCCCATGGACCGCGAGCCCGACCGCCTGGTCCTGAGCGATCCCCACGGTGAGTCAGGTCCCCTGGTGACCGGGTTGCGCAAGCCCCACCGGGATCCCGCCGCGGGCACCGTCGTCTCGGCGGCCGCCGGGACGGCCATGGACGAGATCCGCCGCGAGCAGGCCGACCTGCTCTACGTGGCCATGACCCGCGCCCGCGACGAGCTGATCGCCCTGGGCGCGGCGCCCACCAGGAACGCCAACGCGCCCAGCTTCGCGCGCTGGCTGGAGGACGGTCCGCGGGGATTCGACGACACCCCCACCTGGCTGGAGACCGACGATGACGGCGGCGGCCCGGACACCCGCGACGACGCGGCCGACACGGCCCCGCGCGCCTGGGAGCCCTGCGGCTGGCAGCCGCTGCTGGAGACCATCTCCCCCAGTCGGCACGCGGCGCCCCCGCTGGCCGAGGATACCGCCGCGGACGCGCGGCTCTCCGCACCCGAGACCGCCGATAGCGCCCACGAGGACGCGTCCGGCGACCCCGCCGCCCGCCAGGCCGCCCTGGCCCACGGCACCGCCGTCCACGCCTGGTTGCAGCGGGCGGCCGAAGACGGCGCCATGCCCCCGGGCGACGGCCCGGCGCACGCGGAGGCGCGCAAGGTCTTCGAGAACCCGGAACACGCCTGGATCTTCGCGCCCGAGGGCGGCGCAGCCCACTGCGAGGTGCCGGTCATCGCGCGCCTGGCCGGCGGCGGGGACGGCCCCGAACGGCGCGTCCTCGGCACGGTCGATCGCCTGTTGCTGTCCGACGGGGAGATCGTGGTGATCGATTACAAGTCCAACCGGGTGGCCGAGGACGAGCTGGCCGCGGTGATCGACCACTACCGCCCCCAGATGAACGCGTACGGGCAGGCCCTCGCGGCCGCGTATCCCGGACGCGACGTCCGTCTCGCGCTGCTGTTCACACGGTTGTCGGGCGACGCGGGACCGGGCCGCCTGGTCCTCGTGGATCCGGCCTGAGACGCCCTCACGCCGGCGTGATCACCGCCGCCCCCTCGAAACGCCCCGCCCGCAGGTCGTCCAGCGCCGCGTTGGCCTCGGCCAGCGGGTAGGGCGTCACCTCCGTGCGCACGGGCACCTGCGGCGCCAGGGCCAGGAACGCCGCCCCGTCCCGCCGCGTGAGGTTGGCCACCGAGCGCAGCGTGCGCTCCATCCAGAGGATCTCGTAGGGAAAGGCGGGGATCTCGCTCATGTGGATCCCCGCGCAGACCACCGTGCCGCCCTTGTCGACGGCGCGTAGGGCGGCGGGCACCAGCTCGCCCGCCGGCGCGAAGATGATGGCCGCGTCCAGGGGTTCGGGGCCCGGCGCGTCGGAGGGGCCGGCCCACGCGGCGCCGAGCGAAAGGGCGAAGTCGCGGTTTCGTTCGTCGTCGGCGCGCGTGAAGGCGAAGACCTCGCGGCCCTCCCACACGACCACCTGGGCGATGATGTGGGCGGCGGCGCCGAAGCCGTAGAGGCCGATCCGCCGGGCGTCGCCGCACATGCGGTAGGCGCGCCAGCCGATCAGGCCGGCGCAGAGCAGGGGCGCGGCCTGCAGGTCGGGGTAGTCGTCCGGGATGGGGAAGGCGAAGCGGGCGTCGGCCGCGCAGAGCTCGGCGAAGCCCCCGTGGCGGCGGTAGCCGGTGTAGACGGCGTCGTCGCAGAGGTTCTCGCGCCCGCCCTCGCAGAAGCGGCACGCGCCGCAGTTGCCGCCCAGCCAGGGCACGCCCACGCGGTCGCCCGGCGCGAAGCCGTCGACCCCCTCGCCCAGCGCCGCCACGCGGCCGACGATCTGGTGTCCGGGCACCAGGGGCAGCACGGGATCCGTCAGCTCGCCGTCCACCACGTGCAGGTCGGTGCGGCACACGCCGCAGGCCGCGACGCGGACGAGCAGCTCGCCCGGCCCGGGGGCCGGATCGGGGATCTCCGCGAGACGCAGGGACTCGCCGGGCCTGTCCAGGATCATCGCGCGCATGGGGTCCTCCGCGCGGAGGATATCACGGTGCGGCGGGAATGGGTATCGAGATCGACACAAACGGAAACACCGGTCCGACCGCAGGGGTCGACCCGTCGAAAAAGGCTATGCGACGTGAGCTAGGCCAGCTTATCCAGGCCTGTGCTCAAGTCCTGTACGACTTGCTGTGCTCCCTGGTCGTCGGTTGTGGGCGGCATCTCCGCTACCCACGGCACCGGCGGCAGCAACCCGTCGAGGGTGATCTTCAGGCTGTCGGTGAGCGCGGTGATGGCATCGCGCACGCCTTCGGCGAGAAGACTCGCATCGACTGCGGGGCCATCCGTGGCCTCGTGGTACACGTTGTTCAAGCTCACCTTGAACTCGCGCGCCACTTCACGGATGTCGCTGCGGGCATGCGAATCCAGGTCGGCTTCTTTGAGAGCCTCCTTGATCCGCTGCCTCACGGATTGATCCAGGTGATGAAGGGTCTGCTGCACGTGGCTGCGTCCATGCAGTTCCGTGCGGCCTCCGTCACCACCGGACTCGCCGTCGGAGGTCTCTTCCGACTTGGGAGTCACACTGATGTCTCCGGCTTGCGCCTCGGGCGCTTTGGGTCCTTCCCGAGACTGCGCAGCCGGATGGAGCATCATGTGGGGCCTCGCCCCAACCGCCTCTATGGCCATGACAGACTCCTTTCCGGCCCAATGGCCTTCCGATCGCCTTCCGTGGCGATTCGTATTCTGTATCGGCCCGCGGCACGGAAAACTTGAGCGGGAATTCTAAGGGAATTCCGGACAAGAGCGTCCGGGGGAGCGACGCGACGCTCCGGGAAGCGAGTGGAAAGAAGGGGAAAGCGCCGAAACCGCGGAATACCGGCCCGCTCAGGGTCCCAGGGGAAGCCTCATCCCCACCGGGAGGTGGTCGCTGAGATTGGTCTCGTACTCGCCCCAGCCGGAATCCAGGTAGCTGTCCATGCGCAGGGTGCGCACCTCGGCGTCGCCGTGGGCCAGCGGGGCGAAGAGCTCGTCCGTGACCAGGATGTGGTCGATGTGGCTGCTGTAGCGGAAGGACCAGCTGCTCGACGGGCCCGTGGCGATGGGCAGGTCGGCGAAGGTGTAGTCGGCGGGCGCGTCCAGGAAGACGTTGAACACGTTGTTGGCCGTCGAGTCGGTCAGCTTGTCGTTGAGGTCGCCGAGCAGGATCACGGCGTCGTCGGCGTGGTTGTCGCGGATCCACTCCTCGAGCTGGACGATGGCGTTGAGGCGGCGCGTCTCCTCGTCCTCGATCCAGCCGTCGTCGTCCTGGTCGGGATCGGCGGCGATGACGCCGTCCCCGCAGCACTTCAGGTGGTTGTTGACGATCACCAGGGGCTGGCCGAGGTAGGTGCATTCCAGGACCAGGGGCCGGCGGGGGAAGGAATTGCTGTCCCAGCCGAAGATGTTGTAGGGACCGGCGGTGACCGTGACGGTCGCCGTGTTCCACAGGTAGGCCAGCTTCTGGCTGCCGGAATACTCGGGATCGCGGTAGCCGTCCCAGCCGTCGAGTCCGGCCAGGACCTGCTGGAAGGCATAGTTGCTGGTGATCTCCTGCACGGCGACCACGTCCGCCGCGAAGGCCTTCACCGCGGCGATCACGTAGCGGATCCGTTCCGAGGGATTGTCGTCGTACTCGTTGGTGAAGTTCTCGATGTTCCAGGTGACGACGTCGAAGGTGTCGTTGCCGCCGAAGTCGAGTTCGTCGAAGAGGGTGTCGCCGGGGCCGGGATCGGGCACGTGGGTGGTCTCGGACGTGCCGCAGCCGCCGATCAGCAGCGCCGTCGCGAAGAGCAGGCCCAGGGCCGTGGGTGTATGATGTTTCGTGCGGAAAGCGGCCTCCTGACCGTTGTACCCGTGACCCTGCAATCTAGGTCCCGCCTGGGCTCATGGCAAGGCGCGTTCCGTCCTGAAGCGCTTATCTCAGGAGAAAGCTTGGGGAGTCGGCCCCCTTAAAGTATATTGACGTCGTTAACGAGGCCTGGCGCCCCCCGCCCCCCTGCATATATCCGCAGGACAGCCGTGGCCCCGATTCTTCTATGGAGGCGCGACACCATGAGTGTGACCATCCTGCTAGCCGACGACCATCAACTCCTGCGCGAAGGACTGCGCGCCCTGCTGGCCCAGCAGGACGACATGGACGTGGTCGGCGAGGCCGTCAACGGCATCCAGGCCTTCGAGATGTCGCGCAAGCTGGACCCCGACGTCGTGATCATGGACATCAACATGCCCGAGCTGAACGGCATCGAGGCCGCGCGCAAGATCGACAAGCACTGCCACGGCGTGAAGGTGCTCGCCCTCTCGGTGCACCGCGACCAGAACTTCGTCCTGGAGATGCTGCGCGCGGGCGCCTCCGGCTACCTGCTCAAGGACTGCGCCCTGGACGAGCTGGTGCTGGCCATCCGCATGGTCATGGAGGGGAAGTACTACCTGAGCCCGGCCATCACCGGCACCGTGCTGGAGGACTTCCTGCACAACCGCGGCGAGCTCAAGTCGAACCTGTCGCTGCTCACCAACCGCGAGCGGGAAGTGCTGCAGCTCATCGCCGAGGGCAAGTCCACGCGCGACACGGCCGCGACCCTGAACATCAGCGCCAAGACCGTCGAGACCCACCGGCTGCGCCTGATGAACAAGCTGGGCCTGCGCAACGTGGCGGACCTGACCAAGTTCGCCCTGCGCGAAGGACTCACCACACTCGATTTCTGAGACCAGCCCCTGTCAGACCACCCTCTCCCGTCGCCATGAACGCGTGTTCGGCCCGATACCTTCGTTGCGAATCCTCGCCGTAGCTACGGCTACGGCTGCGGTTCGCGCCTCGGTCTCAAACCGAACACGCACTCCTGGCTCGGTCTTAGGGTGATCAGACAGGGGCAGGTCTCAGTCATTCCTACCCCGCTCCGGCAGCGCGCTGAGCAGCATCTGCACGTCCGCCCGGTCCACCACCCTGAGCGCGAAGAGCGCCGCCACGTACAGCACGCCCGTCGACAGGAACATGGCCACGAAGGGGACCACCCCGTCGTCGGGCAGGGCCCGCCAGGTGACGTCCCAGCCGGGGGCGAGCAGACGCGTCAGGCCCACCGTCGCGAACCAGGCGATCCCGAGCGCCGCGCAGGTGCCCAGCAGGCCGCGGCGCGTCGGCACGCGCATGCCGGCGCGGCTCACGTAGTAGCGGTGCAGCAGGTAGCCGACCAGCAGGCTGAAGACCGTGGTCATGGCGGCGCCGTGCCACTTCAGCACGGGAATCAGCAGCAGGTTCATGATCACGTTGGTGAAGAGCACCACCAGGGCCAGGCGCACGAACACCTTCTCGCGGCCGGCCGTCATGAGCAGGCGGTTGTAGACGTGGCTCTGGGCCTGCACGGGCAGACCGAGGATCACGATCTGGAAGACGGAGATCGACGGTTCCAGGTCGGAGCTGGTGGCGATGGTGCGGATGATCAGCCCCGCCGCCAGGATGCAGAGCAGGGTCAGGGGCATGATCAGCAGGTTCAGGTAGCGCAGGGCCCGCTCCCCCATGCGCTCCACGTCCTCGCCCGGGCCGTCGGCGGACTGCTCCCGGTAGCGCTGCAGCGAGGGGAAGAGCGCCATGGCGAAGATGCTCGGGATGATCAGGAAGAGGTCCAGCGGGCGGTGGCCGATGGTGTAGATGCCCGCGCCCAGCTTGCCCAGCATCTCCATGATCATCACGGTGTCGATCTTGTAGGAGATGATGCCGAAGGTCGTGGCCATGAAGACGGGGGCGCCCAGCTTCACCATCCACATCATGCCCACGCTCTCGCCGGGCACCGGCCTACGCCAGGGGCCGCAGTGCCGCACCATCAAGGGCACCAGGACCAGCAGTCGCGCCAGGCGGGAGAGTACGTTGGCCCAGGCCACGCCGACGATGCCGTAGCCCGCCTCCAGCCACCACCAGCCCAGGACGAAGTAGACCACCGCCGAGACGAGCTGGCTGGTGGTCTGGTGCTCCACCTTCTCGTGCCCCTGCAGCACCGAATCGCAGGCCATGCCCGTGGCCTCGAGCACCACGCCCAGGGCCATGACCAGGATCACCAGACGAGTTATCCCGTCGTAGCCGGTGGCGTAGACGTAGGCGATCAGCAGCGCGTAGATCAACAGGCTCAGCAGCCAGCGGATGCGCAGGGCGGCCCACAGGATGGACCAGGTGTTCGCACGGTCCTTGACGACTTCGCGGGTGATCAGCACCACGAGACCGAAGTTGGCGACGGCCAGGGCCATGGACGAGAGATCGACCGCCACGCCCCACACGCCCATGCCGACCGTCTCCGCCGTGCCGGTCAGCTTGCGGAAGATGAAGAAGGCGAGGATGCGTCCGGCGAAGAGGCCGAGCGACATCAGCAGGGTGTTCTTGGCCACGAAACGGGCGGCTCTCAAATCGACTCCTAGAAGAATCCGCTGGTGATGGCGGTGAGCTGGGGGCCTCCCCCGCCGTCGTTCAGGGGCCAGGTCAGGTCCAGCCGCGCCGGTTCCGTGCGCGCGGAGCGGGTGGGGCCGAGACGAAGCCCGATGCCCGCCTCGTGCCGCACGCTCTCGAAGCCGCGCGCCTCATCGTGCCACCAGGCCGCGCCGCCGGCGACGAAGGCGGCCAGGCCCAACCGGTAGAACCCGAGCAGTTCGCGGGGCAGTATGTAGGCGTGCTCGGCGTTCCAGCGCACCAGGCGGTCGCCCGCCATGCCGTCATACTCCACGGTGCGCATTCCGCGTGTCAACCCGAGGACGAAGGCGTCGGTTCCCTCCAGGTCGGAGCCGCGCGCGGCCTCGACCACCAGCCGCGACACCTCGTTGGGTCCCGGGTGCATGAGCCAGCCGGCGGCGGCGTCCAACGCCATGTAGCGGTTGCGCGGGCTGCCCAGGCTGCCCTTCGCGGTGACTTCGGTGTAGAGGAGGCCGGGCCCCAGGCGCGACCAGTCCCGCACCGAACCCTCGAGGAGGAAGCGCTCGCGGTCGCTGCCCAGTCCGACCAGGGACGGGCCCGTGACCAGGCGGAGCCAGGGATCGAGATAGAGGTCCTCCGTGGCCCCGTAGCGCAGGACGAAGCGCTCGGCGGTCCAGTTGCGGCCCCGCGACTCGAGCACCAGGACGGGCTGCACGAGGCGGCCGGTCTCGCGGCAGATGGCGGGGCAGGCGTCGTCGACCAGCAGCTCCCGGGGCACGGTGCGGCCGTCGGAGAGCTCGACGAGGACGGGCAGGTCGTAGGCGCGGTCGCGGGCGATGAGCCCCGCGCCGAGGCGCCAGACGCGCCCGTGGCCGGCCGGGCTGATCCGGCGTGACACGCTGCAAGACCAGCCCTCGTCGCGCAGGGGCAGGCTGGCGAAGAGCCGCACGTCGCTGCCGTCGCCCACGGGACCGCCCTGGCTGAGGTAGAAGCGCGGCTTGAAGCTGCGGTCCCAGACCTGGGCCTCGACGGCCCAGGTCTCGTCGTCGTTGTAGAAGGGGCGCGAGAGGGTCAGCGATTTGACGTGTCCGTCGCTCAGGTCGTCGTAGGAGGCGTGCAGGAAGAAATCGGTCCCCAGCAGCCGGCGGTTGGCGAAGGAGAGCCGGCGGAAGCTGCGGTCCTCGTCCTCTCCCAGCCCCAGCCCCAGCTTCACGCCGTAGCCCAGGAAGTTCTCGTCGGCGCCCGACACGCTCCAGCGGTCGCCGTTGCTGGAGCGCGAGTAGCTGAAGTGGGTGGACAGGGACCACGTCTCCTGGACGCGAACCTCCAGGGGCACGGTGCCGTCGGCCAGCGTGTCCACCGGTACGATCGACACGTTGGTCAGGTAGCCCAGCCCGCGCAGGTTGCGCTCGGTCTCGCGCAGCTGGTCCATCATGAGCGGCGTACCGGTCCGGAACAGCAGTTCGCGACGGATGACGTGGTGGCGCGTCCCGGTGTGCACGCCGTTCATGGCCCGGCGCACGAAGCGCAGCACGCCGGCGGCGGACTCGAGCTCCTCCTGCCCGTAGATGTCGGTGACGCGCAGCGTGATCTCGCCCACGCGCAGGTCCGCGTCGGGTTCGCCGGCTCCCGCCGCCGGCAGGACCGGGACGAGCGCCAGGACGAGCAGCAGCGGCAGGATCGAGGATCCGCGTGTCATGTCAGGTCGACCGTTGGACGGGTTGATGCTGTCATGTTGTCAGTCTCTCCTGTCAGTCCAGGGTCTTCGTCCTGCGTGTCCGTGCCGGGACCCGTCGGGCATCGCACCCCGTATCTTCAATTACGCCAATCGCTTGCCAGAAATCAACCGGGTAATGATCCCGCGTGGCACGGCCCTTGTGATACGTGGGGCCAGAAACGTGATCGACGCCGCCCCGAGCGGCCAACCCGCATAGACCAAGCAGGAGGACCCGAAATGACGACCACCACCCTGATGCCCCTGAGCCGGATCATGGACACCTTCTTCGCCCCCGCCGCCTGCCGTGCCGACGAATCCCGCGAGACGCGCCGCGTCCCGCGCGCCGAGGTGCTCGAAGGCGACACGGACTACATCATCCGCCTGGACCTGCCCGGGGTCAACCGCGAGAACCTGGAGATCGAGGTCGAGGACGAGACCCTGAGCGTGCGCGCCACCCGCGAGCACGAGACGCCCGAGGGCTACCGCGCCCTGCGCAACGAGTGGGCCGGCGGCAAGGTCGTCTACCAGCGCGCCTTCACGCTCGGCCGCAGCATCGCGTCCGGCGACATCAAGGCCACCCTGGAGGACGGCACCCTCACCCTGACCCTGCCCAAGTCCGAGCAGGCCCTGCCCCGCCGGATCGAGGTCGAGTAGGACGACGCGCCCACGCGCTCCGTCGACGAAAAGGGCCGGGACAAAGTCCCGGCCTTCGTCTATCCTGTCCTGCCATGAAACTCGTGAGCTTCCTGCACAAGAGCGGCCCCCGTCCGGGCGTGGCCCTGAGCGACAAGATCTTCCTGGATCTCGTGGCCGCCGACCCCGGGCTGCCGGTGCTCTGGAACGAGCTCTTCGCGCACATGGACCGGGTCGCGGAGCTCGTCGGCCAGTCTCACGAGCGGGGGGCCGTGATCGACGGCGTGCCGTTGATCTCCAGCGGCAAGTACCCCCTGCTGCCGCCGGTGGTCACCCCCTCGAAGATCATCTGCGTGGGACTCAACTACCGCGACCACGCCGAGGAGCAGAAGCGGCGGACGCCCGCCCAGCCCATGCTCTTCGCCAAGGCGACCACCTGCCTGCAGGCCAACGAGGGCCCCATCCGGCTGGACCCCGATCTCACGCGCGTCGACGCCGAGGCCGAACTGGCCGTGGTGATCGGCCGCACCGGACGGCGCATCTCCCGCGCGGAGGCCCCGGACCACGTCGCCGGCTACATGTGCTTCAACGACGTCACCAACCGCGAGGCCCAGAGCGTCGACAAGCAGTTCTTCCGGGGCAAGAGCATCGACACCGGCGGCCCCTGCGGCCCCTGGCTGGTCACGCCGGACGAATTGCCGCCCCTGGCCCACGGCCTGGCCGTCGAGGGCCGCCTGAACGACGAGGTCGTCCAGGAGAGCAACACCGACCAGCTGATCTTCCCCGTGGACGAGCTGGTCCGCTTCGCCAGCCAGCACATGACCCTGCTGCCGGGCGACATCATCGCCACCGGCACGCCCGCGGGCGTGGGCGTCTTCCGCGAGCCGCCGCGCTTCCTGCGGTCGGGCGACGTCTACAGCGTGTCGATCGACGGCCTGGGCACCCTGGTCAACCCCGTCGTCCCGGCCTGATCCTCCCCGCCGCTGCAACCCGGCTATCAAGAGTCGACGAACCCCGCCGATAACATCCGCGTGATCTGCAACACCGCCGCCGCCGGTCACGGCGCCGGCGCCAAGCGACATGCGTCCCGGAGGAAGCGAACATGAACCATGCGGCCCGGACCAACCCCTCCCAGATGACACGGATCTTCATGTCGCTGCCGCAATACCATTTCTACGGGCACAACACCACGGCCGTGAAGCACGAGCGGTCCTTCCGCATGTCCCTGGGCTACATGCTGCAGGAGGTCGCCGAACGCCTGCTCAATTCCTCGGAATCGCGGGGCACGAGCATGAGCCACCACCAGCACGAGTGTCTCGAGGGGGTCGTGGAGGACGTCGGGGCCCTGATCACCCACCTGAACCGGCGCGGCACCATCCAGCTCGCGGGCGGCGTGACCGAGACCATCGACGCCCTGCGCGACCTGGACAACAAGCTGATCATGCTGCTGGAACAGGTCTGGTACATGTCCCAGGCCGTGCTGAGGCCGGAGTGCAACAACGAGGCCTTCGACGAGGGCGTCCAGTACCTGACCATGATGCTGGAGGCCTTCGCGGAGACCGCCGAGGACCGCAACCAGCTGCTCGGGCTGGGCTGGGAATCGGAGTTCGGGATGAGCCCCATGCCGAAAAGGAAGTGAGCGCTTGTACGATATCGACCACCAGAAAACCGTATTCGGCGCGTCGAGCTGGGGAATCATGAACGGGGACCGGGCGCCCATCGCCTGGACCACGGACCCGGCCGACGGCGTGATCCAGGGCCCGGTGGACCTCTGCTGCCTCGCCGGCAAGCTCCTGCACCTCGTGCTGGAGCGCGGGCAGGTCGCGCTGATGTGCGCGGGCGGCAACCACAAGGCCTTCTTCCAGGACGGGGGCTACCTGCTGCGCATCGGCGACGGCGGCCTGCCCACCAACGGCCTGCTCTACTTCATGCACACCGAGCACACCTTCGAGATCCCCTGGGAACAGGTCATCCCCGTGCCGCGCAGCGAGGTCAGCGACCCCGTGACGCGCCTGGCCTCGGGCAGCTTCGACGTGCGCATCGAGTCGCCGATCCGTTTCCACGCGGAGATGCTCAAGGACCGCTCGGGCGAAGGCGAGGCCATCTGCCGCGACGTCCTCGCGCGGGTCATGCCCACCCTGCTGACCATCCGGTTGGCCCACGCCTGCGGGCGCGAATCCACCCGGACGCGGCAGCGCGAGGTCCTGGCGGCCCTGGATCCCGACGACCTGAACCCGGATCTCGCCCCCTACGGGCTGTCCTGCCCGGCCCTGCGGATCGACGAATCCTTCCTGGAGACGCCGCGGCCCGTCCCCGTGGCCTGACGCGACGACCCCACGCAACGACCCCTCGCCGTCTTGCCGGACGTCGGGGGGTCGTGTTAACTTGGCCCGGTCGCATTCACCCGGACGACAGGGGTGTCACAGGGATGTCGAGCCACCGACTTGTCCGCCTCGCGATCGCGATCGCGATCTGCTCACCGTTCGCCGCCGCCGCGCCCGCCGCCGCCTTCGGCGACGCCGTCTTCGGCCCCGTCACCGTCGAGGGCAACACCTCGACGCGCACGGACCTCATCCTCCACGAGCTGGGTTTCGCCGAGGGCGACCCCTTCGACTTCGCTGTGCTCGACGCCTCCTGGGAACACCTCGAGGACCTGGGCTGGTTCGCCTTCGTGGACCTGGACTACGACGACGGCGAGGACGGCGTGGTGCCGGTCACCGTCATCGTCGAGGAGGACCAGACCACGCGCTGGTACCCGGTCATCGACTACGACCCGCGCTGGGACGTCCTGCTGGGCGCCCGCATCTACGACATCAACTTCCGGGGACGCGGCGAGACGTTCTCCGCCCGCGGCACCTGGTACGCCCGCCACGGCTACGAGCTCGACTGGGACCACCCCTGGCTCTTCGGCGCCGACGGCCTGAGCTGCGGCCTCGGCCTGCTGTGGGAAGCCGCCGACTTCGAGTTCCTCGACTTCGACTTCAACCGCTGGGCCGCGGGCGGCTGGCTGCGCTGGGAATTCACCCGCCCCTTCTTCGCGGAGGCCGGCCTCACCCTGCACGGCTTCGAGCAGGAGACCGGGACCGCCGGGACGCACTTCGCCACCGGCGCCGAACGGCGCAACCGCGCCGTGTGGCGCGGCACCCTCGGCGTGGACACCCGCGACCTGACCCACTACCCCACCCGCGGCGTCTACGCGCGGACCACCGCCGAGATCGTGGACCGGCCGAGCCACCACGACACCTACACCCTGCTGACCGGCGACCTGCGCGGCTACGTGCCCCTGCCCTGGGAGCACGTGCTGGCCCTGCGCGCCTGGGGCCGCCGCGTCGACGGCGCGCTCTGGCCCGAGGACATGCTCTTCTGGGGCGGCGCCGACACGATCCGCGGCCACGACTACGCCTCGCTCGCCGGCGAGGAGGGTTTCCTGCTGAGCGTCGAGTACCGCTGGCCGCTGTTCCTGATGCCCATCTCCGGCGACGGCCGCGTGATCGGCATCGGCCTGCACGCCTTCGGCGACGCCGGCAGCAACTGGTGGGACGAGGGCGACCGCGGTACCCTGTACAGCTGGGGCGGCGGCGCCCACATCAACATCTCCGATCACCAGTTCCGCTTCGAGCTGGCGATCCCCGCGGAGGGCGACGTGACCTTCCAGTTCATGGACGCCTTCAACTTCTGAGCGACGACCCGCGAGGGGAGGTGAGCATGCTGCCCGGCGAGAGGATCCGACTGACGCGCTACGCCAAGAGCGCCGGCTGAGCGGCCAAGCTGGGCCCGGGGGGCCTGGACGCCGTACTCGCCGACCTGCCCGACACCCGCACCGCCGACCTGCTCGTGGGCTACGAGTCGGCGGACGACGCCGCGGTCTGCGTGGTGGGCGAGGACCTGGCCGTGGTCTCGACGGCCGACTTCATCACGCCCATCGTCGACGACGCGCGCACCTTCGGCGCCCTGGCGGCGGCCAACTCCCTGAGCGACGTCTACGCCATGGGCGGCCGTCCGGTCCTGGCCCTCAACCTGCTCGGCTATCCCCAGGGCGACGTGCCCGACGAGATCGTGGGCGAGATCCTCGCCGGCGCGGCCGACAAGTGCCGCGAGGCGGGCGCCGCGGTCGGCGGCGGGCACACCGTCCGCGACGCCGAGGTGAAGTTCGGACTCGCCGTGACCGGCGTGGTCTCCCCCGACCGCCTGCTGCTCAACACCGGCGCCCGGCCCGGCGACCGCCTCGTGCTGACCAAGCCCCTGGGCACCGGCGCCCTGGCGGCCGCCCTCAAGAAGGGCGCGCTGGACGAGGACGGCCCCGACTACGCGGCGTTGATCGCGACCATGACCGCCCTCAACGCCTGCGGCACGGTGCTGCCCGACCACGGCGTGCGCGCGGCCACCGACATCACCGGCTTCGGCCTCACCGGCCACGCGCTGGAGATGGCCGCCGGCAGCGGCGTGAGCCTGGACATCGACACGGCACGCCTGCCCCTGCTGCCCGACGCGGTCGGGCTCTGCGGACGCGGCTTCACCTGCGGCGGCACCAAGTCGAACCGCGGCTGGACCGACGACCGCGTCGACTACGGCGGGCTGGACGAGGCCGTCGTCGGCCTGCTCAACGATCCCCAGACCTCCGGCGGCCTGCTCTTCAGCGTCGCCCCCGACCGGTGCGACGCCGCCCGTGCGGCCGTCCTGGACGCGGGCGCCCTCTGCGCGGAGGAGATCGGTGTGGTCGGGAAAGCCCTTACGGGCAAGCCATTGCTGCACTTCCGCTGAGCGCCCGAGTCCCCCGAAAATCACCTCGTGTCGAATCATGTATTCACATGCGATAAAATGAGTTTTGCGTGTTTTTCCTACTAAAGAGGATCAGCGGGACGCCGATACCTTGCTGCGAGTCCATCAACGCGTACTGGAGAGCCGCCCCTCGCCCGGGGAGAAGGATCGGGGTACCGGACCGAAGAAGCGGCAACCCAGTGACTGGATAGAGGAGGAGCCTCTTGTCGACTGCGACGACACTATCACTCAAGACGATTCAAGCCCGTGATCTCAAGAAGGTGGTCAAGGAGGTACCGACCCTCCCCATCGTCTACCAGCAGCTCTTCAGCAAGATGAGCGACCCGAACGTCTCGGTGCCGCAGCTGGCGGACGTGGTGTCACGGGACCAGTCCCTGGCCACCAAGATCCTGAAGCTGGTGAACTCCGCCTTCTACGGATACAAGAAGGAGATCACCACCATCAGCCGCGCCATGGTCATCCTCGGCTTCCGCACCGTGCGCAACGCGGCGCTGGCCATCAGCGTCTTCGACTACGTGTCGGGCGCCGTGGAGGACAGTCGCTTCCCCGTCGAGGACTTCTGGAAGCACAGTCTGTGCACCGCGAGCATCTGCAAGGTGCTCG
Organism: uncultured Fibrobacteraceae bacterium; assembly: GCA_964617805.1. Taxonomy (GTDB): domain Bacteria; phylum Krumholzibacteriota; class Krumholzibacteriia; order LZORAL124-64-63; family LZORAL124-64-63; genus JAHIYU01. Next base: position 28,389 of record CAZTWK010000018.1, on the reverse strand, counting down.
GCCAGAAGGCCGGCGTCATGCAGCAGGAGGAGACCTTCGTGGCCGGCCTGCTCCACGACATCGGCAAGATGATCATGATGAAGTACTTCCCCGAGGATTTCGGCGAGGTCTGCGGCCACGCCATCGACAACGGGAAGACCTGGAGCGAGGCGGAGGACGAGCTGCTGAACATCGGCCACGCCTCGGTGGCGAAGGCCGTGCTGCGCAGCTGGAACTTCCCGTCGACCCTGATCGAGGCCGTGCAGTTCCACCACTCCCTGAGCTCGGGCGCGTCGTACCCGACGCTGGTCGCGCTGACCAACGTGGCCGACCACGTCTCCTACGAGCTGGAGATGGGCGCGCCGTCGAGCCAGGTCAACGGCGACTGCGACGACTGGTCGCTCAAGGAGCTGGGCCTCACGATGCCGGAGATCATGACCCACAAGGACGCCATCCTGGAAGAGACGACCCAGGCGCTGGACATCCTGCAGATCATCGACTGACATCGACGGACGAAACGCGAAGCGGCGCGGCCCCCTCGGGCCGCGCCGCTTCACTTCGCCCGCGTGCGGGGCTAGTTCTCCAGGGCCGCGGCCACGGGCGGATCGTCATCGCCCCCCGGGGCGCGCTCCGGCGCCTCCAGCGAGCGCACCGCCTTGTCCACCGGCGGCAGCTCGCCGATCTCGCCGGCGGCGGCGGCGCCGAGCTCCGTGAACTTGCGGGCCTGGGGCAGCACCTGCCGCTCCAGCGAGCCCACCGCCTGGTTGTAGCTGTCCACCGAACGGCCGAGGTTCAGGCCCAGCTTCGCGAAATGCTCGCCGAGGACGCGCATGCGCTTGTGCAGGTCGCGCCCCAGGTTGCTGATCTTCTCGGCGCTCTCGGCCAGACGCTGCTGGTTCCAGCCGTAGGCCACCGACCGCAGCAACGCGATGAGCGTGGTGGGCGAGGCGGGGATGACCTTCTCGTCCACGCCCTTCTCGATGAGCGAGGGATCCTGCATCAGGGCCTGGCCGAAGATGTTCTCCCCCGGCAGGAACATCACCACGAACTCCGGGGCCTCCGCGAACTCCCGCCAGTAGTTCTTGGCGCCCAGTTTCTTCATGTGATCGTGGATGTGGCGCGCGTGATCGTCGAGCAGGCCGCGCTTGCGCTCCTCGTCCTCGGTTTCGGCGGCCTCGAGGTAGGCGTCGAGCGGGGCCTTGGCGTCCACGACGACCTGCTGGCCGCCGGGCAGGCGTACGATCATGTCCGGGCGCAGGCGGCCCGCGTCGCTCTCGGTCGAGGCCTGCTCCACGAAGTCCACGTGGTCGACCATGCCGGCCATCTCCACGACCTTCTTCAGCTGCAGCTCACCCCATCGCCCCTTGACTTCCGGACGACGCAGCGCCTTGACCAGGTTGCCGGTCTCGTTGCGCAACGCGTTCTGGGCCGCGTCGAGGGTGCCCATCAGGCGCACCAGGTCGGCGTGGGAGCGCGCGCGCTCCTTCTCCAGGGCCGTGATCTCGCGGCCGACCTTCTCGAGGGATTCGCCGATGGGCTTGACCAGCCCGGCCACCGCCTCCTTCTGGCGGTTCAGCTCGCCGCTGGCGACCTGCTGCTGCTTGTCGAGCACCGTGCGGTTGATGTTCGCGAGCTGCTCGACGCTGTCCTTGAGCACGTCGCCCGCGAGGGCCTTGAAGGCGTCGCGCTGTATGGTCTCGCGCGAGCGAGCGCGTAGATACAGGATGAGCGCGCCGACGATCAGGCCGGCCACGAAAGCGAGAACGAGGTTCGTCATGGGCATCCCTTCGCGTGCGTGACCGCGAGACTACTCCCTCGCGCGCCGCGGGCGCAAGGCCGCGGGGGCAAAAAGAAACGGCGCGTCCCGGAGGGAACGCGCCGCGGCGATGAACGGTGCGGTCTCAGCCGCTGTTCTTCTTGATCATGCTGGTCAGGCCCATCTGGTCCTCCAGCTTCTCGAGCAGGATGTCGCGCGTCAGCGAGCAGGCGTCGGTGATCTTCCGCGACCGCAGGCTGTAATAGACGTTGATGCCGTCCTTGCGCGTGTTGACGACGCCGGCCTGCCGCAGCACCGCCAGGTGCTGGGAGGTGTTGGCCTTGGGAATCTCCAGCCGCTCGGCGAGCTTGTTGACGCAGATCTCCTGCTCCTCCTTCAGGATATCCAGGATCTCCAGCCGCTTGGGGTTGGACAGCGTCTTGCAGAGCTCCGCCTGCATCTCGTATAGCTTCTTGTCCACGGTTCAACCTCTTGGTGTTTCGTGATATCGAGGGTCGAACGAGGTATGAATCGACCGTACCCTCAACTTAACGACGCTCTCCTGGGGCGTCAAAGTCAAAATTCTGCATATCTGCTTATACGCGTGTCTAAGCATCGTGTTTCCCGCGAAGTTCTGCGGGTAGATCGAATTTGATATCTTCTTCCATCACAATGTGTTCCTTGTATTCCCACCCGTCTGCTCGGAAATGCGCGACGATGCCCTCCACCAGGTACTCGGGGGCCGAGGCGCCGGCGGTGAGCCCCACCCTGCCCGCCCGGGAAAGCTCGTTCGCGGGCAGTTCCGACACGCCGCCCACCAGATCGGCCGGCACGCCCGATTTGCGCGCCACCTCGCAGAGGCGCATGGAATTGCTGCTGTTGGGCGATCCGACCACCAGCAGCCGCTCGATGCCCTCCGCCACGAGGGCCTTCACCGCGTCCTGCCGGTTCTGGGTGGCGTAGCAGATGTCGCTGTGCTGCGGTCCGGCGATGTCGGGCCGGCGGCGCTTGAGTTCCTGGACGATGCCGTCGGTCTCGTCGACGCTCAGGGTGGTCTGGGTGACGTAGTAGAGGTCCTTGCCGGCCGGGATCTCGATGTCCGCCGCGTCGGCTTCGCCGGTGACGAGCGTGATCTGGCCCCGGGCCTCCCCCATGGTGCCGACCACCTCGTCGTGACCCTCGTGCCCGATGAGCAGGATGTGCCGGCCCTGGCCGGCGTTGCGCACCACCTGGCGATGCACCTTGGTGACCAGGGGACAGGTGGCGTCCACCACCCGCAGGCCCCGGCGCGCGGCCTCTTCCCGCACCTCCGGCGCCACGCCGTGGGCGCTGAAGACAACCGAGCCCCCGTCGGGGACCTCGTCCAGCTCGTCCACGAAGACCACGCCGCGCCGCACGAATCCGTCCACGACCGCGCGGTTGTGCACGATCTCCTTGCGGACGTACAGCGTGCCGTCCCCCGACGCGAGCAGATGCTCAACGGTGGCGATGGCGCGCTCCACGCCGGCGCAGAACCCGCGGGGGCGGGCCACGAGCAGGAGCTTGTCCGGATTCGGTCGATCGGCCACGGTTCCTCCGTCGGAAGTGGTTGGGATGGCGCCAGGATAGACCCGCCCGCGGGCGAACGCAATGCCCCCGAAAAACACACTTGACAAATCCGGATATAATGTTATTTTTATATGCGCAACTGCATAACTAATTGCTTGTCTGGTCTGGGAAAGGTGGCTTCGTCATGACCATTCATCGCATCCTCCGCCTGGCGGCCGGGTTCTTCGTTCTGCTCAGCCTGGCCCTCGCCCACTACGTCAGTCCCAATTGGCTCTGGTTCACCGCCTTCGTGGGCCTGAACCTGCTGCAATCCGCCTTCACGGACTGGTGTCCGATGATGACCCTGCTCAGGAAGGCCGGTGTACCCGAATCGCGGGCCGGCGGCTGCTGACGACCATCGTCGTGTCATTCCGAAAGGCACATACCATGAAGAGACCAGGCTTCGTTTCAAGGGGTGCTCTGCTGGTCGCGGGTCTGATCCTGGCGACCTCGGTCCCCGTTTCCGCCGACGACGACGGACCCGGCATAACCGACCTGGGCGTGGTGCTCAACGACACGCTCCGGGTCACGCGCCAGGCCGTGATCGACGCGGCCCTCTCCCACAACGAGATGCTGGCGGCCAGCGCCGCCATGCAGGACGCCGCCGGCGCCGACGCCCTGTCCGCCTGGGCCGGCTGGCTGCCGCGCCTGTCGGTGGGCGCCTACCGGATCCGCACCGACGACGCGCTCTACGGCTTCGGCTTCAAGCTGAACCAGCGCCGCGCGACCCAGGCCGATTTCTCCGCGCCGCCGATGCCCGGCATGCCGGCGCCGGCGCCCTTCGGCGACGCCCTGAACCATCCGGGCGTGAGCGAGAACAACATCACCCGGATCAAGCTGCAGCAGCCGGTCTTCAACGGCGGCATGGCCATCTACGGCAAGAAGGCCGCCAACGCCATGTCGCGCGCCGCGCGGCACGAGCACCGGCGGGCCGCCGAGACGGTGCGCCTGCACGCCGTCCAGGCCTACGAGGGCCTGGTGCTGGCCGGGGCCTACGAGGACGTCATGCTGGCCGCGCTGGCCTCCGCCGACGGCCACCTGCGCCAGGCCCGGGCCCTGTACGACAACGAGATGGTCACCGAGGCCGACCTGCTCCAGGCCGAGGTCCACCGGGCCGGCGTCGCCCAGCGCCTGATCGAGGTGCGCAACATGGTGGCCGTGGCGGGCGAGCACATCGAGCTGCTGACCGCCGTGGAGACGGACCTGCCCCTGGCCCCGGATCCGGACGCCGAGCCGCGGCACCACGGCATGGAGATCCGATCCAGCGACGAGCGCGCCGACGTGGCCGCCGGCCGCGAGAGGGCCAGCGCCGCCGCGAGCATGGCGAACTCGGTGCGCGGCCGCCTGCTGCCCCACCTGAACCTGGCCGCCGAGAAGAACTGGTTCCACAACGACACCTTCCTGGGCAACGAGGCCGACGGCTGGACCTTCGGCATCTACGCCACCTGGGACGTCTTCTCGGGCCTCGAGAACGTGGGCGCCTTGAAGAAGGCCCGCGCCGAGAGCCGCGCCGCGCGTTATATGAGCGACTTCCAGGCACGACAGGCCCGCACCGAGGCCATCCAGGCCACCCTCGCGGCCGACGCCGAGTCGGAGAAGCTGGCGGTGGCCGAGGACGCCGTGACGGCGGCGCGCGAGGGCCTGCGCATCGTGACCGACATGTATCGCGAGGGTCTGGCGTCCATGGTCGACCTGCTGGACGTGCAGGCGGCCGCGACGATGGCCGAGGGCAATCTCGTCCAGGCGCGCCACGACCGTAACGTGAGCCGGGCCCGGCTGCTGTTCACCGGCGTCCCGTCCGTGCCGACGAGCGAGGAGTGAGGGACATGAAGACATACAGGAGAGGCAATCCCATGAAGACGATCCTGATCGCGACGCTGGCCGTCGCCTTCGCGGCCGGCCTGTCCGGCTGCGGCGGCAAGGGCGCCGAGGTGCGGCCCGTGGGCGAGGAGATCCGCTGCGAGACCGGCACCGCCGAACTCGCCGAGCTGCCGATCGTGGCGACCGCCACGGCGAGCGTGGAGCCCGAGGTCCGCGTGACCGTCAGCACCCGCATGATGGGCTGGGTGAGCGAACTGCACGTGGGCGAGGGCGACGCGGTGGCCGAGGGCCAGCGCCTGCTGACCATCGACGACCAGGACATGAAGGCCCGGCGCGCACAGGTCGAGGCCGGCATCCGCGAGGCCGAGGCGGTGGTCGCCAACGCCGAGCGCATGGCCGACCGCTTCCGCAACCTCTACGAGGCCAAGGCGGTCTCGAAATCCCAGCTCGACGACGTGCTGACGGGCCTGGACCGCGCCCGCGCCGGGCTGGCCCAGGCCGAGGCGGCCCGCGCGGAGGTGGAGGTCCACCTGGGCTACCTGGACATCAAGGCTCCCGTGTCCGGCGTCGTCACGCGGCGCATGGTCGACGTGGGCGACATGGCCAACCCGGGCCATCCGCTGCTGTACGTCGACCGCATCGACCGCATGAAGGTGGTCGCCGGACTGGGCGAGAAGGACGTGAACGACGTGATCGCGGGCGACAGGGCGCATGTGCAAGTGAGCTCACTCGACGATGCCACCTACAACGTCGAGGTCGCCCGCGTGATCCCCTCGGCGAACCCCGGTTCGCGTACCTACGACGTGGAGATGTACGTGGACAACGCCGACGGGCGGCTGCGCCCGGGCATGTTCGCCCGCGTGAAGCTGGAAACGGGCCGCCGCGAGGGCGTGCTCGTGCCCCGGCGGGCCCTGATCGAACGCGGCCAGCTGACCGGCGTGTTCACGGTCGACGCCGGGGGCGACGCCCACCTGCGCTGGGTGCGCACGGGCGACGCGGCGGGCGACGCGGTCGAGATCGTGTCCGGCCTGGACGGCGGCGAGACGATCGTCCTCTCCAGCGACAAGCCGCTGGCCGAGGGCGACAAGGTGGTGAACTGAGATGGCGGACCAGGACAAGACCTACGGCTTCGCGGCTGGACTGTCCGGAGCCTTCATCAACTCCAAGCTGACGCCGCTGCTGATCGTCGCCACGATCCTGCTGGGGCTGTTCTCCCTCTCGCTCACGCCGCGCGAGGAGGAGCCCCAGATCATCGTGCCCATGATCGACGTGATGGTCATGTACCCCGGCGCCTCCCCCGAGGAGGTGGAGACGCTTATCACCAAGCCCCTGGAGCAGATCCTCTGGGAAGTGGAGGACATGGAGTACGTCTACTCCTCGAGCTTCCACAGCTTCGCGTTGGTGACGGCCCGCTACGTGGTGGGCACCGACATGGAGGACGCCTCGGTCCGCCTGACCAACAAGATCAACACCAACATGGACCGCATGGCCCCCGGCACCCTGATGCCCCTGATCAAGGTGCGGTCCATCGACGACGTGCCGGTGCTGGGCCTGACCCTGTGGAGCGACGAATACGACGGCTACCAGCTCCGCCGCATCGCCGGCGAACTGAAGCAGGAGCTGCAGAGCATCGTCGACGTGTCGACCATCGAGATCATCGGCGGCCGCCCGCGCACGCTGCGCATCGAGCCCGATCCCCAGCGCATGGCCGCCTTCAACGTGACGGCCCTGTCGATCCTGCCCGCCCTGCAGGCGGCCAACGCCAACCTGCCCGCCGGCATGTTCGCCCAGGGCAACGAGCAGATCGCCGTGGAGGCCGGCACCTTCCTGCGCACCGCCGACGACGTGAGGTCGCTGGTGGTGGGCACCTTCATGGAGCGCCCGGTCTTCCTGGGCGACGTGGCCGAGGTCGGCGACGGACCGTCGGAGATCGACACCTACACTTTCCTGGGCGTGGGCCCCGCCGGGGCCGGCAACGGCATCGACCTCGCGGCCTTCCCGCGCGGCAGCGAGCACGCGGCGGTCACGGTGTCCATCGCCAAGCGCATCGGCAGCGACGCCACCCGCGTCACCGAGGCCGTCAAGGACAAGCTGGAGAAGCTGCAGGGGCGGCTCCTGCCCGAGGACGTGAACATCACCGTCACCCGCGACTACGGCAAGACCGCCTCGGACAAGGCCAAGGGCCTGATCCAGAACCTGGGCCTGGCCATCTTCCTGGCGGTGGTGGTGATCTTCCTCGCCATGGGCTGGCGGGGTGCGCTGATCATCTTCCTGTCTATCCCCACGACCTTCAGCCTGACGCTGTTCGTCTACTACATGAACGGCTACACGCTGAACCGCGTCACGCTCTTCGCCCTGATCCTGGTGACAGGTATCGTGATCGACGCCACGATCATCGTGGTGGAGAACATGCACCGGCACTTCAAGATGGCCGGCAACACGAAGCTGTCCACGGCGCTCAGGTCGATCAAGGAGGTGGGCAACCCGACGATCATGGCCACCCTGACCGTGATCGCCTCGATGATGCCCATGGCCTTCGTGCGCGGCCTGATGGGCCCCTACATGAAGCCCATGCCCATCGGCGCCAGCCTGGCCATGGCCTTCTCGCTGCTGGTGGCCCTGGTGATCACGCCTTGGCTGGCCATCCGGCTGCTGAAGGTGACGGCGAACGACGGCGATGACAAGGGTTTCGACCTGCACGAGACCCGGATCTATAAGACCTACAACCGCTTCATGCGACCCATGGTCGACAACCCGCGCAAGGGCATCCTGGCCCTGCTGCTCGTCTTCGCCCTGACCGGCGCGGTATGCGTGCTCTTCGCGACGCGAACGGTGCAGGTGAAGATGCTGCCCTTCGACAACAAGAGCGAGTTCCAGGTGGTGATCGACACGCCCGAGGGCACGACCCTCGAAACCACCACCCAGGTGGCGCGCGAGATCGGCGACTACCTGAGCACCGTACCCGAAGTGACCGACTACGAGGTCTACGCGGGCACCGCCTCGCCGGTGAACTTCAACGGCCTGGTGCGCCACTACTTCATGCGGCAGGGGCCCAACGTGGCCGACCTGCAGGTGAACCTGGTGGACAAGAGCGAACGCAGCGACCAGAGCCACGCCATCGCCAAGCGCGTGCGCGGGCCCATCAAGGAGATCGCCGACCGCTACGGCGCGGCGGTGAAAGTCGCCGAGGTACCGCCCGGCCCGCCGGTCCTCTCGACGCTCGTCTGCGAGATCTACGGCCCCGACTTCGCGGGACGGCTGGATATCGCGCGCCAGGTGAAGGAGGTCTTCGAGACCACGCCGGGCGTCGTCGACATCGACTGGTACGTCGAGGACGACATGCGCGAGATCCGCTTCCTGGTGGACAAGGAACGCGCCGCCGTGCGCGGCGTGAGCGTCCAGCAGGCGGCGCAGACCCTCGCGGTGGCGCTGAACGGCTACGACGCGGGCATCCTGCACGTGGAAGCAGGCGCCGAGCCCGTGCCCATCAACCTGCGACTGCCGCTGGCCGACCGCTCCAGCGCCGAGGCGCTGGGCGACCTCTATCTCTACTCGCAGGCCGGCGCGCTGGTACCCCTCTCGGACGTGGTGACGGTCGAGGAGACAACCATCCCCAAGAGTCGTCACCGCCGCAACCTGAAGCCGGTGATCTACGTGACCGCCGACGTGGCCGGCGAGCTGGAGTCGCCCATCTACGCGATTCTCGACATGCGCGAACGCATCGCGGAGATCGAGTTGCCGAGCGGCATGGAGATCAGCCAGAACTTCCGCGAGCAGCCGACCCTCGAGGAGGAGTACTCCCTGAAGTGGGACGGCGAGTGGCACATCACCTACGAGGTCTTCCGCGATCTGGGCGTCGCCTTCGCCGTGGTGCTGGTACTGATCTACCTGTTGATCGTGGGCATGTTCCAGAACTTCACCGTGCCGCTGCTGATGATGATCCCGATCCCGCTGACCCTGTTGGGCATCGTGCCGGGGCATCTGATGTTCGGCGCCTTCTTCACCGCCACCTCGATGATCGGCGTGATCGCCCTGGCGGGCATCATGGTGCGCAACAGCATCCTGCTGATCGACTTCATCGAGGCGCGTCTGAGGGACGGTCTGGAACTGAAGGAGGCCTGCATCGAGGCGGGAGCCGTGCGCTTTCTGCCCATCGCCCTGACGGCGGGCACCGTGGTGACCGGTTCGATCGTGATGGTCTTCGACCCGATCTTCCAAGGCATGGCCATCTCGCTGATGATGGGCACCCTGCTGTCGACGGTGCTGACGGTGATGGTGATCCCGCTGGCCTACTTCCTGTACAAGCGGTGACCAGCAGCCGCGAGGACGGGAGGAGGCTCAGGGTTCATGCGCTGAAGAATGCGCATTTGTCGGGAGTTGGTGATTGATTCTGGCGACGGAATGGCTTAAACTACTTCGATATCTGACAAGTCGGTTTTCTCCCTCCAACCCCCGCCGACTTGTCGCCCAGCCGGCTGAGTCTCATAGGCTCAGCCGGCTTTTATTACCCCATGCGAACCGGGGCCCCGACGGTCGCCGGGCCTGGCCGTGAATGCGGTAAAGATGTGATGGGTTGAAGAAAAAGGGGAACCCTGATATCAGGGTTCCCCTGAGGCCCTCCTCCCCCACTGCTTCTGTATCGACCGGAGAGACGGTCGACATGTCGCCCATTGAAGCTCGGAGACGGGCTCTAATGGCTATGATGGCGCATGAGGGCTCATCTCAGCAATAGGGAATATCCTGATTTGCCCGTAAGGGATTCCACTACTCCCAGGGCGCTTCATTCCAGAGGTGGGATTCAAGAACGGCCCGAGGTATTGTCGCTTATGGTAAATGGAGTAGTCCGATCCGATATCCGGGGAGTTGTGAGTTGGACGTTATTCATGGTATAATGTACTCCCCGTCAAAGGTCCACAGGATTACGGCAACACGCATAGACCGCCATCGGGTGGACCGTTTCCGATAATCACTTTCACTCTTACTGGCCCACAAGCCAGAGAGAAGGGGCTCGCGCATGAAGAAAGCTCTCGCCATCGCCCTGGCCCTCATGGTCGTCGCCGGCGCCTCCTACGCGGGGAAGATGTCCCCGGGTCTGGAATCGCTGATGAGCACCATGAATCCCAGCGACGAGATCAAGGTCCTGGTCGTCTTGAAGGACCAGGTCGACACGAAAACCCTCGACTGGGACCTGCACGTCGCCAGGACGCCGATGCACGAACGCCACGCCATCGTGGTGTCTTCGCTTCGCGACATGGCCACCGCATCCCAGCAGCCGTTGCTGGATGAACTCGAGACCATGCGCGGCCGCGGCACCGTTCGCGGCTACACGCCCCACTGGCTGGTCAACTCCATCGTGGTCGCCACCACCGTCGGCGAGGTGCCCCGCCTGGCCCTGCGGTCCGACGTGGACGTGATCGAGGCCGACCTGCAGGTCGAGCTGATCGAGCCCGTCAGCGAGCCCCGCGCCAAGACCGGCGCCTCCCGCGGCATCGGCATCACCCCCGGCGTGGTCGCCGTGGGCGCCCGCCGCGTCTGGGACGAGCTGGGCATCGACGGCACCGGCGCCGTGGTCGGCGTGCTCGACACGGGCGTCGACGGGTCGCACCCCTCTCTGAGCGCACGCTGGCGCGGCAACTTCGCCGATCCCGCCGAGTGCTGGATCGACGCCGCCGGCCTGGGCGACACGACCCCCGTGGATCAGCACTACCACGGCACCCACGTCATGGGCACCATCACGGGCCTGGCCCTCGACGACACGATCGGCGTGGCGCCCGGCTCCCACTGGATCGCCTCGAACGTGATCAACATGAGCACCGGCACGGCCTTCGACAACGCCGTGATCGCCTCGCTGGAGTTCATGGCCGATCCCGACGGCGATCCCGGCACCTCCGACGACGTCCCCGACGTCGTGCAGAACAGCTGGGGCGTCAACGAGGGCTTCACCGGCTACTACGACTGCGACTCGCGCTGGTGGACCGCCATCGACAACTGCGAGGCCGCGGGCGTCGTGCTGACCTGGTCGGCGGGCAACGAGGGCTCGGGCAGCACCACCCTGCGCAGCCCGGCCGACCGCGCCGCCAGCCCCTACAACTGCTTCAGCGTGGGCTCGACCAACAACACGGGCACCACCATCAGCGGCTTCTCCAGCCGCGGTCCCTCCGGCTGCGGCGGCGAGTTCGCCATGAAGCCCGAGATCATGGCCCCCGGCGCCGACATCTACAGCGCCCAGCCCGGCACCGGCTACCAGTACCTGGACGGCACGTCCATGGCCGGCCCGCACATCGCCGGCGTGGTCGCCCTGATGCGCTCGGCCAACCCGGGCCTCGACGTGATCACCATCAAGCAGATCCTCATGGACACGGCCATCGACATGGGCGTGGTCGGCGAGGACAACGACCACGGCCACGGTTTCGTGGACGCCTACGAGGCCGTGCTGCAGGTCATGCAGGGCTACGGCACCATCGACGGCACCGTGACCGACCTGAGCACCACCCTGCCCATCGCGGGCGCCACGGTGACCTTCTCGGCCGCCGGCGAGCCGGACCGCGTGCTCACGACCGACGCGAGCGGCTACTACAGCCGCATGGTGCCCCAGGGCAACTGGGATGTCGACGTGACGGCCTTCGGGTACCTGGGCGACTCGGCCAGCGGCCTGGTGGTCGTCGAGGATATGACCACCACCCAGGACTTCGCCCTGAACCAGGCCCCCTCGGCCCTGCTCAGCGGCTACGTCTACGACGACGAGGCCGCGCCCGTGAGCGGCGCCTCCATCACGGTCCTGAACACGCCGCTGGCCCCGGCCACCTCGGGCGGCGACGGCTACTACGAGATCACCATGCCCACCGGCGCGGTGTACGACGTGCTGGCCTCGGCCTACGGCATGGGCAGCCAGCAGGTGAACCTCGACTTCCAGGGCCCCATGACCCAGGACTTCACCCTGCCGCAGCTCATCTTCGAGAACTTCGAGAGCGGCAACCTGGTGGTGTTCCCCTGGGAGACCAGCGGCGAGGCCGACTGGTTCGTGACCACCGACGAGGTCTACGAGGGCACCTACAGCGTCAAGTCCGGCAACATCACGCACAACCAGACCTCGACGCTGTCCATCACCGTGGACGTGCAGGCAGCCGGCAACCTGGAGTTCTACTACAAGGTCTCGTCGGAGAGCAGCTGGGACTACCTGCGCTTCTACATCGACGGGGCCCAGCAGGATGAATGGTCCGGCGAGATCGACTGGACCCTCGCCTCCTACCCCGTGGACGCGGGATCGCGCACCTTCAGCTGGTCCTACGAGAAGGACGGCTCGGTCGACACGGGCGGCGACTGCGCGTGGCTCGACTACGTGGTGTTCCCGACGATCCCGGCGCCGACCTACCCCGAGATGGTCGTCTCGCCGCTCAGCCTGACCGAGACCCTGCAGCCGGGCGAGATCTCGGTGCAGTACATCACCCTGGACAACAACGGCGAGGGCGATCTGTACTTCTCGACCTCGGCGACCATGGATCCGCCGGCCGCGAAGACCGCCGACCGCGCGGGCGACGAGCCCGGCAAGGACGAGGCCGACGAGCGCGTCGGCCAGTCCCCGCTGCTCGGCTCCGGCGGCCCCGACGCCTTCGGCTACAGCTGGATCGACAGCGACGAGTTCGGCGGTCCCGCCTACGGCTGGGTCGAGATCAACACCCTGGGCACGCCCATCTCCCTGAGCGACGATGCGTTCTCGGGCAACCTGCCCCTGGGCTTCACCTTCTCGTACTACGGGGTCGACTACACCAACGTCCAGGTCTGCTCCAACGGCTTCCTGTCCTTCTCGGCCTCGAGCACCTCGTACGTCAACGATCCCATCCCGGCGGTGGACACGCCCAACGACGTGATCGCCCCCTTCTGGGACGACCTCAACCCCAACGACGGCGGCGCCATCTACTACTACGCCGACGCCGCCAACAGCCGCTTCATCGTGGAGTGGGAGCAGGTGCCCCACTACGCGTACAGCGGCAGCGGCACCTACACCTTCCAGGTGATCCTCAATGCCGACAACACGATCGTGTTCCAGTACTACGACATGATCGGCGACCTGGACTCCGCGTCCATCGGCATCGAGGACCAGGCGGGCACGGTGGGCCTCGAGGTCGTGTTCAACGCGGCCTACGTCCACAACGACCTGGCGATCCTGTTCAGCTTCGTGCCGCCGCCCGATCCCTGGCTGACCGTGTCGCCGGCCACCGGCACCGTGCCCGGCTTGACCACCGGCGCGCAGGTCGACGTCACCTTCAACGCCACCGACCTGGTCGACGGCGTCTACACCGGCCAGGTGACCATCGGCAGCAACGATCCCGACAATCCCTCGGTGATCGTGCCGGTCACGCTGCACGTCAACACCAGTTCGGCGGTCGGTGACGAGCTGCCCCGCAGCTTCGCCCTGGGCGCCGCGTACCCCAACCCCTTCAACCCGTCGACGAAGATCGCCTTCGCGGTCCCCGCCGGCGGCGGACGGGTCGACCTGCAGATCTTCGATCTCTCGGGTCGTCTGGTGCGCACCCTGGTGTCCGGCCAGCAGCAAGGCGGCAACCACACCGCGGTGTGGTCCGGCCTGAACGACGCGGGCCGTCCCGTGAGCTCGGGCACGTACTTCTACCGCCTGCAGGCGCCGAGCTTCGACGAGACGAAGAAGATGGTGCTCGTGAAGTAGCCCGGCTCTTCACGAACGCCGATACAACGACCCGGCCGCCGCTCCTTCGGGAACGGTGGCCGGGTTCTTCATGGGCGGTCGCGGCGGATGGACATCAGCCACTGATTCTGATATGCTTTGATCATGCCAATTGCTATCGTATGATCGCATACGAAACAAACACAGCCACAACAGACGGCCATACGCCGCAGGGAGCGCCATGCCTCGCCACGAATGGGTGAGGTTCTTCCGCAGGTCCGTCGCCCGGGGCGCGTCCGCCACCCTCGACGCCCTGGCGGTGCGCCGCGCCATGTGGCGCCACGCCACGCCCCGCAAGCTGGCCAATCTGCTCGCCGTCAAGGTGCAGAAGCGCCTGCGCACCGACCGGGTGCGCGGACATCCCTACCGCTACAAGCTGGATCCCACCAACGTGTGCCGTCTGACCTGCCCGCTGTGCCCCACGGGGCTCGGCGTCGTCAACCGGCGGCGGGGCTTCATGGACCCGGTTCTCTACCGCCACCTGATCGACCAGATCGCCCCCTGGGCCCTGATCCTGGATCTCTTCGGCTGGGGCGAGCCCATGCTGCATCCCGGCCTGCCCGGCCTGGTCGCGTACGCCTCCGGGCGGAACCTGTTCACGCGCCTGAGCACCTCCCTGGACGACTGCGACCGCGGGCGGGCCGAGGCCCTCGTCGCTTCGGGGCTGGACGCCGTGGTGATCGCCGTCGACGGCGCGACCCAGCGGACGCACGGGGCCTATCGCCGCGGCGGACGCCTCGCCGACGTGCTCGCCGGCACCGACCGTCTCCTGGCGGCGCGGGCCCGGGCGGGTGCGGCCACGCCCCACGTCACGATCCGCATGCTGGTGAACCGGTGCAACGAACACGAACTGGAGGATGTCCGACGCCTGGCCGCGGCGCACGGCGCGGACGCCTTCACGGTGGGCACCATCGCCCTGGATCCGCGGGACACGGCGACCGCGCGGACCTGGCTGCCGACGCGCCCCCTGCTGAACGACTACACGGACGGCACGCCGAACCGCGGCGGCTGCGACGACCTGTGGGAAGCGCTGGTGGTCAACTGGGACGGGCGCTGCGCGCCCTGCTGCTGGATCCACGACAGCCGGCACGATCTGGGGGACCTGCGGGAGGAGAGCGTCGCGGCCGTGTGGAACGCGTCCGGCTACCGGGCCGCCCGGCGGGCGGCGGCCGGCAAGCGGCGGCGTTTGACGGAACGGCCGGTGCACTGCGAACAGTGCGGCGGCCGTCCCGCGTATCTGTCCGGGGCGCGGACTCTCGTCAGTCGGAGCGGATAGACAGCCCGCCCTTCCCCTCCTGATGGATCGAGAGGGCGAAGGGTGTCGTCGCCGGGCAGAAAGCCGCCTCTAGGCGTCCGCGGTAGGGCGCCAGGGCGTCGGCGATGTGCGCCGGCACGTTGCCTTCCCAGGGATAGAGGGAGCGGTCGTCGCCGAGGCGCTCCAGCTCGGCGGACAGCTCCCCCAGCAGGGCCTCGCGGTCCAGGTGCGCCGACGCCGTCAGGTCCGCGTGCTGGTGGCGCAGCATCTCGCGCAGGGCCCGGCGCACGCGGGGCGTCGCGTCGTCCACCTCCACGTCGGTGTCGCCGAGATCCTCCACCTTCACCTCCAGCCAGGCGTAGTAGGCCACGGCGTAGATGTAGCTGTACTCGCCCAGGCCCATGCCGTGCTCGGCGAGGCTGACGTTGCGGTCGCCGGCGAGTCGGCCGAGCTTGCCAGCCATCCCGAAGCCCTGGCCGATGGTCTTGAGCACCTCGCGGAACTTGGTGCCGCCGGAGGTCTCCTCATCGTCGAGATCCTCCATGCGGCGGAACTGCTCGAAGGCACCCTCGAAACCCGCGCAATGCTCCATGAGCTCCGAGCGCACCGCCAGGAAGACCTCCATGCGGTCGCGCGCCACGACACCGTCCAGCGGCGGACGGTATTCCTCCTGCGCGCCGAAACGCTCCTCGAGGACCTCGCGCTTCTCGACGGCGTCCTTGAAGGGCTTCATCAGGACCAGCCCCCCGCCGATGGTGCCCACGATGCCCAGTATCACGATCAGGCCGCAGCCGATGCCGCAGCCCTTGAGCCAGGCCGTCCCCGATGCCATGTCCGCTCTCCCCTGTCGATGTGGCGTCCGCCGCTCCCGGTGAGGACGCAGGTCCGGCATCCAGGGTTGCACGCCGGGCGCGCGGCGGGCAAGACCAAACGGCGTGGCAAAATCCGTCTCCCGGTGCGCGGATATTGCATGGTCCGCGCGCGCGGACGACCCGGCGCGGCAGTGGGTCCGCCGGTCTCCGGTTCCCCGCCGTTCCCCGTGGCGGTCCGCGATTCCACGGCGCGGCCGTGCGGCGGGCGAGCACGATATCTGCTTTGGGCCGGGTGCTTCCGAACAATCGAGCCAGGGAGGATGGAAGCATGAAGCTGGACAACGTAATGCTCGTGATGATCGTGGTGCTCGGCGCCGCCTGCCTGCTCGCGGGGAACGCCCACGCCATCATCGTGGATCTGGACGGATTGCCCGTCGGCACCATCGTGGCCGGGGAGACGCCCAGCGGCGACGTCCTGACCGCCGGTCTCTTCGAGGACTTCGAACTGGGGGTGGACAACCACGGCGACGGCCCGAATTCGCTGGTCGTGATCGAGGCCGTGGTCCTGGACGCCCACCCGGACGGCCAGCAGCAGACCCCCGAGTACGCCGACCACCTGATGGTCATCGCCCAGAACATCGTCGACGACCGTCCGGGCGACGGCCGCGTCGACTTCCCGATCTGCGACAAGGAAGGCGGCCTGGTGACCTTCACCTTCCTCTCGCCGGTCAACCTGGCCTACGTGGTGCTGGGGGCCCTGGACCAGGACCACCACGACTACGAGCTGCGCGTCGACGGCGAGATCGCGGTCTCGGTCTCCAACGGCAGCCAGTGGACCGAGCCCGGTATCTTCATCGACCTGGACGGCTACATGAGCATCTCCGAAGTGACCATTCAACTGCGTGGCGGTATCGGCATCGCCAGGATCGCGTACTTCCCGGAATCCGTGGACGCGGACGCGTCCACGTGGGGCGCGGTCAAGGTTCTGTACAGGTAGCGCCGCCACATCACCGACGCCCGGGAAGAGGGGCCCCCGCCGCGAGGCGGGGGCTCCTTCGATTGCGTGCGGGGATCACTTGAGCAGCAGCATGCGCCGCGTATCGACGATGGTGTCGGCGACCAGGCGGGCGAAGTACACGCCCGAAGGGACCGGGCGGCCGTCGTCGCCGCGGCCGTCCCACTCGGCGACGTGGCTGCCCGCGGACATGGGCTCGTCCACCAGGCGGGCGATGCGCCGGCCGGCTGCGTCGTGGACGTCCAGGCTCACGCGCCCCGGGCGGTGCAGGTCGAAGGCGAGGGTGGTGCTCGGGTTGAAGGGGTTGGGGCGGCAGGGATGGAGACGGGTGCGCATGGGGAGGATGTCGTCGGGCGGGGGTGGTGGCTCGTTGGCGACGTTCACGTCGAGGCCGAAGTGGGCGCCGAGAACCCAACGGATGGCGCGGTACATGTCCGCGTGATCGAAGCGATGCGGATCGAAGCCCCACACCATGTCAGGAATCCCGCCCGGCTTGGTCTCGACGGTGGCATGGCTGATGAAACCGATGGGGGCCGCGTCCATCATCGTACGGGCGGCAGATCCCCATCCGGTGCCAGCGGGAAAGACGCCGGGTCCGCATTCCTCGACAGGGTCGAAGTCCGGATAGTCGGTATTGCCCGACAGCAGGTGCTCGTCCAGGATCCAGTCGTAGCGCGTACGCAGGCGCCACATGGGCTCGATCATGGGACCGCCGTCCGGGCGGATCCGAGGCGACCAGTCCGCCGGGCGATCGGTGATGTTGGTGTCGTAGAACTCGTCGAATCCGCCGAAAGCGAAGGGCAGATCGATTGGGGGAAAGTCGTACTGTTGATCCCGCCAATCGATCACATCCCAGGCCTGGATCTCCTCCGGTACAGCACTCGGAACACCATGGGCGACCCGGAAGTTCTGATCCAGAATCAGCGCCTTCGGGCCTACACAATGCCGCTTTCGGTGTGACCATCCAGACAGGCAGTCGTCGAAGGGTTCGAACAGGTCGTCGTGTCCATAGACAATCGGCGGCTGGGCATTGTCCAGCACCGAGATGCCGGATATGCGGTAGGGATGTAGGAAGGTGCCGAATGGGGACGTCGAACCGTCGGGATGCACGATGACACCCAGGTTGATCGGCCAGGTCATGCCTTCGCAGACGAGGTCCGGACCGGTCGCGTCGAAGAAGACGGGGCGCGGCCAGGAGGGTTGGCTCAGCGTGGGGACGAAATTGCTCACCGCGCCGGTGCCGACCAGCATGACATTGCCCCCGTAGCGTTGGTAGGCGTCCAGCCATACGTAAGGAGCCACGCCCGTGGATTCGCCCGGAGAATCCGGGAGTTCCTGGTACGAGGGACCGAAGTTCAGGGCGATGTAGGAATATGGGTCGAAACGGGTAGTCCAGATCACGGCCTTGTATTCCACGACCTCGCGGAGCCCCCAACTCCCCAGCCATTCCTCGGTGTCGATCACATCACGCTGGTACTCGAAGCCCTCAACGTCCCGTAGCGTGTCTTCCCAGAAGGCGTCACGGTACATATCACCATCGTAGCGGATGTGACCGGCCTCGTCCGGCCATGCCTGGCTCCAGTGGTCCCTCACATCATCGACCAGAAGCAGCGGTCGCTTGCTCTCGTGGGGCGGCCAAGGGATCACCTCCAGGGTGACCTGCACGCGCGTGTATCCGCCGTGACTGTCCTCGCATTCGACCGTGAATCTGTGCGCGCCGCTGTCGAAGGCCATGGGCGGCGCGTACAGGTGCTCCGGCCCCAGCCCGGGCGGCACGCCCCAGCCGGGATCGTTCGGGTCGTCGGGGTCCGCCACGTCCCAGCCCCAGCGATACCAGGCGATCTCCTCGCCGTAGGATTCGGCGGTCGCGAGCCAGTAGAAGTTCAAGGGCTGCTGTTGCGCGATGTCGTGATCGAGTTCGGCGAGCCACGTGAAGTCGTTGTACATCCCCAGGTCGTTCTCGCGTAGCGTCAACGTCGGCGCCAGCGTGTCGTCGAGGTGGAAGTTGTGCACGTCCAGGGCGTAGTCCTTGCCCAGGCTCACGTTGCCGAAGGTGTCCTTGCCCTGCAGGGCGAGCAGGTAGTGGATGCGCCGGTCCTGGTCGTCGTGGATCGCCAGACCGGTCAGGTCGATCTCCGGCGAGCCCGTCGCCGGCCATTCCAGCCAGGGGGACCAGTCCGGATCGCTCCAGACCACGAGCTCGTCGGCCAGCGGGTCGTACTGGTACGCGGTCTCGATGTAGACGTCGTCGATCAGGGCCGGCACGAGCATGTAGCGGTAGCGGGCGGGCGGCACCAACGGATTCCCATCGACGTACCCTCCCAGCTCGATCGTGGCCAGGGGGCCGACGGCCCGGCTGTCGGCATAGAAACCTGTGAAGGGTTGCGAGACGATCCGCACGACGGGACCGAGATCGCCGTCGGCGTGTGCCGGTGTGACAACCACGAAGAGCAGCAGGCAAAGAGTGGCCCGGATCAGCACACGGTTCATGATACACATCCTCGCATACGGTCGGATCCAGGCGGGGCCGGCCCGGCGGATCCTCGACGCGGCTATGGTGCCGCGACTCATATGGATCAGTATAGAGCACGGAGTATGGCGAATCAAACGACACTCCCCCCCCCCCCCCCCGGGGGGCCCCCCGGGGGGGGGGGGGGGCCCCTTCGTCGCGCCCAGCGGGGGTCGACCACGACGCAGGAGACCGGCGTCGCGGCAGCGAGACGGACGCGACTCACTCGAGCGGCGGGTAGATCTCGCCTTGAGCGGTCACCATCTTGATCACGTAGGGCCGCTCGTAGACCTCGCTGTCGAAGGCGAACTCGTTGAGCGGGACCCGGTACAGCACGGCGGGATCCCAGCCCTCGCACGCCTCGTCGTGGTCCTCCGGCACACGTACCCGTTCGTAGCAGAGGTAGGCGCAGCGGTCGGGGCGCCAGGCGGTGGCGTCGCGAGCCTTGAAGCTGGCAACCGAGACGCCGAGTTGGCCGGTGGTGAGCTCGATGGCGCGCCGCAGTTGGTCCACATTCCAGCCGGGGTTGTACTCCGCGAGCCACGTGTAGTAGATCTCCATGCCCACGACCAGCAGGAACTGCGGCACGAACACCCGCACCGGCAGGCGCCACACGCCGTTGTCGTCGTAGCTGTCGGCGTAGTCCTCGGCGAAGGAATAGCTGATCATCTCTATCCCGTCGAAGCCGGTCCCGTCTTCGATCTGATTGAAGGGATCGAACTCGCTGACGATCTCGTAGCGCCACGAGAACATCCGGTCGGCCGGATCGCCATAGGCGGTGCCGCCAGGGCCGTCCGCCGGCAGGAAGAGCCGGTCAGACACGTCGTCCTGGGCGTGCAGCAGCAGGTCGTACTCGAAGAAGTAGCCGCCGATCGAATCGAGCCCCGTAGTGTTGTCGGGCCGTTCGTACCACACCGCGTCCAGCTCCACGCTGTACCAGATGTTCACGGGTAGGTAGTTCTCCTGCTGCAACGACGTCCAATCCTCGTGCCCGGGCACGGGAGCGCCGGTCAGGCTGCAGTAAAACGTGTCGGCGGGAGCAACGCACGACTCGAGGTGATAGCCCGCCGCTTCGCCCTGGTCGACCACCTCCACGCAGTCCACCCGCGGCGGTCGGTTGCCCTGGAAGGCGAAGACGTCCTCGGCGTCGTGGATGGGCAGGCCGTCGCGGCTGCCGCGCATGGTCAGCTCGTAGGCGAAGGGACCGACCAGGAAGCTGAGCGTGTCGGCGCCGCCCTCGACGAAGGTCCATTCGGGCGTGTGGTTCGCCTCGCTGTACATGGACGCGAAGCTGTAGAGCGTGTGTTCGCTGCCCCAGTAGCGGCCGGTGCATTCGTAGCGGCCCTGGAACTCCAGCGGCTCGTCCGGGCGCTCGGGCTCGGCCTCGCGACCCACCGCCTTGAAGACCACCCGCGCCCGCATGGGGATCGTGTCGCCGCGGGCGAAGGTCTGGGTCCAGAGGCTTCCGTCCGGACGCGTGACCTCGTAGTAGGGATAGACGCGCTCGTCGTCGGGATTGAAGGGATCGGTCTCCCCCTCGAGGATGCGGAACACGAGACCCTCGTCCTCCATCACCCGGCAGCGCATGCGGGTCATCACGCCGCCCAGGTCCACGCACTGCACGACCAGTTCGTGGTCGCCGCCGGCGAAGGAGACGGGGCCGGTCGCCGTGTGCTCGGGCCCCAGGCCGGGCTCGACCGCCCAGCCGGGGTCGTCGGGGTCGGTGTAGTCGACCACGTCCCAGCCCCAGCGGTAGGAGGCGATGTCCGAGTAGGGAGCCGCTTCCGCCGACCAGGAGAAGGACACCTCGTCGCCCGGCGCGACCCAGACATAGGCCTCGCCGAAGAGGCTCGACGTGGACCACTCGCCCAGATCGGGTTCGACCAGCGTGAGGGTCGCCCGCACGTCGGTCGAGACGACGAAGTTGTGCACGGCCTCCGCGTAACCGCTGTCGATGCTCACGCCGCCCTCGGCGTCCATGGCCTGCAGGGCGAACAGGTAGGTGATCTGGAAGCCGTGCTCGTCCACCGCCGCCAGGTAGCCGGTATCGACCGACGACGCGCCGGATTCGTAGGGCAGCCAGTCGCTCCAGTCGGCGGACGCCCATTCGACGCGGCCGTCCATGAGCTGGAGGTACTCCTCCAGGGAGTAGACGTATTGCCTCATGCCGTACCATTCGGCCACCGCGGGCGCGACCAGGTAGCGGTACTTGACGGGCAACGAGACGTCCTCGCCCGGCGCCTCGTGGCAGAGGGGTATGACAGAACGTGGGCCCAGCGTGCGGACCCAGTCGTAGCCGTCGGCCAGGGGCCCGTCGCAGACGCGCACGCGGGGCGTGGGCACGGCGCTCGCGGACGCCGCCAGGGCCAGGACCGTCGCGATGAGTATGATTCTCCACAGCCTATTCATGATCGTCACCCCTTCACTTCAGCAGCAGCATGCGCCGGGTTTCCCGATACGAGTCGGTGATGAGATTCGCGAAATAGACGCCCGAGGGCACCGCGCGGCCGCCGTCATCGCAACCGTTCCAGACGACCTCGTGCGCGCCCGCTTCACGCGAGCCTCCGACCAGGATCGCCACGCGGCGGCCCTTGGCGTCGTAGACGCCGAGCTCGACGCGGCCGGGCCGGTGCAGCTCGTAGCTCAGCGTGGTCCGCGGGTTGAAGGGGTTGGGTCGGCAGGGATTCAGGCGCGTGGCCAGGGGCAGGGCCTCCCCGGCCGGCGGCCCGCCGGGCTCGTTGGCGACGTTGCCCTCGCAGCCGACGCCGTAGGCGCCGATCTGCCCGCAGAGGTTGGCATTGTCCGTTGCGCAGGGCGAGGTCTCGGCCAGGAAGTACTCCGTCCGGAAGTAGTCGGCGGGCTCGCAGAACTGGGGATCGGCCGAGAAGTTGCTGTCGTGGCCGAGCTGCTCGTAGAGCACGCCCCATGGATTGTCGTAGAGATCGCAGCAGTCCAGGTCCGGCAGGCTGAGGAAGTCGCCGCCATAGGCCGGGCTGTGCTCGCAGGAGACGATCACGGAGTTGAACACGTCCGCGTCCGAGCCGTCCCAGGCCGAGAGGCCCGCGCCCACCGGCGCCCGGTTCAGCACGAGAGTGCAGCCGAACAATAAGGCGTCGGCGTCCCGGGAGAGCATGACCGCCCCGCCGGCAGCCACCGCCTCGTTGTTGACGAAGGTGCAGCCGTTCATGGCCGGGGCCGAGCCGCTCGTGGCCATGACGGCGCCGCCGAAGCCCGCCATGTTCCCCTTGAAGACGCAGCCGGACAGGTCGGGCGCTGATCTGTCGCCGCAATAGAGGGCGCCGCCGTAATCGGCCTCGTTGGCCCAGAACGAGAGGTTGCGGAGACGGGGTGAAGCGTTCGTGCAGAGCAGACCGCCGCCGTGATCGGCTCCGCCGCCGCTGATGATGAAGCCCTCGATCACCGTGTCGTCGCCGAGATCGGCGCAGAGCAGGATGCGGTCGGCGCCGTCGGAGATGATGTAGGTCAATCCCCCCGCCGCACGCAGCGCCACGCCGGACGGCATGACAAGGCCCTGCTCCGCGTAGATGCCGGGCTCCACGAGCACCATGTCCCCCGACTGGGCCAGCGACAGGGCGCCGGCGATGGTCTCGCAGCCCGGATCGTCGGGCACGCGCCAGATCTCCGCGCCGGCGCCGGTCGCGATGACGGCCAGGCACAGCGCCGCCTTCATGGATGTCCTCATCAGCTTCATGATCCACCCCCTCGATATGGGCATCGTCTATTTCAGCAGCATCACGCGCTGCACCTGCCGCCGGTCCTCGGCCGCGAGCTGGACAAAGTACACGCCCGCAGAGACGGGCCGGCCGGCGTCGTCACGTCCTTGCCAGATGGCCTCGTGGCCGCCCGCCTCGTGCGGGCCGCCGGCCAGCGTCGCCACGCGCCGACCTCTGGCGTCGTAGACGCCGAGGTCGATCCGGCCCGGCCGGACCAGTTCGTAGGCGAACACCGTCCGCGGGTTGAAGGGATTGGGACGGCCCGGATGGAGTCGCGTCCCGTCCGGGATGGTGATCCCGGGCGGTGGCGGAGTCGTGGGATCGTTCGACACCACCACATCCAGGCCGAAGTGTTGGCCGAGCACCCAGCGCACCGCCCGCCTCATGTCTGCGGGCTCGAAGCGCGTGGGGTCGAAGCCCCACACCACGTCGGCGCGGCCGCTCGGCTTGGTCGCGACGGTGGCGTGGCTGAGGAAACCGATGGTCGCCCCGTCCACCAGCGTGCTCTGCTGGGAGCCGGGACCGGGGTCGCCCTCGAACACGGCGCCGCCGCAGACGTCCACGGGATCGAAGTCAGGCCAGGCCTCGTTGCCCGCCGCGATCTGCTTCTCCAGGAGCCAGTCGTAACGGGTGCGCAGCCGCCACATGATCTCGGCCATGGGCTCGCCGTCGGGCCGCGTCTGGGGCTCCCATGGGGTGTGACGGGCGGTGATGTTCGTGTCATAGAACTCGTCCCGCGCCCCGAATACGTAGGGCAGCATGATGTCGGGCAGCTCCTCTTGGTAGTCCAACCAGTCGATCACGGACCAGGTCATGATCTCGCAGGGAAAGACGCCGCCTGTCGCGTGGGCGTTGGCGAAGATTGGATCCAGCACGAGACTCTTGGTCCCGGCGCAGCGGCGCTTGCGGTCCTGCGGCCCTGAGTAGCAGCTCATGACCGTGCCGTAGACGGCGGCAGGCTGGACCACATCCATCAATGACAGGCCGAGCGACCGATATGGATAGACCTGGGTGCCCACGGTCGCGTAGGGATCGCCGGGCAGGGACATCTGGCCGAAGCTGCGCGCCACCGTGCCCGTGCCCTCGCAGTACAGGTCGGACTCGGTCGTGTCGTAGATCAGCGGGTGCAGCCATGTCGTCCCGACCGGATCGGTCCGGTGGAAGTTGTGGACGGCACCGTCGCCGGCCAGCAGCAGGTTGCCGCACTGGCGCTGATAGGCGTCGAGCCAAGTGTAGGGCAGGCGGACCTGCTCTGCGGACCAGTCCATCTGTACCCGGAAATTATCGTCGATATAGCTATAGGGATTGGCACGGGTCGACCAGATCACGGCCCGGTACTGGACGGCCTGTCGCAGGCCGAACGATGCGCCGTATTCCAGGTCGACCACGTCGCGGGCCGGATCGAAGCCCGACACCTGGCCGATCAGGTCGAGCCAGCGTGCGTCGCGCATCACGTCGTTGTCGTGAGCGGTGCTCCCCCACTCGCCGGGCCAGGCATGGCTGACCACGTCGCGCACGTCGTCCACAAGCAGCAGGGGGAGCCGATCGGGGACATCCGGGATCGGGATCACAGACAGGATGAAGCGCGCGCGGGTCACCGCGCCGTGGTTGTCGGCGCACTCGATCGCGATCACGTGGATGCCGCTGTCCAGGCCCGTGACGGTCGCGAAATGGTGCTCGGGCGTCAGTCCCGGCGGCACGCCCCAGCCGGGATCGCTCGGATCGTCGTAGTCCGCCACGTCCAGACCCCAGCGGTACCACTCGACCTGCTCGCCGTAGGACTCGGCGGTGGCGAGCCACGAGAATGACAGGGGCTGCCCGGGGGCGATGTCGAATTCCCGCGTGTAGTAGTTCCGGTCGAACCAGTAATTGCCGAGGGTCGGCTCGCGCACCGTGAGCCGAGGCTGGGCGAGGGAATTGATGGAGAAGTTGAGCACATCGTACCCGTACGCCTGTCCGGTGCTGACGTCTCCACTCTCATCCCGGGCCTGAAGCGCCAGCAGGTAGTGCACCAGACGTCCTTGCTCGTCCTGGAATTCGAGCCCCGCCAGGGAGATCTCGGGCAGGCCCTGGGAGGGCCATTCCAGCCAGTCGGTCCAGCCGGGATCGAACCAGTCCACGAGGTATTCACCGTACTCGGCGTACTCGTTCCGTGTGGAGAGATAGACCTCCTGGCCGAACTGGTCCACGTAGAGCGCCGGCTTCAGGAGGTAGCGGTACCGCGCCGGCGGCGTTTCGGGATTCCCGTCGACGGTGCCCGCGAGCAACACCCGCGCAGCGGGACCGACCAGCTTGCTTTCGGAGCCGGCCGAGCTGAAGGGGAGCGAGACGGCGCGGACCTGGGGACCCTGTATGAGGGGGACGGAGGCCCGTGCGATACCGGGTGGAATGATAGAAACCAAGAGGATAGCGATCGATAATATCGAGCGTTTCATGGCCTCACCCCCCGACGGGAGATACACGTCTGCGACGACCGGCGGCCGCGTCGTCAATGTCCGTGTTCGTTGGGGATGAACAGCGGTCGCGATATCAGGACTTTCGACACCCTCATCGATACGTGCAGGTATTGACTGAGGCTACGGATAGCCGGCGGGCCTGTCAAACGGAGTACGTGAAAGGGCCCCTCCCAAGCGGAAGGGATCCTTGGCGATACGGGGTCGGCGATCTAGAGCCCCGCGAAGTGCTCGATGGCCCGGTCGGCCAGGTCCTTGAAGCGGCCCCAGAACAGGCCCAGCGCCAGCGTGGGCACCGCCAGCGCGGCCATGGTCACGTAGTGCAGGGGCGCGACGGTCACCTTCGGCGCGTTCTCGGGCGTCTTCGCGAAGTACATGGCCTTGGCGATCTTCATGTAGAAGTAGAGGCTGATGGCGCTGTTGATCACGCCGACCACGGCCAGCCAGTACCACTCGCGACGGATGACCTCGGCGAAGAGGTAGAACTTGCCGATGAAGCCCGCGGTGGGCGGCAGGCCGGTCAGGGAGACCAGGAACACGATCATCATCACGGCGATCCAGGGGGCGCGGAAGCCGAGGCCCGCGTAGTCGTCGAGGTGCTCGCTCCTGAGCGAGTTGTTCACCGCCACCACGAACAGGAACGCGCCCAGGTTCATCAGGGCGTAGACCAGCAGGTAGAAGAGGATGGCCTGCAGGCCCTCGGCGGTGAGCATCAGGAAGCCCATCAGCAGGTAGCCCACGTGGGCGATGCTGGAGTAGGCCAGCAGGCGCTTCACGTTGTCCTGGCGCACGGCGGCCAGGTTGCCGTAGGTCATGGTCGCGACCGAGAGCACGGCGATCAGCAGCGGGAAGTCGACCCGGTCGATGACCGGCGTCAGGGTGGTGTAGAAGAAGCGGATCAGCAGGGCGAAGCCGGCGGCCTTGGGGGCCACCGAGAAGAAGGCCGCCACCGGGGTCGGCGAGCCCTCGTAGACGTCGGGGCACCAGAAGTGGAAGGGCACCATGGCGATCTTGTAGCCCAGTCCCGCGAAGATCAGCACCGAGATGGTCAGCAGGGCCAGGGGGTCGGCCTCGCCGGCGGCCAGGGCGTCGCGGATGCCGGCGAAGCTCATCTCGCCGGTCAGGCCGTAGACGAGCGAGAGGCCGTAGAGCATCACGCCCGAGCTGACGGCGCCGAAGATCATGTATTTGACCGAGGCCTCGGTGGCGCGCAGGCTGTTGCGCATGTAGCCCGCCATCACGTAGCTGGTCAGCGAGACCAGCTCGAGCGACAGGTAGAGCATCAGCAGGTCGCGGGCGGCGGCCATCACCATCATGCCGCCGCTCATCAGCGCGATCAGGGCGTAGTACTCGCCCTTGTGCTCGCGCTCCTTCCCCATGATCTCCTCGCTGGTCCACGAGAAGAGCACCGTGATCACCGCCACGAAGGCGAAGACCACGCGGAAGAAGGCGGCCATGCCGTCCACGGCCACCAGCTCGCCGAGGATCGTCTGCTCCTCCGCGTAGAGGCCGGTGACGGCGAAGGCGAGCGACGCCAGGCTGCCCGCCAGCACGATCACGAACGGCACCGCCGGCCGGCCGCGGGCGATCACGTCGCCGAGCAGGGCCAGCAGGAAGGCGCAGAAGAAGATCGCCTCGGGCAGGAAGCGCCCCATGTCGGACCAGCTCGGGATGTTCAGCATTTCCAGACTCACCTGGACAACTCCCTGCGACGGCCGCGGCTAGCCCGCCACGACCTTGATCAGATGGTTCAGCGACGCCTTCATGAGATCCAGCACCGGCATCGGGTACACGCCCAGCAGCAGCACGATCAGCCCGATGGGCACCAGCGTGAACAGCTCGCGCGCCGAGATGTCGGGCAGGTCGTCGTACTTGTCGTTCTTGGGTCCCAGGAACACGCGCTGCAGCATCCACAGCACGTAGGCGGCGCCGATCACGATGCCCAGCGCGCTGATGATCGCGATGGTGCGGTGCACCGGGAAGGCGCCCAGGAACACCATGGCCTCGCTCACGAAACCGCTCAGCCCCGGCAGGCCCACCGCGGCGAAGAGCGCGAAGGAGAAGACCGAGGTGTAGACCGGCATCTGCAGGCCGAGGCCGCCGAAGCCGTCGATGTCGCGGTGGTGGGCGCGGTCGTAGATCACGCCCACGCAGAGGAACATCATGGCCGTGATGGTGCCGTGGTTGAACATCTGGAAGACGGCGCCGTTGATGCCGGTGGAGTTCATGGCCGCCATGCCCAGCAGCACGTAGCCCATGTGGCTGACCGAGCTGTAGGCCACGAGCTTCTTCATGTCAGACTGCGCCATGGCGCAGAAGGCGCCGTAGAGGATGTTTATCGCGCCGAGGATCGCCAGGGGGATCATGAAGTTGACCGCCTGGTCGGGCAGGATCGGGTAGCTGATCCTCAGGATGCCGTAGGTGCCCATCTTCAGCAGCACGCCGGCAAGAATCACCGACACGGCCGTGGGCGCCTCGACGTGGGCGTCGGGCAGCCACGTGTGGAACGGGAAGATCGGCACCTTGATGGCGAAGCCGATGAAGAGCGCGATCCAGATCACGAACCGGATGTTGCTCACGTCCAGGATGCCGCCGTGGTTGGCCTGGTCCATCATGTGCAGCATGTTGAACGTGTGCCCGCCGGTGACCGGGTCCGACACGTTGTAGTAGAAAGCGATCATGGCCAGCAGCATCAGCACCGAGCCGGCCAGGGTGTAGAGGAAGAACTTGATCGCCGCGTATTCCTTGCGCGGGCCGCCCCAGATGC
>CAZTWK010000017.1:53683-71102 GCA_964617805.1 uncultured Fibrobacteraceae bacterium | reverse complement strand
GCGCCCACGTTGTCCGAGACGAAGAGGGTCCAGTCGCCGAGCGGGCTCTCGCCCACGAAGTCCAGCAGGTCGCCGGGGCCGTCCACGGCGAGGGTCGTGCCGTAGGTGCCGAGGATGTCGTCGCTGGAGCTGCCGCTGCGGTCGTGCAGGCGCACGGTGGTGCCCCCGGGCGAGGTCAGCTCCACGATCAGGTCGCCGATCCAGGTGTGGGTGATGTCCATCGGCACGGTCACCTCGGAGATCTCGCCCGTGTCGGTCACGTTGATGATCGAGGTGATCCCCGAAGGGGTGTTGTCCGGGATGGCGACGGGGATTTCCTGGGTGTAGGCGACGGTCTGGACAGGGTAGAGCTGGAAGTCGCGGTGCGCGGCCTCACCCTCGCCGATCTCGACGGTCGCGACGACGGTCCCGAAATCGACCTTGCTGGCGACGAGCTGATAGGTGCTGGCGTAGAGAGCGTCCAGCAGGTAGGACCCGTCCGGACCGGTCACGTATGTCGATCCGGGGCCGGCGCTGACGGTCACGCCCTCGACGGGGACGAAGGTGTCCCCGACGTAGGTGTAGACGTCGCCCGCGATGGAGCTGTTGGGCGCCCCCTCGTCCGCCATCAGGAAGGCGGCGGCGTTCTCCACGAGCTGGCGCGCGGCCGTGGTGTCGACCAGGGCGGCCGCGTTGAAGCAGAAGTTGACCACCTGGGCCGACTGGGGCGCGGGATTGTCGTCGAAGACGATCACGCCGCCGGCGCCCGCGTAGCCGGAGGTCTCCAGCACCACGTAGGCGTCGGCCGTGGGATCCATGGCGTCCTCGTCGCCGTAGCCGCCGTAAGTGATGGCCAGGCTGGTCGGGAGCGCGTGGGGCAGGTTGAGCAGGGAGTGTCCCTCCTGGCCCGTGACGACACGCAGGTCGCCGGCGCTGTCGCTGCGCCAGTCGGAGACGTGCAGCACGTTCGCGGCGAAGTCGGGATAGCCGGGCGAGGCCTCGGCGTCGTAGCCCACCTCGCCCCCCTCGACCAGCAGCTTGCCGCCGCCGGCGACCCAGTCCTGGACCAGGGTGCGCAGGCCGGCATCGGCCACCGGGGCGGTGTTGTCGCCGCAGGAGAGGACCGCGAACTGCATGCCCTCGAAGTCGGCGGCCTGCAGCGCGGCGGCGGCGACCTCGAAGATCACGTAGCCCGCGTCGGTCAGCCAGCGCGCCACGTCGTCGGGCGAGGCCTTGTGGGCGCCGGCGTGGGGGGGCAGCAGCTTCTTGTCGGGCCCGTACTTGGGTTCATCGGCCTTGGCGGCGGCGGTGTCGTCGATGAGCAGGGCCACGCCCAGGGCGTCGATGATCGTGAAGGCGTAGGGGCCCAGGACCACCTCGTTGGGCACCGAGGCCGCGTCCGTCACGCTCACCGAGTAGGTGAACACGTCGTCGACGGCCACCTGCTCCACCGGCACCGGGAAGTCGGCGAGGTAGAGGTCGCCGCCCTGGTGGACCAGCGGGAAGTCCGGTCCGGGCACGGCGTTCTGCTCGAAGCTCACCGTCACCGCGCCGATGCCCAGGTTGTCGCTCGCCTCGACCGCGACCGTGGCGGGCCAGGTCAGCAGGGGCTGGTCGCCCAGGGGCAGGTGCGTCACGACGGGATCGGTGACGTCGGGCCCCACGTGGAAGGCGAAGAACGAGGCGGGGGCGTCCAGGGGCAGGTTGGTGACGATGCCCGATTCGTCGCCCGCGGACAGGTAGTAGTCCACGTCGCTGCCGCTGGGCTGGCCGGGGATCGTCGCCTCGAAATCGTCGGCGCCCGCGGAGACCAGCGCCGTCTCGGTCCAGGCGCCTCCGTCCACGCGCCACCACAGCTTCAGGGCCGCGGGATCGAGGGCCAGACGGTCGGTGATCGTGCAGGCCACCGCGTAGGGGCCGGCCGTGTCCTCGGTGTCGGCCAGGGGCGCGTGGGTGATGGACGCGCCGAAGTAGTGGGCCGCGGCGTGGGCGTCGAGGATGCCCCAGCCGAAGTCGTTGTCGGGGGTCGCGGCCTGCGACGCGGTCTCGCGCATGGCCTCGCGCACCTGCATGGGCGTCAGCGTGGGCACGCGGGACAGGATCAGGGCCGCCACGCCGCCGGTCAGGGGGCACGAGAAGGAGGTGCCCGAGGCCGAGGTGTAGGCCTGGTCGTCGGTGGGATTGGCCACGTGGTTGCTCGAACCCCGGGCGCAGACGTCGGGCTTGATGCGCCCGTCGTAGCTGGGGCCGGGCGACGAGAAGTAGGACAGGTCGTCGCTGCTGGTGACCGCGCCCACGGCGATCACGCTGTCCCCGTCGGCGGGCGTGATGATGTGGTCCCAGCTCGTGCCCCGCTCGTTGCCGGCGGAGTTGCAGACCACGATGCCCAGGCCCACGGCCGTGTCGGCGGCGTTGGTGCAGAGCGCCGTGTTGCCGTCCAGGTCGGCGAAGGTGTACCAGTCCAGGTAGCCGAGGGAGCTCGACGCCACGTCGATGCCGTAGGTCTCGAGCCACTCGATGCCGGCGACCCAGTTGTCCTCCTCGATGGGCTGCTCGTCGGCCACGTCCTCGGTCTTGGCCAGCACCACCTGGGCGCCGAAGGCCGGGCCCACGTGGCCGCCGGGATCGTAGCCCATGATCGTGGACATGGTCTTGGTGCCGTGGTCGTTGGCGTTGCCGGGATCGCCCGGCTCGTTGTCCACGATCTCGTCGTTGTTCACGAAGTCCCAGGCGTCGACCACGGTGATGGGCACCAGGCAGTCGTGGGTGGTGCGGAAGCCCGTGTCGAGCATGCCGATGAGCACGCCCTCGCCGGTGACGCCCTCGTCGTGCAGGGGCGGCACGTTGATCTGCTCCAGCTCGGACAGGGTGCCGCCGTAGGATATGGTCCAGGCGGCGGCCTTGCCGGCCAGGAGCTCGGCGTTGCGGGCCTCGCGGGCGGCCACGTCCTCGGGCCTCACCGGCACCTCGTCGCGGCGGAACATGT
This sequence comes from uncultured Fibrobacteraceae bacterium, assembly GCA_964617805.1. Classification (GTDB taxonomy): domain Bacteria; phylum Krumholzibacteriota; class Krumholzibacteriia; order LZORAL124-64-63; family LZORAL124-64-63; genus JAHIYU01. The sequence continues at coordinate 68,137 of CAZTWK010000017.1, read as the reverse complement.
TCACCAGGTCCACCTTCGTCACCTCGGGCAGGCTGGCGATGGCCGCGATCTGCGCCTCGGTGGCGTCGAAGCTGGCGGCGTTGAACCAGCGGCTCTGCCGGCGCGGCTCGGCGCCGGTGGCGGCCACGGCGTCCAGGAAGGGCCGGTGCAGGGGCAGGTCGATCACACCGGCCAGCCGCTCGCCTGCGGCGCGCCTCACCTTGGCGCGGCGGCGGGCCGCGCGGTCTGTCAACGCATCCTCGGCCCGGTCCAGGGCAGCGCTCAGCTCGGCCCCAGCGAGGCCCTTGTCCCGGAAGTAGACCCACACGGCGAGACGGCCGGCCTCGTCGCGATGGGGATACGCATCGTCGTCGAGCGCGCGCTGCAGGTACGTCGTGACCACCGGGCCGTCGGCGGCGACGGCGGGCGCGACCAGGCAGATCGACAGGACGAAGAGGGCGATGACGGGACGTATCCTGCGCAGCATCTTTGGGCCTCCCGAATGGCGGAAAAAGGCGTCGAACCAGGGATGCGGGGATCGATCCCCAATTATAGCACGAAAGGGCACCTCCGGTCATGGACTCGAAGCTGGCCCCCCGTCCGCCCCTGCGCTACCATGCCGTCGAACCCCGAACCGGAGCGCCGACACCATGCGCGGACTCGTCAAATCCTTGCTCGGCAGCGGCCTGATCACGCGTCTGGCGGCCCGTCGCGGCCCCGCGCGGGTGCTGGTGCTCATGTACCACGACCTGCGCGAGGACGACGATTTCGGCAACTGGCTGCGCGTGCGGGTCTCGGACTTCGACGCCCAGCTGGCGCAGCTCGGACGGCTCGGCCGCTTCGTCGGCCCCGACGCCCTCGCCGATCCCGACGCTCTCGACCCCGGCCGCCTCAACATCCTGCTCACCTTCGACGACGGATACGTCCACAACCACGGCCTGGCGCTGCCCCTGCTGGCGAAGCACCGCGCGCCGGCGCTCTTCTTCGTCTCCACGCGGCACATGCTGGAACAGGTGACGTTCTGGCCGGACGTGATCATCACGGCCGTGCAGGCCGCCGCCCTGGACACGCTGGACCTGCGCGAGTTCGGCCTCGGCGTGCACCGGTTCCGGCCCGGCGACGACGAGGGCCGCTGGGACGGGATCCAGCGCCTGCTGGTGGCGGTCAAGGCCGTGGGCAACGCCGACCACCCCACCGTCGCGGCGCTGCTGGACCACCTGCACGACCGCCACGCCGCCCTGCTGGACGATCACCTGCCCCGCTTCCGGCCCCTGAACGCGGCCGAGGTGGGCGAGATGGCGGCCAGCGGCTGGTGCACCTTCGGCGGCCACGGCCATGACCACGCCATCCTCACCTACCTCGACGACGAAAACCTGGACTACAACCTTCGCGAACCCCGCCGAATACTGGAGGAAGCGTCCGGCGCGCCGGTGGTCGACCTGGCCTATCCCAACGGCGACCACGACGAGCGCGTCGTGGCGCGCGCCGCCGCCGCCGGCTACACCCGCGCCTACACCGTCGGGGTCGGACTGGCGCGTCCGGAAACGCCGCCCATGTTGCTGCCCCGTCTCGGCGTGGGCGGCTACGAATCGCCCGCGGTTCTGCGCTACCGCCTGAACCGCCTGTTGCTGGAGGGTTGAGACCTTGGAGATCGTCCGCGCGAGCCGCGAGGAGTTCGACGACATCGTCGCGTTGTTCCGCGCCCACGACTTCGCCCTGAAGGAGCGCGCCTGGTTCGACTGGAAGCACCTGCGCAATCCCTTCGGCGTGCCCCACCTCTACAAGATCCTCGAGGACGGCGAGCTGGCCGGCACGGTGGGCCTGCTGGCCCAGCCCTTCCGCCACGACGGGCGCGCGCTGACCGCGGTGCAGGCCGTGGACGGCCTCATGGGCCCCGCCATCCGCGGCAAGGGTCTCTTCAACGACGTGATGGCCTTCGTGGTCGACACGGCGCCCGACGGCGTGGACGGCCCGCGCTTCGGCACCGGCTTCGCCTCGCTGCCCGGGTCCATGAAGGCCCTGGAGAACGCCGGCTGGGAGCGCCTGGCCGGATTCCGGGTGCGCAAGGCCCTGCTGTCGACCGGTTCCCTGGACTCCCTGCCCGGGGGCGCGGTGCTGTCGCGGCTGCTGGCGCCGTTCTGGAACCTGGTGCGGTCGCTGCTCTTCGCCGGCGCGGCGCGGGACCTGGCCGTGGAGGAGATCACGCGCTTCACCGAGGACATGGACCGCTTCCAGCCCGAGGGGCGAGTGTGCGGCGAGCGCAGCGCCACCTTCTTGAACTGGCGCGTGTTCGACAACCCGCGCGACGCCATGCGCGCCTTCGTGCTGCGGCGCGGCGACGAGACGGTCGGCTACGCCGTCTGCAAGCCGCAACGCAAGAGCTGGGAGGTCGTGGAATTCCGCACCTCGCTGCCGGGACGCGGCGCGGCCGTGGCCTTCCTGAAGCATCTGCACGAGGCGCGTCTGACCGAGAGCGTGGAATTCTGGCTGCTGGACGGTTTCTTGCAGGAGGATCGCCTCCCGCGCGGGCTGCTGGACCGGGGCGCCTCGGGCGCCATGTTCGTCCACGGCCTGTCGGCGGCGGGATTGCCCGCCGATCCCGGCGCGTGGGCGGCCAGCTATCTGGATTCGGACTGGTAGGTGTGAGATGAGCGACAATCCCGTCATCGGACTGGCCCTGGGCAGCGGCGGCGCGCGCGGCGTGTCCCACGCCGGCGTCCTGGATGCCCTGGAGGAAGCGGACCTGCGTCCCGACGTCATCGCGGGCACCAGCATGGGCGCCATCGTCGGCGGCCTCTACGCCGAGACCCAGGACGCCGCGCTGACCTGGCGCAAGCTGGAGCAGCTCGGCTCGGATCCGGAGTTCCTGGACACCTGGACGCGCTTCATCGCCAAGGGTAGCGGCGAGGACGAGCAGCTCAGCCTCGTGCAGGACCTCTTCGACACCCTGGCGCGCAAGTTCATGGCCTTCAAGACGCTCACGCGCCCCGCCCTGGCCGACGCCGACAAGCTGCGCAACCCGCTGGTCCACATGTTCACCGCGCGCGACTTCTCGGAGCTGCGCACCACCTTCGCCGCCATCGCCGTGGACCTGATCTCCGGCAAGAAGGTGCTCTTCAACGAGGGCGATCTCATCGACGGCATCTACGCCAGCGCGGCCATCCCCGGCGTCTTCCCCCCCTTCCAGCGCAACGGGCAGTTCGTGGTGGACGGGGGCGTGCTCTACCGCGTGCCCATCAACACCTGCCGCGAGCTGGGCGCCGACCTGGTGATCGCCGTGGACGTGCCGGCCTTCGAGTCCAGCAAGCCCGAGTACAAGACGGGGCTGGAGATCATGATGCGCGCCGACACCCTGGCCAAGCTGCGCCTGAACGACTTCGTGCTCGACCTGGCCGACGTGGTCGTCCGGCCGAACGTGGCCGCCTTCCACTGGGCCGACTTCCGCTGCGGACAGGAATGCCGCGAGAAGGGCTACGAGGCGACCCGGGCCATGATCCCCGCCATCCGCGAGATCATCGACCGCCGCCACGGCTGGCGCGCGCGTCTGCGCCGCCTCTTCGGCCGTGACGCCGCCTAAGTTGTGCCTCCGAGAATGTGTCCGGCCCGGTTGATGCAGCTGGGCCGGACATGTTTCAAGACAAGACCACTAGCCCAGACTTTCGCCCGCCGTTCTGTCCCAACCCTGACTGCAGCTACCACAACGAGTTGCAGCCAGGTTGGCGATATAAGAAGACCGGCTTCTACACCCGACAAACCGCCCCGCATCGTATCCAGAGGTTCACATGCCTCTGCTGCAGCCGCTCCTTCAGTACACAGACCTTCTCGACCACATACTGGCAGAAACGACCCGACCTCGACCGCCAGCTCTTCACCAAGTCCACAGGCTGCATGTCAAACCGCCAGGTCGCCCGAGACCTCGGCGTCAACCCCGAAACGATTAATCGCCATCTGGCCCGCCTCGGACGACATTGCTTGCTCTTTCATGCTCGGATGATGTCGACCGGACCGCCTGCCGCGCAGATCGTCATCGACGGTTTCGTCACCTACGAGTGGTCCCAGTACTTCCCGTTCCACCACCATCTGGCTGTCGAGAAGGAGACAGACTTCTTCCTCTACTTCACCGACAGCGAGGTACGGCGCAGCGGTGCGATGACCAAACGGCAAAAACAGCGCCGTGAGGAGCTTGAGCATTTGCATGGTCGTCCGGATCCGCGAGCCGTACAGAAGGATGTGGCCGAACTACTGGACGTGGTCGCGGGTGGTCAACCTAGAGTGACCGTCTACAGCGACGAGCATCGGGCATATCCACGTGCCTTACGAGCCGCTGGGATTGCAGGCCGTCACGAGGTGACCTCGAGCCGGGCCCACCGCGGAAACCGCAATCCTTTGTGGGAGGTGAATCTGCTGGATCTGCTGATCCGCCACAGCGGGGCGAACCACAAGCGGGAGACGATCGCTTGGTCGAAGCGGCGACAGGGCAGCGCTGAACGGCTGGCGATCTTTCTGGTATGGCGCAACTACATGAACGGCCGGCGGGAGAAACGGCGTGGGAGTCGGACACCGGCGATGGTGCACGGTGCAGCGTCGAAGCGGCTGACGGCGGACGAGATTCTGGAGGAGCGGATCCTCCCGTCGAAGGTGCAGTTACCGTCGCGGTGGCGAGGCTATTACAAACGATGCCTCAATACACGGGCCATGGAGAACAACAGGAGCCATGAGTTGAAGTACGCGGCTTGAGAGGAACCCAAATGAATTGGGACTGTGACATCAGGAGACACAATCTCAAAGGCACAACTTTCAGCGCGCCAGCGTCAGCTTGCGCGTCTCCACCGAATCCCCCCAGCGCACCTGCGCAAAGTAGACGCCCGAGGGCGCGGGCGCGCCCGTGTCCGTGGCGCCGTCCCAGCGCGCGGCGTGCTCGCCGGGGCCGCGGGCCTCGTCCAGCAGCGTGGCCACCAGGCGGCCGCGGGCGTCGAGGACCCGCACGCTCAACCGGCCTGGCGCGTCTGTGGCGAAGGCGATCTCCAGACCGGGATTGGCGGGATTGGGCCGGACCGGCGACACCCGCAGGGGCGCGGCCGCGAGGGCGGCCACTTCGCGGCGGTCCAGCAGCACCAGGTCGCCGTCGGGGCGGCGCCGGTGCAGACTGTAGGTCACGGCGGCGCGTCCGCGGGCCGCCGGCGAGCGGTCGCGCGCCTCGAAGCGGCGGGCGTCGCGGGCCTCCACCGTCAGCTGCCAGCCCGCGCCGTCCGCGGCGGCGGTGAGCACGAAATCGCCGGCCGACGCGGGCGCGGCGGTCTCCCAGGCGAGGGTCACGCCGCCCGCGTCGCGGGTCGCCGCGAGACGGGCGGTCTCCAGCGGCACGATCACGTCGGCCAGCATCTCCGACGGCGTGAGCGCGCCGTCGCCGTCGCCGTCGGGCGCCTGCCGGCGCAACACGCCGCCGCTCCAGGTCTCGTAGGCGGCCGCGGCCAGCCAAAGGTCGTGGGCGGAGCGGCCCGGCAGCAGGGCGCCCAGGTCCAGCACGCCCTCGAGCACCTCGCCGTTGGCGCGGCGGAAGTTCGCGCCGTCCTGCACCACCTCCGCGGCGTCGAACCAGCCGGACCAGTTGTTGTCCGCCTCCGCCGCCAGGTACCAGGTCCAGCCGACCGTGGTCCCTGATTTCGTCCAGGGGGCAGGTCGCGACGAGAGCGTGTCGGTGGCGACGAGGGCGAAGAGGTCTTGGCTGCGCGGCGTCGCCAGGTCCCGGACGGCCAGGTAGAGCAGCGGGCCCGCGACGGCGCGCCACAGTTCCAGGTCCTCGCCCGTGGCCACGAGGGTTGCCGAGGGATCCAGCAGGCCGTCCATCATGAAGGCGGGCTCCGAGCCGGCGAGCGGCACGATCCAGTCGGCGCCGCCGTTGTTGTCCCACGTGACGAGGCCGACGGTGAAGACGAACTCCATGGAGCCGGCCCAGGACGGCGGGGTGACGGTGACCTCCCAGAGGTCGCCGCCCAGGTGCGTCATGGGCTCGTCGGCGACGCCCTGCCAGTCGTCGTGTCCCCAGTGGAGCAGGACCGGGCCCGTGCCGGCCAGCGGCCGGCCGAAGGCGTCGTAGGTGAGGGTGACCGGCTCGCCGGGTTCGATCTCCTGCGGCGTCCAGACGACGCTGGGCGTCCAGCCGGGATCGTAGGAACAGGCGAGGCTGTACTCGCCGAAGCCGCAGCCGCTGTCGTAGGCCACGCGGCAGTAGCCCATCTCGCCCCAGCCGTCGCCCCAGCTGTTCTTGGCGATCCAGCACTGCTGGGCGTCGTCGTAGCCCACGATCAGGACGGTGTGGCCCTCGCCCGTGTCGGGGCTGCCGTAGGCGTCGTACACGCCGCCGGTGTAGCCCAGGAAGTTGTCGTGGATGGCGAAAGCGGCGGCGACCGGCCCGGTCTGCAGGGCGGTCTTGATCGCCACCTCGTCGGCCCAGCCGGCGGTGACGAACCACCACTGGTCGACCTTCTCCACGAGGTCGCGGGTGGCCGGGCAGCTCTCGCGGCAGGGGATGGTGTCGTCGCCCTCGTAGATGAAGCAGCCCTCGGGGGGCGTCCCGGCCAGGCGCAGGAACTCGAAGGCGCCCTCGAGCCAGCCGCCCAGGCAGCTGCCGGCGTCCCAGTTGCAGGAGAGGATGTACTGCTCGGAGAGGTCCAGGTCCGTGTCGGGCTCGTCGCGGACGATCATCACCATGGACTCGAAGGCCGCCAGGGAAGCGAAGGCCCAGCACGAGCCGCAGACCCCCTGCCAGCGCACGCCGCTCACGTAGGAGGCGCCGTCCACATCGCGCCAGTCCAGGCCCGCCGGCAGGTCGCCGCGCGGTGCGTAGGCGCGGGCGACGACATCGCCCTCGGGCAGGAAGAGCCCGCCGAGCAGGATGTCGCGCTCCCCGGGCGAGAGGCGGGTGATGGTGGTCTCGCCCACGGTGTAGTCGCCGGCCGGGGCGAGCGAAGCGGCGAGAACGATCGCCGCGAAGATGAGACTCGAGAGTCCGCGCATGATCCCTCCGATCGGATGTGGGGCAGGATCATAGCAGGTCGGACCCCGGGCGACAATCGGGCGGCCCCCTCCGCGCCAAGCGCCGCTGGACCCGGCCCGGGACGGGCGATACACTGACGCGCCATGCGGACACGACTCGCAGGACCGGAGCGACTGATGCGCAGGGCACTGCCCGCCTTGCTGGCGGCGGCGGTGCTCGGGGCGCACCTCTACGTCGTGCTCGACATCGCCGGGCAGCCGCTGCCGGCGAACCTCCGGCCCGCGGCCGAGCGCGCCGTCATCCATCCCCTGCACAACGACACGGTCCACCGCGTCGGTCCCGGCGCCGACCTCTTCGCCGTCTATCATGCGGGACGCTGTTTCGCCGAGGGACGCAGCCCCTACCTGGACCGACCGCTCCTGCGCGACGCCCCCTACCACTTCCCCTTCCGCTACCTGCCGGTGGTGGGGCAGACACTCGGCCGCGCCCTCGCCGGGGTTCCGCCGCGCACCGCGTACCACCTCTGGATCGTCGTGCTGGAAGCGCTGCTGGCCGCGCTCCTCTGCACCGTCTGGCGCCGCAGCGAGAGCGCCCGCCTGCGCGGGTTCGCCGCCGCCGTGCTGCTGCTGGGCAGCCCCTACTTCCTCGAGGTGCACATGGGGCAGTTCACCTTCGCCGCCACGGCCCTGCTCGCGCTGGGAGTGCTGCGTCTCGACCCGGCCCGCGCGGGGCCGCGGCGCGACGAGGTCCTCGGCACGGCGGCCTACGCCGGGGCGGCCTTGCTGAAGGTCTTCCCGCTGGTCACCCTGCCGGCGCTGCTGCGGGAACGGCGCACGCGGCGCGCGGTGATCGCGGCGGGCGTCTTCGTGGTCGCCGTCTCGCTACCCCGCTTCGTGGCCCATCCCGGCGACTGGGACGCGTTCCGCGCGGCCAACCTCTCCTCCCTGTCCGGCGGCATGGACAGCGGCAACCACGGCCTGGTCTACGTCCTCCACCTGCTCGCGCGGGACGCGGGCTGGACGGGATGGCTCGCGCGCTGGGACGCGTTCATGTCGCTGTGGCACGGGTTGCTCGTGGCCGGCACGGCGCTGGCGGTCTGGCGGGCGCGGCGGCGGTCCCTCGGCGCGGCGGCGGCGGCCCTGCTCCTGGCCCACCTGGTCGGCTACGGGCACGTCTGGGAGCATCACCTGAGCGGGGGCGTCGTGGCCGGCCTGCTCGCCCTGCACGCGGTCGTCCATCCCGCCGCCGGCCCGGTCGACCGGCGGATCGCCGGCTGGCTGGTCGCCGCGCTGGTCCTGCTGGCGCTGCCCACCCCCTTCGCCCTCTTCGACGCCGCCAGGAATCCGGCGGTGTGGGATCCCTCCCCCGGCTGGCCGGCCTGGCAACGCTACGCCCTGCCCCTGTCCAAGGCCGGGCCCACCCTCGCCGCCTACGTCGCCTGTCTCGTCTGGCTGCTCCGCCCTAAGTCCCTGCCGCAAGGTGGGATTTAGCTTGTTGTCCCCGTTCGCGAGGTCTACCTTGCCGGCATGTCGCCTGAACTGGAACCCTTCGACTGCACGGTCGCCCCGCCCGGGTGGCGGCTGCACCTCGCCTGCCTGAGCCGCGACCGGGCGCGGGATCTCGGCAACGTGATGGACATGGCCGCCGGCGGCGCCTACGCCGAACTGCGGCGCGCCTACCCCGCCGACCGCCTCGAGGACCACCCCACCCTCGCCGCCATCCGCGCGCGGCTGACGGACATGGGACTCGATCCCGCGTCGACCCCGCCCTGCTCCGAGCGACTGCTCCACGACATCGCCGCCGCGGGCGGCCTCCGGCGCGGCTGCCTCGCCTGGGAATTCCTGTCGGTGCTGACCATCCGCTCCGCCGCACCCTGGACGGCCCTGGACCGCGGCGCGCTGGATCCGCCGCTGGTCTTCCGGCCCGGCGAGGCGGGCGAGACGCTGCCGCTGGAGGACGGGAACCTCGACTGCGCGGGCCTGCCGGTGCTGGCGGACCGGGCGGGCGTCAAGGCCTCCCCCTGGACCCTGCCCGACCCGGCTTCGCTGGCGGATCCCGACGAGACGGTCTTCGTCTGCTTCCTGCCCGCCGACCTCTTCCGGCAGGTGAACCCCCGCGACCACCTGGGCCGGGTCATGTGGCTGACCTGGGCCTACCGGTTCGTCTTCGAGCGGTCCTGTCGGGGTGGCAACGGCTGAGTTGTGCCTTCGAAATTGTGTCTGGTGCCTAATTCCAAATCTCCGGGCTGGATTCGATTACGTAACTCCAGTGTTTTCAACGATGAGATCTTCTGGATAGCGCGAGACACATTTTCGAAGGCACAACTGAACGGCTGAGGTGGGACGGGGCCGGCGCATCAGGCCGGTTCGACCTCGGCGCCGGCGGGGATCTCGATGCGGAAGGTGGAGCCGCGGCCCTCCTGCGACGCGATGCTCAGGGTGCCGCCGTGCTCCTTGACGATCTTCTGCACGACCTGCAACCCCAGTCCGGTCCCCTTCGACCCCTTGGTGGAGTACATGCCGCCGCGGATCTTGGCGATGGTGCGGGGGCTCATGCCCATGCCGTCGTCGCGGACCGCGAAGAAGACGTCGTCGCCCTCGCAGCCGTACTCGATCGAGATGTGGCCCGCCTCCCCCTCGGCGAAGGCGCCCACGGCGTTGCCCAGCAGGTTGACCAGGCACTGGTGGAGGGCGTGGCGGTCGACCACTACCTCGGGGACGGGGCCCCGCTGGACGATCTTCACGGAGATCCGGCTGTCGCGGCGCGGGCCCGCCGCGGCGATCACGTCCTCGACCAGCTTGCGGGGATCGTGGGGCGCGAACTGGGGCCGGCGCTCCTTGGCGAAGTTGAGCAGGTCGTTGGCGAGGTCGGAGATGATCTTCACGTTGCGCTCGATCATGCCGAAGCCGGCCGCCATCTTCGTCTCGTCCCCACGCTTGCGTCCGACCCGGTAGACGTAGACCCCGCCGTTGAAGCCGTCCATGATGTTCTTGATGGAGTGGCTGATGCCGGCGGCCGCCTGCCCCGCCGCCGCCAGGCGCTCCGACTGGATCAGGTCCTCGCGGAGCTGCTTCACCTCCCGCATGTCCTCGAAGAAGAAGACCTTGCCGATGTGGATCCCGCGCTCGTAGAGGCTGATGCCCGCCAGGCGGACATGGACGCGGCCGCCGTCGACACGCCGGATCGTCGCCTCCCGGGGCGCGAAGCCCCGCACGCGGCGCACCGGCTCGTGGGAGATCGGGATGTCCATGGCCTTCTCGAGCTCCGCGTCCAGGAACTCGTGCCAGCGCATGCGCCCGACGGCCTCCTCGCGCGGCAGCCCGACCAGTTCCTCGGCCACCTGGTTGAAGATGCTCACGACCCCCTCGGCGTCGGCGGCGATGATGCCGTTGAAGGAGTTCTGGATCAGGCGCTTCTGGAAGTCGTCGGCGCCGACCAGCTGCTGCTGCGAGGCCTTCAGGGAGTTGGTCATGTGCCGGAACGAGTCGGCCAGCTGGACCACCTCGTCGCCCCGGTGGGCCTGGTAGACCTCGCAGGTCCGGCAGCCCTCGAGCTTCTGGGGGAAGCGCGACTCGTAGCCCTCGCAGGGCGTGCCGTCGATGTACCAGCACTGCTGGCTGAAGTTCTGGTAGGCCTCGCAGTCGGTGCGCCGGCAGTCCTTGATCTCCCAGCAGTTGACGTGCACGCCGAAGTCGAAGCCGGGATCGAGATTGCCGGCGCTGATCTCGTCGGCCACCCGCGTGAGCTCCTTCAGCGGCGAGACGGCCCGGCGGATCACGATGCGGACGATGCCGATCAGCAGGGCGCCCGGCATCACCATGAGCAGGACGGCGATCAGGGCGGCCCGCGCGGCCGCGCGGTCGGCGGCCCCCTCGGGCACCGCCTCGGACACGGCGCCCTGGGTGGCCCAGTAGACCGCGATGAGCGTCACCGAGCCCAGGAACACCAGCAGGCAGGTGAAGAAGAGCAGGATCTTGTTCTCGAGCAGAAACTTCCGATAGATGGGAACGGCTCGCCTGACGTCCCAGCTCATGAGCGACCGGGCCGGTTGGAGGGCCTGGCGAGCCGTTCCGCGATCGTCATCCGTGGAGCACCTCGTCGTCGGCGCCCTCGCCGGAGAGCACACCGTCGACCACCTTCATCAGCCGGTCGGGATCGATGGGCTTCTCCACGAAGCCGTCCGGCCGGCGTGTCTTGTAGCGGTCCACTATCTCGCCCCAGTCGATACCCAGCTGCTCCTTGATGCCGGTGACCATCACCATGGGGATGTCCCGCGTGGCTTCGTTGGCGCGCAGCTTCGTGAAGAGCTGGATCCCGGTCCGTCCCGGCATCATCAGGTCGATCAGGATGATGTCGGGCGGCGCGTCGAGGATGAGCTTCTCGCCCGTGACCGCGTCGTTGGCGGTCCGCACCGAGAAGTCGTGCTCCTCCAGGATGGACGACAGGAAGGTCGTCAGATCGATCTCGTCATCGATGACGACGGCTGTTCTCGTCGGCATCATTCGGCCTCCTCTGTGATGGAGACGACGTTTTCGTCGGTCGTCTCCGATTTCGCCGTGTCCAGGACGATGGCCTGCCCGAACAGGTCGAACACGCCACCGACCTTCACACCGGTCTCGTAGTGCTCCATGAGCTGCATGACCTGGCGCTTGCAGTTGGCGCACGGCGCGGCGCAGTAGTTGGCCTTCGTGGTGGCGATCTGGTCCACCTTCACCTTGCCGACCTTCATGCGGTAGTCGAGGAACGTGCCCTCCAGCTTGGCGACCTTCTCCGCTCCGTCCATGACGGCCAGGCCGCCGCCGCCGCCGCAACACCAGTTCTCGGTCCGGTTGGGCGTCATCTCGACGAAGTTGTCGGTCATGGCCCGGATCAGCCGGCGCGGCTCCTCGAAGATGCCGGTCGAGCGGGCGAAGTTGCAGGGATCGTGGTAGGTCACGACCTCCTCCACCTTCGACTTGTCGAACTCGAAGGCGCCCTTGTCCAGGTACTCGTCGGCCAGCTCGAAGATGTTGAGGGTCTCGAAGACGTTGTCGTTCTTCGTGGCCGTCGGGCCCATCCGCTTGGCGATGCGGTAGGCGTGGCCGCACTCGCCGATGACCAGCTTCTTGACGCCCAGTTCCATGCAGGCGTCGTGGGCCACCTGGTTCTTGCGCATCATGTGCGGATCGTCGCCGGTGAAGAGGCCGAAGTTCGCTCCGTCGAAGGCCTTCGAGGACATGGTCCAGGTGGTGCCGTCGTACATCTCCAGGGCCTTGAAGAAGACGGCCACGCCCATGTGCGTCTCCGGGAAGGAGATCAGGTCGGCCGAGGCGGGGATGAACAGGATGTCGGCCCCCTCCCTGTCGATGGGGATCTCGACGTCCAGGCCCCAGTCGTCCTTCACCTCCTCGCACAGGAAGCGGCAGGCCTCCACGAAGGCCTTGTAGGTCTGGCCCTCGTCGTTGCCGGTCTCGTCGGAGATCCGCTGGGTCTCGGACATCATGAAGGGGGACTTGCCCAGCGCGTGGATCACGGCCCGGCCCTTGCGCGTGATGACGGAGTTGTCGATGCCGAAGGGGCAGAACTTCGCGCAGCGGCGGCAGCCGGAGCACTCGTAGAAGTCCCGCTGCCAGGTCTCGATCTCCTCGGGGCTGATGTCGCGCGCGACCCCGACGGCCTTCAGCACCTCGCCCCAGGTGGATCCGTAGCGCTTGTACAGCTTCCTGATGAGGTCCGAACGCTTGGCCGGATTGGTCCGGCTCTCCGGCATGGTCTGGGCCACGTGGCACTGGTCGGAGCAGATCCCGCACTTTGCGCAGATGTCCATGTATAGCTGCAGAACCTGCGGCGCGTTCTTGATGGCCTTGACCTGGTCGATGACCTTCTGGAGGTCCGTGTCGTTCTGGTGATCATCCATCTTAGTAGTCCTTTGCGAGCAGGGTTCTGCTGAAGAAGATGCCCGGAATGTGCAGGAACTTGCCGAAGGGCAGGTAGATCAACAGCAATTGCACGGCGAAGAAATGCATGATGAACATGCCGTCCTGCGGCACGATCACGGCACCGGGCCCGAACAGGGTGCGGAAGTAGAGCTGCACCACGGTGATGTCGTAGTGCATGTAGAACCGCATGTAGTTGCCCGTCACCAGGATGAACAGCAGCAGCAGCAGCACGCCGTAGTCCTCGCTGGACGAGATCTCGCGGACCCGGGTCAGCGTGAAGCGCCGCAGCAGCAGGAACAGGCAGGTGACCAGGGCCACCAGGCCCATGATGCCGCCGCCCCAGGCGCTGATGCCGTGCACGGTCTCCTCCGACAGGCCCAGCAGCACGCGCAGCGGCCAGTCGGTGATCAGACGCGTATGCCCCAGGACGATGAGCACGATCGCCACGTGGAAGGGCCAGGTCGTGATCCAGAGCGGCTTGTTCTCGCTCCGGAAACTGCTGAACCAGAACACCTCCCCCATCACCTTGCCGAAGAGCTGGGAGCCGCTGGACGCGGAGGGGAAGAGGGCCATGTTGGCAACGGCGGCCTTCTGCCAGCGCCGCAACCGGTACAGCAGGCCGATGATCAGAACGGCCAGGGTGATGAAGGGCATCACCTTGCCGACCAGGTACTGGAACACATCCATGGAGACCTCATTCTTCTGCGGGACCGCCGTCAGCCGGCCCCTGGCCAATGTCGCGGATCGTCTTTCGTCTATCGAACTACGCCCCGGCCGGCCCTCACTGGGTCGGCCCGTGAAAGGTGCGTCTGTCCATTCCGTTCATCCGGTCCAGGTCCCGCTGCCGCTCCAGCAGGTCGGCCAGCGTGGTCTTGCAGAGGATGCACTCGACCGCGTCCTTGATCCGTTTCCAGACCTCCTGCGTGCAGCAGGTGCCGCTGCGCCCGCAGCTGTCCCCGTCCTCGGTGCAATGCACGATGTCGATGGCATCCTCGAGGGGAACGAGCACGTCGTAGAGGCTGATCTCGGCCGGCGGCCGGGCCAGGGTGTAGCCGCCCTGGTTGCCCCGCCTGGAGATGATCAGCCGCGCCGATTTGAGGGAGCTCAGGAGGGTTTCGAGGTACTTGAGGGAGAGCTTCTGGTCGGCGGCGATCTGGCCCGCCGCGACCAGCCCCTCCTCGTAGTGGGCCGCCAGGGTCAGCATGGCCCTGGTTCCGTATCTGCCCTTGGTCGAGATGCGCATCGTCCGTCCCCCGCGCGGAAGCCCGTTCCGATTCCCCTCAATTCCTACAGGCTTACTGGGTATTATGCCGAGATTCCTTAGTCCTGTCAAATCAATAAGTTACAGGATTCGTTCGGTCCGCTTTCGCGCACACCGATAAACTGAAGACATATAATCAGTTATATAACTAACAAATAGTGTTAAATAATTGTCGAAACACCCCCTCTCCCCCTCTGGTTCGACCCCATGTAGACGTCCAGCCTCGTGGACTTCACATGCCCAATTCGGGGTGTAGTGGAGCGGCCCCCGGCCGCGGAGCCCCGGGCCGGGGGACGCCC
>CAZTWK010000017.1:34116-53673 GCA_964617805.1 uncultured Fibrobacteraceae bacterium | reverse complement strand
TACCCCATGGGGGGGGGGGCCCCGCTACGCCCCCCCCCGCGGTCCCGTAATTGGGATTGTGAAGTCCACGAGGCCGGATGCCTACATGGGCGAGAACCCCTGGTCGGCCCAGTACTCGTCCTGCAGCATCTTCTCCAGTTCCACCAGATGCTCCAGGTGGCCCACTTCCCACTCGGCCAGCCAGGTGAAGAGCTGCTTGAGGTCGGCGTCCTCGGCCTTGTTGGCCTGGTCCTTGTAGTAGGTGATGGCCTTGTTCTCCAGGTCGCAGCCGATGCCGATGACGGCCATCTCGAAGGTGCCGCGCTTGATGGACTTGCGGAAGGAGTCGTCGATGACGTGCCCGGCGCCGTGGTCCAGCTCGGCGGGATGCACCTGGGAGAGATCGATGCGCCCCTCTTCCATGAGACTCTTGTACTGGGCCTGCAGCAGGGCCACGTGCTCGTCCTCGTCCCGCGCCAGGGCCTCGAACATGGCCTTGGCGGCGGCGTCCTCGGTGGTGGCCGCGGCGTGGCTGTAGAGCTGCTGGCCCTTGATCTCGGTCATGATGGCGTCCTTGACCGCCTGGATCATGGTCTCTGTCTTGGGGTCCATCTCGATCTCCTCTGTCAGAACAGGCTCACGTGGAAATAGCGCTTGGGCCGGGCCTTGATGTCGGCGATCAGGTCCTGTACCGCAACGATGGTCGATTCGGCCTGGGCATACAAGGAATCATCCCTCAGCAGGCGGCCGGCGCTGCCCTCCCCCGCCTCGAGACGCTCCAGCACTTCGGTCAGCAGGGTGGTCGCGCGGGTGAGCTGGCCCGAGAGGGTGTCGATGCGCGCGATGGCCGTCTCGGCGTCGTGCAGGGCGCCCGCCAGGGTGCTGTCGGGGCCGGCCACGGCCTCCCGGATGGCGCGGGTGGTCTCGCCCAGGTCCGTGACGAGGGTCTTGACGTCCGGGGCGATCTCGTCGGCGCTGCTGCGAAGGGAATTCATGACGCCGCGCGTGTCGTCCAGGGTGCCCGCGAGGCGGCCGTCGCCGCGCAGCTCGGACAGGAACGCGGTGACCTCGCGGGTCAGGGCCTGGGCGTCCTCCAGGGTCTTGGCCCCCTCGTCCATCATGGCGGCCATGTCACCCAGGGCCCGGCCCTGGAAGACGTGGCCATCCTCGGCGGCGTCGCCCTCGCCGGGCAGGATCTCCAGGAGCATCTCGCCCACGATGCCCTGGCTGGTGAGATTGATCTGGGCGTCCTGGCGCAGGTCGGCCAGTTCGTCCACGTAGAAGCGCACGAGCACCTTGTCGCCCTCGATACCGAAGTCCTCCACCGCGCCCAGCCGGATGCCGCGCACCTGGACCCGGTCGCCGCCCTGCAGGCCGCCCACCGACTCGAACTCCACGTAGTAGCGGTCGACCCCGCCCGAGAAGCGCACCTGCTTGAACCACAGGGTGCCCCAGACCAGCACGACCAGGGACACGATGACGGTGATGCCGACCTGGACTTCCTTCTTCCTGCCCATGGCTTCTCTCCTTGAGCCGCGCCCGCTCCGCTAGAACACGTCCAGCGGACCCTGCGCGCTCCCGTCGATGAACTGGCGGACCATCGGGTGGTCCGTGTCGCGGGTCTCGTCGACCCCCGCGGCGTAGATGATGCGGCCGGTCGAGATCATGGCGATGCGGTCCGCGATCTTGAAGGCGCTGGCCATGTCGTGGGTGACCACGATGGACGTCACCTGGAGGTCGGCCTGGAGCTGCAGGATCAGGTCGTTGATCGCATCTGAGGTGATCGGATCCAGCCCCGTGGTCGGCTCGTCGTATAAGATATAGTCCGGTTGCATGGCGATGGCCCGCGCCAAACCCGCCCTCTTCTTCATGCCGCCCGAGAGTTCCGAGGGCAGCTTTTTCTCCACCCGGCTCAGGCCCACCCGGGAAAGACAGGTCCGGGCGCGCTCGCGGATCTCCTCGTCCGAGAAACCGCCGCCCTCCTTCAGGCCCAGGCCCACGTTCTCGCCGATGGTCAGCGAGTCGAAGAGCGCCGCCCCCTGGAAGAGCATGCCGAAGCGCTTGCGCAGCTCGAAGAGCTTGCGCTTGCCCATGGTGGTGATCTCCTGCCCGTCGATCCAGACCTGTCCCGTCTCGGGCTCCAGCAGCCGCACGATGTGCTTCAGCAGGACCGACTTGCCCTCGCCGCTGCGTCCGATGATCACCACCGTCTCGCCGCGCCGGATGGTGAAGTCCAGGCCGTCGAGCACCTTGCGTTCCTGGAAGGTCTTGGTCACGCCCTCCAGCACGATGCCCTCGGTCGACGCGGGGTCGTCGACGCGGAAGTCGGGCAGGGCGGTGTCGGTCGGGCGTTCCATCTCAGTCCCCGAAGATGATCTGGAAGAGGATGGTGGCCAGGAAGTAGTCCGCCACCAGCACGCTCACGCAACTGCTCACCACGGCCATCATGGTGGCGTTGCCCACGCCCTCGGCGCCGCCGCGCGTGTTGAGGCCGAAGAACAGCCCCGACATGGCGATGATCGCGCCGAAGAAGAAGGCCTTGATCAACCCGCTGAGCAGGTCCTTCATCTCGAAGAACGCCAGCAGGCCCTCCTTGAAGGTGCTGGCGGTCACGTCCATGGTGCCGATCGAGACGATGTAGCCGCTGAAGATGGCGATGGCGTCGGCGATGATCGTGATCACCGGCATCATCAGGAAAGTGGCCACGAAGCGCGGCATGGCCAGGTGCCGCATGGGATCGATGGCCAGCATCTCCAGGGCGTCGATCTGCTCGGTGACCTTCATGGTGCCCAGCTCGGCGGCGTAGTTGGCGCAGAGCCGCCCGCCCACCACCAGGGCCACCAGCACCGGCCCGAGCTCGATGAACACCGACTTGGAGATGACCGTCCCCAGGAATTTCATGGGCACGTAGGCCTGCATCTGGTAGACGGCCTGCACCGCGGTCACCGCGCCCACGAAGATCGAGGTCGTGATGACCAGGGGCATGGAGCCCACGGCCACGATGTGCATCTGGTTGCCGATCTCGTGCCGCATGCGCCACACCTGGGGCAACTGCAGGATGATGTCGCGCAGCAGCATGCTGCCGCGCCCGGCGTTGCTCAGGGCGTTCAGTGAAAAGTTGCCGATGCTGGAGAGAATGGCTGTCATGACGGGCCGAATATATAGGGCGTGTCAGGGGGTGTCCACAACTCGCGTGCCCGGCGCCGCATCTACCCGCCACGCCACGCCCGGACATATGTTAGAATCAAGCCGGACATCAACCCGGAGGACGCCCTTGCGATATTCCCTGACGATCATGGTCCTGCTCGTCCTGGCCACCGGCGCGGCCGCGTCGGACAAGTACGAGAACACGCTGGCCAAGGACTTCATCATGGACGCCCCCTGGCGCGTGATCGACGCCCAGACGCCCATCCCGTTGACGATCATCCTCAAGGACTGCGACGTGGACGACATCCGCGATCTGCACTGGATCCGCGCCCGGGACGTCACCTCCGGCGCGACCACCCTGTGGGACCACGACTTCAACGACGAGACCATCGGCAACAACGCCCACGAGCACAACTACTGGACCTACGTCACTCTGGTGACCGAGGGCCATCCGTCGCTGCCCGACGGCACGCTCCTGACGCCCGCCAACCTGGGCTACGGCGCCGGCGACGCCATCCAGATCGAGGTGGAGGTCTACTACCGCGACGACTGGTTCAACTACAGCGAGTTCCGCACCCTGCGCGTGCACGTGGGCCACGGCCCCTTCCCCTGGCCCGCGGGCTGGTACGGCGGCGACACCCACTACCACACCATGTACACCAACAACATCTACGAGTGGGGCGCGCCCCTGCCCGCCGTCCGCGAGAGCGCCGTGGCCATGGGCCTGCACTGGCTCACCGCCACCGACCACTCCTGCGACCTGGACGAAACCGGCGACGGCACCTACTCCTACGCCACCCAGCAGTGGGAGTGGACCCTGCAGGACCAGAGCGGGATCAATACCACCTACCGCGACGTGGTCGCCGACGGTGGATCCTGGGCGGCCCTGGGCGTCGACGCCGCCGCGGCCTCCGACGGCGCGTTCCGCGTCTACCGGGGCGTGGAGATCAACCTGGCCTCGGTCGACGGGGATTCCTGGGAGAAGACCCTGCACTGCCTGTTCTACAACGACGCCTACATCCACTCCCCCGACTGCGGCGCCCCCGGCGAGCGCCCCGTCTCGCCCTCGCTGACCACGGGAATGGACGCCCTGTCCGGCGGCGGCTTCGCCTACGCCGCGCACCCCCTGAGCGACCTGTCCAGCGAGGTGCTGGGCCTGGACTTCGGCGTCAACGGCGCCCTGTGGGGCGACCAGGACCTGAGCGCCGCCCTGCAGCGCGAGAGCTTCCGCGGCCTGGAGATCTTCAACACCCGCCGCCTGCTCCACTCCAACGACCAGTTCGATCCCTGGGGGGACTTCGACGCCGGCAACCCCGCCGACGATCCCTATCCGAACGAGCTGCTGGCGGGCGTCGCCCTGTGGGACGCCCTGCTCCAGGCCGACCTGGCCACCGGCGCGCCCCGCAAGCTCTTCGTCAGCGGCGGCAGCGACGCCCACGGCGACTTCAACTTCTCCAGCCACATGAGCCTCGACGACTACGCCGAGGACAACGCCATGGGCAAGGTGCAGACGGTGGTCCGCGTCCCCGGCGCGACGCCCGGCACGGTGCCGCCGACGGCGGACATCATGGCGGCCATGCGCGCCGGACGTTCGCTGGCCACCGACGGCCCCTTCCTGGAGATCGGCCTGGACACCGGCGGCGACGGCGACTGGTACGGCGACGACGACGTGGGCCCGGGCGGCGACGCCGAGCGCCACCCCGACCACCCCGGCACCCTGCACCTGCGCTGGGCCTCGCTGCCCGAGTTCGGGCAGATCGCGTCGGTCACGCTGTGGCTGATCGAACCCGGCGGCAAGTCGGCCCTCGCGAGCTGGGCTCCCGCCGCGGGCGGCCAGGGACTCGCCGGCACGGCCGCCCTCGACCTGGCGGGCCTGCTGCCCACGGGCTGGTGCGCCCTGCGCGCCGAATGCCTCACCGACGACGGCGGCGCCGGCCACCGCGCCTACGTCAATCCGCTCTGGCTGCGCCTGGACCCGAGCGTCGCGGCGGGCGACCTGCCCACGCCCTTGCGCCGCCTGGCCATCGCCCCCAACCCGGGCAATCCGCGGGCGGAGATCCGCTTCGACCTGGCCGCCGCCGGTCCCGTCGAGCTGAGCGTCTGGTCGGCGGACGGGCGCCGCGTGCGCACGCTGATCGACGGCGCCGTGCGCGCCGCCGGTCCCCACGCCCTGGTCTGGGACGGCCGCGACGACGCCGGGCGGCCGGCCGCCAGCGGGGCCTACCTGGTGCGCCTGCGCGCCGAGGGCCGCGCCGACGCCGCCAAGCTCACGCTGGTCCGCTGAACGGCGCCGCCGCCTGCAACACCCCCCTCGCCACGGGCGTAGTGTCCCCCGTGCCCCTTCGCGTCCCCGACCCCTGACCGGGAGGCCCGCCGTGCGAATCCTGCTCTCCGCCGTCCTGCTGCTCGCCGCCGTTTCGACCACCGCCGGGGCCGAGATCATCCCCTTCGACTCGGACCGCTGGGTCCTGTTCAACGCGGAGATCACCGAGCACCTGGGCGTCGAGTGCCTGATCGGCTCGGCGTTCCTGCCCGACGTGATGTTCGTCGACGGGGTGATCGAGTACGACATCGCCGTGGACGGGTCGCGCAGCTATCCCGGCATCCGCTTCCGCGCGCAGGACCGGTTCAACTACGAGAACTTCTACATCCGCCCCCACGTGCCCGGCCGGCCCGACGCCATGCAGTACACGGCCGCCTTCAACGGCGTGGCCGCCTGGCAGCTCTACAGCGGGCCGGGCTTCACAGCGGCCGTCGACATCCCGACCGGCGAGTGGATCCACGTGCGGCTGGAGATCGCGGGCAACCGCGCCCGGGTGTTCTACGGCGACGATCCCGAGCCCGCCCTGCTGATCGACGACCTCAAGCACCCCGCGGCCCCCGGGTCGGTCGCGATCTCGTCGCGGCGGGACCGCTCGGCCTGCTTCGCCAACTTCAGCGTGACCGGGACCGACACGCTGGACTTCGGCCCGCCGCCGCGCCCGGTCCACCCCCGCGGCCTGGTCCGCGAGTGGGAGTTGTCGCAGCCCTACCGGGCCACCGACGCGGACATGGAGGTCTACCCCGGCGACACCCTCCCCGAGCCCATCGTCTGGACGACGGTGACGGCCGAGCCCAACGGCCTGCTCGACATCGCGCGCCACGTGCCGCGCAGCATCAACGGCGAGGCGGACCTGGTCTTCGCGCGCGTCCACCTCGACGCCGAGCGCGACGAGATCCGCAGGTTCAGCCTGGGCTACAGCGACTACGTGTGCGCCTTCCTCGACGGCCGGCCCCTGTTCAGCGGCAACAGCGCCTACCAGTCGCGGGACGAGACCTTCACCGGCGTGGTGGGCCTGTACGACACCCTGCACCTGCCGCTGCGCGCGGGACGCAACGAGCTGCTGCTGGCGGTGGTGGAGACCTTCGGCGGCTGGGGCCTGATGGGACAGGACAACGCCGACGACTACTTCCATCCCGGACTCGAGGAACGCTGGCGCCTGGACGTGGGCAACCGCCTGCCCGAGTCGGCGCTCTACGACCCCGACCGCGACCTGTTCTACGTGACCCAGTACTTCCGGGGCGGCAACGAGTACATCTCCCGCGTGTCGCTCGACGGCGAGGTCCTGGACGACGAGTGGCTCACCGGCCTGAACCGCCCCACCGGCCTGATCATCCACGACGGCCGCCTGTGGGCGGTGGACCGCCGCAACCTGGTGGAGATCGACATGGACGCCGCCGCGATCGTGGCCAGCCACCCCATCCCCGGCGCCACCTTCCCCAACGACGTGGCCTTCGACGACGCGGGCCGCGCCTACGTGAGCGACACGCGCCGCCACTGCATCCACCGTCTCGTCGACGGGGCGTGGGAGGTGTGGCTGGAGGGCGATGAGATCGACCAGCCCAACGGCCTGCTGATCGACGGCGGCCGCCTGCTCTACGGCAACCAGGGCGACGGCTGCCTGAAGGCCGTGGACCTGGACGACCGCGAGGTGCGCACGCTGGCCTGCTTCGGCGACGACTCCAACGTGGACGGGCTGCGCGCCGCCGGCGGCGGCGCCTTCCTGGCGTCCGATTATCGGGGCCGGGTGTACCACGTCGGCAGGGACGGCGAGGTGACGACGGTGCTCGACACTACGGCCTCGGGCGCCCAGAGCGCCGATTTCGAGTACCTCCCCGGGCGGGGGCTGCTCGTCGTGCCGGGGCTCTTCGACAACCGGCTGACCGCCTATCATTTTGATGGGATGTAATAATTTCTAAAGTTTTGGGCGTCATACGCCGAAGATGAACATGGTGAGAACCATCATGAGCATCTCTGCACTACAAACAGCCCTCGCCGGCATGATAGCCCATCAGGACCGCATGGCCGGCATCGCCAACCGCGTGACGCGCTGGCGTGTGGACGACGCGTCGCCGTCCACCGCGCCGGTGGACCTGGTGAAGGACGTGGTCGAGGCCAAGGAGACCCTGCGGGGATTCGAGGCCAACAGCGCCGTGCTGCGCACCGCCGACCGTCTCACCGGCCTCTTGCTCGACACCTACGCCTGAGCCTCCCGCACCACCTGCCCGAGCATGCCCTCGAGGGTGTTGCGCAGGTATTCGCGCTCGCGGTCCTGCAGGTCGTCCTCCAGATCGTCGAAGGTCGCGAAGAGGGGGTCGCGCGCCATCAGGAGCGCGGCGGCCTCCTCCTGGAAGTCCGGCGACCAGGTGGTCTCGCCCGTCCGCGCGACGAGCTCGCGCACCGTCTCCATCCACAGGTCGAGCTGGGCGTGTCCGCGCTCGATCACCGACGTCGGGTCGTCGGAGAGGCCGTGGTGCGCGAAGGCGAAGCGCCGCGGCGCCGGCGCCAGCGCCCGCAGCTTCTCCAGGGAGGCCAGGGCCACGTCCAGGTGGAAGCTGGGCGGGGTGGCGGGGCGCATGTAGAGGTCGCCGCCGCGGGTGGGGCAGGTCATGCCGGCCGCCTCGCCGCCGTAGAGAACGTCCCCGTGGACGTAGCTGACGTGGTGGGGCGCGTGACCAGGCGTGTGCAGCCAGGCGAGACCACGCTCGGTGATGCCGGCCGGCGGCAGCAGGCGGTCCGGCGCGAGCGGGAGCGGCTCCTCGAACATGCGGGCCGTCTCGCCCAGCACCTGCAGCGAACCCTCCCACAACCGCGTCGGGTCGATAAGGTGGGGCGCGGCCTTGGGCCAGCACACGACGGCGGCGTCCGGGTAGGCGGCGGCCACGTGGCCGGCGGCGCCGGCGTGGTCGAGGTGGATGTGGGTGAGCAGGATCCAGTCCAGGCGCTTCACACCCTGGTCCCGTAGCGCGCCCAGCAACTGGTCGGCGCTGCAGGCGGGGCCCACGTCGACCAGGTAGGTCACGTCGCCGCGGTGGAGCCAGCTGGTGATGAACGCGCGGTAGCCGCGCTGGTCCTGGGTCAGGTCGATCAGATGCAGGTCGTCCATGCGTCTCACCCGGCGAGGATGTGGAGTATCTCGTCGATCATGCGGGTCTCGTCGAAGCGGTCGGCGGCGAGCCGGCGCGAGGCCGCGGCCATGGCCTCACGACGGGGCCGGTCGGCGAGCAGGTCGGCGCAGGCGGCGGCCAGGGCCTCGGGGTCGCGCGAGGGGACGATGCGACCGTTGACGCCGTCCACGACACAGGCCCGCGTGCCCGAGATGTCGGTGGCCACCACCGGCAGGCCCGCGGCCAGGGCCTCGATCAGGACCCAGGGCATGCCCTCGTTGTAGGAGGAGAGGACGAAGAGATCCGCGGCGGCCTGGGCCGGACGCAGGTCGGCGCGGAAGCCGGGCAGGTGGAACCGGTCGCCGAGGCCGGCCTGCGCGACGCGCGCTGCGATGTCCTCACGCAGGAAGCCCTCCCCCACGACGGCCACGTGTACGTCGGCGTCGAGCTGCGCGGCGGCCGCGACCAGGGTGGCGTGGTCCTTCTGGGGCGTCAAGGCGCCCACGTTCAACACCAGGGGCGCATCGGCCGGCACCCCGAGCTCGTCGCGAAAGGTCGCGCCGCCGGCGAGGTCGGTGAAGCGATCGAGATCGACGCCGTTGTGAACCACCGCGACCTTCTGCGGATCGATCCATGAGCGCCGCAGCAGGGCCTCGCGGATCTCCTCCGCGTTGACGATCACGCGGTCGGCCAGGCCAAAGATGAGTCTGCGCTTCGGATCGGCCTTGGGCGTAACGCGCAGGCTGAGGCTGCAGACGGTGCGGGACGTTCGCGCCAGCCGCGCGGCGAGCCCGCCGAGAAGGAACTCGCGCCAGCGGGTGGCCAGCAGGACGTCGGCGCGGTGGCGGCGCAGGGCGCGGGACAGGCGCCAGAGACCGGGCAGGTCGCCGTCGGCGCGCAGGCGCAGGCGCTCGCCGGGCACGCCGGCGGCGCGCACGCGCTCGCCGACGACCTCGTGACCCCACAGGAAACGCACATCGCAGCCCCGGTCCCGCAGGCCCACGGCCTGTCGCAGGGCGGAGTGCTCCGTGCCGCCCCACATGGGGCTGCCGTTGGTGATCAGGACGCGCGGGAGCCTGTCGGGAACGCCGGTCACGCTTCGGCCTCGTCGGCGAGAGCGTCGAGCCAGGCCAGGGCGGCCTCGGCCCGCCGGGTGACGTCGCGCTGGGCCAGCGCCCATTCCTTCTTGATGGGCGGCAGGGGCAGGTGCTGGAAGAGGATGTCCGCGAGCAGGCCGGTGGCCAGTCCCGAGGAGAGCTCGATGCCGGGCAGCATGCGCTTCTCGATGGCGGCGTGCAGGCGCGGGGTCAGCTCGGCGTTGCGCGACTCGTCGCCGGCCTGGTCGCGCAGGACGGTCGCGTCGACGCGCCGGTAGGGCAGGTCGCTGTCGATCTCCTCGAGCCGCACCCTTTCGAGGCCCAGCAGCCAGATCAGGAAGCGGCCGTCCTCGAGGCGGCGGTGGCTGACGATCTCGCCGAGTCCGCCGATGGGAAAGACGGCGGGTCCGAAATCGGTCGGCGCGTCCTGCTCGCGCAGGGTGGCCATGACCAGGCGGCCGGCCGTGTCCAGCAGATCGGTGATCATGCGGCGGTAGCGCGTCTCGAAGATGTGCAGCGGCACCAGGGCGCCCGGAAAGAGGTAGAAGTCCGGGAGCGGGAACATGGGAACGCCCACGATCCTGGAAATGCCGGAGAGACTCATGGTTTCCTCGCTTCGACCTTGCCACGAGGCCGGTCGACCGGGATAATGGCGGACCTTTCGCCCGCAACATCCGTCACCCTACACACGTCATCATACTCCATGCGCCATACCATCGCGATCCTCATCCTCGTTCTCGCCGCCTCCGCCGCCCTCGCCGCGGACGGCCTCGTGATGGTCCCCGACCCCGTGGCCACCGCCACGCGGGTGCCCGACGGCGCCATCGTCCTGGACGGCCGCCTGGACGAGGCGGCCTGGCGAGGCGCCCCCGAACACGGGGATTTCCGCCAGTGGGAACCGGTGCGCGGCGCCGAGCCCAGCGTGGGCACCTTCTTCCGCGTGGCCTACGACGACCACGCCGTCTACTTCGGCGTACGCTGCCCCGAGCCGGACATGTCCCGGATCTCCAGCGCGCTCTCGCGGCGCGACGACCTGCGCAACTCGGACATCATAAGCATCTACATCGACCCCTACCACGACCGCAGCAGCGGCTACAACTTCAGGTGCAACCTGCACGGCGTGGTGGCCGACGCGTATCTGACCAGCGACTTCAGCCGCGACTGGAACTGGGACGCCGTCTGGGACGTGGAGACCCACGCCGGCGACGACTGCTGGAGCGCCGAGTTCCGCATCCCCTTCGCCGCCATCCGCTACCGCGCCGGCGACGACCAGACCTGGGGCCTGCAGATCTACCGCTGGCTCCACGGCCGCGGCGAGGACACGGCCTGGACCTGCTGGGAGCGCGAGACCCACGGCTTCGTGAGCCGCTTCGGCACCCTGGTGGGCCTGTCCGGGTTACAAGGCGCCCGCCAGCTCGAGATCACCCCCTACGCGGTGCAGGGCGTCACCTTCCCCGCCGACCCGGGCGCGGACACGGAGTTCGACCGCAACCTGGGCCTGGACCTCAAGTACGGCCTCAGCGCCAACACCACGCTCATCGCCACCATCCAGCCGGACTTCGGCCAGGTGGAGGCCGATCCCGCCGTGCTCAACCTCTCGCCCTTCGAGACCTCGTACGCGGAGAAACGCCCCTTCTTCGTGGAAGGCGCCCGCGCCTTCGAGCACCCCGACTTCCGCCTGTTCTACTCGAGACGCATCGGCACCGGCGAGGAAGGCGCCCGCATCCGCGCCGCCGCCAAACTGACCGGCAAGAGCGGCGGCGGCCTGTCCTTCGCGGCCCTGGCCGCGGCCACCGACGTGGCCGTCCCCGGCCGCAGCCACAACCCCTTCGAGGTGGGCGAAGACCGCGCCTACTACACGGTCCTGCGCGGCGGCCTGGAGAACGCCGAGGGCACCCGGCGCATCAACCTGATGCAGACCGCCGTCCTGCGCGACCCGGATACCTTCGCGTCCACCCCGGAACGCTTCCGCCGCAACGGCTACGCCACCGGCATGGACTTCGAGGTGGCCCTGGCCGACCGCGCATACGAGGTGCAGGGCTCGCTGGTGGCGTCCATCGTCGATCCCCACCCCGGCTACGCCGACCCGAACCCGAGCACCGAAACCAAGCGCGGCACCGCCGGCCGCCTGAACATATCGAAAACCGGCGGCGACTGGCGCTGGTGGACCGGCGGCCTCTGGGAACACGACCAGCTCGACTACAACGACATGGGCCTGCTCTTCGCCCCCGACGAGCTGAGCGTCCACGCCGGCGGCGGCTACCGCCACGACACCGAGGACTCAGAAGCCTACATCCGCCAGGGCAACATCAACCTAAACCTCAGCCGCGGCTGGCTCTACGCGGGCCGCACCCAGACCCACCCCGACGACCCCGACCGGGTCCTGTGGTCCTACAGCCCCCGCATCCCCAGACGCGCCGGCGGCAACATCAACGCCTGGATGCAGAACAAGCACCACTGGTCCTTCCACGCCGGCGTCTGGTACAACGCCGACGGCCTCAACGCCTACGGCACCCGCACCCACGACGGGATCCGCGGCCCCCTGATGAAGTCCAAGGCCGGCGGCGGCGCCTGGCTGGGCCTGAGCACCGACTACACCAGGGACCTCCGCTGGAACATGGAACTCGACTTCGACGAAGGCACCAACGGCTCCTGGGAACGCGAAATCGACCTCGGCCTCACCTGGCAACAGGGCGACCGCGCCCACCACGCCATCCACTTCAACTACGAGACCAACCACTCCGACGCCCAGTGGCTGGAGAACGTGGGCAATCCCGGGGGTGGGATCGGAGATGTGAGCTACGTGTTCGCGCCGCTGGATCGGCGGACTTGGGCGCTGACGTTGCGGAGCAGTTATCTGTTTAGCCGGGATCAGTCGTTGGAGTTGTATCTGCAGCCGTTCTTGACGGTGGGGGATTATGCGGGGGCCAAGGAATTGACCCACCCGGGTAGCTACGACTTCACGACCTACGAGGCGTCGGGATTCGATTCCGACGAGCGGGACTTCAGCTATGCGGCGGTCAATGTGAACTTGGTTTACAGGTGGGAATACAGGCCGGGATCGACGCTGTTCGTGGTTTGGACGCATAGTCGGGATCGGTATGATGAGCGGGCGGACGGCCAGGCCTTCGCCAACGACTTCGATACCGGGCGTCTCTTCGACAACCGCGCTGCCAACCGGGTGTTGATGAAATTCACATACTGGCTACCCATATAGCGTTGGTTTCAGCTGCGAAGGCGGTTGGCGCGCCTCGTGCTCTGCACGGGGCGTGACAAGCGGCTTGTCAGGTGCAAGCTCTTGATAGACAGGTTCCGAGCTACTCCGCCTGCCTCCGGATAAACCTACCTAGTAATGGCACAGCAAACGAGTACTTCCCATGTCTGTTCTTGTAGATCAAGCCCGCAGTTGCAAGTGCGACGAGCATTTGATTGACATGACTCGGACTAAATGGCTTCTCCAATATATCTTTGCTTTTCGCTACAACTTCTTGAACTGTGAACTCCGCGTTTGAGTGATCCAAACAAGACACAACAACCAGCAAATCACGCTGTCTGTCGGTTGCCCTCGCCCACCTTCCAGCAAAGAAATCGCTATCGAGCTTCCTGGTAATTGAGTCCAATGGAACCTCTGTTATACCCTGAACAAAAGCGTCATATACTTCACGACATACGAATTGGATAAAATATGGATACCCTCCTGTAATATTCACTATCATCTGAATCGACTCTTCGGTCAACTTCACAGGGCAACTGGCATCATCTATTGGCCGAAGTATGGCATCTCGGCTGTCAGCCTCTGACAAACTGTCGAGAAATATAACTCGAAACATTCTCTCAGTGTAGGTCCTCGCCTCAACAAGTTTAGGGAATAGTGTTGGCAAACCAACTAATACAAGGAGAAACGGTACGCCCTTTTTCTGTATCGATTGAAATACGTCTAACAACAGTGAGAGCGGATACTCATCTTTCAGAGCTTGATCCGAGAGATTTTGCGACTCATCGTATGCGAATACTAGCCCGCGCTCTCCCCTGCTCTCCATCACACTCCAAATTACCTCAAGCACGGCCTTCAACTTGTCCGATGGGAGCCCCGGCCTTGAGTTATAAATCCTTTCAAGCATTTTGAAATCTAGTGTTGACTCCACCACCTTGGTAGGAGCATCAAATCCAATAGCAGAAACTTCAGATTCGCCAATCGAGAATGCTGCAGTTACAACTGACAGATCTGTCAGCAAGCGGAGCACCATACGCTCTTCAGATATGCTAGACGACTCAGATAAGTCTGTACCGACCCAGCGCCATCCGGATCGGATTGCGATCGGCTTGAAAGTGTCCAGCAGGACCGTCTTGCCAACACCACGCAGTCCCGTCAGGATCAGGTTTTCGAGAATCACCTGTTGGTCGAGAAGCCTCACAAACTCATTTGCTTCAGCCTGTCGTCCAGCAAGATATGGCGGGCGATGACCAGCACCAGGGCGAAACGGATTGGAAAAAAGCTCATTCGACATCCTTAGTCTCCTTTAGTGTCTCCACTAAAATAAGACGTGGGACTAAATTTAGCAAGCGGTATTTTTACCGCTAAATCTACCACCGAGGTCACTTGTACTGCATATATAACAGCAAGTTAACCCTGTCTTACTAGTGTTGTCCAGACCGAGATATTGTCTCACCTCTGCAAATTCCCAAACCGAGTAAACGCCTTATGGAAGTGCAGATCAAACCTCCCTATAGGCCCGTTCCTCTGCTTCCCGATAATCACCGTAGCCCGATTCCGAACCGTATCATCATCCGGCTTGTAGTACTCCTCCCGATACAGGAACAGCACCACGTCGGCATCCTGCTCGATCGATCCCGATTCACGCAGGTCGCTCAGCAACGGCTGATGATCCCCCCGACTCTCCACCGCCCGCGACAACTGGCTCAACGCCATCACCGGCACGTCCAGGTCCTTGGCCATCCCCTTCAGATTCCGGCTGATCACCGAGATCTCCTGCTGGCGGTTCTCGGCGCGGGCGGGGCCGCTCATGAGCTGCATGTAGTCCACGACGATCAGGCCGATGTCGTGCTGCTGTTTTAGGCGCCGGGACTTGGCCTTCATCTCCAGGACCGAGATGCCGCTGGAGTCGTCGATGAAGATGGGGGCGTCGGAGAGGCGGCTACAGGCCTCGGTGAGCTTGGGCCAGTCCTCGGGTTTGATCTGGCCTCTTCGTAGATCGTGGTTGTTGAAGCCGCCGCTGGCGCAGATCAGGCGCATGCAGAGCTGCTCCTTGGCCATCTCCAGGCTGAAGAAGGCGACCGCGGTGTTCTCGTTGACCGCGGCGTGGTAGGCGATGTTCAGGGCCAGGGCCGTCTTGCCCATCGACGGTCTCGCGGCGAGGATGATCAGGTCCGAGTTCTGCAGGCCGGCGGTGCGCTGGTCGAGTTCGGTGAAGCCGGTGGCGAGGCCGGTCACGTCGCTCTTCTGGCGCGAGGCCTCGTCGATGCGGCGGAAGGTCTCGGGCACCACGTCCTTGACCGAGAAGAAGTTCTGGGTCTGCCGGTTCTCGGCGATGTTGTAGATCTTGGTCTGGGCGGTGTCGAGGATGTCGTCGGTTTCCTTGGAGCCCTCGAAGGCGTCGCCGGCGATCTCGGTGCTCACGCTGATCAGCCGGCGCAGGATCGACTTGTCGCGCACGATGCGCGCGTGGTGCGCCACGTTGGCGGCCGTGGCGGTGACGGCCACGATGCTGGCGAGGTACTCGTTGCCGCCCACCTTCTGCAGGGCGCCGCGGCGCTCGAGGTCCTCGGCCACGGTGATGCCGTCGATGGCCTGGTCGTTCTCGTAGAGCTCGCACATCACGTCGAAGATCGTGCGGTGCTCGACGCGGTAGAAGTCGCCGGTCTCGATGGTCTCCAGCGCGATGCCGATGGAGTCGCGGTCGAGCATGACGGCGCCCAGGATCGCGCGCTCGGCGTCCTGGTTCTGGGGCGGCAGGCGTTCTCCGGGCCTGGCCTGTCCCGCGGTGAAGGAGCGGCTGAGTTCGGGTTCCAAGCGGGCGACCTCGCTGGCTAGAAGTGTCCGTGTGGGACTGGATCATCGAATGTATCACACGTGGGGCGGCCGTGAACAAGATCCCATGTCGCCCAGCCACGTTTTTCCTGTGGATCAACCTGTGGACGAGCCCTGGTATAAACCGGGGACAGGCTGTGGATAGGGGTGGAAAAGGCACCCGCCAGTGGGGCATGATGCCCCGCAACGGGAGTCCCGACAGGCGACTGCGACGGCGCAGGGATGTGGAGAGATCATGACGGACGATTGTGGAAAACTAGAGGCGGCCTGGCGGCGAATCCTGGACGATCCGCACCCGCCCCGTCCCTGGCGCGACGGCAACAAGATCCCCTGGCACGTGCCCGACTTCAGCGAGCGCATGCTCGGCATCCACCTGGACCAGCAGACCCACATGGCCAGCCGCACCCGCGAGGTCATCGGCCTCCACGTGGGCTGGCTCTGCGAGCGCCTGCAGGTACTCACCGGCGCCGACCGCGGCCTGCGCATCCTCGACGTGGGCTGCGGCCCGGGCCTCTACTGCCACGAGCTGGCCCGGCGCGGACACGCGGCCGTCGGCTTCGACTTCGCGCCGGCTTCGCTGCGGCACGCCGAGGAGATCGCCGTGGCCGAGGGGCTCGACTGCGCCTTCCACCACGCCGACCTCACCGACCTCGACGACGCCACCCTCGCCGAGATCGGCGAGGTCGACGCCGTCACCTTCTGGTTCGGGGAGTTCAACTCCTTCCCGCCGGACACGGCGCGCGGCTTTCTGAAACACCTGGCGTCGACCCTCGAGCCCGGCGGCCTGCTCGCCCTCGAGGTGCAGCCCCACGACTCCTTCGCCCGCGACGACCTGGACGAGTGGCAACTCCACGAGTCGTCGCCGCTCTGCGACGGCCCCCACTTCTGGCTGCAGCGCCACCACTGGGACGAGGAGACCGGCGCCGAGATCACCGTCTACTGGATCCTCGACGCGCGCACCGGCGAGCTGGAACGCTTCGCCCAGTGCCACCAGGCCTGGCGGGACGAGGACCTGGTCGCCGCCCTGGGGGACGCGGGGCTGGACGGGGCGGTGTTCGAGCCGCCGATCACCGGCTGCGACGAGAGGTTCGAGTTCTCGATGGTGACGGCGCGGAAGAGGAACTAGCTACCGACTTCGATGACTATTGATCCGCTCCCAGCTCGTACTCGCGGGGGCAGCGTTTGTGGGAAGAACTCATCTCAACACCGCCGGGCTTTACCGGAACAGTCTCTTCGAGATGTCGGCAGATGGCAGGCAAGTACATACCAGCCGGTCGTCACGACTGGTCCTGTCTGCAAAAGCATCAAATGTAGAGTGATATTCTCTACATATAGTCCATTATCTTGAGGCCTGGCCACCTTTCCGATACGATCCTCGTTGTCGCCCATGGAGCCAACTTGGGGGTTTGTATCCAGGAGGTGTCACTATGAGAACATCCGCTATCGTCTTTCTGTATCTCGCGGCCATCTGCATGGGCGCGACAGGCGTCGGCCTAGCGCAATCATTCTACTACGACAACCACTACTACACGGTGGTACACGGAGCATGGACCTGGTTCGAGGCCCGCGACCAGGCCGTGGACCTGGGTGGCCACATGGTCGTGATCACCTCGCAACCGGAGCAGGATTTCCTGGAAGACACGGTCCTGGTGTCCAGCCCGGAGATCATGAACAACCAGTACTGGATCGGGGCGTATTCGAGTTCCAGCGATCCTGCCAGTTGGCGCTGGGTCACCGGCGAGTGGGTCTACCTCTACACGAATTGGGAGCCCTGGTTCAACGCCGCCTATGAGCCGAATCACGTGGGGGTGATCAACCAGGAGTACTCGGTCACCGGGGATCCTCAATACCTGGGGATGTGGTCGGCCGAACCCAATGACACGGACCTCCGGATGGGATACATCATGGAGAGCGATGCGCCGCCGGTCTCGACGGAGGCCATGGACTGGAGCGCCGTCAAGACGCTCTTCCGTTAAGTCGCGCCTCCGAAAATGTGTCCGCCGGGTATCAGGCGAATCCGTGCGCCATAGAGACCATGAAATGAGGAGTCACGAGATTCCTGCGTGGCTCGGATCGGCCGGACACATTTTCGGAGGTAAACCTCAGCGGATGAGTCCCCGCCCCAGCTGATGCCGTTCGTTGAACATCCGCCGATACACCAGCAACGCCACCAATATCCCCCCCAGCGAGGTCGCCGCGGCGATCATGAACATCACCACGATCTGATAACGCACCGCCTGCAGGGGCTCCGCGCCGGCGAGGATCTGGCCGGTCATCATGCCGGGCAGCGACACCAGGCCGGCCACGGTCATGCTGTTGAGGATGGGGATCATGCCGCGGCGGACGGCGTCCTGCAGGGGCTCGCGGGCGGCCTCCCAGCGGGTGGCGCCGCAGGCCAGGTCGGCCTCGACGGCGGCGCGGCGCTCGTCGAGTCTTTCCAGGAGTGTGTCCAGGGTGAGGGAGATGCCGGTCAGGCTGTTGCCCAGGATCATACCCAGCAGGGGGATCATCAGGCGTGGCGTCCACCAGGGCTCCGCGCCCAGGACCACGCCGGTGACCAGCCAGATGGTGGCGCCGGCGCTGACCACCAGGGCCAGGAACGCCACCATGTGCACGCCCACGAAGGTGCGGCCCGAGCGCTGCACGGCCGCGTGTCCGGCGGCGGTGACCATCACCGCGGCCATGGCCGCCACCACCAGGGCCTTCTCCCCCGTGAACACGAAGCGCAGCACGTACCCCACAGCCAGCAGCTGTACCACCGTGCGCAGGGCGGCCACGAAGAGTCGCTTCTCCAGACCCAGGCGCAGGATCAGGCTCACGCCGCCGGCGAGCAGCAGCAAGCCCGCCGCGGCGACCAGGTCCAGCCAGGAGAGCACGGGAGCCGTGGCGGTCATGGCGCGCCCTCCGCGTGGAAGGTGAGGTCGATGACGCGGTCGCACCAGCGCTCGGCCTGGACCGGGTCGTGCGACACGATCAACGCAGCCAGGCCCTCGGCGGCGCGGCGGCGGACCGCCGCCTCCACCTGGGCCGCGGCCTCGGGATCGAGCGCGCTGGTGGGTTCGTCCAGCAGCAGGACGCGGGCGTCGAGCAGCAGGGCGCGGACCAGGGCCACGCGCTGGCGCTCGCCCACCGAGAGGGTGCCGGCGTCGGCGTCGAGGGCGGGGGGCGCGTCGAAGATCTCGGCCAGGGTGGCGCGGGCGCGGGTGGGGTCGAAGGTCGCATCGCTACAGGCCTGGAAGGCGAAGGGGCGTTTCAGCGCCGCGCCGACGGTGCCCGCCGGCAGCAGGGGTTCCTGGGCCACCAGGGCCACGCGGCGGCGGTAGCAGGGCCAGCCCATCTCGGCGGGAGTGGCGTTCTCGAGGGTGACCGTGCCCGCCGAAGGGTTGTCGAGACCGCAGACCGCCCGCAGCAGGGAGGTCTTGCCGCCGCCGGAGGGGCCGCGCAGGCCCACCAGTTCGCCGGTATGCAGATCGAGGTCGAGGCCGGCCAGCAGCGTGCGTTCGCCGGGCGCGACCGCCAGGCCGCGGCAGCTCAGCAGGGCCGGCGCGGTCACGGGGCGGCTTCCTCGAGGAGGGCGTCGTGCAGGGCGCGCAGCTTGCGCACGTCGTCCCAGGTGTCGCGCTTCCAGTGGGGATTGCGCAGCAGGGCGGCGGGATGGTAGGTGGCCATCACGGGGATGCCCTCGTAGAAGTGCACCGCCTGGCGCAGGTTGCCCAGGCTGGCGCGGGTGTCCAGCAGGGTCGTGGCCGCGTGGCGGCCGAGGCAGCAGATGACCTTGGGCTGCAGGATCTCCAGTTGCCGTTTCAGGAAGGGCTCGCAGGCGTCCACCTCGTCGCGCTCGGGGTCGCGGTTCTTGGG
>CAZTWK010000017.1:0-34016 GCA_964617805.1 uncultured Fibrobacteraceae bacterium | reverse complement strand
AGCGCCTCGGCCTTGTCCCCGGACGACAGCGCCGCGGGCGCCTCGTCCGGCGCGGCGAACATGTCCTGCTCGCGGGGCTCGGCGGGGCGCTGCTGGTACTTGCGGATCTGCTCGAGGGTCTCACGGACGAAGGTGTCGCACACGGCCTCGAACTCCGTTGTCTCGGGTTGGGGGGCGGCTGCGGGGGGTGGCGCGGCGGTCGGGGCGGCCGCGGGCTCCGGTGTCGGCGCGGCGGCCTTGGTGACGACGGTGGGGGCTTCGCCCGCGGGCGGCCCCTCGTCGAAGTACCACTCGGTGCCGTCGTCCCGCTGCTGCTTCAGGTAGCTGCGCAGGTCGCGCGCGAGATGATCCAGGCTGTCGGCGCTCATGCGTCGCCCCCGGCGGGGCGCAGGCGCGGGGCGAGCTGGAGCAGGAGCTCATGGGCCAGGACGCGCTTGTCGGCGCGGTCGCTCTCCCAGAGCACGCCGTCGGGGCCGATCAGCAGGAGCTCGTGCTCCCCGTCGCCGAAGGTGCCGGCGGCGGTGGGGTCGTTGGCCACGATGAAGTCCATGTCCTTGGCCCGCAGCTTCTCGCGGGCGCGCTCGACCAGGTCCTCGGTCTCCAGGGCGAAGCCGACGACGGTCAGGCCGGGGTGGGCGCCGCGGTCGACGACCTCGGCCAGGATGTCGGTGGTGCGCGTCATGGGCACGTTCCAGGAGGTGCCCAGGGATTCCTTCTTGAGCTTGCCGCCCTCGACGGTCTCCGGCGCGAAGTCGGCCACCGCGGCGCTCATCAGCAGCACGTCGGCGTCGCCCAGGCGCTCGGCCACCGCGCGCGCCATCTCGGCGGCGGTCTCCACCGGAACGCGGCGTCCCACGGCGACGGGCACGGGCACCGTCAGCGGGCCGTGGATCAGGGTCACCTCGGCGCCCAGGCCGGCGGCCTGGCGGGCCAGGGCCACGCCCATGGCGCCGGTCGAACGGTTGCTCACGTAGCGAATGGCGTCCAGGGGTTCGCGGGTCGGACCGGCGGTCACCAGCAGGCGGCGGCCGGACAGGGGCAGGTCGGGGTCGGCGGTGCCGGCGGGGCGTCCGCCGGCCGCGGCGGCCACGGCTTCCAGGATGTCCTCGGGCTCGGCCATGCGCCCGTCGGCCTCCACACCGCAGGCCAGCCAGCCGGCGCCGGGTTCGACCACGTGGGCGCCGCGTTCGCGCAGCAGGGCGAGGTTGGCCTGGACGGCGGGATGGCGCCACATGCCGTCGTTCATGGCGGGGGCCAGGACGAGTTCGCCTTCGAAGGCCAGCAGGAGCGTCGTTACGATATCATCGCCGATGCCCTGGGCGGCTTTGCCCAAAAGATTGGCCGTCGCCGGCGCGACGACCGTGACATCGGCCCAACGGGCCAGGTTCACGTGGTCCAGCGGGTCGGTGTCGCCCTCGCCCCACAGGTCGGTGGCCACGCCGTGGCCCGAGAGGGTGCGCAGGGTCACGCTGCCCACGAACCGTTGCGCGGAGCGGGTCATGGCCACGCGGACGGAAAAACCCGCCCGTGTGAGCAGGCGGGTCAGGAAACAGGACTTGTAGGCGGCGATGCCGCCGGTAACCAGCAGCAGGACGTTGGCCTGCGACATGGGTTACTCCTCTTCCTCCAGGAACTCGGCCGCGCGTTCGCGCTGGTCGAAGTATTCGATCTCGCCCCCGATCAGGCGCTGGATGGCGATCGACGTGATCTTGCCGGGCAGCGCGATGCCCACGCTGCGCGCGCGATCGTTGAGCCGGCGGCTTTCCAGAGCCATCACCTTGATGGCCTCGAACTTGTTGTCGATCTTCTCGGTCACATCCTTGCGTCGGATGTAGGTCATGCGATTCACCTCTTGAAACCTGGATGATGCGAACGCCGGACGTAGCGGTTCGTCGCCGGCGTGAACCCGACCCTAGATATTAGTCCCGAAACGCGGTTTCGACAAGCAGTTTCTCGGTTTAGCGGCCCATTCGACTGTTGCTGGCCCCCAGGGAGCGCGGCGGGTATACTGGCGGCCACCGCAGGACTCCGACGACGGGAATGTGCATGCCCACCCTGGAACGGAAGAAACCCCGCGATACCGTGCGGGCGAGGCTCCACGAGATCATCTTCGAGGCCGACACGCTCGCCGGCCGCCTCTTCGACCTGGTGCTGATCTGGAGCATCCTGCTGAGCGTGGCGGCCGTCATGCTCGACAGCGTCCGCTCCGTCCACGACACCCACGGCGTCATCCTGCAGAAGGTGGAGTGGTTCTTCACCATCATGTTCACCGTGGAGTACCTGCTGCGCCTGAGCTGTGTCGGCCGCCCCCGCAAGTACGCCGCTAGTTTTTTCGGCGTGATCGACCTGCTGGCCATCGCCCCCACCTACCTCAGCCTGTTCCTGCCGGGCAGCCAGTTCCTGCTGGTGATCCGCGTCCTGCGCGTGCTGCGCATCTTCCGCGTGCTGAAGCTGGTGCAGTTCATCCACGAGGCCGACACCATGGTCCGCGCCCTGCGGGCCAGCGGGCGCAAGGTCGCCGTCTTCATCCTGGCGATCCTCACCCTGGTGGTGATCTTCGGCTCGGTGATGTACCTGGTCGAGGGCGAGGAGCACGGCTTCACCAGCATCCCGCGCAGCGTCTACTGGGCGGTGGTCACCATGACCACCGTCGGCTACGGGGACATCTCGCCGCACACGGCGGTGGGCCAGACCATCGCCGCCATGATCATGATCCTCGGCTTCTCCATCATCGCCGTGCCCACGGGCATCGTGGTCTCGGAGTTCTCGCGCGCGGAGCAGACACAGGTCAGCACGCAGGCCTGCCCGAGCTGCAGCGCCGAGGGGCACGATTTCGGGGCGAAACACTGCAAGGACTGCGGGGCGGAGCTCTGAAGGGGATCAGAGGGGGGATTTGCCCAGGCGTTCGCGGCGGCACTTCTCCGCCGTGATGATGGCCCGCATGCGGCGCTGGGCCTCGTCGAGGTCGTCGTTGACGATCCAGTAGCGGTAGTACTGGGCGTAGTCCACTTCCCAGCGGGCGTTGTCGAGGCGGGTCTGGATGACGCGCTCGTCGTCGGTGTTGCGGCCGCGCAGGCGCCGCTCGAGCACCTCCCACGAGGGCGGGAAGACGAAGACGGAGACCAGGTCGTCGCCGTAGATGTCGATGACCTGCTTGCCGCCCTGCACGTCCAGGTCCAGCAGCGGTATGAGACCTTCCTTGACGATGCCCTGGACGTGGTCCTTGCGGGTGCCGTAGCGGTGATCGTGCACGTCGGCCCATTCCACGAAGGCGTCCTCGGCCAGCAGCCGGTCGAACTCGGTGTCGTCGACGAAGTGGTAGTCGACGCCCTCGGCCTCGCTGCCCCGGATGGGACGGGTCGTGGTCGACACGGAGAACTCGACCCGCGGGTCGTTCTCGAGCAGGGAATTGACGAAGGTGGTCTTGCCGGCGCCGCTGGGGCCGGATATCAACACGAGCATCGGTTACTCCAGGTTCTGGACCTGTTCGCGCATGGACTCGATCTCTTCCTTCATGCCGATCACGGCCGAGGTGATGTCCAGGTTCTGGGTCTTGGAGCCCATGGTGTTCACCTCGCGGTGCATCTCCTGCAGCAGGAAGTTCAGCCGCTTGGCCACCTGGCCGCCGCCGTCCAGGGCGCCGGCGAACTGCTCGAGGTGGCTGGCCAGGCGCTCGCACTCCTCGTTGATGTTGCCGCGGTCCGCGATGATCGCCGCCTCCTGGATCAGGCGCTGGGGCTCCACGGCGTCGTCGAGCAGCTTGATCAGGCGCTCCTGCAGCTTGGCGTGGATCTCCTCCTGGGCGCCGGGGATCAGGGCGTTCACCTGTTCGAGGTTCACGCGCACGGCGTCGAGGCGCGACCTCATCTCGGCGGCGGTCTCGCCGCCCTCGACGCTCTTCATCTCCAGCAGGCCCTCGACGGCGTCGTCCAGGGCCTTCATCAGCGCCTCGCGCAGGATCTCGCTCTCGTCGTCCCGGCTCTCGGAGACGAAGAGGCCGGGCAGGGCCAGCACGTGCTCCAGCCCGATCTCGGGACGGGACAGCCCCGCCGACTCGCAGGCCACGGCCATCTCGCGCAGGGTCTCCACGCCGTCGGCGAGCCGGTCGGTCGACAGGGCGGGCAGGGAATCCTCCTCGTGGCGCTCGAGCTGGACGAAGACCGACAGGCGCCCGCGCGCCACGCGGGCCTTGAGCACGTTGCGGATGTCGATCTCGCTGGAAGCCACCGCGGGGGGCAGTTTCACCACCACATCCAGGAAGCGGTGGTTGACCGCCCTCAGCTCCACGCTGATCCTGCTCGTGCCGGCGGTCGCCTCGCCGCTGCCGAAACCCGTCATGCTGAGCATCTCGACTCCGTTCGGTGTCGTTGTCTCGCCCCAACCCGTGTCGCCGCAAAGTGTAGGCAAGGGCGCCGTTCCCGACAACCAAAGATGCTATTGACGAAAAGAACGTTTCAGGCCCACAATGCTCGTAATTAGATCGACTCGCCCCAAACGCGCTTCACATCAGGAGGGACCCGATGAAACGCATCATCCTGTCTATCGCACTGATCAGCCTCGTTACCGCCGGCGTTGCGACCGCCGGCAACCCGGTCGGCGTGCGCGCCGGCATGAGCTCCTCGCCGGACCAGTTCTTCGTGGGCGGCCAGATGTACCTCAACGAGCTGTCGCCCGACCTGTGGCTTGTGCCCAAGGTCGACGCGGGCTTCGGCGACGACTTCACGTTCATCTACTTCTTCGGCACCGTACTCTACAGCTTCGCGACCACCGACGTGAGCGGCTTCATGCCCTACGCGGGTGGCGGCGCGGGCTTCACGTACTGGAAGTGGAACATGGACAAGCCCGCAGGCTGGCCCGCCGGCGTCGCCTGGGACAATTCCGGCACCGAGTTCGGCATGTCCGGCATCGCCGGCCTCAAGAAGAAGCTCGAGTCGGGCAAGGAACTGGGCTTCGAGCTGGAGATCGGCCTGAGCGACCACACGGCCGACTTCAAGGTCGGGGCCTACATCAACTTCATCTAGTGCCCGTGGTCGCGCAGCTCTGGCGATCGCCCGCCGACGTGGTCGCCCTGGCCGCCGCCTGGCACGCCGGGCTGGCCGACCGCCGCCTGGCCACCGTGGCCGGTGGACCGGGCTGGCTGCGCCTGACCCTGATCGACGACGACGATGCGCGGGAGGACGACGTTCCTCCCGCGCATCTCTATCTGATGGCCCGTCCGGGCGCCGTCGTGCTCTGGGACACGGACACGGTCGTCCCCCCGTCCTGGGACCGCGCCCTGGGCCGCATCGCCCGCAAGCGGCTGACGGTCACGTCCCATCTGGTGGACGCCCGCCTGACCGACGTGGCCGCCCCCGTCGAGGACCGCATCGTCTACTTCGGTTTCACCGGCACCGACGGCCGGCGCCGGGTGCTGGCCCATCAGCTCTTCGGCCCCCGCGGCAACCTGGTGCTGACCGACGAGACCGGCAAGCGCCTCTGGTCGGCCCACCCCTCCCCCCATCCGGCCACCCTCGACCCGCCGCCGCCGCCCGCGCGCGCCGACGTCGACCCGGACCTGGCCGCGGACTTCCGCGACCGGGCCACGACCCATCTCCACGAGTCCATGCGCGCCGAGGCCTCCGACCGCGCCCGCACCTCGCTGCGCCGCGCGGCGGCCACCGCCACGCGACACCAGCAGAACCTGGCCCGCGACCTGCAGCGGGCCGAACGGGGCGACGACGCCCGCCGCGACGGCGAGACCCTGGCCATCCACCTGCACGAGCTCACCCAGGGCCCGCCGGAGGTGTCCCTGCTCGACGGCGAAGGCCGGACGCGCGTGATCGCCCTGGACCCGTCCCGCACGCCCGCCGAGAACATGGCGGACTGCTTCAAGCGCGCCCGCAAGGCGGACCGCGGCCGCGACCTGATCGCCGGCCGGCTGGCGGAGGTCCAGGGCCGCCAGGAGAGCCTGGAAGCCCTCGAGAAGGAGCTGACGGAGTTGCTCGCCGGCGAAGCGGATCTCCTGGAGACCCTGCCCGCCTGGCACGAGCGCCACACCGATCTGCTGGGGGAATGGCCGCGCCCGGACGCCAAGCGCCGCTTCGAGGAGGAGGCCCGCCCCTTCCGCCGCTACCGCCTGGACGACCGCTGGGACGTGTGGGTGGGCCGCAACAACCAGGAGAACGACGAGCTCACCCACCACGCCTCGGCCCCCGACGACTGGTGGTTCCACGCCCAGGGCGTGTCGGGCAGCCACGTGATCCTGCGCACCGGCGGCCGGCCCGACCAGGTGCCCCGCCACGCCCTCGAACGCGCGGCCGCCATCGCCGCCTACCACAGCAAGGCCCGCACCTCGGGCTACGCGCCGGTGGTCTACACCCAGCGCAAGTACGTGCGCAAGCCGCGCAAGTCGCCGCCCGGCACGGCGTCCTGCATCCGCGAAAAAAGCCTGATGGTGGAGCCGGGGCTGCCCCCGAACGACGCTTAGTAGGCTTTGTCTGAGAACCCTCGGACCGAGCGATGTGCGTTTGCGCAGCCCGAGATCGAGGCGCGAACCGGAGCCGTAGCCTTAAGCTACGGCGAGGATTCGCAACGCTGAGATCGGGCTGCGCAGACGTACAGCGCGACGGGAGAGGGTTTTCAGACAGAGCCTAAAAGGGCCCGCTCCCCTGCCGGTCGCGATCCTCGTAGGAGCAGGCGCCGCGATCCACGTGCCCCCGGTACCGTTCGTCCAGCGTTTCCCGGTAGTGGTCCTCGAGGGCCTGGCAGACGCCGGGCCGCTCGAGCCAGCGGCCCCCGGCGTCGGCGCAGAGGTCGACGTCGAGGGGGATCTGTTCGTCGCGGTAGACCCCGAAGAGTTCGACGCGGGCGGGCGGGATGTCGTTGGCGTCGAGGTAGTCGATCAGTCCGCAGATGGTGTCCGCGAAGTAGGATTCGGTCACGGGCTCGGAGCCCTGGCCGCCGAGGGCGTCCACGCGCCCTTCGTAGGTGTAGGGCAGCGTCTTGTCGCGTTTCGACTTCGGGCCGACCCACCTGCTCAGGATGCCCATGACGCCTCCTTCATCTCGATAGCGTGATCTTGCAGGACGCTATCGCGTCCGCGGCGTCGCGCACCCGCGCCAGGTAGGTTCCCGACGGCATCTCGCGGCCCGCCGCGTCGCGTCCGTCCCAGCGCGCCCACCAGGTGCCGGCGTCGTGCCAGGGGGTCAGGGACGCCACGCGACGGCCGCGCGCGTCGTAGATCTCGGCGGCGACCACGGCGCCGTCGCCCGTCGCCGCCAGCGTCACCGCGGGGTTGAAGGGATTGGGCGCCGCCGTCACGCGCAGGGCCGGCGCCGGCACCTCGCCCGCGTCCAGCGCGCAGTAGTTGTAGTAGGACTGCCAGACCTGCTTGTCCTGGGGCACGCCCTCGATGGTATCTCGACGGGCCCAGGCGAAGACCGCCTCGCCGCAGCCGTCCATGGCCATGGACAGGTGCGCGTCCAGGCCCTTGTCCTGCTGCTCGGCCAGGCTGCCGCTGAGGTCGGACCAGGTCCCGAGTTCGCGGACTTGGTAGTAGAGGCGCCGGGTGCGGGACGTCATGCTCGGGTCGCTGCCGAGCTGGAACCAGAAGGCGTGCACGCGACCGTTCTCGTCGACGCCGATGTGCGGCGACATGGGCCAGTCGTAGTGGTCCACGTGCACGGTCATGTTGACCGAGGGGTGCCACCCCAGGCCCCACGTCCATTCGGTGAAGTGGATGACGTTGCAGGGGCAGGTGGGCTGCACGCCGGTATGGAGGAAGACATACCCCTCATTGGTGCTCGTCACGTCGAATTCGCTGCCGAACTCGTAACCGACGGTCGCGACGACGGGCTCGGTCCAGCCGCCGCCGAAGAGCCAGTCCGTGAACATCAGGGCGGGCTCTGCATCCATGCCGTTGAAGTAGATGCGCGGCTGTGGGCTGGCGGGACCGCCGAATTCGGTCACCTGGGGCCAGGCGAACACGTAGGGCTCGGACGCGGTGC
Source organism: uncultured Fibrobacteraceae bacterium (assembly GCA_964617805.1). GTDB lineage: Bacteria > Krumholzibacteriota > Krumholzibacteriia > LZORAL124-64-63 > LZORAL124-64-63 > JAHIYU01. The sequence continues at coordinate 26,031 of CAZTWK010000017.1, read as the reverse complement.
CGGGAACGGTCTCCAGCGGGGACCAGCCGAACCCGTCCCGGCGCTTGCAGCGGATGACGCCGCCGGACCCGTCACCCGACGAGAAGGCCAGCCAGGCCAGGCCCTCGTAGCCGGGATAGGGACTGCACCACAGGTCGATGCGGCCGACGACGCCCGCCGACGGGCCCAGGTGTTCCACCGCGACCGTCGACCAGGTCGCTACCCCGTCGCCCTCGCGCACCACGAGGCTGTCGCCACGTACGAAGACCAGGATGTAGGTCTCGTCGAGCAGAACGCCGACCGTGGGCAGTTCGCCGGGGCCGTGGTCGTGGTGGTAGAGGCGATCGCCGCGCGCGCCGCCGGTGCAGGCGATGCCCTCGTAGGCCGACCGCACGGCGCCCGCCTCCTCCCAGGCGGTCACCGAGGACAGGCAGAGGAAGTCGCCCGGCGGGGATCCGGTGATCGACGGCCGGCTGCAGTCCGCCTCAGTCCCGTACAGGGGCCACGTGAGCCTCTCCTCGGCGAAGGCTCCCGTCGACAGCAGGAAGACGGCCAGCAGGGACAGGAACGAGCGGACGGATATGCGCATGGACATGATCAACCCCCCGGAATACAGACGAGCCGTCGCACGCGCGTCCTGATGAGGACGGCGCCGGCGGGGACCGTATTGATCATACACCTTCGGGGAAGCGCAGGCAATCAGCGGAGCAGCTCGATCTCCTCGAGCAGCACACGATCCAGGTCGGCTTTGTCGATGTTCCGGTGCAGCGCGCCTTTACGATATATGGCCACCTTGGTCTTGCCGGCCGCGATGCCCAGGTCGGCGGCCTTGGCCTCGCCGGGCCCGTTGACGATGCAGCCCATCACCGAGATCACGCGGTCCGGCGGCAGGTCCTTGGCCAGCTCCTCCACCTTGGTGGCCAGCTCGACCACGTCCACCTCCACGCGGCCGCAGGTGGGACAGGCCACCACGCGCGCGAAGCCATCGCGCAGGCCCAGGGCCTGCAGCATGTGGAAGGCGGCCACGACCTCCTCCACCGGATCGGCGGCCAGCGAGATGCGCACCGTGTCGCCGATCCCCTCGGACAGCAGCACGCTCATGGCGGCCACCGAGCGCGAGATGCCGGCCTGCAGGGTGCCGGCCTCGGTCACGCCCAGGTGCTGGGGCACGTCGGAGATCTTCGCGAAGCGCCGGCAGGCGTCGATCACCTCCATCGGCTCGCTGCTCTTGAGCGACACGATGACGTCGTCGAAGCCGACCGCGGCGAGCACCTCGAGCTCGTCCAGGGCGCTCTGCACCATGGCGCCGGCGGGATCGGTTGCCGCCTGGGCCTCGTAGCGCCGGTGCAGGCTGCCCTTGTTGACGCCGATGCGGATGGGCACGCCGTGGTCCCGGGCGGCGCCGGCCACCTCGCGCACCTTGTCGCGCGAGCCGATGTTGCCGGGGTTGATGCGCAGCTTGGCCACACCGGCCAGCAGGGACTTGAGCGCGAGGGTGTGCTGGAAGTGGATGTCCGCCACCAGGGGCACGTTGCTCTCGGCCACCAGGCGCGGCAGGGCGTCGGCGGCCGCGTCGTCGTTGACGGTCACGCGCACGATCTCGGCGCCGGCGGTGGCCAGCTCCAGGATCTGCTGCAGGGTGGCCTCGGCGTCGCCCGTGCGGGTGGTGGTCATGGACTGCACCCGCACCGGCTCGCCGCCGCCCACGCCCAGGCCGCCCACGGTCACGCGCCGGGTCTCGCGGCGCGCCGCGGTCACGTCTCGGGTCGCTTCCGGATCGTTCATGCGTCCTCGTTCAGGGCCGGGCCCGCCACGCGCAGGTCCCCCACGCGCCGGGTCAGCTTGTTGGCGTCCAGGTACTCGAGCATGGGGATGCCCAGCTTGCGGCTCAGGCCGGTCAGGCCGCGGAAATCCGCGAACTTGAAGTTGCCCTCGTTTTCGAAGTAGTCGCGCAGGCTCGCGCGCAGCGCCGCCAGCGCCTCGACGTGGACATGATACACGGACGTGACGGCCACGGCACGACCGCTGGCCGTCAGGTAGCGCAGCGGCTCGTCGGCGTCGTCGCCGAGGCCGGCGGTGTCGGTGCCGGGCAGGCCGGCCGCCCGGAGCGACTTTTCCACGCCGTCGACGGCCGCCTGCAGTTTCGGCGGCAGTTCGGCCGCGCCGGCGGGCCCGATGCGGTCGCCCGCGATCACCCAGCCGCGCTCGGCGGCCAGCGCCTCGACCAGCGCGTTCCACTCGGCGTTGCCGGCGCTGAACTTCACCCGGCGCCGCGCCTCCTCCTTGCTCACGCCGCCCCGCAGGGGGTTTTGGTCGTAGGCCTCGCGGGCCAGGGCGTCCACGGTGTGCGCCGCCGCCTCGACCAGCTCCCGGTCGTAGAGCCGCTTGCCGACCCGCAGGACCGCGGCGTCGCCGGCGTAGTCCGCGTGGTCGGCGGCCTTGAGGCCTGCGAAGCCGGCTTCGCGCAGGGTCTGCCGGAACATCTCGGCGGGATCGCCCTCCTCCAGCACGGCCAGTTCGTAGAGGCCCGTCTCGTCGAAGCGCTTGCGGCGCGACGGGTCGACGGCCAGCACGGTGCCGCCGGCCATGGTCACCAGGGGCGAGTAGAAGCGCAGCACCAGGCGGTCGCCGGGCGCGGCCACCAGGGCCTCCTCGAGGTTGATCTGGGCCAGGGCCGTCGACGTCCCGGACTCGCGCGAGAGCAGTTCCTCGTCCAGCAGGATGACGCGGCCCAGCACCTCGCGGCCCGCGTGGTGCACGTGGACGCGTTGGCGGTTCTTGAGCTCGCCGTCGAAGTGGGCCACCAGCTTGAGGCGGGCGTCCAGGCGCCGCGTGACGGTGGCGGCGCCGGCGCTGATCACCTGGCAGCCGCGCGCCATCTCGTCCTTCTTGACCCCGCGCAGGGCCATGGCCAGACGCTGCCCCGAGCCGCCCACGGGCACGGTGCGGCCGTGGGCCTGCACGTCTCGCACGTGGACCTTCGCCCCGCCGGGCTCCACCAGGAGCTGGTCGCCGGTCTTGACCGCGCCGCTCCAGCAGGTGCCGGTGACGATCACGCCCGCACCCGGCATGGTGAAGACCCGGTCCACGGGCAGGCGGAAGGGCCCGGCGCCGCCGCGCGAGGGCAGGGCCGCCACCTCGGCCGCCACGGCCGCCTTGAGCTCTTCCAGCCCCTCGCCGGTGACCGCGGAACAGATCACCGCCGGCTTTCCCTCCAGGAAAGTGCCCGCGCAGAGGTCGCGCACCTCCTCGGCCGCCACCTCGGCCAGCTCGCGGTCCACCAGGTCCACCTTGGTGATCACGATCACGCCCCCGCGCACGTCCAGCGAGGCCAGGATCTCCAGGTGCTCCACGGTCTGGGGCATGACCCCCTCGTCGGCCGCCACCACCAGGAAGGCCAGGTCCACCCCGCCCGCGCCGGCGACCATCTGCTTGACGAAGCGCTCGTGCCCGGGCACGTCCACCACGCCCAGCACGGTGCCGTCGTCCAGGGGCAGCTCCGCGAAGCCCAGCTCGATGCTGATGCCGCGGTCGCGCTCCTCCTTGAGGCGGTCGGTCTCCACGCCGGTGAGCGCCTTGATCAGGGCGGACTTGCCGTGGTCTACGTGGCCGGCGGTGCCGAGTATGAAGTGGCGGGCGGGTTCGGTGGTCATGGGGTCTCGTTCTGGTACGGGATGCGGTCGCTGCGACGGACACCACTATACAATCGGTACGGGGCCAGGCGCCAGTCTGGCTTGGCTCGGCCCACGTCGCATGCCCGCAGATGATTCGACACGATGAAGTTCGGGGAACGTCCGATCCTATTTGACCTATGAACATACACATGGGATATGATGTTGAAAACCCGCACCGGATTTACCCTCAGTTAAGCTTATACTCGAGGGAACAGGGTCAGCGGATGCTAGACTGAAATCATTGAAACACTACGATCAAATTCTACTCGCCCATATGGTCGTCGACCTTGAACCACTCGACTCCGGAGGTCGAAACATGAAGGCAATCCTACATGTCGCCGTGTGTATCCTCATCTTGGCCGCCGCTGCCACCGATGCACGCGCAGACAACACCATCACGGCCCTTGCCACCGGGTACGTCGCACATCAATGGACGGACGATTTCAGGGGAACCGCGGAGGCCAACGTCGAATTGGACTGGGAACTGCTGAATGCGGACTTCACCACGGACAAGATCCTGGTCGTACGGTTCGCAGCACCCGCCGGCCAGGCCATCCACGTCCTGCCGATGGGAAGCCTCGGAGGCGTGGGCGTGTCCATGAGGCTCGTATCTTCGGGGTCCATCATAGGGTCCTCCATCCAGACCTGGGGGGAGATCTCATTCGAGATGTACCTCGGTCCCGAACCCACGACGACCGAGTTCAGCGCCGTAATGAGATACTATCCGACTTCCGAGGAGTTCATCTGCTGGGGCAACGCCACGATTCCTACCGATACCGAGGTCGCCTTCACGGCCATCGAGTGCCGGTTCACGATGCCTGACGAATGTACGACGATCTATACCGACCAGGTCATCGATTACAACTACCTGCGCTTCAGTACCGAAACCCCGTCCGATCCGGGTATCTGGGTCACCGTGGCCGACCAGGCCATCCAGAACGATGTCCAGGCCTGGGGCGCGGTAAAGAGGCTCTTCAGATAGATCGCCCGGCGGTCAGACATCGAGGCCCGGGCCATCGGCCCGGGCCATGTCGATTCAATATCGAGTCGGAACCTGCCCCCTCACCGCATCATCTGCACCCGACGCGAGACGACATCCCCATCCCGCGCATAGCGAACGACGTACGTGCCGGCCGGCGCCGGGGCGCCGCCGTCGGCGCGGCCATCCCAGGTCGCGGCGCCTCTGGCCGCCCCGCCCGCGAACAGGGTGCGCACCCTACGACCCGCCAGATCGTAGACGGCGAGCTCCGCCGCCCCGCCGGCCGCCTTGTCGGACGCGTACTCGATCCGCACCGGGGCGCCGCCGGCCGCCGGGTTGGGGTACACCCGCAGCGACAGGGCCGCCGAGGGTGGGCCGACCGGCACGCCGGTGCCCGGGTCGTAGGCGGCGTACCAGACGTCCTGATCCGTCTCCTCCATGTAGGAGACGTGGGGCTCGTCGTTGTGGTCCAGGACCAGGGCGGGGCGCACGCGGTCGGCCGAGGTGTCCACGGGTTCCGAGTGCCAGGTGCCGCCGGTCTTCCAGATGTGGCGCAGCCGCTGGGCCTGGCCGTAGTAGTAGGCGATGTGGGGATCGCCGTTGGCGTCGACGTCGATCGACGTGCCGTCGCCGGCGCTGTGGGTTCCGTCGGGGACGGCCTCGGTGGCCCACACGCCCGAGGTGCGGCGGGCGTAGCGCACCGCGCGCGTGATCTCGTTGATGTAGCTGATGTGGATGTCGCCGTCCGGTCCGACGGCGATGTCGGTCCAGGTGCCCACGTCGGGCAGGTCGTCCACCAGCTCAAGCACCCAGGTGCCGGTGCCGGAGCGGCGTGCGTACATGAGGTTGCCGTTGCCGCGGTCGTAGTAGGCGATGCGCGGGCGCTCCAGGGCGCTCAGGGCGATGGAGGTGTATTCGCCCACGTCGTCGGGGCCGCCGTCCACCGTCTCGATGGTCCAGTCGGCGCCGCTCTTGAAGGCGAGACGCAGGTCCCCCTCCGCCGCGTTGTAGTCGTCCCGCCACCCGTAGCTGATCCAGGGCACGAAACCCGAGTCCACGACGATGTCCGGCCAGTCGCCGACGAGGGTGTCGCCGGTCACCGTGTTCGGCAATTCCGGGATGTCGGCCGACCAGGTGCCGCCGGAGTAGTGGAGGTAGACCAGCAGCAGGTCGGGCGCGGCGTTGCCTTGGACGGCGATGTGGGCATCTCCGTTCGCGTCGAGGTCCATGGCGCAGAAGTTGACGTAGGGACCGACGTTCCAATTGTCGTCCTGCCAGGTGTCGCCCGACTTCCAGGCGATGTAGACACGGGCGTTGCCGGCCCCGATCTCCCCGGTGTAGGCCACCCAGGGCGCCCCGGCGGCATCCACGTCGATGTCCGTGAACTGGGTCGCGGTGATGGAGCTGGGACCGTCGACGAACTCGGGCACGAAGGTCCCGGCGGCGGCGGCCGGCGTCAGAGCCAGCAGGAGGATGAGTATGCGGGTATTCATGGGCGCACTCCCTAGTTGGGTGGCGTGATCATGGCAGGGAGTTGGTATACGGATCCGCAATAGACGCACCGGCCGCGCCGCCCTCCCTCACGACGGCTGCCCGCTTGTTCGATTCTATCACAAGTGATTACATGTATGCAATTCGCGGCGGATCAGGGCCCCGGACCCGGGTTCTCCCGACTGATCCGGGCCCCCAGCGCCACCAGCTTCTGCTCGATGCGCTCGTAGCCGCGGTCGATGTGGTAGACGCGCTCGATGACGGTGGTGCCGCGGGCCGCGGTGCCGGCCAGGATCAGGGCCGCCGAGGCGCGCAGGTCGGTGGCCATGACCGGCGCGCCGCTCAGGGCCTCCACGCCGAAGATGGTGGCGGTGGCCCCGTCGAGGCGGATGTCGGCGCCGAGGCGGCGCAGCTCCGCGGTGTGGGTGAAGCGGTCGGGGTAGATGTTCTCGGTGATGTGGCTGACGCCGTCGGCCACGCTGGCCACGGCCATGAGCTGGGCCTGCATGTCGGTGGGGTAGCCCGGGAAGGGGCGCGTGTTGATCTCCACGGGGCCGAGCCGCTCCGGGGCCGCCAGCCGCACGAAGTCGTCGCCCGTCTCCAGCTCGCAGCCCATGCTGCGCAGGGCGGCGATGGGCTCGGCCAGGTGGTCGGGACGGCAGCCGCGCACGGTGATGTCGCCGCCGGTGATGGCGGCGGCGGCCAGGAAAGTGCCGGCCTCGATGCGGTCGGGTACCACGCGGTGGAGGATGGGTTGCAGGGTCGCCACGCCGTCGATGACGAGGGTCGTCTCGCCGATGCCCTGCACGCTGGCGCCGGCGGCCACGAGCGCCTCGGCGAGCAGGGTCACTTCCGGCTCCACGGCGCAGTTGTGCAGGCGGCTCTCCCCCTCGGCCAGCACCGCCGCCATGAGCACGTTGCAGGTGGCGCCCACGCTGCTGGGTTCGAAGCGGTACTCGCCGCCGCGCAGGCCACGCGGAGCATTGGCTTTGATATAGCCGCCCTCGAGCTCCGGCTCTGCGCCCAGGGCGCGCAGGCCCTCCAGGTGCAGGTTCACCGGCCGGGGGCCCCAGGCGCAGCCGCCGGGCAGCGAGACCCGCGCCTCGCCGCGGTAGGCCAGCAGGGGACCCAGCACGTATATGCTCGCCCGCATGGTCTTGACCAGATCGTAGGGCGCCTCGATGCCGTCGGCGTCGGTGGTGTCGATGGTCAGCGTGCCGTCGCGCAGGTCGCAGCGCGCGCCGAGGATATCGAGCAGGCGCATGAAGGTGCGCACGTCGCGCAGGTCGGGCACGTTGCGGATGACCGACTCCCCGCGCGAGAGCAGGGCGGCGGCCATCAGCGGCAGCACGGCGTTCTTGGCGCCTCCGGCGCGCACCTCGCCGGCCAGGCGGGTCGGTCCCTCGACGACGAAACGATCCACGTCAGTCTCCCTGCTGTTGCGGTATGACGTCCGGCAGGCGCGCGGTCACCACGCGCGGCAGGTCGTTGTAGTCCCGGGTCACCGCGACGTCCGCCAGGCCCGAGGCGGCGCAGATGGCCGACACCTGGTCGCCCTGGTCGTGGCCGATCTCCACCGCCAGCCAGCCGCCCGGGAAGAGCCAGCCGGCGGCGCGGCGGGCCAACTCGTGGTAGAAGCGCAGGCCGTCCGGCCCCCCGTCGAGGGCGGCGCGCGGGTCGTGGGCCAGCACCTCGCGCGGCAGGCCCGGCACGTCGTCGCTGCGGATGTAGGGCGGGTTGCTGACCAGCAGGTTGGCCCGGCCCTGCAGGTCGGCCGGGAAGGGCCCGTCCAGGTCGCCGACCAGGAACTCCACGCGGGCGCCGACGCCGAGCCGGCGGGCGTTGACGCGGCTCACCTCGACCGCCGCCTCGGAGACGTCCGAGGCCACCACCCGCAGGCGCGGGATCTCCGCCGCCAGCGAGCAGGCCACGATGCCCGAGCCGCAGCCGACCTCCAGGGCCACCGGCGACAGCAGGCTGCTGTTGCCCCCGGTCAGCAGGCCCACGCAGGTCTCGACCAGGCGCTCGGTCTCCGGGCGCGGGATGAAGACGCCCTCGGCCATCTTGAAGGCCCGGCCGTAGAACTCGGTCTCGCCGAGCAGGGCCTGCAGGGGCTCGCCCTCGGCGCGGCGCTTGACGAGCGCGCGGTAGCGGTCCAGTTCGTCGGGGGTCAGCGGGCGGTCGTGGTTCAGGTAGAGGTCGATGCGCGCGAGACCGAGCACGTCGCCGAGCAGGCGCTCGGCATTGAGGCGGGCGGAATCGACGCCGCGGCCCGCCAGGTAGTCGGCGGTGAGCAGGATCAGTTCCCGGACGGTCTTGAGCGGTTCGGCCATGTGTCTCCCCGGCGGCCGTCCCTCCCGTACCGGAGTCTCAGCCGCCTCGGCTCTCGGCGAGCGCCTCCTGCCGGCGGTATTCGCGGATGGCGTCCACGATCTCCCCCAACTCTCCCTGCATGATGGCGTCGAGGCTGTGAACGGTCAACCCGATCCGGTGGTCGGTGACGCGGCTCTGGGGAAAATTGTAGGTGCGGATCTTGGCGCTGCGGTCCCCGGTGCCCACCATCGAGCGCCGCTCGGCCGAGCGTTCGGCCTCCTGCGCGGCGATGGCCGCCTCCAGAATACGCGAGCGCAGCACGGTCATGGCCTTGGCCTTGTTCTTGTGCTGCGACTTCTCGTCCTGGCACTGCACGACGATGCCCGTGGGCTCGTGGGTGATGCGCACCGCGGAGTCGGTGGTGTTGACCGACTGGCCGCCGGGGCCCTGGGCGCGGTACACGTCGATGCGCAGGTCGTTCTCTTCGATCTCCACGTCGACAGCCTCGGCCTCGGGCAGCACCGCCACCGTCACCGCCGAGGTGTGGATGCGCCCCTGCGACTCGGTGGCCGGCACGCGCTGCACGCGATGCACGCCGCTCTCCCAGCGCAGCACGCCGTAGACGCCCTCGCCGCGGATGGCGTAGCTGATCTCCTTCATGCCGCCGGCGGTGCCCGGCGTGCCGCCGATCAGCTCGGTCTTCCAGCCATGCTTCTCGGCGAAGCGCACGTACATGCGCGACACCTCCTCGGCGAAGAGGGCCGCCTCGTCGCCGCCGGTGCCGGCGCGCACCTCGAGGATGGCGTCGCGGTCGTCGTTGGGATCGTGCGGGAGCAGCGCGACCTCCAGGTCGGCGCCCACCTTCTCCAGGTCGGCCTCGAGCTGGGGCAGCTCCTCGCGGGCCATCTCCAGCAGGTCCGGGTCGTCCTCGCCGGCCAGCAGCTCGCGGTTGCCGGACACCTGGTCGTCCAGCGCGAGCCAGCGCTCGCCCAGCTCCAGGATGCCGCTCAGGCGGGCATGCTCGCGCGACACCTCGGTGAAGCGCTCCCGGTCGTTGACCAGGCCGGGGGAGCTCAGCTCGGTCTCGAGCTCGGTCTTGCGGGCGCGGAGTCCGTCGATGATATCGCGCATCTCAATCCGTCCCGGTCTCGGCGGCCGGCGCCGGATCCAGTTCGAAGTAGGTCTTCTCGCTGAAGCCCTCGGCCTCGGGCGTCAGCACGGCCCGCAGGGCGGACAGCCCCACCTCGAGCTGGTCGTCGTCGGGGGGGCTGGTGGTGATCTTCTGCAGCATCAGGCCGGGCCATATGAAGGGCTTGATCAGGGACGAGTCCTTGAAGCGGCCCGAGAGCTTGATCACCTCGTAGGCCAGCCCGCCGATCACCGGGATGAAGGCCAGCCGCAGCAGGCGGTCGCCGATGGTCTCGGGGCGGCCCAGGAAGCTGAAGACGACCAGCGCGATGAGCATCACGAAGAAGAGGAAGCTGGTGCCGCAGCGTGGATGCAGGGTGGTGAAGGGGCGCGTCTGTTCGACGGTCAGGTCCTTCTTGCCCTCGAAGGCGTGGATCGACATGTGCTCGGCGCCGTGGTACTCGAAGACCCGCGCCATGTCCTTCATCAGGGAGATCAGCTTGAGATAGAGCACGAACATGGCGATGCGGATGATCCCGTCCACCACGTTGAACCAGACGCTGTGCTCCACGCCGAACCAGTCGGTGATCAGCAGGGGCAGGTAGAAGAACAGCCCCAGGCTCAACGCGAAAGCCAGGATGATCGTGCCCCACATCATGGCGGTGTCGCGCCAGCCCTTCTTCTCCTCGTCGACGCGGTCGTCCTCGAGGGACTGGTCGGCCGAGTACATGAGCGAGCCGATGCCGATGCTCAGGGACTCCAGCAGGTGGATGCCGCCGCGCAGCAGGGGCACGTTCAGCAACGGCAGTTTCTTCATGACGCTGCGGAAGGGCTTCTTGCGCACGACGATGCGGCCGCCCGGCGTGCGCACCGCGGTGGCGATGGCGGTCGGGGACCGCATCATCACGCCCTCGATGACCGCCTGGCCGCCCACGGCCAGGTCCAGCTGGCCGGGATCCAGTTCGCGCTTGTCGGTCTCGTCGCTCATGGGTGCTCCTGCTCTTCTCGTTCGCCTGTTCGTTCAGAGATCCGGCTCGCTTCGCTCGCGTAACCACATAGAAAAAGGGCGCCGGTTTGTCCGCCAGCACCCTCGTCGAGGCTATGTCAGGGCGCGCGGCGCAACCACGGGGGTGCGTCCGCTGCGCTAATTCTCCTTCTTGTCCCCGTAGACTCCCTCGTAGCGCTTCATGAAGCGTTCCACGCGGCCCGCCGTATCGACGATCTTCTGCTGGCCCGTGAAGAACGGGTGGCAGGCGGAGCAGATCTCCACGTTGATCTTGTCCAGGGTGGAGCGGGTGGTGATCACGTTGCCGCAGAGGCAGGTGATCTCGCAGTCCACGTATTCGGGATGGATGCCCTTCTTCATTTTCCTTACCTCGGTCTATTGTCCTGTCCGGGTCGCCAAGCCCACTAAATAACGACTGCGGGGCCAAAGGGCAAATTATTTGTCCTGTTTGCCTAAGCGTTCATCGCCGCTAGGAACTGGTCGTTGTCCTTGGTCTTGCCCAGCTTGTCGATGAGGAACTCCATGGCCTCCTGGGGGCTGTAGTCGCCCAGGTACTTGCGCAGGATCCAGACCTTGTTGAGGTCCTTGGGATCGATCAGCAGGTCTTCCTTGCGAGTGCCCGACTTGAAGATGTCCACGGCCGGGTAGACCCGCTTCTCGGAGATCTTGCGGTCCAGGACCAGCTCCATGTTGCCGGTGCCCTTGAACTCCTCGAAGATCACCTCGTCCATGCGCGAGCCGGTCTCGATCAGGGCGGTGGCGATGATCGTGAGCGATCCGCCCTCCTCGATGTTACGCGCCGCGCCGAAGAAGCGCTTGGGCTTCTGCAGGGCGTTGGAGTCCACGCCGCCCGAGAGGATCTTGCCCGAGTGGGGCACCACCGTGTTGTGGGCGCGCGCCAGGCGGGTGATCGAGTCGAGCAGGATCACCACGTCCTGGTGGTGCTCCACCAGGCGGCGGGCCTTGGCCAGCACCATGCTGGCCACCTGCACGTGGCGCTCCGCCGGCTCGTCGAAGGTGGAGCTGACGACCTCGCCGCGCACCGAGCGGGCCATGTCGGTGACTTCCTCCGGACGCTCGTCGATCAGCAGCACGATCAGGTGGACGTTGGGATTGTTCTCGGTGATGGCGTTGGCGATCTTCTGCAGGATGATGGTCTTGCCGGCGCGCGGCGGCGAAACGATCAGGCCGCGCTGCCCCTTGCCGATCGGCGCCATGAGGTTGATCAGCCGCGTCGTGATGTCCCCGTTCTCGCACTCCAGATCGAGAATCTCCTCGGGATACAGGGGCGTCAGGTTGTCGAAGAGCGTCATGGTCTTGGCCTTCTCGGGATCCTCGTAGTTGACGGACTCCACCTTGAGAAGGGCGAAATAGCGCTCGTTGTCCTTGGGCGGACGCACCTGCCCCGAGACCGTGTCGCCGGTCTTCAGGTCGAACTTCTTGATCTGCGAGGGCGAGAGGTAGATGTCGTCGGGGCCGGGCAGGTAGTTGTACTTGGCCGAGCGCAGGAAGCCGTAGCCCTCCTGCAGCACCTGCAGCACGCCCTCGGCGAAGATCAGGCCGTTCTTTTCGGTCTGCCCCTCGAGGATCTTGAAGATGAGCTCGGACTTGCGCAGGGTGCTCAGTCCCTCGATGTTCAGATCCTTGGCGATGTCCACCAGCTCGATGATGCTCTTGTCCTGGAGTTCCTTGATGTCCATGTCGCTCCTGTGGCCTTGATTTGCCTTGTAGGTTGCGCGAATACGCGGTCGAAAGTGCGGGTGAGGGTCGTATCTATGGCGGGTCGGTATCCGGGCGCAGCTTTCCCCTGGCCGGTCCCGTATCAATCTGGATGATCTGCTTGGTCGTTGAAAGCGGATTACTATGCAGCGCGAACAGGATACTACACGCGCCGCTCAATGTCCAGCAAGTTGTTGCAGCCCCTTCATTCAGAGGGCGTGAGTCTGCGGTACTGCTCCATGTTCAGGTCGAAGTTGGCCGTGTCGCCCAGCTTCCCGTAGCACAGCGCCAGGTAGTAGTAGCCGTACTGGCTCTCGAAGTACTGGCTGACGAGGGCGTTGCCCACGTCGCGGCCCAGTTCGAACTGCTCGCGGGCCCGCTGCTCCAGATCCGCCTTGGCCGCCGGATCCTCCTCCGCCAGGGCCTGGTTCTCCAGCTCCACCCCGTAGTTGTAGTGCAGCTGCAGTTTCTGCAGGAGCGTGTTCTCCTCGGGGATGTCCTCCAGGGCCAGCGCCTTGTCGTACATGCCGATGGCTTCGGGGTAGCGCGCGATCAGGTTGTCGCCGTAGATGGCGGCGGACTGCAGGGCCAGGAAGTATACGTCCTCGTCGTTCTCGGTGTCGTCGTCGGTCTCGTAGATGTCCATCACGCGCACCAGGAGGTCGGCCGCGCGCTCGCGGTCGCCCTGCTCCTGGGCCAGGTTCGCGATGTCGACCAGCAGCGGCGCATCGTCGGGATGCTCGGCCAGCAGCCGTTCGTAGATGGCCGCGGCGTCGTCCTTGCGGTCGAGGCGGCTCAGCACGTTGGCCTTGTCCTGCAGCAGCTCGTAGGCGTCGGGATTGACCGCGAGCACCTGGTCGATGAGCTCCAGGGCCTCCTGCAGGATGGCCGGGTCGTTGTCCTGCTCCACGGCCAGGTTGATCTTCAGGCGGGCCAGGCTCTGGATCGGGGCGATGGAGTCGGGCAGGGCGGCGTAGGCCAGCCGGTAGTAGCCCTCGGCGGCCTCCAGGTAGCCGGCCCGGTACTCGTTGATCGCGTTGTTGCGCTGCATGAAGTAGTTGTAGAGCAACGACTCCTGGACGCGTTCGTCCAGCTCCGGGTTCATGGCCAGGGCCCTCTGGTAGTAGTCGTAGGACATGCCGTAGTTGTTCTTGGACTCGAGATAGTCGTTGTCGCGGATCATGACCTCGGCCTTCTTGGAGTGGGCCTCGCCGAGGTAGAAATAGGCTTCGGCCTCGTCTGGACTGTAGTCCAGTCCCTCGTGCAGCACCGAGATGGCCTTGTCGTACATCTGCTGGTCGATGTAGAGGATGGCGCTGGTCACGTGGGCGGAACGGCAGCCGGCGATGACGAGCAAAGCGGCGGTGCCGGCAAGAACGAGGTATCTCTTCGCGCTCATTCGGACTCTCCCTGGATCACACGCGGAATGGCTTTTCCAGTCGATGAATCGATAACCGTCTGTGTGGGGACGGCACGCCCTTGGGCGGCCCCGGACGGGCGTCTCGTAACCGAGGTAAGCTATGGAAATTAAACGCCACCGCGCGGTCCGTGTCAAGGAGATCCGGGTCCGGCGCCCCGCCCGCGGCCCCTGAGATGACGTCGCATCCAGGGCATGTGGTTCAGGAACTCCCGCCGCTCCTCGGGGGTCATCTCACGGAGGGTCTGCACCATGTTCGTGGCGACCAGGGAGTCGATCCGGCCCTGGGCGGCCACCATGGCGCCCACCCGTGCCATGATCTCGTCCTCGTCGACGTCTTCGCGGCTCATGGCCTCGCGCAGGGCCTCGCGGGCCGCGTGGACCGCCCGGCGATGCTCGCCGAGTTCGGGCGAGAGGCGCTCGTGCAGGCTGTACATGCGATCCCGGCCTTGACGGCCCGGTCGACCGGGACGGGGCTCGCCCGGCTCGTGGGCGGCGGGCGCGACGGCCGCCTCCCGGCTGCGGTGGAGGGAGACGGCGAGGCCGATGTTCAGCCCCACGGAGATCAGCAGCACGAACAACAGGGCGCGCTTCATCTCAACCCTCCTCGCTCTCGTCGGCATCGGACATGTAGGTTTCGAGGGCCGCGTCGAGGGTCCAGGTTCCCTCGCCCGCGAGCAGCGAACCGGAGAGGATCTCGTCGGCGTAGTCGGACGCGGCGAGCCCGGGCTCGTACTGCATAGTGCCGACCACGACGCCCGCGGCCAGGGCCGCGGCGGACAGGCTCGCGAAGGCCGCGCGCCGCCAGGCCGGCTCGCGGCGCTCGGTCAGCGCCGACACCACGCCGGGCCAGACCGGGCGCGCCGGCTCCGGCGCCCGCAGTTCGTCGAGCATCCCCCACACCGCCTCGGTCTCGGCCAGGGCGCGGCGGCAGTCGGGGCACACCTCGCAGTGGGCCCGCAGGTCGGCGCGTCCGGCCTCGTCGAGCCGGCCGTCCAGGTAGGCGGGGATCATGTCCGTCACGTGCTTCATCGGTCCTCTCCCGTCTCAGGCGCGAGGGTCTTGCGCAGGCCGGCCAGGGCCCTGATCAGCAGGGACTCGACCGCGCCCTCGGTGACGCCCATGGCCTCGGCGATCTCCCGCTGGCTCAGCTCGTGGAACTTGCGCAGGATCAGGGCCTCCCGCTGCCGCTCCGGCAGGCCGGCCAGGGCGGTGCGGATCCGGCCCGCCGTCTCGCTCCGCTGCAGCTCGTCGTCGGGGCCCGGCCGGGTGCTCGCCCGCTCGTGCAGGTCCGGATCCCAGCGTATCCAGCCGACGATCCTGCGGCGCCGCCCCCAGCTCCGCGCCAGGTTGCCGGCGATCCGGAAGAGCCAGCTCCGGAAGCGCCCCTCCGGCACGTAGCGCGCGGCGCTGACGTGGATCTTCAGGAAGGTGTCCTGGGTGAGGTCCTCCGCCTCCTCCCGCGACCCGGTCATGCGCCAGAGGAAGGCGTGCACCGGGGCCTCCCAGCGCTCGACGAGGAGACGGAAGGCCGCCTCCTCGCCGGTCGCGATCCGCGTCATGAGCTCGTCGTCGTGCACTTGCGTTCACACCTCTGGCCGGAGCCATGTCGCTAGAACCGTCCGCCGCGCTGTCCCTTCGGGGCGCGGCCCTGTCCGCGACGGCCGTGCCGCGGGCCGCGGTCGCCCTTGCAGGCCAGCATCTTGTCGCGCTGCTCGTCGGTCAGCTGCTCGCGGACCTCGAGGCGGGTCAGCGCGCGCCGCACCCGCTGCTCGGTCTTCAGCTCGCCGATCTCGCGCACGAGCTTCTCCACCTCGCCAGCGTCGGGCTCGTCCTGGAGCATCAGGCCCTCGAGCTCGTTCTGCAAGCGCATGATCCGCTTGCGGGTCTCGACACCGGACTCGCGGCTCTCGGTGCGGATCTTGTCGATGGCCTCCTGCTGGGCCTCGCTCAGGTCGAGCTTCTCGAAGATGCGTTCCTTCATCTGGCCGGGGCCGCAGGCGGGCGCCTGGGCGCAGGCGGCGCGCGCGCCGGGCTTGGCCACGGCGAGGGAAGCGGCGGCCAGCGTCAGGGCCGCGGCCAGGAGGATGATGTTGCGGGTCTTCATTATGATCGTCTCCTCGGTTTCGGGGCTGCCGTGATATCGCGTACACCTCCCTCAACGCACCCGGGGCCGGTGTCCTGCGCGGAAAAACCGTCAATCCGGAAGCAGCGATTCGACCCGTTCCAGATTGGCCCGCAGCTGGGGATGGTCGGGATGGCGCTCGAGGCCCGCCCGGAAGACCTGGCGCGCCTCGGCGAAGCGCCGCTGGCGGGCGAGGATGACGCCCAGGTCGAGGTAGCCGCGCGGATCCCGGGGCGCCACGCGCACCAGGTCGGCCGCGACCGACTCGGCCTCCTCCGCCCGGCCGGTGGTCGACAGGGCCACGGCCAGGTTGTGCAGGGCGTCGGCGTCGTCGGGGTGGTCGCGGAGTTGAGCTTCCAGCAGGGGCAGGGCCTCCGCCGAGAAGCCCGATTCCAGGAGCAGGCGGACCAGGTCGATGCGTACGCCCTCCACGGGCTTGGCCTCCGCGACGCCCGCCCGCAGCACGGCCAGCGCCTCGTCGATGCGTCCCTCGCGCCGGTGGAGCCGGGCCAGGGCGCGATAGGGTTCGGGCAGGGCCGGCTCGACGGACGAGGCCTCGGCGTAGAGGGCCGCCGCCCGGTCGCCGGCCGTCGGCTCGCCGGCGATCAGCAGTTCCCAGCGCGTGCCCTCGTTGAGCAGTCCGGCCGCCTTCAGACCGGTCATCCTCCCGGCGAGACCCCAGGGCCAGACCGCCAGCACGGCGGCGGCGACCAGGGCCAGGCCCAACAGGCGGCGGCGTCCCGTGCGCGCCGCGAGGTCCGTCGCGGCCGCGGCGGTGAGCAGCGCGAGCAGGGGCACCAGCACCAGGCGGTAGCGCGTCACCACGAAGAAGAGGCTCTGGGCGGCGACCAGCAGCAGCAGGGCCAGCGCCCAGGGCCGCAGGCGGCGGCTCCGCCAGCCCACCAGCGCCAGGCCCAGCAGGCCGCCCGCCGACAGCAGCCCGTAGGGCGCGGCCAGCACGCGCAGCAGGGGCGCCTCGCGCGCCCAGGAATCGAGCTGGGAGACCTGCGGGAACTCCACGGCCACCCCGTGCAGCCAGACCTTCTTGAGCCACAGTCCCGCCGCGCGCGCGGGATCGGCCGCCGCGTGCCGCCGGGCCTCCCGCACCCAGGCCCGGTCCGCCGCCGCCGCGTCCGGCACGTCCACGCGCAGGTTCTCCACCAACAGGCGCCGCCCGATGGGATCCTCGCGCATGTCGTAGCCGCGCAGGGTCAGGAAGAAGCCGTTGGCCGCCGGACCGTTGCCGATGTAGAGGTTGAGCCCGCCGTTGAGACTCGGCCCGACCGGACGGCCGGACAGCCGCGAGTTGTGGATCACCGGCGGCAGCATCACCAGGACCATCGCCAGCAGCGCCACCGCCGCCGGACGCCAGGTCCGCGCTCGCGCCCCGCCGGCGCCGTGCGCGAGGGCCAGGCCCACCGGCAGGATCAGCAGCGCCGCGTGGACGCGCAGCAACGCCGCACCGCCCACCAGCAGACCGGCCGCCACCGCCCGCCGCCGGCTCGGCGGCCCCTCGCCGCCGGTGGCCGTGGCCAGCGCCGCGGTGGCCAGGAACGTGAGCGGCACCTCCAGCAGCACCGAGGTGACGAAGACCGCGCCGGGCCGGTAGAGCAGCCAGAGGGCCGGCGCCAGCCAGGCGAAGCGCGCGGGCGCGATCCGGCGCGCGCAGCGCCAGAGCAGCGCCGCGGTGCCGAGCCAGAGCGCGACCTGCAGCAGGCGAATCCCATGGGGCGGCGCGCCGTCGCGCAGCTGGTCCGCGCCGATGTCGCGGCCGCTGCCGGTGGCGGCCACCAGGTAGGGATAGAGGGGGGACATCAGGAAGGGGCCGTCGGGCAGTAGGCGCCCCTCGGCGATCCGCGCGGCCTCGCGCAGGTAGTGGCCCTCGTCCAGGACCGGGACGCGCGTCAGCACCGTGCCGTCCAGGTCGCTCCAGACGGCGGTCCAGAAGACGGCCAGCAGGATCACGGCGGGGATCGCCGCCAGCCAGCGCGTGTGTCTGCCGGTGCGGGTCAAGATCCCTCCCGTCTCAGACGCTGAAGCGGATGTTCAGCACGTCGCCGTCGCGCACCTCGTAGGCCTTGCCCTCCAGGCGCATGTCGTTCGCCTTCTTGACCTCGGCCAGGCCGCCCGCGGCGACCAGGTCGTCGTAGCTGCAGGTCTCGGCCCGGATGAAGCCGCGTTCCATGTCCGAGTGGATGGTGCCGGCGGCCTCGGGAGCCAGGGCGCCGCGGCGCACTGTCCAGGCCCGGCACTCGTCCTCGCCCACGGTGAAGAAGCTCAGCAGCCCCAGGGCCGCATAGGCCGAGCGGGCCATGCGGTGCGAGGCCGGCTCCGCGATGCCCAGGTCGGCCAGGAACTCGGCGCGCTCCGCCGCGGGCAACTCCGCCAGCTCCGCCTCCATCTGGGCGTTGAGATCGACCACCTCGGCGCCCGTCTCGCCGGCGGCGGCCACCAACGCCGGGTCGATCCCGTCCTCGGATCCGTTCAGCACCAGGATCATGGGCTTGAGCGTGAGCAGGGAGAATCCGCTGGAGAGTTTCACCTCGTCGGCACTCATCTCCAAGTCCCGCAACGGCTTGCCATCCTCGAGGCGCGCCTTGAAGCGCTCCATCAGCGGCGGTTCCAGGGGATTGTCGACCTTGCCCTTGCGCTGCTTGTCCTTGCCCAGCCGCTCGAGGCGGTTCTCGACGATCTGCAGGTCGGCGATGGTCAACTCGAGGGCCAGGGACTCGATCTCCTCCAGGGGCGCGGGCGGCTCGAGGCCGTTGTCGAAGCAGCGCACCACCTGGGCCAGGGCCTCCACGCGGCGGGCGTGCTCCAGGAAACGCGTCGCCTCGCCGGCGCCGCCGGGCGCGGTGGGCTCGAAGCCCGGCACGTCCACCCACTCCACGGTGGCGTGGATGGTTTTGCGCGGCACGAACATCTCCGACAACCTGTCCAGCCGCGGATCGGGAATGCGTCCCACCGCGAGATGGGGCTCCACGCCGCCCTGCCCGACGGGCTGGCCGGAGCCGGTCACCGCGTTGAAGAGGGTCGTCTTGCCCGTGAACTTGAAGCCCAAGATGCCGATGCGCACGCGTCACTCTCCGGTGTTGGGGAACCGACCGATGATAGGGTGGATGGGGACGAATAGCAATCTACGGGGCGACGGGGCGGCCGTCCGGGGCGATCTCCACGAAGTCGTAGGGGCGGGACCAGGTGGAGAAGTAGGCGCGGTCGGGCAGCTCATCCACCCGGAGACCCGTCAGCCATCCGGACACCCTGCGCGAGGCGTTCACCGGCGACATGGACGGATAGCATGGATCGGCGTCCTCGCCGGGCAGACGCAGCGCCAGCAGGATGCCGAACCTCTCCCGTGCCGCCGTCGGGTCGGGCGGGCTCTCCTCCCAGCGCAGGAGCGAGCCGGGCCCGTGGTCCCCGTGCAACAGGATGGCACTCTCGCGCCCGTTGCCCAGGATGGCGTCGATGGCCGCGAGGATGCGCATGTTGACGGCCTCGACCTGGGCCCGATAGGCGGCCCGGTACTGCGCGACCGTCAGGCCTGACTCGCCGATCACGTGGTCTCCGTCTGCCAGGGGCACCATGGCGCCGGCGGTGGCACCCGGCGGTGCGAAAACGAAGGGCGGATGAGGCGCGACGATATGGGCGAAGGTGAAGGCGCGCGGGGGATCGGTCGGTGCGACGGGCAGATGGGCGAACGCGTACTCTACCCGGCGGCGGTGCAGCACGTCGCCGTAACGCGACTCCAATAGATTCAGCAGGACGTCGATGGGCGTGGCCGCGACCAAGGCGCGTTCGAACTCGTTCAGGGACACGACCGGCCCCAGGTACCTGTCGACCCACAGCATATCGGTGGCCGTGTATCCGGTGGCGAAGGCACGGGTCCATTCGGCATGGTAGGACAGCCTGCTCCGGTCCATGGCGCGGCGGAGTTCCCGCGACATCACGCGTCGGCCCTGGCCCCTGTCGTCACGTGTGTAACCGAAGGTCTGTGGATAGTTGCCCCAGAGGGCCGACGTCACCGACAGGAGCGTCTGCGCGAAGTTGGACCGCGCGCTGTCAGCCACGCAGAAGCCCCGGGTGCGCAGGGCTTCCAGGAAGGGCGCGTTGTCGTAGTCGTACAGATCGCGGAGGATGTCGGCTCGTGCATAGCCGTCGAGTACGATGTGATAGATGTCAGCGTCGGGGTGGGTCATAGTGGATCTGGAGCGCGGACTGCGGTGATCGGCCTTGGGCAGATGGGACTGCCAGGCCCTGAGCCCCGCCTCGGACGACACGCCCGCCAGGCCCACAAGCACGAGACCGATCAGCGTCGCCGCACGATGGAGATCCCGGACCAGTTCACCCCGCGGGCGACCCCGCCTCACCGTCACCGTTAGCCAGAGGACCAGCGCTATCCACAGGGGCAGCAGGATCCGGTGATGGCCGAACCAGGCTGTCGCTCCCCCGCCACCGCTCAGGTACTGGTGCGCGTGGCCGTAGGTCGACCACAGCACGACCCAGGCCGTGGCCAGGAGCGCGCCCCGATTCCACTCCCCCGCCACCGCGCGCGCCAGCAACAGCGCGACGATCGCCAGACCTACCGCCATGAGGAGCGGCCGCACCAGCACCTCCCCCGGCAGGTTCCCGCTGTTCCGCGCATACAGGAACAGCACCGGATACACCGCGAACAGCAGCGTGTGCCAGCGCCAGCGCACCTCAGTCCCCCCGCCGCCGCATGAGGTACAGCGCGCGCTCGGTGCCGCGCACCACATCGGTGCGCACGGTCTCGAAGCGTACCGCGAAGGCCGCCTCGAATCCCTTGCGGTGGTAGTCGGGGAACACGTCCTCGCGGCTGGCCAGCAGCCGCCGCACCTGCGGGTCTTCCTTGGGCACGAACTCCACGATCAGGTCGCGGGTGATCTCCGCGCAGAAAGCGGCGATCCGCGGCAGCGGCACGTTGCCGGCGATGGCCAGGTGGTGGACCAGCGCCAGGGCCAGGGTCGCCTGGGCGGGACCGCGCGCGGCCAGCGAGGCGCGCTCGCGGTGGGCCCAGCCCAGCGCGGGCGAGGGATTGGCGAGATCGAGCACCAGGGGCAGCACGCCGTCCTCGGCCGCGGTGGCGTAGGCCGCCTCGACGGCGTGGGGATCGAGGTCCCAGGCCACGGTCGTGCGGCCGGCGTCGGCCGCCAGGCGCGCGAAGCGGCCGGTGTTGGCGCCCAGGTCCCAGGTCATTCCGGGGGCGCAGTCCGCGAGGTAGGCGCCCACCAGGTCCTCCTTGTGGCGCAGGCCCTCGTCGGAGTAGCTGGTGGCGTCGTAGTAGTCGCGCCAGGCGCTGCGGGACGGTTTCGGTTTCAGGCCGCGCACCGCGCTTTCCAGGCTGTCGACCAGCCCTTCGCGGGCGCGGAGGCTCATCCCCCGGCGCGACACGTCCCGCGCCTTGCCGGGATCGTTCGCCCAGCGCGCCTGGCTGCGGGCGTGCAGGTGCAGGTGCATCAGCAGGCCGGGACGCAGGCGGCTGCGCCAGGGCAGCAGGCGGGCGGCCAGGTCCAGGGGCACGCCGTCCAGGTGCGCGCGCAGCAGCGAGCCCAGCCGCGCGTCGCGCATGACCATCAACGCCAGCGGCGCCAGGAAATGCTGGCAGAACTGGCGGTAGGCGACCCACGGCTCCCCCTCGCGCAGCCGCGCGAAGCTCAGGGTGTCGATCAGCACCGGGCGTCCGCCGCGCAGCTGCACGTTGTAGGCGCTGGCGTCCTTGAGGGTCAGGCCGCGGCGCAGGGCGGCCCGTTCCGCGGCGAGGGTCAGCAGGGCGGCGTCGCGCAGGGCTCCGCCGCACCACTCGTAGGGATGGGAGACGAAGGGCACCGGTTCGGGGCGCAGCACGCGCGCGGCGGGACCGTCATGAGCCAGTTCGTTGCCGACTTCCTCGTGGGGGATCAGGACATCGGCCGCGATGAGTTCCTCGTAGAGGCCCGAGGACATGAGCGCCTCGTAGTCGGCGAGGCCCGCCGCATTCACCTGGCGGTAGAGGATCCCGTCGCGCCGGTAGACGAAGCCGCAGGGGTCGCGGAACGAGGCGTCGTGCGCGCCGTCACGCGGCGTCATCTTCGTTGTCCTCGCGCCGGGGGGTCCGCAGGAAGAAGTCGCGCAGGCGGCGCCAGGAGGTCTTCAGGACCACCGCGGCGCCGAGCAGGGCCGAGATCACGATCTGGAAGACGAAGCTGCCGCTGCCCGGATCCAGGTAGGCGGCCGCATCGCCGGGCGCGAGGGCCAGGATCAGGATCGACAGCGACAGTGGGGCCCGTGCGCGGGCGAGCGGTCCGGTCTTTTTCATGAGGTACACCAGAGTCTAGGCGTCCGCCGCGTTCGAGGCAACGTCCGGGTTAGCGGTGCAGGCGCGCCACGATGCCCGCGACCGGCCGGCCGTCGTCGCCGTGGTCCTCCACGTGGTGCAGGATCTTCCAGCGGGGCTCGGGGAAGAGGCCGGGCAGCTCGCCTGCGGAGAGGCAGTAGCGGCGGCGCGGCAGGCGCGCGTCGCCCTCGACCCAGCGGAAGGTGCGCACCAGCGCCACGCCCTCCGGCAGCAGCAGCTCCGGCAAGCGGAGCAGCAGGTCGCGCTGGAGGTAGCGGAAGCACATGGCCACCGACCACGGGCCCGCCGGCACCTGGTCCGGCTTCGACAGGTCGCGGCGCAGCAGCCTGATGTGGACGCCGTGCTCGCGGGCCAGGCGGCCGGCCACGTCCAGGGCGTCCGCGAGGTGGTCCACGGCCGTGACGTCGTAGTTTCGCTCGGCCAGCCAGACGGCGGCGCGCCCGCCGCCGCAGCCGAAGTCCACGACCGGGCCGGCGTTGCCCGGGGGCAGCCGGTCGAAGTGCTGCGCGAGGTAGGACGGGGGCCGCCACAGCGCCCCCGCGCCGTTCCCGGCCACCCAGCGTTGCGCGGGCACGTCGCTCCCGTCCAGCACGGCGCCGTAGACGCGCTCGCGACCGCGTTGCCGCAGGCAGGTCACCACGCGCGCGGCCTGGGCCGGTACGTCGCTGTAGACCAGCAGGGGCTCGTGGCGCGGCGGCAGCAGCACGGCGGGCAGGGCGTCCGCCAGCGTGCGGCGGCTCTCGTCGTCCGGGGGCACCGGCAGCGAGACGGCGCCCGCGAGGTGTCCGGCCTCGAAGGAGGCCCGGTCGCGCACGTCCAGCACGTTCCCGGCCGCCAGGGCGAGGTGATCGTCAAGCTCGTGCCAGCTCAATAGTTTCAACGCAGGGCTCTTTCCCTCGAAACGGCGTTCTGCTATGATTCGCGCCTCGGATCCGGACCAACTTCACGCGGGAAGGTCAAGGGATGCTGCGCTACACGCTATTGCGGACCGTGCTGAACCCCATGCTCGCCGTCGCCTCCGAGGAGGGGCTGATGCGGCTGGAATTCCTGCCGCGCGGGTACCAGTACCACACCCACGCCAGCGCCTTCGTAAGAAGCACCGTGCAGGAGGATGACGCAAGCGACGTCGACCTGGTCGAGGACCCCGCGTCCTTCGACGACCTGCGCGACCAGCTGGCGGCCTACTTCACCGGCCAGCGCGAGACCTTCGACGTGCCGCTGGACCTGCGCGGCACGGCCTTCCAGCTGCGCGTCTGGGCGCGTCTGCGCAAGATCCCCTACGGCAAGCTGAAGACCTACAAGGAGATCGCCCGGGCCATCAAGCGGCCGGCCGCGACTCGCGCCGTGGGCCAGGCCGCCGGGCACAACCCGGTGCCCATCCTCGTCCCCTGCCACCGCCTGGTCGGCACCAAACGCACGCTGGTGGGCTTCGCGGGCGGCCTGTCCGTCAAGGCCCAGCTGCTGCGCCTGGAGGGACATACGCTCGGCGACACGCACCGCATCGAAGCCGCTCAACTCTTCTGAGCGACGGCCGATCAACTGGCGCATCCGGCATGGTCTATATTATCTTCCATCGTTCGCGCATGCCGTCGGAATCGATCAACCGGGAGTCACGATGTCTGTCACCGACCGCTTCGGCACCGAACTCACCCTGCCCGAACCCCTGGCCCCCCTTAGGGACCTGGCCCGCAACCTCTGGTGGACCTGGGATCCCAAGGCGAGTTACGTGTTCCGCGACGTGGACCCCGCCCGCTGGGACGAGGTGCGCCACAACCCCCTGGCCCTGCTGGCCAGCGTCAACGAGACGCGGCTTTGCGCCCTGGCCGCCGACGAGGTCTACCTCGCGGCGCTGGGCGAGACCTACGACCGCTTCCGCGCCTACATGGACGCCGCGCCCGACGCCCACGACCACCAGCTCGACGACCGGCGTGTGGCCTACTTCTCCGCCGAGTTCGGCATCCACGAGAGCCTGTCGCTCTACTCGGGCGGGCTGGGCATCCTCTCGGGCGACCACCTCAAGGCCGCCAGCGACCTGGGCCTCCCCCTGGTGGGCGTGGGCCTGGCCTACCGCTTCGGCTACTTCCACCAGCAGATCGATCTCGAGGGGCGCCAGCGCGAGGACTACCGCCGCAACGATTTCTCCCTGCTGCCCATGGCCCTGCAATGCGGCGACGACGGGGCGCCCGTCCTGATCGAGCTGCCCTATCCGGGCCGCACGGTGCGCGCGCAGATCTGGAAGATCGACGTGGGGCGCATCCCCCTCTACCTGCTCGACACCGAGGTCGAGGGCAACGACGACGAGGACCGTTCCATCTCCGGCCACCTCTACGGCGGCAACGAGGACACCCGCGTACGCCAGGAGATCCTGCTCGGCATGGGCGGCCTGCGGGCCCTCGCGGCGGTGGGCATCGCGCCGGACGTCTGCCACCTCAACGAGGGACACTCGGCCTTCCTGACCATCGAGCAGATCAGGCGCCTGATGAACGACGACGGCCTCGACCTGGACGCGGCCTGCACCGCCGCCCGCGCCCGCAACGTCTTCACCACCCACACGCCGGTGCCCGCCGGCAACGACGCCTTCGACCGCGACCACGTCCGCGAGTACCTGCGCCCCCACGCCGAGCTCATGGACCTCGACGTGGACGAGCTGGTCGACATGGGCCTGATGGACCCCGCCGACCCCCGCGAGCAGTTCGGCATGACGGTGCT
This sequence comes from uncultured Fibrobacteraceae bacterium, assembly GCA_964617805.1. Lineage (GTDB taxonomy): Bacteria > Krumholzibacteriota > Krumholzibacteriia > LZORAL124-64-63 > LZORAL124-64-63 > JAHIYU01. The sequence continues at coordinate 1,139 of CAZTWK010000017.1, read as the reverse complement.
GGCGCTGCGGCTGTCCCGCTTCGCCAACGGCGTGAGCGAGCTGCACGGCGCCGTGGCCCGTGAGATGTGGCAGTTCCTCTGGCCCGAGAGCGACCTGGACAGCGTGCCCATCGAGCACGTCACCAACGGCGTCCATCTGCCGACCTGGATCGCCCACGAGATGGATCCCCTGTACCGCGAACACCTGGCCGACGAGACGGCCACCCTGCCCCGCGACGTCTTCTGGGCGGAGCACGAGCGTCGCCGCGGCCACCTGGTGCAGATGGTCCGGGAGCGCATGATCCGGCAGGCGCGCCGCGAGCGGGCCTCCGAGGCGCAGCTGGCCGCGGCCGCCCGGGTGCTCGATCCCCGCGCCCTGACCATCGGCTTCGCCCGCCGTTTCGCGCCCTACAAGCGCGCCACCCTGATGCTGCGCGACACCGAACGCCTGGCCCGCCTGCTGGGCGACACCGAGCGCCCGGTGCAGATCATCATCGCCGGCAAGGCCCACCCCCGCAACGAGCCCGGCAAGGAACTCATGCAAGAGGTGTGGGAGACCTCGCAGCGTCCCGAGTTCAAGGGCCGCCTGGTCCTGGTGGAGGGCTACGACATCGACCTGGCCCGCCACCTGGTGCAGGGCTGCGACATATGGCTCAACACCCCGCGCCGCCCCATGGAGGCCAGCGGCACCTCGGGCATGAAGGCCGCCGCCAACGGCGCCCTGAACCTGTCGGTCCTCGACGGCTGGTGGTGCGAGGGCTACGAGGAGAACAACGGCTGGGCCATCGGCAAGAACCGGAACTACGAGAACCCCGAAAAGCAGGATGCTGTGGACGCCGAGTCCTTCTACACCCTGCTCGAGCGGGAGATCGCGCCCCTGTTCTACGCGCGCGGCGGCGACGGCCTGCCCGACGACTGGGTGGAGAACATGATCAAGGCCGTCGACGCGGTCATCCCCCAGTTCAGCACGGCCCGCATGGTCGACGAGTACGCCGACCGCTTCTACGTGCCCTGCTCTCTAGACGTGGAATTGCCTGCGGGAAGCTAGGACCGAATAGAGTCGGTCCGGTCGAGCTCGGACCGAGCCATGGACGCCTGTTCGGATCGAGACCGAGGCGCGAACCGCAGCCGTAGCCGCAGCTACGGCGAGGATTCGCAAC
>CAZTWK010000016.1:0-75750 GCA_964617805.1 uncultured Fibrobacteraceae bacterium | reverse complement strand
CCCCCTGCTCCCAAAGCAGGTGCGCTACCGGGCTGCGCCACGCCCCGACCGGACTGTCACCGGCGGTCGTCGGATCGGCCATCGGCCCCGTCGACCTCGGTACTCGCGGCGTGGGCGGAGCAATCGCCGCTCCCGGCCGCGGGCGTCCCGATTACCGGGTTAAAAGACCTGTTTCCCGTCGCTTACGCCACCCAATGGATAACCACGACGCGGCGGACTGTCAATGCGCGTTCACTGGCCCGCCGCATACACGCGCCGGGCGGCGTCGAGCAGACGGCGCAGGGCCCTGCCGCGATGGCTGATGGCGTTCTTCTCCGCGGGCGCCAGCTCGGCCAGGGTGCGCTCGCCGCCGAGGGGACGGAACACCGGGTCGTAGCCGAAGCCACGGCTGCCGGCCGGCGTGCGGGTCACCTCGCCGAGCAGGCGGCCGCAGGCGGTCAACTCGCACCACACCGCCTCGTTGCGGGCGCGCCCGGGGGCGTCGGCGGGCAGGCCGGTGGGCGTTATGCGCGTGGGCTCGACGGCGTCGTGCGGCCCGTCGGCGCCCCAGATGCGCGCGTCCGGCAGGCGCAGGTCCGCGGCGCCGGCGTCGGCGGGGCGGCGCCCGTCGCGCACCGGCGCGGTCAGGCGGTCGTAGATGCCGGCCACGCGCGTGAGGTCGACGCCCGGCGCCCGGCCCAGGCCCTCGGCGCGGGCCAGGTAGTCGCGCCACACGGCGCGGCGGTCGATGAGCCCGTTCCAGAACGCGTCCTCGTCCGCCGGATCGGCCACGTGGATGGCGCGGCGGAAGGGATTGTGCAGCCAGCGCAGGTCGCCGGCGGGCCCGGGGGCGGCGGCCGCGTCCAGGTCGCTGCCGGCCGGGCGCGGATCGACCCAGGCCACGGCCGTCTCGAAGGAGGCCTCGCGGAAACCGTCGGGCACGTCGACCATCAGCTCGCTCAGCAGGTCGCAGTTGTCGCCGTAGGTGGCGCCCTCGCCGGCGAAGCGCGCGGCGAAGACGTCGGGCAGGCCGCCCAGGGCCCGCACGCGCAGGCCGGTGTCGTCGGCCACGGCGATCTCGCCGGTGTAGGCGGCCGTGGCGATGGCCTTGCGGCAGGCGTTGCCGACGATGGTGGTGCCGTCCTCGATCACCTCGGGCAGGCCGGGGTAGTCGCCGGAGGAGCGGATCTCGAAGGGCAGGCCGGCGAAGAGCTCGCCCAGCTCGCGCAGCTTGTCCGCGTTGCGGCTGGCGATCACGACCACGCGCTTGTCGCGGCTCACATCAGGCCTCCAGGGACTTGTGCTGCAGCTTGAACAGCTGGTCGATGCCGGCGTCGGCCAGGTCGAGCATGCGGTCGAGCTGCTCGCGGGTGAAGGGGCGCCCCTCGGCGGTGCCCTGCACCTCGATCAGGCCGCCCTGCTCGGCCATGACGATGTTCATGTCGGTCTCGGCGCGCGAGTCCTCGTCGTAGTCCAGGTCGATGACCACCTCGCCGTCGACCACGCCCAGGCTCACCGCGCCGACCAGGCCGGACATGGGGTGGTGCTTCAGGCGCAGCCGCGAGAGGGCGTCGAAGAGGGCCGCCGAGGCGCCGTTGATCGAGGCGCAGCGGGTGCCGCCGTCGGCGCGGATCACGTCGCAGTCCACCGTCACGGTGATCTCGCCCAGGGCGTTGAGGTCGGTCACCGAGCGCAGGCTGCGTCCGATCAGGCGCTGGATCTCCATGGTGCGTCCGCCCTGTCCCTTGGGATTGGCGGCCTCGCGGCGGGTGCGTTCGCTGGTGGCGCGCGGCAGCATGCCGTACTCGGCGGTCACCCAGCCCTGGCCGCTGCCCCGCAGCCAACCGGGCACGCCGTGGCTGATCGAGACGGCGCAGAGGACGCGCGTGTTGCCCATCTCGATCATCACCGAGCCCTCGGCGTGGGGCAGGTAGTTGCGGACCAGACTCACGGGCCGCAGTTGCGTGGGCATGCGGTCGTTGTGGCGTTTGCTCACTTGGTTTCCTTTCGCACCGGGTCGAGACCGCCGTTCCAGGCGGCTTCGTTCACGTTCACGGTATGGACTTCGTCGATGGGGTGGCCCAGGAAACGGGCGCCCACTTCACGGAATTTCCAGGGCAGATCGCTCAGATAGAACTCGAGCCGGCCTTCCGTACGATCGGGGCGGCGCAGGCCGCGGCGCGTCAGCTCGTCCTCGGCGGCGACGGCCAGGGCCTCGGCCGAATCCACCAGCGCGACGTCGGGTCCCATCACCTCGCCGATCACGCCCTTGAGCAGCGGGTAGTGGGTGCAGCCCAGGATCAGGGTGTCGACGGCGGCCTCGCGCAACGGCGCCAGGTACTCCGCGGCCATCTGCCGGGTGACGGGATGATCGAGCAGGCCCTCCTCGGCCAGAGGAACGAACAACGGGCAGGCGCGGGCCACGACACGGTCCTCGCCCACCTGCGCCGCGAGCTGCTGCTGGTAACGTCCGCTCTCGATGGTGCCGCGCGTGGCGATGATGCCGACACAGCCGCCCCGGGTTCGCGCCAGGGCCGTGCTCACGCCGGGGGCGATCACGTCGAGCACGGGCACGGGCAGGGCCTCGCGCAGGTCGTCGATGGCGAAGGCCGAGGCCGTGTTGCAGGCCACCACCACCAGCTTGGCGCCGTGGGCGACCAGGAACGAGGCGTCCTGGCGGGCGAACTCGCGCACCGTGCGCGCGCCCTTGGTGCCGTAGGGGACGCGGGCCGTGTCGCCGAAGTAGAGCAGGTCCTCCGCGGGCAGGCGCAGGTGCAGTTCGCGCAGAACGGTCAGGCCGCCCATGCCGGAATCGAAGACGCCGACGGGGCCCATCAGCGCCACCGCCTGAGGTCGAAGGGACGGCTGGTGTCCAGGTGTCCGGCCAGGGTCTCGACCTGGGCGCCGTCCACCAGCAGCACGCAGCTCTCCAGCTCGGGGAAGTTCCAGCCCAGGGTACGCAGGATCACCGCCAGGGTGGCCTGCTCCGAGGTGCTGCCGCCGGGGTGGGCGCTGACCAGCTCGCGGGTCCAGTCCACGGCGACGCGGCCGCGGTCGCGGTCGATGAAGACGCCCCGGGGGCGCGCCCCGGGGGGCAGCGCGGTGTCGGCGCGGCGGCCGGGATCGTCGTCGCAGAGGGCCTCGAGCACGGCCATCACCTCGTCCTCGCGGGTGGCTAGGCTGGGCATCTGCAGCTCGCGGCTGACGCTGGCCTCGCCGTTCTCGTCGGCGAAGAAGAGCACCACGCCGCGGGTGCCCGCCAGCTCGCGGGCGCCGGGGTCCTGGGTCAGCGGGACCAGCATGGCGTCCTCGCCGGGACCGCGGCTCAGATACCAGGCCAGGAAGGCCGCCGCCACCGCCAGCAGGAGCACCAGGGCCACCAGGGTCCACCAGAAGCCGCGGCCGGTCGTGCGTCGTTTGCGGGTCTGCGCCATCAGCGCTCCTCCCCGCCGTCGCGCGCCAGGTAGTCGTCCACCAGGCGCCGGTAGTCCTCGACCGCGCGGGCCAGGCCGTCGACTAGCCGCTCCTGGTAGGAGCTCGAGTCGAGCTGCTTCTCCTCGCCGGGATGGGTCAGGTAGCCCAGCTCGACCACCACGCCGGGCATGTCGACGCCGCGCAGCACGCGCTGGGCGGACTGGCGCACGCTGCGGTCCAGGGCCGCCGCGGCGTCCACGAGCCGCGCCTGCACCAGCTCGGCCACCTCGCGGCTGGCGCCCAGGTGCCGCCACTGGACGCGGTTCCAGGACACGAAGTGGGCGCCGTCGGGACCGCCGGCGTCGAGGGCGCCGGCCGGGAAGTGCAGGTGGGTCTCGATGCCCCGCACCTGGCGGTCGAACCAGCCGTTGGCGTGCAGGGACAGGTAGAGGTCGCCGCCGGAGCGGTTGGCGATCTCGGCGCGCGAGTCCAGGTCGCGGTCATGGTCGCCGTCGCGGGTCATCACCACCTGGAAACCACGGTCCTCCAGGGCGTCCTCGAGGCGGCGGGCCACCGACAGGACCACGTCCTTCTCGCGCACGCCGGAGGGCCCGACGCGGCCGTGGTCGTCGCCGCCGTGGCCGGGGTCGATCACCACGGTGCGAACCCGGCGGGCGCCGGCGCCCAGCTCGCGGGGGCCGGACATGTTCAGCTCGCCGCGCGGATCGGGATCGGGCAGCGCCGAGGTCTCGGTCTCCTCCAGGATGAGCACGATCTCGCGTCCGTCGCCCCCGCTGCGGGCGTGGCGGTGCCGGACCAGCGAGCGGATCTCCACGTCGACCAGGGCGTGGTCGCCCTGCTGGCGGGAGGTGACCTTGCGCACCAGGCCGCGCGCCTGGGTGAGGCGCACCGCCCGGCGGTCGATCACGCCGCCGTAGATCTTCACGCTGATCACGCCGCCGACCGGCGCGGACACGCGCCAGCCCAGGGGCTCGTCGCAGAGGATGTGCAGGGTGGTGCTGCGCGCCCCGGTCTCGACGCGCAGACCGGTCACGTTGGCCGTGGGCGCCCCCACCAGCAGCATGGGGTCGGCGCGATTCCAGGCCACGGTTTCTCCCAGAGCGGGTCCTACCTGCTCCACGACGAAGACCATGGGGAGCCAGATGTCGCCGTCGAGGGCGAGGACGGGCACCGGCAGCAGCAGGTCCTCGTCGTCGCGGCGGACGAGGCGGCTGCCCGCGGTGGCCACGAGCTGACGGTCGCGCACGCGCAGGGTGAGACGGTTGAGCTCCGGATCCCAGAAACGGGTGGCGCGGAAGATGGAGACCACGTCGGCCGAGGCCAGGTAGACCTCCTGGGAGCCCAGCAGCAGGCGGCGGCCCTCGATGGTGAAGTCGTCGCGGTCGCTGGAGAAGGCCACGCGCACCTCGAAGGAACCCGAGCTCTGGTCCAGGCGCGGGGCGAGCCCCTCCTCCCAGGCCGACGCGCCGCAGGCCAGCGTCAGCAGCAGCACCGTGATCGGGAGCGCGCGCCGCATGTTCAGTTCCGTCCCATCTCGCGCCGGATGCGCATGTCGGAATCCCGCTTGGCCTTGGCCCGGCGCTTGTCGTGCAGCTTCTTGCCGCGGCCCAGGCCCATTTCCACCTTCACCAGTCCACGCTTGAAGTAGAGCTTCAGCGGGACGAGGGTCAAACCCTTGGCCTCGAGCTTGGGTTTCATCTTGCGCAGTTCGCGGGCGGTGAACAGCAGCTTGCGCCGGCGGAAGGGCTCGTGGTTGGCGCGGTTGCCCTGCTCGTAGGGCCCGATGTGCATCTTGCACAGCCAGACCTCGCCATCGCGGAAATCGCCGTAGGCGTCCCCCATGCTGACCTTGCCGGCGCGCAGCGACTTGACCTCGGTGCCCTGCAGCACGATGCCGGCTTCCCAGCGCTCGAGTATCTCGTACTCGTGAAAAGCCTTGCGGTTCTTGGCGATGATCTTCACGCCGCTCTCGCCCGAGGCCGCGCCCATGGGGATGTCTCCTGTCTCGCAGATGATGAACGAAGATCGGGGCTCCGAAACTAGCATTTGCCGTCAGATCCGCAAACATCCATTTTCTGGGCCCGGGGGGTTGACAGAACGCCATGCGAACTCTAGTTTTGGTCGCCGCGGAGCAAGGGACCAGCGCCCACCGCTCCTGCGACCAGTGGCTGCCCGGGTGGCGGAATTGGTAGACGCGCTACGTTCAGGTCGTAGTAAGGTTTATCCTTGTGGGAGTTCGAGTCTCCCCCCGGGCACCATGCATGCAAAGACACGACTCCGGTCGTGTCTTTTCTTGTGCCCCGCGCGCTTCAGTCGATGTAGCCCAGGGAACGGAGCTGCTGGATGACGGCCTCGTCCATCTCGGCCTCGTCCCCCACGCCCACGCTGTCCGCGTAGACCGGCGCCAGGGTCTGGTAGCTCGCCACCCGGTTGCCCTCCAGCTGCACGGCCCAGTCCAGGCCCGCCCCGGTCAGCCCCTCGCGGATGATCTCCCCCTGCATCTCCACGCTGGCCGGCAGTCCCATCAGCGCCAGGATGGTCGGGCACACGTTGATGATCGGCGTGCTCTCGAAACGCAGGCCCTGCTCGTGGATGGGGCTGCGCACCGCGTAGACCCCCTCGGGCCGGTGGGCCATGACGCCCTTGAGCAGCTTGCCCTTCGTGGAGGTGCGGCCCTCGAAACCGTGGTCCGAGAGGATCATCACCGAACGGTCCTGCGGGAAGAGGGCCAGCATCTCGCCCAGCAGCTCGTCGCAGTACACATAGTAGCTGGGGATGACCTGGCCGAAGACCGCGGCGGCGACCGGATCCAGGTCCTCGTTGCGCGGATCCGGCTGGTAGTAGGGCCAGAAGGTGTGGCAGGACAGGTCGAGCCCCCGGAAGTAGATGCTGAAGACGTCGAAGTCGCTGCGGGGGGCCAGGTACTTGGCCATGGCCAGGTAGGAGCGGTCGCCGGCGATCATGCAGCGCAGCTTGTCCAGCTTGGCCGCCAAGGCCTCCTCGTGTCCGGCCAGGCTCTCGAGGTCGACGAAGCGGCCCAGCTCCTCGAGGGTGATGTCCCGGTAGTCGACCTGCAGGGCGGCCAGGTCCTCGCGCAGCACGTCGGGACGGACCAGTCCCGCGTCGTCGCGGAAGCCCTGGGGCGTGTAGGTGTCGGCGTCGCTCACCATCACGCCCACGATGTCGCGGGCGGGATAGGTCAGCCACCAGCCGATGACGCAACTGGTCTTGCCCACGGCCCCCGCCAGATCCCAGTAGGCGGGCGCCAGCCACTGCTGCTTGAGGCTGAGCCTGTCGCCCTCGCGGCGCACGAAGCCCTGGATGCCGTGGGCGTCCGGCGTGCGCCCGGTGGCCATGCTCGCCCAGATCTGGGGCGAGCCCACCAGGGGCACGAAGCTCATGTTGGTCCCGGCGGTGGCCTGCTCCAGGAAGCGCTCGGTGACCGGCAGGCGCCCGGCCTCGATCAGGGGATCGACCAGGGCCCAGTCGGCGGCGTCGAAACCGATGACCACCAGCTTGTGATCCTCCGGCAGCCCGGTCTCTCCCCCGCAACCAGCGAGCGCGAGCATCAGCGCCAGGGTGACCAGCAGCGGGATGGCGCGGGCCGGGAGCCCTTGCGAGGTTGCCTTCGGTCCGTCCGGCACTGGCTGCATTCTGCTCATGAAGTCACTCCCCGGGAACGATGCGTGTCCGGCTCTTCCATTATGACGTAAGAAGATACATCACCAGCGCTTGCCTGGCCAACGCGGTCTGCATCTTGCACGACCGGTGGGGTCCCCGGAATCACCGGGGTCGTTGAAAAGGACGTTTCATGCGCTGGTTGGACATAGATCTCAGGCGCGGCGGCGACGAGGCCGTCGTGCGCGACTTCCTGGAGCGGGCGCGGGCCCGGCGGGACGCCCTGGCGGGCGTCCAGCGCGAATCCGGCCTCGACAGTCCCCAGGTCATGAGCTGCCTGGAGGAGATCGGGCAACTGCTGTTCCGGGCCGCGCACGTCGCCGACGAGACGGCCTTCGCCCCCGACCGCACCGACGGCGTCACCCGCGCGCCCGCCCCCCTGGGCGCCCCGACCGAGCAGGACGCCGCGGGCTACCACCTGGTCGTGTCCCCCGCGCTGCTCGACCTGCCCTGGACCGCGCTCCACAACGGCATCCACTTCCTGCTCGAGCAGGCCCCCATCTGCGTGTCGACCCACGGCTCGCGCCCCGCGGCCGAGTTGGAGACGCTCCCCCCCTGGCTGCGCCGCTGGGAGGCGGACGCCTTCACCGAGACCGCGCTGGGGCCGGCCTCGGTCAGCGAGTTGATCCGGCGCTTCCGCCCCGAGGCCTGCGCCGAGCCCGCCATCCTCTTCCTGGACGGCCAGGGCGGCGACGACGGCAGCGTCCACGGACGGCGCGAGCGCGACATGGTGGGCGGCGCCCTGGAGACCCTCAGCGACGGCCAGCGCCTGGCCCGTCTGGAGACGCCGCGCGACGTCCTCACGCCGGCCGTGCTGGCCTCGACCGCCCACGGCTACCAGGCCTTCCACTTCTCGGGCGCGACGTCGGTCGCCCCCGCGGTCCCCGACCCGGCCGCCGACGTCCTGGACCTCGGCGCGGCCACCTCGGCTGCCGAATCCCTGCTGGAGGATCCCACCGAGCTCGAGGTGGTGGGCGTCGATCCGATCACCTCGCTGCTGGACCAGATCAACGAGAAGGCCGACGCGGGCCGGCTCGATCCCTGGACGCAACCCGCCACGGCCCAGGCCGTGGCCGAGGTCGCCTCCTGCTGGCAGCTCGAGGACGGCCCCGTACGGCCCGAGGATCTCGCCCAGGACCGGGTGGCGCCGCCCCTGGTCTTCTCCAACAGCTACCTCAGCCTGCAGACCCTCGGCGCCCGTTTCCTCGCCGCGGGCACCTCGGTCTTCGTCGGCCCCCAGCTCGCGGTGGCGCCCGACCGGGCCAGCGAGTTCGCAGCCGAGTTCTACCACGGCCTCGCCCAGGGCGGCGCCGCCGCCGAGTCCCTGCGCCGCGCGGCCCTGGCCTGCCGGGAGCGCTGGGGACCCCATCATCCCGCCTGGCTGGCCTACGGGATCATGGGCAGCGGAACCCTGGCGCTGCAGTACCTGTAGACATCTCTTTCGAATGCGTCGCGGACATCCCGGCGGGTGGTGTTGCAGGGGCGGGGCGTTCTTCCGGGGGGCGCTCCTCGCCGACTTCCTGTCGGCGACTCGCTCGAATTCCGGGCCCTTCCGCCCTCCATGGCGCCAGGGCCCTCCATACGCCCCCGGAAGAACGCCCCGCCCCTGCAACACCACCCCGGACGTCCCCCTCGCGTTCGAAAGAGACATCTACAGGTACCGACCGCAAGAGGGGATTGACGCAACATTTGCGGTGTTTATTCGTTCTGTGTTGTATTCTCCACTGACAAGGCGATTGAAGGCGGGTATTCGGCTCTACTGGGCGAACGGGACGAGATGGGTCTGCTGGACGACAGCTCCCACAACGGCAGCAACGGGCGCGGAGACGCGCGGACCCGCTGGGTCCACCTCTTCGGCGCGCTCTGCACGCTCGGCCTGTGCCTCTTCGCCGCCGTGGACGCCGGCAAGATGCGTCCCAACGACGGCACGGTCTGGCTGCTGGGCCGGCCGGAGGTCACGGTGCTCGAGGTCCCCGCGCGCGGCGAGGACGAGCAGAGCCTGCTCGAGCCGGGCGACGTCATCCTCGGCATCGGCAACACGCTGATCAAGTCGCCCCAGGACGCCGCCAACATCCTCAGCCGGCAACAGACCGGCACCACCATCCAGTACCTGGTCAAGCGCGGCGACGCGATCCGCAGCCTGCCCGTCTCCCTGACCGAGTTCCGCACCGCCGGGCAGTTCTACGTCTACTACGGCGTGCTCGCCCTGGCCTACTGGATCATCGGCCTGCTCGTGTTCCTGCGGGGCAGCGACCAGCAGGCGGCCCGCCTGTTCTTCAGGATGTGCCTGCTCTTCGCCATCTTCTTCATGACCAACCTGGACCGCTCCAGCTACTTCTGGGGCGACATCATCACGCAGAACGCGGGCGCCATGGCGAGGTTCTTCCTGCCCGCGATCTTCCTGCACTTCTTCCTGGTCTTCCCGGAGAAGCGGATCTACCTGACGCGCTACCCGTGGCTGGAGCCCACGATCTACGTGGTGCCGCTGCTCTTCTACATCCAGTTCACCATCGACCAGTTCTTCGGCTCGCACGCGCCGCGCATCTACAACACGCGCTGGCTGATCCTCGGCACCTACTTCTCGGCGGGCATGGTCGCGCTGATCCAGAGCTACCTGCGCTTCCGCGACCCGCTGCAGCGGCAGCGCATCCGCATCCTGACCATGGGCACACTGGCCGGCGTGCTGCCTTTCCTGGCCTTCACGGTGCTGCCCGGCAACCGCGTGGGCGACACCGTGGCGTTCCTGGGCACGGTGCCCATGATCGCCGTGCCCGTCTCCTTCGGGTACAGCATCGCCCGCTACCAGGTGATGAAGATCGAGGTGCTGCTCAAGCGCAGCCTGGTCTATTCCCTGCTGACCACGGGCGTCTACGTGCTGTACGTGGGACTGCTGCTCGGCCTCGGCGCCCTGCTGCTGCGCCTCAGCGGCCAGACCAGCCAGTTCGCGGCGGTCACGGCCACCCTGGCCGCCGCCGCCGCCATGTGGCCGGTGCGCCTGCACGTGCAGGGAATCCTGGACCGCCGCTTCTTCCGCAGCCGGCAGAACCTGGCCGGCGCCCTGCAGGAGTTCAGCCAGGAGATCCAGCAGATCATCCAGCTCGACGAGCTGATCGACCGGGTCGGCGGCCGCCTCTGCATCCTGCTGGACATTCCCAGGCTGGCCGTCTACCGGCCCGAGCGCGACGCGGACGTCACGACCTGGCGCCTCGCCGGCGCCGCCCAGTCGGTGCCCAACCCCGGCGCGCAGACCGTGGGCGAGGCCCTGCCCGCCAGCCCCGAGCATCTGCAGCTGACCGCCACGGCCAAGCGGCTGGAGAAGTTCAACGAGCCCTACTGGATCGAGAAGCGCGGCGCCTCGCTGGGCATGCGCGCCGCCGCCACGCGCGAGCAGGCCGAGCTGCTGCAGCGGCTCCAGGAGCGGGACACCCTGGCCGACGCCGGCATGGCCCTGCTGGTGCCCATGCTCGTCCAGGGCCGGCTGGTGGGCATCATCGCCCTGCCGGCCAAGCGCGGCGGCGACGACTTCCAGCTCCAGGACCTGGAGCTGCTGAGCATGGTGGCCGGCCAGATCGCCCTGCAGTCGGAGAACACGCGCCTCTACGAGGAGGAGCTCAAGAAGCAGAAGCTGGAGGAGCAGCTCGGGCTGGCGCGCACGATCCAGAGCCGCCTGCTGCCGCGCCGGATCCCGGAGATCCCCGGCCTCGACCTGGCCGCCTGCAACATCACCAGCGCCGAGGTCAGCGGCGACTACTACGACCTGATCGAGCGCAGCGACGGGCGCCTGGTCATCGTCATCAGCGACGTGAGCGGCAAGGGCGTGCCGGCGAGCCTGCTGGCCTCCAGTCTGCAGGCGTCCATGCGGGCCCACTGCCAGACCTCGTGCTCGCCGGGCGAGATCCTCGAGCGGGTCAACCTGTACCTGCACGAGAGCACGGACCCGGCGCACTTCGCGACCCTGTTCCTGGCCATCTACAACCCCCGCGAGGCCTCGCTGTGCTACAGCTCGGGCGGGCACAACTCGCCGGTACTGCGGCGCGCCGACGGCAGCATCGAGCTGCTGGAGAAGGGCGGCCTGCCCCTGGGCGCCTTCGATTTCGGCACCTACGAGGAAGGAACCGTCTCGCTGACCCGGGGCGACACCCTGTTCCTGTACACCGACGGCCTGACCGAGACCCGCAACAGCGTCGAGGAAGAATTCGGCGAGGCCCGCGTGGAGCGTTTGCTGGGCGACAGCCACAAACTGCCCGCGGCCCGCCTGCTGGACGTCATGAACGACGAACTGCGCTCCTTCAGCGGGCGCACCGTGGCCGACGACGACGTGACCCTGATCGCCCTGAAAGTGCAACAGACCGCCAAAGGCAACCTGTCCGGTTCGGTTGCGTACGGAGGAAGTGGCTGAAAGCCGCTCCCAAAGAGGAGTTACGACACATGAAGACATCCGTGGCAGCGATCATGTCCGTCCTGGTGGTGCTCGCGTTGGCACTGCTGTTCCTGGGCGGCCCCGATCGGGAGTACACCACATCCTCGGGCAAGGCGTACGAACGCTATGAAGAGGGCGTGGAGCAGCTCAATGCCGTGCAGCGGGCGAAGGCCATCGAGACCCTGCGCGAGGCCGTGACCCTCGATCCCGACTTCGCCATGGCCTGGGCCATGCTCAGCAACGCCCAGGGCCACGTAGGCGCGGACGAGGCCCTAGCGAGCGCGACCATCGCCGACAGTCTGGCCCGGCTGCTGCCCAACGACCTGGAGCGCGCCAAGGTCCAGCTCGTCGTCAGCGGCATCAAGGGACCGGACAGCTACAACGGCGACTCGCTGATCGCGTACATCCTGGCCGAGCAGCCCGACAACCTGCTGGCCAACCACTCCCGCGCGGTCCTGCTCTTCTTCCAGCGCGACGAGGGTGCCGCGGAGGCCTTCCACCACGTGCTGGAGATCGAACCGAACCACGCCCTGTCCTACAACATGCTCGGCTATCTGGAGGCCAACCGGGGCAACTACGACGAGGCCTTGGAGAACCTGCGCAAGTACGCCTTCATGGCGCCGGACCTGGCCAACCCCCACGACTCCCTCGGCGAAGTGCTGTCCTGGATGGGCCGCTACAAGGAGGCCGAGAAGGAATTCCTCACCGCGCTGCGCCTGCAGCCCGACTTCCACTTCGCGCTGGTGAACCTGGGCGAGGTCTACATGCACCGCGGCCAGCTGGCCCGGGGCGTGGAGATCATGGAGGGCGTGCGCAAGGAGGTGAAGGGCACGCGGCTCGAGAGGAACATCGACGAGTTCCTGATCCGCACCTACTACTTCTTCGAGCTCTACGACGAGTCCCTGGCGGCCATCGACTCCTACGTCGCCCACTCGCCCGAATCCACCTCGGCCCAGTACTTCAGGGCCATCGGGGCCTTCATGCGCGACGACCAGGCCGGATGCGAGGCGCACCTGGCGAAGTTCCGCGCGACCCTCCTCGCCAGCAACAACCCCGACGACGAGTACGTCCAGCAGCACCTGCAGCGCATGGAGCACCAGTTCGCCGCCATCACCGCCAGCGCCGCCGGTGACCACGCCACGGCCGCCGCCGAGTGGGGCGCCATGCTCGAGCTGACCGACCGCGCCGCCCCCCATGAGCTGTGGTGGGTGCTGTGGCGGCAGGGCGAGTCACTGCTCGCCAGCGGCCAGCCCCGCGCGGCGCTGGAGAACGCCTTCAAGATCCTCGAGGTGAACCCGCAGCTGATCCGCCCCCTGCTGCTGATGACCCGCGCGGCCCTCGACGCCGGCGAGTCGGAGATCGCCCGCAAGGCCCTCAAGCGGCTGCAGAAGATCATGCCCGAGGCCGACGCGGACCTGCCGGCCCAGAAGACCTACCGCGCGCTGCTGGACGAGATCACCTCGCCCGCCACGTCCTGACCGACCCGCACGACGCGAGAGGGCGGCTCCCCCTGGAGCCGCCCTCTTCTTTTCGCGACCGGCCGCGGTCGGATCAGACCTCGGCGAAGAAGTACCTCTTCAGGCACTGCACGATCTTGTCGTAGGTGTCCGGGTAAAGGGCCCAGACCGCCGCCGCCACCGAGCTCAGGAGGCTGTTGCCGTCCTGGGGGGTGAAACAGAAGCCGGTGATCTCGTGCCCGTCCTCCGACACGTGGATGCCGTTGTAGGGCAACACGGTCTGGTTGAGGATGCGGCCATAGAAGCCGTGGTCGCGGCCGAAGGAGAAGATGGAGTTGGCCGTCTTCTTGTGGGTCATGGCGATGCGGTCGTTGCGCTCGCAGCGCTTGATGAGCTCCTCGTGGGTCACCTTCTTCTTCACCTTCAGGTGGAACTGCAGGGTGTGCATGAAGTTGGTGTTCAGCTTGATGGCCGACGAGAAGAGCTTCAGGTCGTAGCCCATGGTGTTGAAGAGGTGCCAGGCGTCGCGGGCGTGGTGCGTGCCGAAGCGCTCGTCGCCGTGGGCGCCGACCTCGGGGCTGGGCACGAACTTGGCGTCCTGGCTGATGTCGTTGGAGCGGCGGATGCAGACGAAGCGGCCTTCCACGAGGTTCTCGGGATCCTCGTCGGCGAAGCCCAGCGCCTTGATGATCAGCGAGAGGTTGTGCGTGTTGCAGCTGACCACCTGGACGTACTTGTCGGTCTTGTGGTCGAGGATCCGGTCGTTGATGCCCCGCGCGTACTGCTTGCCGAATCCGAACTCGCTGCCCTGGGCGATGAAGACGTCCGTGTTGTCCTCGTAGTTCTTGTACCAGCGCTCCTTCATCTCGTTGCCCATGGGCGTGCAGTCGATGATCACCCGGGAGGACTCGAAGGCCTCCTCGGTGGGCACGTCGATGTTGATGCCCAGGTCCTTGAAGCCGGCGATGCGGTCCTTGTCGGCCACGATCCGGGCGCCGCGCTTGATGAGGGCCTCCACCTTGCTGCGGTCGGTCAGCAGCGGCGTGTTCTTGTGGAAGAGCACGTCGTCCAGTCCCAGCTGATCCTTGAAATGGCAGAGGAGCCCGATCAGGGGCTCGCCGATGGTTCCGGTCCCCACCACGAGGACGTTCTTCGTACCGCGCATGGATCCTCCCGACGTATTGTTTGCATACCCACACACTGCCGCTCAACGTGGGCGCCGAGGCAGCGGCCGGCGCGCGGCAATGCTAACACGGGGTCCTGCGGGGCGCCAATGTCAATTGGCGGGAGCGCCTACTCGTGGGGCATGCGTTCCCGCGTGCTGACGAAGAACTTCTGGGCGGGATAGTGATTGAGGTTACTGACGCGGCTGGTGTAGATGCAGGCCACGTCCTTGATCTGCTCGCCGAAGCGCGAGGCGGCCCGGCCCTCGCGGAAGATCGAGCCCCAGACCGGGCTGTAGACCGCCGCGATACGCTTCTGCAGGTGGGCGCGGCGGCCGAGCCAGGACCGGATGTGGTCCTGCAGGTCGCGGACGGCGGCGGTGTCGTGGTCGGGCACCGACAGCAGGTGGTCGCGCTCGAGGGTCAGGTCCTCCAGGGTGGCCTCGACGGCCTCCAGCTCGCGGATCAGATCGAGGACCGGCTGCGCCGCGAGGATCTCCTCCTCCACCTCGGGCACGATCATGGCCGTGCGCCAGCCCGCCGAGCGCTTGCTGCGCAGGATGTCGCCGTAGGTGTGGTCGCCGAAATAGAGGATGCTGTCGCCGATGACGCCCAGCTTGGACTCCAGGAAGAAGGCGTCGCCGCCCGTGTAGCACTGGCCGGGCCGGTGGTCGAGCCCGGGGACGGAGCCGGGGGGCACCGCCCGTCCCTTGCCCTGGGGCAGGAAGAAGCCGGGCTTGCCGGAAGTACAGATGACCAGGTCGAACAGCTCGGTCCAGGGGGCGCCGCCGTTGCTCAGGATGTAGCTCATGACCGCGCCGGTGTAGTCCGGCTCGGAGTTGGTGAGCAGGAAGAGCTTCTTGCCCGCCTCGCGGAACTTGGTCAGCGTGGCCTCGAGCTGCGCGTCCTTGACGAAGAAGCGCGGCAGGTCGGACATGATCTGGCGCTTGAGCGAACCGTCGCGGTGGATGGTGTCGATGGCGTCGCGGATGTCCTCGAAGAGCACCTTGTAGCTGGTCTTGATCAGGCCCTTGGACTTGTCCTTGAGCGCCACCAGGGCCGTGTAGAGGGAGCCCTCGGGCAGGTCGAAGAGTGTGTCCACCACGCGGTAGCGCTTCGACGTCAGGCGGATGCGCCCCCGCTTGTAGGCCTTGCGCCGATCCTCCCGCGTGAGCAGCACGCCGCCGTGGCGCACGCGGGCCACGTAACCGCTGGCGTCCATCTTGACGATGTTGCCGAGGCGCTTGTCGATGATCAGGCCCCGCACGATGGCCGAGCGGTCGTACGCCGTCTCGCGGATGATCTCGGGATAGCCCTTGGCCGACACCATCAGGTCGATGGCCATCTCGAAGCAGAGCTGCTCGAAGACGCGGTGATCGTACAGGGCCAGGGTGTGGTCCATGTCGAAACCGATCGCCGCGATGGATTCCATGCGCAGGTTGCGGTTGGTGTAGACCTGCTGGTGGGCCGGGAGTCCGGCGCCGGGCAGGTCGGGCAGCGGCTGGTCGCGTAGGGGATGTCGCAAGGCCTTCCTCGTCTCTTCGCGGAACCGGCCGGGCGGGGGCGTCAGGAGGGTATCAACGCGGTGTCGTCCGCGGGAAGCAGGTCTTCCACCCAGCCCGCGGCACCGCGGAAGCCGGGATACTCGGGAAACAGCGTCTCGGCCTTGGCGCGCCAGCTCTTGGCGTTGTCGTTGAAGCCCAGTTCCTCCAGGGTCCGGCAGCCCCGCACCCAGGCCGACAGGTTGCTGTCGTCCGTGGTCACGGCGCGCAGGTAGAACCCCATCGCCCGCCGTCCCTCGCCGCGGGCGTGGGCGCTGTCGGCCTTGCCCAGCCAGGCGTGGGAGTAGAGCGGGAACAGGGACAGGGCCCTGTCGAAGCTCTCCTCGGCGGCGTCGTGGTCCCCGTCGGCCAGGGCCAGGAGTCCAAGGTAGCGCAGGGGGTAGAGGGACCGCCACTTGTCGCAGCCCTCCGCGTCTTCCGCCGCCGACGCCAGGCAGGCCTCGAGATCGAGGCCGGCCCGCTTGCGCAGGCTGGAGGCGCTGACCAGCGTCGACGCCGACGGCTCGGCCGTGGCGAGCTGGGTGACCACGGCCACGGCGCGCCGGTACCGTAGATACAGGTCGTCGGGAAAAATATCAAGGGCCTCCTGCACGGTCTGCAGGGCGCCGGGCACGTCGTCCTGTGCCAGGCGGCACGCGCTGAGCAGTCCGGCCAGGTCCGGCCCGTAGCCCAGATCCCGGGACACGGAGGCATCCATGCCCAGCACGGTCTCCCAGGCCCGGGCCAGGCGTCCCTCGGTCTTGTTGAGACCGGCGACGGGCAGGACCTCGTCCTCGAGCTTCACGAGGGTCTCGGCCGCCAGGCAGTAGGCGAAGTAGGGCTCGTAGGGATACTCGCGCGTGGCCTCGCGCAGCAGGCGGCGGTTGCGCTCGGCGCGGAGGTTGGCCTTGGCCTCGTCGCCGGCGTCGTGGCGCACCGTCAACGGGCTCTTGGCGATGGTCAGGGCGCGGGCGGTGGCCCAGTTCTCAAGGGCGATCTCGATGGTCTCGTGGACGGGGTAGCAGTAGCGGACGTAGGGGTGGTTGCGGAACAGGCGCACCTGCGTGGGCGCGTCGCCGCAGCGCGGCTTCTCCCGGCCCGCGAGCGTCACGCGGTAGCCGGCCGCCAGCGGCTCGGACATGAGCTTCTGCAGTTCCACCGGCCGCACCGGCTGCAGGCGCTCGTCCGCGTCGAGCACGAGGATCCAGTCGGAGCGGGCTTCCGACAGCACGGCGTTGCGGGCCGCGGCGAAGTCGTCCTCCCAGGGCACGTCGATCACGCGGGCCCCGTAGCCCTCGGCGATGAGTCGGGTGTTGTCGCTGGATCCGGTGTCACCGACGATGATCTCGTCGACGACCGCCAGGGCCGACTTGATCGCCTGTCCGATCGTGGCTTCCTCGTCCTTGGCGATCATGCACAGAGACAGGGTTCTTCTTTTCATACGTGGTCTTATCCGCCGCTCGTAGTGGTACGTCCGGCCCCCACCAAACCCGGTGTTCGCTCGCTCCCAGGAGATATCGGCCCGGGACGCCGGGAGTTTAGGCCCGGTCTGAAAAACAGGTCTCTATTGCCAAGCACGCCGCTTTTCCCCATCATGGTCCAGGGAGCGGGCATCGGCCCGCGTCCTGAACACACAACATCGAAACGCCACAGCCGCCGGGGGAAACCGCCTCGATGAGCGACGCCACCAACCCCTTCGCCCGACCGTCCGACAGGCTCTTGCCCGAGGAGCTCCGCGGACGGACGCGCCTGCCCGCCTACGCCCTGCTGGACAACATCCGCAGCGTGGGCAACGTGGGTTCGATCTTCCGCACCGCCGACGCGGTCAACCTGGGCGGCCTGTACCTCTGCGGCATGACCGCGACCCCGCCCCGCCCCGACATGGAGAAGACGGCCCTCGGCGCCACCGAGACCGTGCCCTGGGACTACTGGCGCCGCCCCGAGGAGGCCGTCGCCGACCTGCGCGGCCGGGGCGTGAGCGTGGTGGTCCTGGAGCAGACCGAGCGCGCGCGGCCCTTCGACGACTTCGCCTACGACTACCCGGTCTGCTTCGTGGTCGGCCACGAGGTGGACGGCGTCTCGCCGGCGGTGCTCGACCAGGCCGACGCGACCGTGGAGATCGCCATGGCCGGCGCCAAGAAGTCCCTCAACGTGGCCGTGAGCTTCGGCCTGATGGCCTACGAGATCCGCCGCCGCTGGCTGGGCGCGAGGGAGGCGGGATCGTGAAGTACGTCTCGCCCTGGCAGTGGAGTCCCTACCGCGGCGCCGTCGCCGGCCTGCGCGCCCTGATCGGGGCGGTCGGCGCTTCCGAGGAGGGGTTCGTCCGCCGGCTGGTCGACGACAACAACCGGCGCGTGCGCCGCCACCTCGAACGCCACGGGGCCGAGACCGTCCTGCTGATCCTGCCCCGCTGCGTCAAGCGCAAGTGCTGCAAGCTCGATCCCGAGGGCTCCCTGGCGGGTTGCCTGGACTGCCGCGAGTGCGACCTCGGCGACCTGGCGCGCATCGCCGCCGCCCACGACGTGAGGGCCCTGGTGGCCTTCCGCAGCCACATCGCCTACGCCATGGCCCGGCGCGAACAGCCGAACCTGATCATCGCCACCGCCTGCGACGACCGCCTGGTGAAGGCCCTGCGCAGCGTACCCGAGATACCGGCCATGCTCGCCCCCTTGACCGACATGGAGCGCATGTGCGTCAACGCCTGCTTCGAGCCCGCCTGGTTCGAGGCGCAGATCGCCCTGGCCGTCGGCGCGCCCGGAGGTGAGCGGCGTGTTTCTTGTGCGCACCCTGGGCCGTAAGCTCCTCGGCCGGCATTTCGACTACGTCCTCTTCACCCGCCCCCAGCAGTGGCCGATCCTCACGGCGCAGTTCGCGGTGGGCATCGTCTGCGCCCCCCAGTTCCACGACCTGATCATGCTGCGGTCGGTGCGGGAGCTGCTCCTGCCCGGGCCCGGACTCTGGCTCCAGGGCGCCGTGGTCGCCTGGGGGGCCTGGGTGGTCTGCCTCAACGGCGGCACCCTGGCCTACAACAGCGCCTATGACCGCGACACCGAGGACGTCGCCTACCTGAAATCCCCGCCCACGCCGCCGCCCAGGCTGGCGACGGGCGCCCTGTTGCTGATGGCGGCCGGCGTGGTGCTGGCGGCGCTGGTCGACGCGCGCTACGCCTTCCTGGTGGCCTTCTGCGTCCTGCTGTCGGTCCTCTACTCGCGGCCGCGGCCCCGGCTCAAGAGCGTGCCCGGCCTGGACCTGCTGGTCAACATGGTCGGCTACGGCGCCGGCACCACCCTGGCGGGCCTGCTGGTGGGCCAGGCCCTGGTCTACCGGTCCCCCGCGCCGATCGACAGCTCGGGCTGGCTGCTGGTCTGCGGCTTCGCCCTGCTCTTCGGATCCTTCTATCCCCTGACCCAGATCTACCAGATACGCAGCGACCTCGCGCGGGGCGATCGCACGCTCGCCTCGGCCCTGGGCGTGCGCCGCTCCCTGAACCTGTCGCTGCTGCTGGGCGCCGGGGCGGTCCTCTGCCTGCTGAACGCGTGCGCCGACTGGGACGCGCCGCTGCTGCCGCTGGCCCTGGTGCTGGCCTACTGGATGGGATTGCTGCTGCTCTGGCGGTTGCGCGGTCCGCGCATGTCGGACGACCAGCACGAGACCTGGATGTACATGGCGCTGGTGGTCTGGGCCCTGATCGACCTCATGATCGTCTGCACCCGCTACCTGGACCGCTTCTTCTACATCTTCCCCGGCGAACACCGGCCGGGCTAGGCGGGGGCGCGCCAGCGGCTGTCGATGACGCCGCCCACCTCCACGCCCAGGGCCTCGCACTCCCCCAGCACCCGGTTGATGAGGCGGGCCTTGCGGGCCAGGGGCACGAACGCGCTCTTGAAACCGTCGAGGATGATCTTGGTGATCTGCTCCTCGCCCAGGTCGTAGTGGGCCACGGCCAGTTCCAGCTCGTGGGTCACGCAGGTGCCGGAGACCAGGCGGTTGTCCGTGTTGATGGTGACGCGCAGGCCGTTGTCGAAGAAGTGGCGGATCGGATGCTCGTCCCAGCTCGAGACGGCGCGGGTCTGCATGTTGCTGGCCAGGCAGACCTCCAGGGCGATGCGGCGGTCGTTGACCCACTGCATCAGGTCGGGATCCTCGGCGAGGTGCGTGCCGTGTCCGATGCGGTTGGCGCCGCAGTAGTGGACGGCCTGGTGGATCGACTCGGGGCCGAAGGCCTCGCCCGCATGGACGGTGACGGGCAGGTTGGCGTTGAGCACCGCGTAGAAGGCCTGCAGGTGGTCCTTGGCCGGGAAGTCCTTCTCGGCGCCGGCCAGGTCGAAGGCCACCACGCCGCGCCCCTTCCAGCGCACGGCCAGTTCCGCCAGCTCCAGCGACGACTCGGGCGAGATGTGGCGGATGCCGCAGATGATCTGTCCGGTGACCACGCCGTAGCGGCGGCGGGCCCGGTCGAGTCCCGCCTGCACCGCGGCCACGATCTCGTCGAGGGTCAGGCCCTTCTCGGTGTGCAGCATGGGCGAGTAGCGGACCTCTAGGTAGCGCACGTTCTCACGGTGGGCGTCCTCGGCCAGTTCGAAGGCGATGCGCTCGATGTCGTCGCGCCGCTGCATGAGCTGCAGGGTGATGTCGAAGACCTTGAGGTAGTCCTCCAGGCTCTCGCACTGCTCCCCCACCTGGCAGACCGCACGCACGGCGTCGTCGTCGGGGAACGCGTAGGGCAGACCGTAGGCGGCCGAGAGCTCGCGCACCGTGGCGGGGCGCAGGGAGCCGTCGAGATGGACGTGGAGATCGGTCTTGGGCAGGGCGCGCAGCAGGTCGGTACTGGGTTTCCGGACGGAATTCACGGACATCGGATCCTCCGCTCGCTAGAACTCCGCTACATAATGCAATCCTGGGCCGAACGCCGCAAGCACGGGCCGGCCCAGGATGTTAACAGCCGATGCGGGCGATGGCGTCGACCTGGAGGCGACTCAATCTCCAGGACGGTTTCACCGGTCGCTAGCAGTCGCGAGTCGATCTGCGTAGGACCGCACCGACATTCGTTGTCAGGCTTTTAGCCTTTCAACGCATGATGATACCGCTAATCGATTCCCAGAGCAAGTCCCATTCGCCCGGGCGAGGGTAAGACCATTGGACAAGCGCAACGTGAAGCTGTATATTCCATGCGCGTTTATAGTTCCGACCCCTTGAAAGGAGCGCGCATGCGTTCGGCCCTTTCTGCATCCGGATTCACCGCCGGACTCACCGTGACGTGCCTGCTGATCCTGGTGCTGGGCGCGAGCGGCGCCATCGCGCAGGAGATCGGTTCCCTGACCGGCGTCGAGGAGGAGCCCGTGGCCGAGACCGGCCGGGCCTATCACCGCTTCGTGCTGGCCGTTTCCGGTTCCTTCGTGAACATGGTGCCGATCAACATCCTCAAGGAAGAGATCTACGATATCAACGACCTGACCCGGACCGGGCAGGGCTACGCGGCCGAGGTGCGCCTGTACATCCTCGACGGCCTGGCCGTCTCGGTGGGCGGCATGCGGAGCGGCTTCCCGCTGGTGGACAACCGCAACGCCCAGATGGCAGAGATCAACGCCCGCTTCGAGGGCGATCCCATCACGCCGGACAACTTCCTGCGCATGGACGGGCTCTTCTTCAACATGACCGCCTACCTGGGCGGCAAGCTGATGCCCGAGTCCCGCTTCAACCCCTACCTGCGCGGCGGCGTGCTCTGGTTCGACTGGGCCCTGGAGGAGAACGGACGCGGCAGCGATCCCATCCTGTACCAGGACGAGGTCATCGAGGGGACGGACATCGGCGGCGGCTTCGGCCTCGGCACCGAGTACCGCCTCACGGGCAAGGCCCTGCTCGACCTGCAGATCTTCTGGGGCTACGTGATGACCGGTGACGAGATCAAGTACGAGGGGCTGCAGTCCCCCGTCAACGGCAGCTACTACTGGACCAACACCCATTTCTGGAACACTTCGCTGGGCGTGGTGATCGGCTTCTAGACTCGGGTGGATATGCTTGATAGACTGGGGGGCGGCTAGAAACCGCCCCCTGTTCATGCTGAGATCCTATCGATGACCGGAATCCGGATCATGAGGACAGTCCTAGTATTCACGATGATCTGCGCCTGCGTGGTCGCGACATCGGCCGAGCCCGTCGGGACCTGCCGAGGCGTCCTCACAGAGGGCAATCCGCCACTACGTCACGAAACGAACCCTGGCACCAAGCGACTTACCGTACCGCCACTGGAGATCATCCTGGATCCCGACATAGCGGCGGCCGATTCGGCGTACCTGCACGAGCTCCTCGAGACCGTGATGCCCTCATTCCTCGAGGTCCTGGGCCCTCCTACATCCAGCCAGCCTCTCTACGTTTCAATCCAGGGCGGCAACTTCTATATGCCTCTCTACCACTACCTCAGCATGGATCCGATCTATCCGGGCCCCAACCACGATGATGACGGCGACGGATACCTAGACGAGGACCCTCACGATGGCCGTGACAACGACGGCGACGACCTGGTAGACGAGGACCCAGCCAATTCAAATGTCTGGGACAACATCTTCATCCACGAGCTTTCACACGCCTTCCACCGACAGTTGTTCATGGAGCTCTATATCCATTCCTGGCTGGCGGAAGCCTTGGCCGAAGCCGGCGAATATTTCGTGGGCCGACACGCCGAGTGCCACAATCCAGGTCGTGATCTCGTATTACGCGATTGGCCCAGCAGGATCGCCATATCGGATGCCCTGAACGTCAGGGCCGGGAATGTGCTCGGAGGAATCCAAAGACTCACCCAGCGTTTCGATGCCTATTTCACATACATGGCCGCGGGGCCGGTAGTCGTCTTGCCCATGTTGGCCGAACTGGCGGCAGGCCGAGATACCCCACACCCGATGGCCGCCCTGACAAGAGCCTTGGCTGAACTCGCTGTCGAGGACGACGAGGTCACCATCGACGCCGTTATCGACCGGGCCTGGCGCACGCCATTGGACGGCATCTTCCCACCGAGCAGATGGATGCACAGCCGTTCCATCGCCAACCTCTGGCCCGCCGCAGGCATTCACATGCATCTCATACCAAGATACCCCCAACTCGCCATGAATCCCCTGCAACTCGTGTCGCTGGTCGTGCGAGCGGAAGACGGTGCCACGGCGTACTCGCCGACCGATCAGCGATCCGTCACCGCAACGGCAACGAACGGAGCTTCGTGGTCGTTGCCCACCGACGGTGCAGTGCACGAGGTCGGCGAGTTGCCGGTAGGGGCCTATCACCTGCACGGCACGGCCACTGTTGCCGGTCACATGACTTCCTGCGATAACTGGATCCTGATGACAAACAGCGGGGACGATGTCGTCCGCGAGGGCGGCGCGGTCGCCGTGATTTTCGTCGGAGCCGAAGGTTATCCCGTCGATCCGGTGGTCTTGCACGTCGATGGGCGAGTCCTGGAAAGCGTACCCGGAGGCGCCATCGTGGCCCCGTACTCTGTCCTCGATCCTCCCGTGGCCCTCGGTTTCGATCTCGGCGACGGCCACGTGCACAGCGTCACCCTGGCGGGCGCGGTCGGTCGGGTCGTACCCATCTTCCTGGACGGGACGGGTGCCAGCGGAAGCGTGAACTGGTCGCCATACCATCCCGAGGCCGGCGAGAACGTCCTGATCCGGCTGCGCAGGGAGCGGTCAGCGCTTCGCGGGAACGAATCGGCGGTGACCTGCAGCTTCGAGTGGAGCGGTGGCGGCGAACAGCACGTGACCATGTTTCCCTCGGACGACGGCACCTTGGTGGCCAATATACCGTTCCCGGACGGACCCGATCGTGTGAACCTCTACTTCGAAGACGGATTCGGACTGCACGGTACAGTCGATCCCGATCGACCGGACAGCTACAGATTGATCATCAGCGGTGGCGGACCGGCAGCCGATATCCCCGCAGTCGTCGGGCTCGACACGTCACGCCTGCTGGCGGAATTCGAGCGTCCGGTATCCAGCGGCGAACTGAGATTGGACGACAGGCCGGCCGGCACGACGGACTGGTCGGATACGGGCCTGTCCTCGGTCACCCTCGACGACAGAACCCATACCTGGGACCTTACCGGCTTGACAGCCCCGAGCCGGATTCGCCTCGTGCAGATCACATCGAGAGAAGATCAGGTCCTTTTCGAGGGTGCCCTAGGACTGGACAAACCGACGACGCGCATTCTCGATGGGCCGCCCTTCCCTAATCCCACGCCCGACGGACTTCGTTGGCGGGTAGAACTGGATCGGAACGCCACCTTTGCCTTCACGGTCCACGACCTGAGGGGACGAGTCGTGCACGGACCTGAGCACATGGATCTGTTGGCCGGCCACAGGGAAATCCGCTGGAATGGTAGACATGGGGATCGTCATCTCCCAGCCGGCACCTATGTCCTGAGGCTGGAGGGCGCTGGTCGCGTCCTCACCCGCTCAGCGACGATCATGCCCAAACGCTGGCACCCTTAGAAGAACGGCGAGCCCCTTCCCAGGAGCTCGCCGTCTCTTCCGAAAACGCCACCCATCGCACCTACGTGCCGGCCGAGTAGTCGTCCGCGTAGCGGATCTGCTCCTCGGTGAGCATGTCCATGGACAGGCCCATGGTCGTCAGCTTGATGCCGGCGATCCGCTGGTCCTGGTCCAGGGGGATGTCGTGCACGTCGGTGGACAGCTCCTTGCCCTCGCGCGCGAGGCGCACCATGGACAGGAACTGGTTGGCGAAGGACATGTCCATGACCTCGGAGGGGTGTCCCTCGGCGGCGGCCAGGTTCACCAGCCGGCCCTGGGCCAGCAGGTAGATGCGCCGGCCGTCGGCCATGACGTACTCCTCGCAGTTGGGCCGGATCTCGCGCTTGGAGACCGCCAGCGCCTCGAGGTCCTCGATGTTGATCTCGCAGTCGTAGTGGCCCGTGTTGCAGACGATGGCGCCGTCGCGCATGACCTCGAAGTGCCGCTTGACGATGACGTCCTTCATGCCGGTGGCGGTGATGAAGACGTCGCCGACGCGGGCCGCCTCGTCCATGGGCAGCACCTCGTGGCCCTCCAGGGTGGCCTTGAGCGCGGCGGTGGCCTTGACCTCGGTGGCGATCACGTTGGCGCCCAGCCCGGCGGCGCGCATGGCGCAGCCCTTGCCGCAGTGGCCGTAGCCCGCGACCACGAAGTTCTTGCCCGCCAGCAGCACGCTGGTGGCGCGGATGATGCCGTCGATGCTCGACTGGCCGGTGCCGTAGACGTTGTCGAAGTCCCACTTGGTCTCGGCGTCGTTGACGGCGATGACCGGGTACTTCAGGGCGCCGTCCGCGGCCATGGCGCGCAGGCGGTGGATGCCCGTGGTGGTCTCCTCGGTGCCGCCGATGATGCCCGTGATCCGCTCCGGATGGCGGTTGTGCACGGAGAAGATCAGGTCGGCGCCGTCGTCCAGGGTCAGCGTGGGCTCGAAATCCAGGGTGCGGTCGATGCACCAGTAGAACTCGTCGGTGTCCATGCCGTGCCAGGCGAAGATCGAGGTGTCGGCGGCGGCCAGGGCGGCGGCCACGTCGTCCTGGGTCGACAGCGGGTTGCAGCCGCTCCAGGAGATCTCGGCGCCGGCGGCGGCCAGCGTCTCGATCAACACGGCCGTCTCCTTGGTGACATGCAGACAACCGGCGATCTTCATGCCCTTGAGGGACTGCAGCGCGGCGTGCTCCTTGCGCAACGACATCATCACCGGCATGCGGGACTCGGCCCAGTCGATCTTCATGCGCCCCTGGGGGGCGAGCTTCAGGTCGGCGACCTTGTAGTTGGTGCCTTCGGCGAGCTTCGTGCTCATCATTCCTCCATCTTCTTGCGTGACGGGGCGGAGCCCCTGTTATCGACTCACTGCTTGACGCCGACCGTCAGGAAGACGTCGGGCCAATCCTCGTTGCGGCCGCGCAGGGCGGGCGGCAAGGTCTCGCGGGCCGCCGCCAGCTGCGACAGTCCTCGCTCCAGATAGCGATCGGTCCGCAGACCGAAGCGCGCGAAGAAATCACTCATTTCGTCCCGCGAGAAGCCCAGCCACTGATGGGCCAGTTCCTCGCGCAGCCAGGTCAGGTTATGCCGCGTGAAGGCCATCACCACGACCTTGCCACCGGGCTTGACGATCCGGGTCATCTCGCGCAGGGCCCGTTCGGGCCGGGCCACGTGATGCAGGACCATCGAGCAGTAGGCGGCGTCGAACTTGTCGTCCGGAAAGGGCAGCTCCTGGATGTCGGCCTGCTCGAAGACGACGTCGAGCAACCCCTCCCGCTCGCAAAGGCTGCGGGCGCGGGTCAGCATGGCCGCCGAGGCGTCCACCGCGGTGACCCGGGCGCCGGTGGCGGCCAGCAGGGGCAGCAGGGCGCCGGTGCCGGTGCCGATGTCCACGACCTCGAGGTCCGGCGGGACCAGAGCGCCCACCGCGCCGGCCTGCACGTCGGGGTGGTCGAAGGAGGGTCGGATCTGGTCCCAGCTCTCGGCGATGCCGGCGAAGAAGTCGCCGCTGCGCCGGTCGCGCTCGGCGAGCACCGCCTGCAGGGCCGCGTCGTCGTCGCCGGCCTCGGGCGTGCGGCGGGCCGCGTCGAGCCCCACCGCGTGCAGGGCGCCGTCGGCGAAGTCCTCGCGCGGGACCAGACCGTACCAGCTCCAGGTCCCCTCCCGTCGCTGCCGCAGCCATCCCGCCTCCAGCAGGGTCTTCAGGTGCCGCGAGACGCCCGGCTGGCTCATGCCCAGGATCTGCACCATCTCCTGCACGTTGAGCTCCACCCGGGCGAGCAGGCGCAGCAGTCGCAGGCGCGTCGGATCCCCTAGGATCCGAAAGGTTTCGGCCGGATTCGCCTGAGCGGTCGGCAAGTCGTACCTCGCGGTCGGAAAAGCAATTAATCTCTGTATCGCGATCAAGGTATATTAAGAATCCCCGCCTGTCAAGACCCCACCGAAGCGCTATGAGTACGACTTTTCAATCTGTGGTCACATCGGCGGCGCTTGTGCTATGCTGCGATCTGATCTATTCCGTGAAACGCGGTCCCGCGCGTTGCAGCGGGCGGCGGCCGCATCACACATTTGGAGGGAGGCCATCAGATGAAAGGGTATTGCTACATCCTGATCGCTCTGGTCCTGCTGCTCGCCGCGCCGTTGAGCGCGCAGATCGTCAACACCATCACCTTCGACACCCAGCCGGCCGTGGGCTGCGGCGACATCTGGGTCGAGGACGGCGTCGACTGCATGGTCACCTACACCACCGACGAGGACGCCTGCGGCGCCGGCAGCTGCTGGTTCGACTTCGGCGATCCCCTGGACACGGGCATCTGGCTGGCGGCGGCGCGGCTGGTGGTCATGTTCGACCAGGCCTACCGCGTCTACAGCGTGGAGATCGACGTGATCGACTATTGCGGCGCCGGCTGCACCATGTGCTTCGCCTACGAGGGCGGCACGACGGTTGGCTCGGACAGCAACGTCTACATCGCCGTGCACGAGGTGCTCACCATGAACTTCGGCGTGGACGGCATCATGGTCGACACGCTGGCCGTCTCGTCCTGCGAGGGCTTCATCATGGGCAACACGATCCGCATCTACTCGGAGACCGTCGTCAACGATGACAGGACCTGGGGCGAGGTCAAGACGCTCTACCGCTGATCGTATCGCAACGTACGAAGGAGGGGCCGCGGCCCCTCCTTCTTCGTGTCCGGCGCCGTATCAAGACAGGGCGGCGTACCAGATCAGGTCCGTGACCGGCAGCACGGGCCTGCGATCCCCCGCCGCGGCCAGGGCGTCGGCGATCTGGCCGAGACAGCCGGGGTTCGAGGTCGCCACCACGTCGGCGCCGGTGTCCGCCAGCATCCCGGCCTTGCGCCGCCCCATGGCCGCCGACAGCGCCGGATGGCGCATGGTGTAGGTGCCCCCGCTGCCGCAGCAGACCTCCGCCTCCTCCGGTTCCAGGATCGTCACGCCGGGCACGCGCGCCAGCAGGCTGCGCGGCTCGTCGACGATCCCCCGCCCGTGACGGGCGTGGCAGGGATCGTGGTAGGCCACCCGCAGCGGAACCTCGCGCAAGGGCGGCAGGGGCAGGTCGGACAGGTAGGCCGCTGCGTCGACGGCCGCGGCGGCGATGGGCTCCGGATAGCCCTCCAGTTCCAGCCCGCAGCCCGCCGCCTCGACGATCAGCGCCTCGGCCCCGGCGACCGGCCCCGACAGGACCGCCGCGTTGCGCGCCCGCTGGGCCTCGGCCCGCCGGGGGGCGGCGGTATGGGCTGCCAGGGCGCCGCAGCAATCCTGGCCCGCGGGCACGACGATATCCACGCCGGCGGCCCGCAGCAGGGCCCGCAGACGAACCTGAGCCGCCCCGAGCAGCTCGCGGCTGGCACAGCCCGCGAACAGCACGACGCGACGGCCCTCGGCGGCGTGGCGGCCCGGCGTCGCGGCGGAGGGCGTGCTCAGGCCGGCGAGGGCGTCGAGCCGGGCGACCAGCGCACGGTCGCCGCACGCGGCGGGCAGCGTGCCGAGCCTGCGCGCCGCGCCCGCGGCGGGCGTGCCGTCCAGACGTTGGCGCCAACCGGCCCCGAGGACGCCCCGCAGGGCGCCGCGCGCCCCCGCGCCGACCATCCCCAGCGCCCGCAGGGCGGGCCGCGACGAGAGCTGGCGGATGATCGGTCCGTCGGGCGGGCCGAGGGCCGCGTCGGCACGCTCCAGGGCGGCCGCCAGCAGGTCGTAGGGCACGCCGCTCGGACAGGCGCTCTCGCAGGCGCGGCAGCCGAGACAGGTATCGAAGGCCGCGAGCACGGCGCGGTCCTCGCGGGACGCGTCCGCCAGCACCTCCCGCAACAGCATCAGCCGGCCGCGGGGCGACCGGGTCTCGTCGCCGGTGGCCAGGTAGGTGGCGCAGTGGGGCAGACAGAGGGCGCATTCGATGCAGCCGCGCAGCAGGGTGCCGAGATCGCGGTTCACGCGCCCCGCCCCCCGCCGAAGAGCTCGACCAGGCCGCGCCGGTGGCGTTCGGGTGCGGGCCAGGCGGACGGCGCGGCCGTGTCGTCGGCCTTCGCGTCGGGGCCGCCGTCCGGTCTCAGCCGCAGGGTGACGGCCATCACGTCGGCCAGCGCGCCCCCGTTGCCGCAGACCAGGCGCGGCAGATCGTAGCCGGCCACGTTCTTGGCCACGGGCCGGCCGGCGTGGAAGGCCCGGCCGTCGCGGGTGACGGCCCACACCTCGAGGATCCCGTCGCGCAGGGCGCCGCCGTCGGCCAACGCGCCCACGGTCGCGTCGCCGGCGGGCGCGTCGCAGTCCGGGCGGAAACCCCTCGCGGCCGCCTCGTCGCGCAGCGCGGCGTACGGGGTTGCGGCCGGCATTGAGACCGTGAGGCTCTCCCAGTCGAAGCGCGGCGCGTCGGGCGGGGGCGGCGACGCGGCGAGACCGGGCGACGCGGCGAGGGCCTTGCCCGGGTTGGCCAGGCCGCGGGGATCGAAGAGCGCCTTGATGCCGTCCATGAGCTCGGCGGCCACGGGATCGAGCTGGGCGGGCAGCAGGTGCAGCTTCTCCAGGCCCACGCCGTGCTCACCGGTGACGGTGCCGTCGAGGTCCAGGGCGGCGGCCAGGATCTCGTCGGCGGCGGCCTGGGCCCGCTCGCGCTCGCCGGGACGGGCGCCGTCGAAGAGGATGCCCGGGTGCATGTTGCCGTCCCCGGCGTGCATGAGGTTGGCGACCCTCACATCGTTGTCGCGGCCGGCCGCGCGGGTGCGACGGGTCAGCTCGGCCAGGCGGCCCAGGGGTACGGCCACGTCCATGGAGACGTAGTGCGGCGATAGCCGGCCCACGGCGCCGAAGGCCTGCTTGCGGCAGCGCCACAGGTCCAGGCGCTCGCGCTCGTCGCGGGCACGGACGACCGAGGCGCCGGCGGCGGCCAGCCGGGCGGCGGCACGGTCCGCGTCGGCGGACGCGGCGCCCGCCGCGCCGTCGAACTCCACGATCATGGCCGCGTCCACGTCGGTGCGGAAACCGAAGGCGAAGGCCTCCTCGACGATGCGCAGCATCTCCCCGTCCACCAGTTCCACGGCTGCGGGCAGCAGGCCCGCGCCCAGCAGGTCGACGACCGCGGCGGCGGCCGCGTCCAGCTCGGCGAAGTAGGCGAGCAGGGTGGCCGTCTCGGCCACCACGGGCACGGTGCCCAGGACCGCGGCGGTGACCACGCCCAGGGTGCCCTCGCCGCCCACCAGCAGGGAGGTTACGTCGGGGGCTCCGTCGCCGACCCGTCCGCTCGACCAGACCGCGCCCTCGGCATCGACCCACTGCAGCTCGCGCACGTGCCGGACGGTGGTCCCCACCTTGAGACAGTGGGGCCCGCCCGCGTTGCAGGCCACGTTGCCGCCGATGGTCGAGACCTCCTGGCTGCCGGGATCGGGCGCGAAGGCGCGGCCGTCGCGGGCCAGGCGGCGGTTCAGCGCGGCATTGGGGACGCCCGCGCCGGCGAGGATCTCGTCCGGGCGGCCGCTCGGGGCGGCAGCGATGCCGGTGAGACGGGCCAGGGAGATCACCACCGCGCCTTCGGGCGGCAGGGCGCCGCCGGCCAGGCCGGAACCGGCGCCGCGGGCCACGAAGGGCACGGCGGCGGCGGCGCAGAGGCCGATCGTCCCGGCGACCTGGACGGTGTCGGCGGGCAGGCAGACGCAGAGCGGCCGGCCCAGGCGCAGGTGGGAGGCGTCGTGGGCGTAGACCAGGCGGGCGGCGGTGTCGTCCAGGACCTGCCGGCGGCCCAGGACGGCGCGCAGCCGCCGGACGAGCCCCGCCCGCTCAGCCATGCAGCGCTTCGCCGTTGGCGGCGTGCAGGGCCTCGGCCACGGCCTCGCTCAGGGTGGGATGGGGATGGATGATGCGGGCCCAGCGCTCGGCGTCCAGCTCGGCGCCCATGGCCGCGCAGGCCTCCGAAATCAAATCGGTGACGTGCGGGCCGACCATGTGCACGCCCAGCACCAACCCCGTCTCGGCGTCCTTGACGACCTTCACGAAGCCGTGGGGCTCGTTCAGGATGCTGGCCTTGCCCAGGGCCGCGAACTCGTAGCGGCCCACGGCGATCTCGTGCCCGCGCTCGCGGGCCTCGGCCTCGCTCAACCCCACCGACGCCACCTCGGGCGAGGTGTAGGTGCAGCCGGGCACGCGGTCCAGGTCCAGCGGCGCGGCTTCGCGGCCGGCGGCGTGGGCGGCGGCCACCTCGGCCTCGGCGCTGGCCTGGTGCGCGAGCTGGGGCGTGGCGACGATGTCGCCGATGGCGTAGAGGCCGGGCACGGCCGTCTCCATCAGGCCGTCGGTCTGCACGAAGCCGCGCTTGTCCACCACGACGTCGACCGTGTCCAGGCCCAGGTCCCCGGTCACGGGGCGGCGGCCGGCGGCCACCAGCAGCGTCTCGGCCGCCACGACGAGCTCCTCGCCGGAGTCCACGTCCGTGAGCTTCACGCTGACGCCGTCGGGGCCGGCGGTCACGTCGGAGGCGCGGTGGCCGGCGTGGATCTTCACGCCCTTGCGCCCCAGCACGCGGGCCAGCTCGGCCGAGCAGTCGGCGTCCTCCAGGGGCACGATGCGCTCCAGCATCTCCACCAGCGTCACCTTGCAGCCGAAGGCGTTCATGACGTCGGCGAACTCCACGCCCACCGCGCCCGCGCCCAGGATCACCATGGACGCCGGCACCGCGTCGATCTCCAGCAGGTGGTCGCTGGTCAGGATGCGCGCGCCGTCGGGTTCCAGGCCGGGGATGCGCATGGTCGTCGAGCCGGTGGCCAGGATCACCTTGGCGGCGGCGATCTCCAGCGGATCCTCCCCCTCGCGCGCCACGACCACGCGGCCGGGCCCGTCGAGCCGCCCGTGCCCGCGCACCACCTCGACCCCGCTGTTGTCCACCAGCGCGGCGACGCCCAGGCTGCCCTTCTTGACCACCATGTCCTTGCGCTTGAGCACCTTGTCCCAGGCGAAGGCGGCCTCGCCGACGATCACGCCGAAGGTCCGCGCCCCCTTGCGGCACAGCTCCCAGGTGCGCGCCGACTGGATCAGCGCCTTGGTCGGGATGCAGCCCCGCAGGCCGCAGGTCCCGCCGAGCCGGTCGTCCTTCTCCACCAGCACGGTGTCCAGACCGTACCGGGCGCCGCGCACGGCGGCCACGTAACCGCCGGGGCCGGCGCCGATCACCACGAGATCGCAGCTGCGTTGGATCATGTCACGCTCCGGGGATGGGGTTCGCGGGAATCATAGAGGACCGGCGGCACGATTGCCAGCGCCGGCCCGCATCGTCGATTGACGCCTCCAGGGCCGCCTCCTATCATTCGGGGACACCGTCATCGATCGACCGCGGGGCCGGGACTCCCGCCCGTGGTCTCGTCCGCAGGTCCATTTCTGTCTGGAGGACCCATGAAGATAGCTGTCTGCGTGAAACAGGTGCCCGACTCGGAGACCCGGATCACCATGTCCGGCCCCTCCGCCGAGCTGGACGACTCCGGCTTCACCCGGGTGCTGAACCCCTACGACGCCTTCGCCGTGGAAGAGGCGGTCCAGATCAAGGAGCGCCTGGGCGACGACTGCGAGATCACCGCCATCACCGTCGGGCCCGACCGGGTCATGGAGTCCATCAAGAAGGACTGCCTGGCCGTGGGCTGCGACAGGGCCGTCCGCGTGGACGAGGCCGCCCTGGAGACCGCCGAGCCCATGCAGATCGCCAAGGTGCTGGCCGCGGTGATCAAGCGCGACGGTTACGACCTGATCCTGGCCGGCAAACAGGCCATCGACGACGACGCGGGACAGGTCCCGCTGATGCTCGCCGAGTACCTGGACTGCGGCCACGCCTCGGTGGTCAACAAGCTGGCGACGGGCGACGGCACCTTCACCGCCACGCGCGAGATCGAGGGCGGCGCCGAGATCGTCACCGGCGGGCTGCCCGCGGTGATCACCTGCCAGAAGGGCCTGAACGAGCCCCGGCTGCCGAGCCTGCCCAACATCATGAAGGCCGGCGCCAAGCCGCAGGAGACGGTCACCTGCGCGGACCTGGGGATCGAGGTCCCCGCCTCCATGAGCACGGTCGCCACCTACACGCCTCCCGCGCCCCGCGCAGAGTGCAAGATCATCGAGAACGACGATCCCGCCGCCGCCGCCAAGGAACTGGTGCGGTTGCTGCGCGAGGAAGCCAAGGTCATCTGACAGGGAGAACCGACAATGCCGAACATCGCAGTTTTCATAGAGCAGCGCGACGGGCAGATCAAGACAGTGGCCTGGCAGATGATGTCCAAGGCCCGCGCCATCGTCGACGCGGCCGGCGGCGAGGTGTGGGGCGTGCTGCTGGGCGAGGCGGACGCCGCCGCGGCCGGACAGCACGGCGCCCACAAGCTCTTCACCGCCGGCGGGGACCACTTCGCCAAGTACAACAGCGAGGCCTGGAGCCGGGCCCTCGGCGCCTTCTGCGAGGCCCAAAAGCCCGATCTGGTACTAATGGGCTCGACCGCCCTGGGCAAGGACCTCGGTCCGCGCCTGGCCGCGCGCCTCGACTGCGCCTGCGTGAGCGACAGCGTGGGCCTGGAATACGAGGGCGGCTTCACGATCCGCCGGCCCATCTTCGCGGGCAAGTGCTACACGGACGTCACCTTCTCGTCGTCGACCGCCGTGGTCGGCATCCGTCCCAACGCCTTCACACTGGGCGAGGGCGGCGGCGGCGAGGCCGCGGCCGAGACCTTCGATCCGGGCCTGGACGGCTTCGCGCCCAAGGCGTCGGTGACGGAGATCCAGGCCGCTGAGGCGGGACGCATAGAACTGACCGAAGCCGAGCGCATCGTCTCGGGCGGCCGCGGCATCAAGGAAGCCGACAACTACAAGCTGATCGAGGAGACGGCCGCCACTCTCGGCGCCGCCGCCGGCGCCAGCCGCGCCATCGTGGACGCCGGCTGGGTCGACCACTCCCACCAGGTGGGCCAGACCGGCAAGACGGTCTCGCCCAACCTCTACGTGGCGGCCGGCATCAGCGGGGCCATCCAGCACCTGGCGGGCATGAGCTCGAGCAAGTGCATCGTGGCCGTCAACAAGGACGCCAACGCGCCCATCTTCAAGGCCGCCGACTACGGCATCGTAGCGGACCTGTTCGACGTGCTGCCGGCGTTCAAGGAGGCGGTGGAAGCGCTGGACTGACGGGCGGTCCCAGAAGAAGCGAGGGCGGGAGGCCGATGCCTCCCGCCCTTTTCTACCACCGGGACCGGGTCCTTCCGCGCGCTAGCCCAGCCGCCCCGCCACGCTCCCCACCGCCGCCTCCGCCTCGTCCACCAGCTGCTGCAGGATCGTTCGCATGGGCTGCACCTCGTGCACCAGGCCCACGGACTGCCCCGCCATCAGCGAGCCCTTTTCCACGTCGCCGTCCACGGCGCCGTCGCGCAGGCTGCCCACCCAGTAGTTCTCCACCTCGTACTGGGCCTCGACGCGGTTGAGGTCGCCGGCGGCCAGTTTGTCGAGGAGTTCCATCTGCAGGTCGCCGAACTTCTCCATGGCCTTGTTCCGCAGGGCGCGCACGGCGACCACCGGCAGTTTCGAACTGTACTGGGGCGTGGAGATGGCCTCGCGGGCGCGGGCCTTGATGAAGGCCTGCTTGAAGTTGGGATGGGCCTGGCATTCCTCGGCCACCACGAAGCGGGTGCCGAGCTGGGCGCCGGCCGCGCCCATCAGGCACAGGTGGCCGATCATGGCGCCGTGGGCGATGCCGCCGGCCACGAAGATGGGCAGCTGGTCGGCGTAGTCGAAGAGGATGTCCTGCAGCAGGACGGCGGTCGAGACGTGGCCGATATGGCCCCCGGCCTCGCTGCCCTCCAGGACCAGGGCGTCGGCGCCGAAGCGGATCATGCGCTTGGCCATCGAGGCGGTCGAGGCGAAGCAGATCACCTTGGCGCCGCTGTCCTTGGCCTGCTGCACCTCGCTCTGGCGCGGGATCGAGCCGGCGAAGACGATGTGGCTCATCTTCTTCTCGCAGCAGATCGTCAGGTGGTCCTTGTAGTTGGGCGCGATCACGATGATGTTGGCCGAGAAGGGCCGGTCGGTGAGCGTGCGGGTCTCGTCGATGACGTCGGCGAACATCTCCGGGGGCATGTTGCCGCCGGCCAGCGAGGCGAAACCGCCCATGTTGCCGACCGTGGACACCAGCTGGGGATCGGAGATCCAGGTCATGGCGCCGCACATGATGGGCACCTCGCAGCCCAGGAAATCCTGGCCCCTGGCCCAGAGCTTGTCGAGTCGAGGGGTCGACTTGACCGGATCGTAGTTCGCCATCACAGCCTCCGCTTGCAGGGAAAAACCGCCCCCCGGATCGAGGGGCGGTCATATCATACTTCGTTGATCCTGATTGGCAAGATCAATTCAGTCAGCCGGCCAGATTGCGCTCCACCAGCTCGGCCAGGTCGAGGGCCTTCATCTGTTCGCCGCGCTCGGTCTCCTTGATGCCGTCGCCGATCATGGTCAGGCAGAAGGGGCAGGCGGTGCAGACCTCAGCGGCGCCGGTGGCGGCGGCCTCGTCCACGCGGTCG
Organism: uncultured Fibrobacteraceae bacterium; assembly: GCA_964617805.1. Taxonomy (GTDB): domain Bacteria; phylum Krumholzibacteriota; class Krumholzibacteriia; order LZORAL124-64-63; family LZORAL124-64-63; genus JAHIYU01. The sequence continues at coordinate 40,546 of CAZTWK010000016.1, read as the reverse complement.
TGGTTGATGCGGGTGCCCTCGGACTCCTCCATCCACATCCTGGCGCCGCCCGCGCCGCAGCAGAAGCCCTCGCGGCCGTGGCGGGGCATCTCCGCGCGCTCGAGGCCCAGGGCGTCGACCACGGTCCGGGGCGCCGAGTAGACGTCGTTGTGACGGCCCAGGTAACAGCTGTCGTGGTAGGTGATCGTGGGACCGCCGGCCTCGACCGACAGCTTGCCCGCGCCGATCAACTCCTCGAGCAGCTGCGCGTGGTGGATCACGTCGCTCGCCGCCCAGTCGAACTGGGGATACTCGTTGCGGATCATGCTGAAGCAGTGCGGGCAGGCGGTGACGACCTTCTTCACCTCGTACTTCCTGAAGGTGTCGACGTTCTGCTGGGCCTGCATCTGGAAGAGGTACTCGTGCCCCGAGCGACGCGCCGGATCGCCGCAGCAGCCCTCCTCGGTGCCCAGCACCGCGAAGTCGACGCCGGCCTTGAGCAGCAGGCGGCACAGCGACCGCAGCACGTCCTTGTTGCGGTCGTCGAAGGAGCCCGCGCAGCCCACGAAGAGCAGGTACTCGGCGCTCCCATTGTCGCGCAGCTTCGGCACCGCGAGGTCGTCGAGCCAGTCCTCGCGCCCGGCGGCGCCCACGTTCCAGGGATTGCTGTTGGTCTCGAGACCCTTGATGGCCGTGGCGAACTCGGTCGGCATGCGCGCTTCCATCATCATCAGGTGACGGCGCATGTCCACCACGTGGTCGATGTGCTCGATGGACACCGGGCAGACCGTCTGGCAGTAGCCGCAGGTGGTGCAGGCCCACAGCACGTCGTCGCCGATGACGCCGCCGGCCAGGGGCGCGCGCTCGAGGGCCGCGGCGGCGGCCGCCGCCTCGTCGGTGCGCCCGGCGTGCTTCTGCTTGCCCACGAACTCCAGCGGTTTCGCGAGCCGGTACAGCTCGTCGCGCTGGTCGGTGATCAGCTCGCGCGGCTGCAGGGACTTGCCGGTGGTCGCGGTCGGGCAGTGGACGGTGCAGCGCCCGCATTCGGTGCAGGTGTACATGTCCAGCAGACGGCGCCAGCTGTGGTCCTCCAGCTTGCCGACGCCGAAGCTCTCGCGCCCCTCGAAGTCCATGCGCTGCACCACCGCCGCCGGCTCGAGCTTCATGGTGTACACGTTGAACAGGGCGGTCAGCACGTGGAAGTGCTTGCCGAAGGGCAGGTAGTTCAGGAAGGCCATCAGCAGCAGGATGTGGACCCAGTACATCCAGACGTACCAGGACTGGGCCGCGGCCTCGGTCCAGCCGACCCAGCCGGCCAGCGCCGTGCCCACGAAGGCCCAGCCGGTCTCGGGGTGGTCGGGGCGCAGTACGAAGAGGGCCGCGTCGCCGAGCAGGTCGGTGGCCATCAGGGCGCCGATCCACAGCAGGATGGCCACCCCTTCCAGGTTCAGGTGCAGGCGCGCCGGCCGTACGAACACGCGCCGCCAGGCGGCGAAGAGCACCGCGACGAGCACGACGATCTCGAAGACGTCCTTGATCAGGGCGTAGGCCAGACCTAGGGCGCCGCCCAGCAGGGGCAGGTGGAAATCCTCGTCGTAGCCGCGGCCGACCAGCGTGCAGGTGCGCGTGAAGACCACCAGGAAGCCGAAGAAGATCCACACGTGCATCCAGCCGGCGGTGCGCTCGTAGAGCAGGCGCTTCTGCCCGAAACCGATCACCAGCAGGTTGCGCAGGCGCGCCACGAGATTCCCCCCCCGCGACTCGCCCTCGGCGGCCTTCAGCAGCCACATGCGCCCGGCCAGGGTATCGATGAAGAAGGCGACCGACATCAGCATCAGCACGGTCATCAAGACGGGATTCATGGATCCATCCTTTGCGGTGCCAAATCGTTAACAATCACTCATACCGGAACATAACAACGGGCGGGCCGGCGGGGAAGCCGAAATTGGTGGCCTAGGACTGGACAGGGCGCGCCGTCCCCGGTACATTCTGCGGGCTGTCGATACAACGACGGGATCCGGCCGGACGGGCCCGTTTTTTTTGGCCGGGGAGGCTGTCATGAACGATTCCGGGACGACCCCCTTCGCCGACGGCGTGCCGGACGAGCGCGTGGCCGAGATCCTGCGCGGCATGACGCGCGTGGCGGTGGTCGGCATCTCCGACAAGCCCGAGCGGGCGAGCCACGGCGTCACCAGGTTCCTCGCGGGCCTGGGTCTCGAGGTCCACGGCGTGAATCCCATGCTCCAGGAGGTCCTGGGGGTCAAGGTCCACCCCGCTCTTGCCGATGTACCGGGACCGATCGACGTGGTGGACGTCTTCCGCCGCAGCGACGCTGTGCAACCCATCGTGGACGAGGCCGTCGCCGCCGGCGCCAAGGCCGTCTGGATGCAGGAGGGCGTCGTCAACGAAGAGGCGGCGCAGACCGCCCGCGACGCCGGCCTGGACGTGATCATGGACCGCTGCATCTACAAGGAATGGCTGCGCCTGCTCAACGACTGAGCCGACGCGAGAGAGGTCGAACATGGAAAAGGCACTGGTCACCGGCGCCAACGGATTCGTGGGCTGCTGGCTGGTGGAGGATCTGCTGCGGGACGGTTGCGAGGTGCTCGGCGTGGGCCGCGTGGCGGATCCCGCCTCTCCCCCGCCGGATCTGGGCGGTTTTTCCCTGGGCGACGCCGACGGCGACGGCACGGCGACCTACGAGGGCGAGGCCGGCGCCTGGCGTTTCCGCGACGTGGATCTCGCAGCCGAGGGCGCGGCCGAGGCGCTGTTCACGGAGTTCCGCCCCGCCGCGGTCTACCACCTGGCCGCCCAGAGCTCGGCCGCCCTCTCCTTCGAGCGGCCCCGCCTGACCTTCGACGTGAACGTGACCGGCTGCCTGAACCTGCTGGAGGCCGTGCGCGCCCTGCCCGAGGCGGAACGCCCCCTGCTGCTGGCGGTCGGTTCGTCGGAGGAGTACGGCCCCACCGACGCACGTACGCCGCTGGACGAGTCGACCGACCTGAACCCCATCTCCCCTTACGGCGTTTCGAAGGTGACCCAGACCCTGCTCTGCCGCCAGTACGCGCGCTCCTTCGACCTGCCCGTCGTGATGGCGCGCCCCTTCGCCCACACGGGCCCGGGCCAGTCCACGGTCTTCGCCTACCCCTCCTTCGCCCGGCAGATCGTCGCGGTCGAGCGCGGCGAGCAGGAGCCCGTCCTGCGGGTGGGCGACCTGTCGCCCCTGCGCGACTACCTCCACGTGCGGGACGTGATCCGGGCCTACCGCCTGCTGCGCGCGAAGGGCGCGCCCGGCGAGATCTACAACATCGCCTCGGGCGAGGGTCTGTCCATGCAAAAGGGGCTGGACATCCTGCTCGCGGCGTCCGACTCTGAGATCGGGATCGAGCCCGATCCCGCGCGATTCCGTCCCTCGAACGTCCCCTACATGGTGGGCGACAGCGCAAAGCTCGAGCGTGCCACCGGCTGGCGTCCAGCCGGTACGCTCGCGGACACACTGCACGAACTGCTGCAGTTGACCAGGGAGACTGCCGAATGAGCCGCATCTGCATGATCGGAACCGGATACGTGGGTCTTGTGTCGGGCGCCTGCCTGGCCGACTTCGGCCACGAGATCTGGTGCGTGGACATCAACGAGAAGCGCATCGACGACCTGCACGAGGGCGTGATGCCCATCTACGAGCCCGGCCTGGACCGGCTGGTCGCCAAGAACGTCGACGGCGGCCGCCTCTTCTTCACCACCTCCCTGGCCGAGGCCATGGAGAAGACCGACGTCATCTTCATCGCCGTGCAGACGCCCATGTCCGACACCGGCGAGGCCGACCTCACCTACGTGCTGCAGGTGGCCGAGGAAGTCGGCCGGCTGATGCAGAAGTACTACGTGGTGGTGACCAAGAGCACCGTCCCGGTGGGCACCTCGCGCAAGGTGAAGCGCGCCATCTCGGGCGCTCAGCCGGAGCCGATCCCCTTCGACATGGCCAGCAACCCGGAGTTCCTGCGCGAGGGCTCGAGCATCGAGGACTTCATGCGGCCCGACCGCGTGGTCATCGGCACCGAGAGCGAGCAGGCCGAGAAGATCATGCGCGAGATCTACCGCCCCCTCTACCTGCTCGAGACGCCCATCGTGCACGGCAGCATCGAGTCGGCGGAGCTGATCAAGTACGCCTGCAACGCCTTCCTGGCCGTAAAGATCTCCTACATCAACGAGATCTCCCAGCTCGCCGATCGCGTGGGCGCCGACGTCTCGCTGGTGGCGCGGGCCATGGGCCTGGACAAGCGCGTGGGACCCAAGTTCCTGCACGCCGGGCTGGGTTTCGGAGGCTCCTGCCTGCCCAAGGACACCAACGCCATCGTGCACATCGCCAAGGCGGCCGGCGGCGACATGTCCATCGTGCGCGCGGCCATCGGCGTCAACGCCAGCCTGCCGGACGTCGCCATGACCAAGGCCCGCGACATGATCCCCGACCTGAAGGGCAAGACCGTGACCCTGCTCGGCCTGAGCTTCAAGCCCAACACCGACGACATCCGCGACGCGCCGGCGCGCCGCCTGGTGGACCTGCTGCACGAGGCGGGCGCGACCCTGCGCGTGCACGACCCGGTGGCCATGGACAACTTCCGGGAGGTCCATCCCGACCTGCTGTACTGCGACGGCCCCTACCACGCCGTCGAGAACGCGGACCTGACGATGCTCGTCACCGAGTGGAACGAGTACCGCACGCTGGACCTCGCGCGCGTCGCGTCGCTGATGGCCGGCAGCAGCTTCCTGGACTGCCGGAACGTCTACAACCACGACCTGTTGGCCGAACACGGTATCGACTACCGTTCCTTCGGGCGCCCCCGTAGCGGGGCCTCGACATGAAAGAGGAAACGATGCGGCGCGTCGAACGCTACGACCTGGTCTCGCCCATGATGCCCTGCAAGGACGAGATCCTCGCCGGCGTGGACCGGATCCTGTCCACCGGCAGCTACATCCTGGGCGAGGAAGTCCACGCCCTGGAGAGCGAGATGGCCGCGGCCTGCGGCGGCGCCGACTCGGTCGGCGTGGCCTCCGGCTCGGCGGCCCTGTACCTGGCCCTGCAGCTCTCGGGCGTCGGCCCGGGCGTCGAGGTCATCACCACGCCCTACACCTTCGTGGCCACCGTCGAGGCGGTGATCCGCCTGGGCGGCACGCCCGTCTACGTGGACATCGGCCACGACGACCTGAACATGCAGCCGGCGTCCGCGGCCGAGGCGGTGACCGACCGCACGCGCGTGATCCTGCCGGTGCACATCTTCGGCGTACCCTGCGACATGGACGCGCTGCTGGCCACCGCCGCGCAGCACGACCTGGACGTGGTGGAGGACATGTGCCAGGCCTTCGGCTCCCTCTACAAGGGCCGGCCCTGCGGCTCCTTCGGCCGCATGTCCTGCCTCAGCTTCTATCCGACCAAGAACCTGCCCGGCATCGGCGACGGCGGCCTGGTGATCTGCCGCGAGGCCGACGACGCCGCCCTCATGCGCAGGTTGCGCGGGCACGAGACGGTGCGCATCGGCGGCCGGCTCTGCTCGGGCTGGAACAGCCGCATCGACGAGATCCAGGCCATGGCCATCCGCATCCGCCTGGCCCGCTTCGGCGACGAACAGGCCGACCGCGACCGCGCCGCCGCCATCTACGACGAGACCATCCCGGCGGGCAACCGCTTCTCCGGCTACCAGCCCAACGGCGGCCTGCGCGTCACGCACCATCAGTACTGGATTCGCGTGCCCGAACGTGGCAGACTCGCCGCGACCCTGGACGCGGCCGGCGTGGCCTACGGCATCTATTACGCGCCGCCGCTGCACCAGCACGAGCTGGGGGAATACTGCCGCGTCCACGGCGAGCTGCGCCACGCGGAAGCCGCCGGCGAGGAGATCCTGACACTGCCCATCTACCCGGCCCTGGCCGAGGACGACGCGCGGCGGATCGGCGACCTGGTCCGCAAGCACCTGGAGGACTGCGACGGCTGACCCCGTCGCTGGAACCGAGAGAGACCTCGTGAAGAGCACCGGCACATTCACCCTCGGCACCCTCGACGGCCGCCTCCATCGCGCCCAGACGCAGATCGTCATCGAGAAGCTCCACCGGGCGCACCCCAAGGCCATCTTCGACATGGTCACCGTGGCCGAGCCCTCGCTCCACCGCGACCGGGACGCCGAGCTCTACAGCTCCCACGCCCCCGCCGAGGTCGCCTTCCTGCAGCAGCAGCTGATCGAGAGCCGCTACCAGATGCTCGACATCTGCGCCGAGGACCTGAAGCTGCCCCTGCCCGACGGCCTGGTCGTCGCGGCCGTGCTGCAGCGCGACACGCCCTACGACGCCCTGCTGCACAAGGAGGGCATCATCGCCGACGACCTGCCGGAGGGCACGGTGGTCGGCGTGCTCAGCTACCGCTCCCAGGCGCAGATCAGCACGATCTGGCCCCAGCTCAAGTCGGTGCTGGTGCGCGGCGGCACGGTCGCCGCCCTGAACCGCTTCGTGCAGCACGACGACGTGGAGTGCCTGGTCATTCCCGCGGCCGTGGGCGAACGGCTCGGCGTGCAGGACCTGGTCTCGGAGATCTTCTTCCCCGAGATGATGCTGCCCGGCGCCGGCCAGGGCCTGATCGCCCTGCTCGCGCGCGCCGACGACGTGGAGATCATCGAGATGGCCGCGGCCGTCGACTCGGCGCCGTCCCACCAGGAGATGCTGGGAGAACTGGCCTTCCGCGAGCGGATCTGCTCCGACCAGGACTGCCCCGTGGGCGTGCTCGCCCAGGCCAACGACGGCAACCTGATCATCACCGGCGCCATCGGCTCGCGCTCGGGCGCGGCGCCGACCCAGGCCGTGGTCAAGGGCGACGCCGACGACGCCGCCGGCCTGGGCACGCGCCTGGCCGAGGAGCTGCTGCAGAACACCTCGTCCCTGATCGCGCTGGTGGAAGCGGATTTCCCCGACGGCCTGCCCGACGAGCACGAGGAGGCCCTGGGCGCTGAAGAGGAGCCCACCCTCAAGGAAGGCGTGCTGGAGGATCTGGAGCCCGCCGAGGAAGACGAGGACCTGGACGCCTACGCCCCGCCCCGCGACGATCTATAGGGAATCATTCAGGAGAAGGCCGCCGCGATGCGCGTCGCGGCGAAGGGATCGTTCATCTGAGCGGTGCCGACCTGCACGGCCACCGCTCCCACCGCGAAGAACTTGAGCGCGTCCTCGAGACGGCGGATCCCGCCGACCCCCACCACCGGCAGGCCCGTCTCCTGCACGATCTCGTCCACCTTGGCCAGGGCCACCGGCAGCAGCGCCGGGCCGCTGTAGCCGCCGCGCCGCAACGGCAGCACGGGACGTCCCGTGGCCAGGTCGATGTCCATGCCGACCAGGGTGTTGACGGCCGTCACGCCGTGGGCGCCGCCCTCGCCGGCCGCCCGGGCCAGTTCGGCCACGCTCGCCACGTTGGGCGTGAGCTTGGCCAGCAGGGGCCGGTCCCCCGCCTCGCCGGCGGCGGCCTCCACGCAGGCCCGCACCGTCCGCGGGTCGCGGCCGAAGTCGACGCCGCCCTCGGCCACGTTGGGACAGCTCAGGTTCAGCTCCACGCCGTGCCAACGGTCACAGCCGGCGGCTGTCTCGCGCAGGCGCCGGGTCATCTCGCCGAACTGGGCGGGCGCGGTGCCGGCGATGCTGACCACGAAGGGCACGCCGCGCGTCTGCAACGCGGGCACGACCTCGTCCAGGAAGCGGTCCAGGCCCACGTTCTCCAGGCCGATCGAGTTCAGGGCGCCCGGGCCCGCGTCCCACACGCGCGGCGGCGGATTGCCGGGGCGGGGCGCCGGCGTGACCGTCTTGGTGACCACCGCGCCCACACCGTCCAGGGGGGCGCCGCCCTCGGGCGAGGTGATGTCCAGGCCGTCCAGGCCGTAGCCGAAGCAGCCCGAGGCGGTCCAGACGCGTCCGGGCAGCTCTCGCGGTCCGAGACGGAACGGTCCACGCAGGTCGTCGGGCAGCCAGTCGGGCAGGCGCGTCACGACCGCTCACCTCCGGGGGCACAGGCACAGCCGGCGGCCGGCGCCGCGTGCCCGAAGCGGGTCCAGTCCACGCGGCCGGCCTCGAGCACCGGTCCGTCCTTGCAGGCAGTGATCCAGCCGTCCCCGTCCGCCCGCGGCACCACGCAGCCGCGGCAGACGCCGTAGCCGCAACCCATGCGCTCCTCCACCGAGACCAGGCACTCCCAGTCGCGCTCGGCGGCCAGGACGGCGGCGGCCCGCAGCAGGGGCAGCGGCCCGCAGGCCAGGACGCGGCGGGGCGCGTCGTCGAGCAGGTGCCGGGCCAGGTCGACCACCGTGCCGGTGAAGGCCTCGCGGCCGTCGGGCAGGTCCGCGGGCGAGTCGACGCTGCAGCGCCAGCCGTCGTCCAGCAGGTCCCAGGGCACGTCGCCCCCGTCGCGGCCGCCGAAGAGGGCCAGGTCGGCCTCGCCGCCCCAGCGCCGGTGCCAGGCGAGCAGGGGCGGCAGCCCCACGCCCCCGGCCAGCAGCAGCTGGGCCCGGTCGCCGGCCGGCGGCGGGAAGGGCGTGCCCAGCGGTCCCAGGCAGGCGACCGGCGCGCCGGCGCCGGCGTCGACAAGCCGGCGGGTGCCCTCGCCGACCACCTTCAGAAGCAGTCGCAGTCGCCGCTGGCGCGCGTCCAGGACGGAGAAGGGACGCGACAGGACCATTTCCCGGCCGTCGTCGAGGTTCAGCATGCAGAACTGTCCGGGCAGGAAATCCGGGCGGCCGTCGAGTTCGAGGTCGATCTCGAACATAGAGGTGGAGACGGGCGCCACCGCGGCCACGCGGCCGCGCAGGCGCTGGGGGTGCGGTGTCAGGATCACGAATTCCGCCTCAACTTGCGCTCGCGCCAGCGCGAGTAGCGGATGCCCGGGTCGCGCTCGGCGCCGGGGACGGGCTCGACGATCTCCTCGACCGCCTCGTCGCCGGGGCTCTCGCCCTCGGCGAGCCGCAGCTCCTGCGCCAGTCGCTCCTGCTCCATGAGGAAGGCGTAGAGGTCGCTGTCGCCCTCGGGATCGAGCATGTGGGCCTGGGGGGAATCGGGGTATTCGGCGACGAGCCGCTCGTAGATGGCGTCGACCGAATCGGGCTGGGCCGTGAAGTCGCGGTAGACGACCGCGGCGCCGTAGAGGCCGCGCACGGCCGAGGCCGAGTCGATCTCGGCGGTCGCGGCGACGTCGCGGAACAGCTCCAGCGCCAGGTCGGGTCGTTCCAGGTGGAAGAGCAGGATGTTGGCCTCGATCAGCTTGTAGCGGGGGGCGTCGTCCTCGGAGGCGGTGTCGAGCCGCTGCTCGGCCGTCAGGTACTCGCCGAGGGCCTTGTTGATGCGCTGGCAGCGGTCGGGATCCTCCAGGATGCGCGGATTGCGCACGGCGTCGCCGTAGCGTGTCCGGGCGTTCTCGATGTCCCACGCGCGCAGGTAGATCTCACCGAGCATCTCGCCCATGCGGGGCTTCACGCCGCCGGTCTGCCATTCCTCGGGCATGTTCTCGAGCAGGGGCGCGGCCTCCTCGTGCCGGCCCTGGTTGATCAGGTTCTCGGCCTGGGCCAGCGTCACCCGCCCCTGGCTCGTGTAGAGCTCGGCCTCCGAGGAGATCTCGTCGGTGAGGGCCACCGATTCCTCGTACCGCCCCAGCCGCGAGAGGGCGCGGGCCTGCAGCAGGCGCACCTCGAAGAGCAGCTTGTGGTCCTCGACCACGCCCGCCAGCACCGCTTCCAGGCGGTCGTGGGTCTCCGGGTACTCGCGCAGCATCCAGTGGCAGTGGGCGAGATTGTAGCCGGCCTGGGACGCGTGCTCGTCGTCGGCGTGCGACTCGAGGAAGCGGAGGTAGCTGTCCCGCCCCTGCTCCCAGCGCTCCAGGGAGAAGGCGTTGTCGCCGCTCACGCGCAGGGCCTCCGCCTGGAACTTGCTGTCGGGGAACTGCTGCTGCAACTGGTCGAGGAAGTCGCTGGAGCGCCTCACGTCGCCGATGAACATGTGGTTTGCCGCCTGCAGGAAGAGGGCCTCCTCCATGTACTGGTTGGCGGGGAAGTTCTGGAAGAGCAGTTCCAGCCGGGAGATGGACATGCGGTGGGACTGCATGCGGTGGTAGGACTTGGCCATCAGGAACAGGGCGTCGTCGGTGAGTCCGTGCCCGGGGTAGTCCTCCAGCAGCTTCTGGCACTTCTTGACGCAGCGCTGGTAGCCGCCGGTCTGCGTCGAGGTGGGCTGGCTCACGTCTTCGCCCTGCTTGATCCGCTGCTCGCGCACCCGTTCGGCGTCGTCGAAGGCCTTCTTGGCGTTGTAGAAGAGGTTGTACTTGGCGCAGCCGGCGGCCAGCAGCACGCACGCCAACAGCAGCCAGGTCGCGGGTCTGCTCATCAGAACTCCTCGTGGTGCGTCAGGCGGCCCTTCAGGAAGGTGGCCTTGACGCGGCCGTCGAGGGTGGCCCCCCCGTACGGCGTGTTCTTGCTCTTGGAATGCAGCGCATCCGGCTCGACGGTCCAGGTCTCGTCCGGATCGAAGAGCAGGAAGTCGGCGTCGCAGCCCTCCTCCAGCCTGCCCACCGGCAGGTTGTAGATATCGGCCGCGCGCTCGCTCATCTGCGCGATGAGCTGGCCGAGATCGAGCTTCTGCTCCTCCACAAGATACGTATTGCAGACCGACAGCGCAGTTTCCAGGCCGACCACGCCGAAGGGCGCCTGGTCGAGCATCAGTTCCTTCTCCATGGCCGTGTGCGGCGCGTGGTCGGTGGCCACGCAGTCCAGCACGCCGTCGGCCAGCCCCTGGGTCAGGGCCTCGATGTCCTCCTCCTCGCGCAGGGGGGGATTCATCTTGTACAGGGGCGAGAAGTCCTTGCACTGGGAGTGGTCCAGGGACAGGTGGTGCGGCGTGACCTCGGCGGTGACGCGCGCGCCGTCCTCCTTGGCGCGGCGGATGATGTCCACCGCCCCCTTCGTCGAGACGTGCGCCACGTGCAGGTGGCCGCCAGTGGCCTTGGCCAGCTCGGCGTCGCGGAAGATCATGGTGTCCTCGGCCAGGCGCGGGATGCCGGCCAGGCCCAGCTTGGTGGACCAGTAGCCCGCGTGCATCACGCCCTTGCCGGCCAGCGTGCAGTCCTCGGCGTGTGTGGTCACGGGCACGCCCAGCATCTTGGAGTACTGCAGGGCGAACTGCATGAGCTTGCCGTGCATCACCGGCTTGCCGTCGTCGGTGAAGCCCACGGCCCCCGCCGCGACGAGATCGCCGAACTCGGTCAGGGTCTCGCCGCCCAGCCCCTTGGAGATGGCGGCGGTGGGAAAGACGCGGCAGTTGCCGGCCTCGTTGGCGCGGTCGAGGATGTAGCGCACCATGGGTGCGGTGTCCACCGGCGGCGTGGTGTTGGGCATGGTCACCACCGAGGTGAAGCCGCCCGCGGCGGCCGCGCGCGCGCCGGTGGCGATGGTCTCCTTCTCCTCCTGTCCCGGCTCGCGGAAATGCACGTGCGCGTCGACCAGGCCGGGCGCGCAGACCAGCCCCTTGCCGTTGAGCACCGGCACGCCCTCGCGCGCCGGCGTGCCGACGCCCAGGCCCTCGATGCGGCCCTTCATCACGTGCAGGAACCCGTTGCGCTTCGACAGCTTGCCGCCGCGGCACAGCTTCACGCTGGTGATGAGGTATTCCGCGGGGATCCGCTTCCAGTTCCAGTCCATCGTCGTTCTCCCGTGTATGTCGTCAGGCCGCCGGTTGGCCGAGTTGTCCCGGGTCGCCGCCGGACAGCAGGTAGATCACCGCCATGCGGACGGCCACGCCGTTGGTCACCTGTTCCAGGATCACCTGCCGGGGCCCGTCGGCCACCTCGGAGCTGATCTCCACGTCCCGGTTCATGGGGCCGGGGTGCATGACGAAGCAGTCGGGCTTGGTGTGCCGCAACACGTCGTCGGTGATGCCGAAGAGCAGGTGGTACTCCCGGTTGCTCGGGAAGACCATCTGGCTCTGCCGTTCGAGCTGTATGCGCAGGATGTTCAGCACGTCCGCGTCCGCCACGGCCCGCTTCAGGTCGTGCTCGACGCGCGCGCCCAGCCGCGCCATGGCCCCCGGCACCATGGTCGGCGGCCCGCAGACGGTCACCTCGGCGCCGAGCTTGGTCAGCCCGTGGATGTTCGAGCGCGCCACGCGCGAGTGCGAGATGTCGCCGATGATGGTGACCTTCTTGCCGTCGAGGTTCCCCAGGCGCTGGCGCATGGTCATGATGTCGAGCAGGCCCTGGGTGGGATGCTCGTGGCCGCCGTCGCCGGCGTTGATCACGCTGGCCGAGAGCACGCGCGAGAGGTAGGCGGCCGCCCCGGGCGACGAGTGCCGCATGACGATCATGTCGACCTTCATGGCCTCGATGTTCTGGGCGGTGTCGCGCAGGGTCTCGCCCTTCTTCAGCGACGAACTGGCGGCGGAGAAGTTCACGATGTCGGCCGAAAGGCGTTTCTCGGCCAGCTCGAAACTGATGCGCGTGCGCGTGCTGGGTTCGAAGAAGAGGTTGACCACCGTCTTGCCCCGCATGATCGGGACGCTGCGCACGGGCCGGTCGAAGACCGAACGGAAGGCCTCGGCGGTGTCGAGGATCGTGAGGATCTCCTCCTGCGTCAGCTCTTCCAGACCGATGAGATCCTTGCCCTGGAGGGTCATCAGTCCTGCACCTCCCCCACCACGACCTCCTCGGCCCCGTCGAAGTCCTGCACGCGGACCTTGATGATCTCGCGCTGGGAGGTGGGCACGTTCTTGCCCACGAAGTCCGGGCGGATGGGCAGCTCGCGGTGGCCGCGGTCGATGAGCACGGCGAGGCGGATGGCGCGCGGCCGGCCCCAGTCCATGATCACGCCGATGGCCGCCCGCACGGTGCGCCCGGTGTAGAGCACGTCGTCGACCAGGATCACGATCTTGTCCGTGACGTCCTGGGGCACGTTGGTCTCGTTGATGCGCGGCGCGGGGCCGATGGTCGACAGGTCGTCGCGGTAGAAGGTGATGTCGATGGCCCCCTGGGGCACCTCCTCCCCCTCGACCCGCTGGATGGCCTCGGCGATCATGCACGCCAGGGGCACGCCCCGCCTCTGGACGCCCAGCAGCACGATGTCCTGGGTCCCCTTGTTGGCCTCGAGGATCTCGTGGGCGATGCGGGTCATCGCGCGACGGACCTCCTTGCCGTTCATGATGGTGGTCTTCTCGACGAAAGTCATGAGGTCGATCCCTCCTGGCGGCTCGGGCGCCGGGCACAAAAAAAGGCCTGGGTCTGAACGCACCCGTGGCCCTTCTGTTCCCTTTATGCCTCCTTTGGGCCTCACTGGGCCACTTTAAAGGATGCTCTGATCGGTGACTCCGGCCAAGCTAGCAAATCGCGGCGGCCGCGGCAAGATATCATTCGCCCCGCAGCTCGCGCAGCTGCTCGCGGGCCCGCGTGGCCCAGGCGGAATCCCCGTCCAGGCGCAGGTAGTCCTCCCAGGCGGTGATGGCCGATTCGACCATGCCCGCCTCGCCCAGCGCCCGGGCCAGGCCGTAGGCGCCCTGGCGGTGGCGGGGGTCGGCGTCCAGCAGGTCGCGGAAGACGGCGATGGACTCGGCGAAGCGCGTCTGGAAGAAGAGGCTGTTGCCCAGGACGGCCAGCACGTCCAGGTCGTCGGGGCGGCGCTCGCGCAGCTCCACCAGCAGGCTTTCGGCCGCCTCGTTGCGCCCCCGGCGCAGCTGCACCAGGGCCAGGTTGTAGCGGGCGTCGTCGAAGTCGGGATCGATGGCCAGGGCCTCGTCGAAGGCCGTCTCGGCCGCCTCCAGCCTTCCCGAGGCCAAGGCGTCCACGCCGCTGTTGTAGGGCTGCCGCGCCTGGTAGCGCCGTTCGGCGCCGGCCCACTCGTCCTCGCTGAAGACCAGCAGCAGATCCTCGCCCGCGGAGAGGCGGTCGGGATCGGCCAGGCCGTTGGTCGCCGCGATCTCGCCGGCCCGGTCCGGATCTCCGTAGTAGAGCTCCGCCACGGTGCGCAGGGTTTCACCCGGCGCCACGGTATGTGTGAGGGTGTACTGCTCCTGCTGCCGCAGGGTGTCCAGCCGCACCGACCTCAGCGCCGCCCGCTTGTCGCATCCGGACGCGGAGATCAGGGCGCAGAGCAGGATCAGGAGGACCAGCCTGGAGTTCACGATTCCACCTCCGCCCCACCGGCCTCGACGCCGCGCCGGATCTCCGCCAGGACCGTGAGCATGTCGGCGCCGTTGTCCGTCGCGAAGAGCCGGCGGCGCATGGCCGCCGCGCCCGGGAAACCGCGGAAATAGCGCGTGACGTGCTTTCTAACCAGGTAGGAGCCCGTGCGTTCCCCGCGCAGGTGGCAGTCCTCCTCGATGTGCCGCCGCGACAGCTCCAGGATGTCGTCGAGCGTGGGCGGGACGTAGGTCGCGAGCCCCTCGGCGGCGTCCATCTGCCGGAAGAGCCAGGGATTGCCGATGGCGCCGCGGCCCACCATCACGGCGTGGCAGCGGGTCCGGCGCACCATCTCGGCGTAGCTCTCGCCGTCGACGACGTCGCCGTTGCCCACGACCGGTATCTCGAGGGTCTCCACCAGATCGGCGATGCGGTCCCAGTCCGCCCGGCCGGAGAACTTCTGGGCGCGGGTGCGGCCGTGGACGGTGACCCACGCGCAGCCCGCCTCCTGCAGGGCCAGGCCCACCTCGCGGTAGTTGACCGAGTCCTCGTCCCAGCCCGTGCGGATCTTGGCGCTGACCGGCACCGGGCTCTCCGCGACCACGGCCCGCGCCACCTCGATCAGCAGCGGCACGTCGGCCAGCAGGGCGCTGCCGCCGCATTTGCGGACCACCTTCTTGGCGGGGCAGCCGAAGTTGATGTCCAGGACGTCCAGGCGCTTGCCCTTCATCAGGCGCGCGGCGCCGCCCATGGCCTCGGGCTCGTTGCCGAAGATCTGCACGCCCACCGGCGCCCGCTCGCCCTCGGTGTCGATCAGCCGCCAGGTCTTCTCGCTGTGGTAGGTCAGGCCTTTGGCGGCGGTGAACTCGCAGAAGGCGATGCCCGCCCCGAAATCGCGGCAGATGTCGCGGAAGGCCCGGTCGGTCACCCCGGACATGGGCGACAGGGCGGTGCGCACGTCGGCGAACCACGACGTGTCGGGCGAGATGCGGACTGGCTTGCGTGCGAACATGGACGCTCTCCGGTGAAGGTCACGCACAGGATGTGAGCAAAACGGGGCCGGGTCAAGGCCGGGGCCCACACGCAGGGGAGCCGGCCTCGCGGCCGGCTCCCCGTTCGGTGTCGTTCGGCGGTCGGACTACTGGTACAGGGACTTGACCTCGCCCCAGTCCATGAGGTCGTCGTTGTCCATCCAGTCGTCCTCGGTCGTGATCATGACGGGCTCGCTCTTGTCGGAGCACCCCTGCCTGTTGAAGGCGCGCAGGGCGTTCTTCAGCATGCGGGCCTCCCGGCGTTCCGGCCTGCAGAGCCAGGTCCCGAAGGGATGCTCGATCAGGAACTGGTCGGCCGCCGCGATGGTCTCTTCGACGGTGTTCTCCACGCCGGCGGCCACGTTCAGCTTGGCCGCGATCAGGTGCCGCGCGAGGCGCATCTTGATCGTCCAGGCGGGGAAGTGCAGGAAGGAGATCAGCTCGTCCTTGCTGTACACGCAGCCCGCGACCTCGAGCTCCTCGACCGGCCAGGCGTCGCCGTTGCAGCGCCACCAGCCCGGCGGGAAGGCGCAGACTTCCTCGCCGCCGCCGCAGTCGATGGAGCCTTACCAGGTGCGCACCGAGTCGCCGTCGCTGGTGAAGGGCACCACGAACACGCCGGCCACGTCGAAGACGCCGGCGTCGGTCAGGTCGGTCTCCCAGGGCTTGACCTCGTAGACGGGCACCACGTAGGGCGTCATCCACACTCGGAAGATGCCGGTGCGCTGCTCGACCAGGACGCCGCCCTGGCTCAAGGTGACGTCGTAGGTCACGTCGATGAAGGGATGGCTCGAGCCGATGTGGAAGCCCGAGTCGAAGGTCCAGCCGTCGCAGTCGGCGGACATGTTGAAGTAGTCCCAGCGCGCCGCGGCGAAGCTGGTGCTGGCGGCCAGAAGCACGACGGCCGCGAGCAGGATGCAAGTCACTCTCGTCTTCATTGGTTCTCCCTCGAAAATGCTAGACGCATACGGAGGTGGATTTAGCATTTCCCCCATTTGAACCCTGTCATGATATCACAAAACAACCTCGTAACTCCACTCGCAAATTGTCGTTTCGACAGGGTCATGACGACGGTCCAGCTCATTTGGCAATAATGACTTCCGCTGAAGGCGCGTTGGGCCCTATGATGCCTCCATGTTCCCCGTCCGTAGCGCGTCGATCGCCCGACCCCGAAGTCCGAATCGCACCGGAGACCGCCCGCATGAACCGCCAGCCCCCCGCCAGCGTCTGCTTCGTCAACGGCATGGACGGCTACGCCGGCGCCGAGATCTGGATGCTTGACGCCGCCCGCGGATTGCGCGAGCGCGGCTGGCGGGTATCGCTGGTGGCCCCGCCGGGCTCGCCCCTGCTCGAACGCGCCCGGGCGGACGGCTTCGACGCCGACGGCGTGGCGATCCGCTTCGACGCCGCCCCCTGGACCATCGCCCGGCTGCGCGGGATCTTCGCCCGCCGCGGCGTGCGGGCGGTGCTCTGCAACCGCCTGAAGGACCTGAAGGCGGCCGGCGTCGCCGCCCGCCTCGACGGCGTGCCGGTGGTGCTGCAGAGCCGCGAGAGCGACTTCCCCCTGCGCCGCCGCTTCTACTACCGCTGGTACTACAACGGCGTGGCGACGGGCGTGCTCGTCAACTCCCAGGCGACCCGCGAGACGACCCTGGCGAGCGCCCCCTGGCTCGATCCCGCGCGCGTCCACCTGCTGTACAAGGGCATCGACCGGCGGCGCTTCTTCCCCACGCCGGCGACCGCCGACGGGCCGCCGGTGGTCGGCTTCGTGGGCCGCCTCGACGAGCGCAAGGGCGTGCCGCTATTGATGGAGGCCTGGACGAAGCTCGTCGCCCGGGCCCCGGCCCCGCGACCGGTGCTGCGCATCGCCGGCACCGGCCCCCTGCGCGGCGCCCTGCGGGCCTGGCAGCAGGCGCTGCCCCATCCCGGCAGCGTGGAACTGCTCGGCTGGGTGGAGGACACCCCCGCGCTCCACCGCACCTGCGATCTGCTGGTCTGCCCCTCCCGCTATGAGGGCTTCGGGCTCGCCGCCGCCGAGGCCATGGCCTGCGGGCGCCCCGTGGTGGCGACCCGCGCCAGTTCCCTGCCCGAGATCGTCGAGGACGGCGTCACGGGCTGGCTCACGCCCCCCGGCGACGCAGACGCGCTGCAGGAGGCCCTGGGCGCCCTGCTCGCCGACCGCAACGCCCGCGAGCACATGGGCCAGGCGGCGGTGGACCGCGTCGAGCGGCTCTTCGACCGCGAGGACATGCTGGACCGGCTGGAGCCCCTGCTGCACCCGCCGCCGAACGTCCGGCGGCGCCCCCTGCTGAAGGAGAGACGATGACGAGACTGAAGGTGGCCGCCGTGCAGACCTCGCCCCGCTTCGGCGATGTGGAGCGCAACCTGGACGAAGCCCTGGCCCTGGTGCCCGCCGGGCTGGACCTGGCGGTCCTGCCCGAGCTCTTCGCCACCGGCTACCAGTTCCGCGACCGGGCCGAACTGGACACCTGCGCCGAGGACCTCGACGGTCCCGTCTGCACCCGCCTGCGCGACCACGCCGCCGGCACGGGCACCACCCTGGTGGCCGGCCTGGCCGAGCGCGACGGCGACCGCATCTTCAACAGCAGCGTGCTGGTGCGCCCCGACGGCTCCACCGAGCTGTTCCGCAAGATCCACCTCTTCTGGGACGAGAAGGCCATCTTCGACCCCGGCGACCTGGGCTTCCCCGTCTTCGAGGCCTGCGGCACGACCGTCGGCATGATGGTCTGCTTCGACTGGGTCTTCCCCGAGTCGGCACGCTCGCTGGCCCTGGGCGGCGCGCAGGTGATCTGCCACCCCAGCAACCTGGTGCTGCCCTTCTGCCCTGACGCCATGATCACCCGCTGCCTGGAGAACCGCGTCTTCGCGATCACGACCAACCGCGTCGGCGCCGAGGAACGCCTCGAGGGGAAACGCTTGGAGTTCATCGGTCTGAGCCAGATCTGCGGCCCGGGAGGCGCATACCTGGAGCGGCTGGGACGCGAGGAGGTCGGGGCCGCCACGGCCGAGATCGACCTGTCACAGACGGACAAAAGCCTAACCCCCCGCAACGATCTGTGGGATGATCGTCGGCCGGACCAATATAGCTGGTGAGATGACATCCATATCCGAGGGAGATCACACATGAACGAGCAAGAGATCGACGGCCCGGACGAAGAGTCCGAGATCATCTGCCTCCAGTGCGAATCCGTCATTCCTCCCGGCACGCCGCGCCACACCACCGAGGACGGCGCCGTCTGCGCCTCATGCCTCGAGGCGATCAAGTCGCAGGTGCAGGCGACCCTCGACGAGCAGGGCCGGGACATCAACTGGGTGAACGCCCTGCTCGGAGGCCTGCTGGGCGGCTCCCTGGGCGTGCTCGTCTGGTGGGGACTGACCGTGCTGACCGATCGGGCCTTCGGCCTGGTGGCCATCGTGATCGGTTTTCTGGTGGGCAAGGGTATCGTCCTGTTGACCGGCGGCAAGCGCGCCCGCGGCCTGCAGATCCTGTCCGTGCTGATCGCCGCCGTGGCTTACGGTTACGCGAGCTACCTCGTCAACCGGACCTTCCTGCTGCGGCTCGCAGCCGAGGATCCCGACCTGAGCCTGATGGTGGGCTTGCCGCTGGTGCCCGATCCGGGCCTGCTGGTGGATGTGGTGGGACTGGATTTCGGCTTCATGGACGCGCTCTTCCTGGCCATCGTCGTCTGGCAGGCCTGGCGCCAGCCGGCGCCGGTGCTGCTCGAAGGCTGACCGGCACGCTTCCGCGACTCGGCGGGCTCAGGCCCGCCACGTCCCCTCGATCACCGCGCCGTCCGGCACGACGGCCTGGACGTCGCCCTCGTTGACCATCTCCACCGCTCCCTTCAGGACCACGTCCCGTCCGAAACGGACGTCGCCGTTGACGACGAGCTTTTCGCAGGCCAGGAGCGAGGGCGGGCCGTGGGGAAAACGCGCGTCGAAGTCGTCGACCATCTTGTAGAAGCGCTTGTCGAGGTCGATGAAGGCCTTGCCCAGGGCGCGGGCGGGGTTGGCGACCACGCGGAAGTCGTCGGTCAGGACGTAGTTGTCCGAACGCACGTCCAGCAGGTCGTTGGTGGCCTTGATGGGCGCGAAGCGGGTGCGGGGCACGCGCACGGCGCCGGCGCCGCGGAAGACCTGGATGGCCGCGCCCATGGCGGTCTCCAGCTGGTAGACGGGCGTCGAGGCGTCGTCGCGGGGATCGACGGTCTTGGCGTTGCGGATCATGGGCAGGCCGAGAATGCCGTCGAGCTCCTCCATCAGCGCCTCGAGGGCGGTCAGGTCGATCCACAGGCTGTTGGTGTTGAAGTAGCGGTGGCGGTCGATGTCCTGGAAGGCGGCCTCGTCGGCGTCGGGGCACTGGGCCGACTCGCGCACGATGAGCTGGCCGTCGCCGCGGCGCGCCAGGTGGCCGCCCTTGCGGTCGGCGGCGGTGCGGTCGGCCGTCTCCGCCAGGAACGGCAGGTCCCGCTCGATCATGAAGCCCAGCAGCGTCGCGTCGCAGACCGCGCCCAGGTTGTCGGAGTTGGACACGAAGGCGTAGTGGAAGCCCTCCTTCAGCAGCAGGTCCAGCATCCCGCTGGTGACCAGGGCCGTGTAGAGGTCGCCGTGCCCGGGCGGGCACCAGGCCTTCTCGGGAGCCGCCGGACACTCGGCCGGTCTCAGGTCCGCCTGTACGATCTTGGGCACCTTGTGCTGCAGGAAATCCAGGGGCACGCGGCCGGCCAGGTCCGGGTAGGCCGCCAGGGCGTCGAGGGTGTCGTCGCGGGTGCTGTAGCTGTCCATCAGCACCAGGGGGATGCGCGCGTCCAGGGCCTGGCGGGCGATGATGTCCAGGAACGTCAGCCCGTTCTTGACCGTCAGCAGCGACTTGGCCTTCTCCAGCCCCATGCCGGTGCCGAGGCCCCCGTTGAGCTTGAGCATGACCGTCCGCGGCAGAGCCTCCTCCCCGCGCGCCGTCGTCTCGGGCGGGAAGGCCTCCATGTCGGGCAGGTCGTCGATGGGCGAGATCTCGGCCTCGGGGATCATGCCGGTCACGCCCTCGGCCAGCTGCCGGTAGTAGAGCTCGAAGGTGCGGATGGCGATCTCGGGCAGATCCTCGCCGCGCATGCGCTCGGCGAAGGGGGCGAAGTTGCCGGTCTCGACGGTCATCGGAAGGCTCCTCGTTGCGGGATTGGTCGGAACGAGCCTAGAAATAGCACGAATCCGCTCCGTGTGGGAGCGGATTCGTGCCAGGTGCGCGACGCGGTCAGCGGAAGAGGGCCTTGACCGCGCCGAAGGTCAGGATCTCGTTGGCGATGGGGTCCTGGCCATTCACGACGAAGACGGGGGCGTCGTTCGAACCGGAGGATGGGTAGAGGGGAATCAAGCCCGGACCTTCGATCAAGGTGCGACTGCTCGAATAGACGGGGTCGGGCCCACTTCCTAGAACCTCATTGGGACCGATGAACAGATAGTGAGGTCCGAGTTCACCGATGAGGAAGGTGATGTCGAGCAGGCGCATGTTAGGTCCGTATCCGATGGGAACGGGGGGCTCGGGGGGATCGGCACTCGGATCACCGAGATCACCCGAAACGATGAAATGGTATGCCCCGCCATCGACCTGGTAGAAATGCGATTGGTAATCGTAAGGGATCTCGTAGCCCAGGATGTAGAGGCCCGGGCTCGGCGTGACCTTCAGAGCCCAGGTAACGACATCCGCCTCGCCGAGATTCGTCGCGATCAGGTGGAGCGTGAACTCCTCGACCGGATCGACCTGGATGCTGGGCTGGGTCGCCCCGAAATCGGCGTAGATCCCGATCCCGTCCGGGTCCGGATCGATCTGGCCGACGGCCGGCCCGGCCGACAGGGCCGCGAGCAGGCCTAGGATGATGGTGATGCGGAATCCTTGTCTCATGTCGATACCTCCTAGTCCATGTCGCACAACCGATATCATGAAATGAACGGATCCGATCCTGGATCCACAACACCCAATAAAGACGGATATCAAACTGAGATTCCCGTGCGGGGGGCGTCTAAGTCCCCCACAACTTCGGCACCACCGTGACGCCGTTCTCCGTCACGGTGAAATGCTCCCGGTCCGCGTCGTGGTCGTGGCCGATGCGCGCGCCCTCGGGGACAAGCGCCCCCTTGTCCACGATCGCCCTGTGAACCGAGGCGCGCACCCCGATCACGCAGTCGTCCATGATCACCGAGTCCACCACGTGGCAGCCGGCTTCGAGCCGCACGTTGCGGCCGAGGATGGAGCGCTCGGCGGTGCCGCCGGAGATGATGGTGCCGCCGCCGACGATCGAGCCGATGAGCTGGCCGATGGGCTTGTCGTCTTCGAGCATGCCGTGCACGCTCTTGGCCGGCGGGGTGGGCGCCATCCAGGTGCGGACGGGCCAGTCGCGGTCGTAGAGGCTGAAGGGGGGCACCGGACGGATCAGGTCCATGGACGCCTCGTAGTAGCTGTCGAGCGCGCCGATATCGCGCCAGTAGCGGGGCTCGTCGGTCTCCTTGTCCAGGAAGGGGTAGGCGTAGACGCCGCCCTGGCCGACCATCTTGGGGATCACGTCGTTGCCGAAGTCGTGGCTGCTGGTCTCGCTCTGGCCGTCGTGCCGCAGCTCGCGCACCAGATCCTCGCGGTTGAAGACGTAGACGCCCATGTTCACCAGGCACCAGCCCGGCTTGGACGGGATGGTCTTCGGGTCCTCGGGCTTTTCCTCGAAACCGACCACTTGCCAGTTCTCGTCCACTTCCAGGATGCCGAACTCGTGGGCCTCGCTCCGGGGCACCACCACCGCGCCGAGCGTGAGCTGGGCCTCGCGCTGCTGGTGCAGGACCAGCAGCGTGGAGTAGTCCATGCGGTAGATGTGGTCGCCC
This sequence comes from uncultured Fibrobacteraceae bacterium, assembly GCA_964617805.1. Classification (GTDB taxonomy): domain Bacteria; phylum Krumholzibacteriota; class Krumholzibacteriia; order LZORAL124-64-63; family LZORAL124-64-63; genus JAHIYU01. Next base: position 18,484 of record CAZTWK010000016.1, on the reverse strand, counting down.
GAGAGGATCAGCACGTATTTGGGCTGCTCGCGGTCGATCAGATAGATGTTCTGGTAGATGGCGTCGGCGGTGCCGCGGTACCACATCTCCCCCACGCGGTGCTGGGGCGGAATGCCGTAGAGGAACTCGCCCGCCTCGTGGTTGAAGATCTGCCAGCCCTTGAGCAGGTGCTTGTCCAGGGAGAAGGACTTGTACTGGGTGAGTATGAAGATGTGGCGCAGCCCGCTGTTCCACACGTTGCTCAGGGTGAAGTCGATGATGCGGTAGTTGGCGCCGAAGGGCACGCCCGGCTTGGATCGTTCCTGGGTCAGCGGCCGCAGACGCTTGCCCTTGCCGCCGGCCATGATCATCGTCAGCGTGTGTTTCGGCAGTTCCAGGATCTTCAAGCGGCCGACCCTCCCGTGTTCGTGTTCAGGACACGCCCAGTTGCGCGTATAGTTCCTCGTAGGCGGCGGCCGGGCCGTCCCAGCCGAATTCGACGGACATGCCGCGGCGCACCAGGTCAGCCCAGGCGGCACGATCGTCCCACACCAGGCGGGCGCGCCCCAGCGTCTCGGCCAGGGCGGCCGGCTCGGCATCGTCGAAGACGAAGCCCAGGCCGCCGGGCGAGGCCGCGTCCGGTACCGTGTCCGCCAGGCCGCCGGTGCGGCGCACCACCGGCACCGAACCGTAGCGCAGGGCGTACATCTGGGCCAGTCCGCAGGGTTCGAAGCGTGACGGCATCAGAAAGGCGTCGCTGCCGGCGTAGATGCGACGCGCCAGGGCCTCGTCGTAGCGCTCGATGAAGACGAAGCGGTCGGGATGCCGCGCGACGGCCGCGTGCAGGGCGGCGCAGAGCTCCGCGTCGCCGGTGCCCAGCAGCGCCAGGCGCCAGCCCGCGGCCGCGAGCTCGTCGGCGACCGGCGGCAGCAGGTCGTAGCCCTTCTGGTGGTAGACTCGGCCCACCGATCCCAGCAGCGGTCCGTCGTCCGCCAGGCCGCACTCCCGCGCCAGGGCCTCGCGGCAGACGTCCTTGCCGGCGGGATCGTCACGGCCGAAGGCCGCCGGCAGGGCCGTGTCGGTCGCTGGGTCCCAGGCCGCGAGGTCCATGCCGTTGAGGATACCGCTGAAGCGTCCGCCGAGGCTCTGCAGGACGTCGCCCAGATCGCAGCCGAAGTCCGGGTCGTCCACCACCTCGCGCGCGTAGGTGGGGCTGACCGTGTTGACGCGGTCCGCGTACAGGACGGCGGCCTTCATGAAGTTGATCTGTCCGTTGAATTCCATGGCGCCGGGGTGCCAGGCCAGGGCGTCGGGCAGGCCCAGGTGCGCGAACCGCGCGCGGGGGTGCACGGACTGGTGGGCCAGGTTGTGGATGGTCAGCACCGATCCCGCGCCGTCGAGCACGTTGTCGGACACGTCCCAGCAGGCCAGGTCGACCAGGGCCAGGCCGGCGGCGGCGTCGTGGGCGTGGACCACCTGCGGCGCCCAGTCCAGGAGCTGCGGCACCGCCAGGGCGCCCGCGCCGAGCAGGGCCAGGCGTTGCACCGTGTCGGGGAAGTCGCCGGTGGCGCCGTAGCTGTAGACGCCGGGACGCCCGAAAAGGGCGTCGTTCCCCAGCAGGATCACTTCGGGCCCCGCCGGATCCCGCCAGCGGTGCAGGGCGACGCGACGCAGGGCCGCCCCCGAGCGCAGGGGCACCTCGGGCACGCCCGGCACGCGCTCGATGTCGAAACGGGCGCGGTCCACGTCCCCGTAGAAGGGCATGACCACCTTGACGTCGTGGCCGCGCGCGGCCAGCGCCCCGGACAGGGAGGCGACCATGTCGCCCAGTCCGCCCGTCTTGGCCAGGGGCACGTACTCCGCGCTCACCATCAGCAGTCGCATCAGGCATCCTCCGCCGGCAGGCCGTGCTCGATGCGCAGCGCGACGCGGAAGGAACGGCTGCGTCCCGGCTCGATCTCCAGGTCGCGCACGAACCACAGGGCGTGTCCCTGGTAGGTCAGGTGGAAGCCGTCCTCGCCCTGGGTGGCGGTGCGCACCGGGTGCACCCAGATCTCCGCCTCGTCGGAGAGATCCCAGTGCAGGGCGGACCTGTGCAGGGGCACCAGCACCGTGAGCTCGCGACGCGACGCGAAGGCGGCCGCGTCCAGGACCGGGGCGTCGGCCTCGCCGGGCGCGCCCGCGAAGACCTGCCCGTCGTAGAGAGCGAGATTCCATTCAGGGGCGAAGCGGCAACGCAGGGGCCGGTCGCCGGTGTTCGCCACGGTCCAGCGCACCTCGAAGGCCGCGCCCGCGGGCGCCAGCTCCACCTCCTTGGTCACCGACAGGGGCACGCGCTCGCCCCCGGGATTCGTATAGCCGCCCTCGGCGACGGTGCGGAAGCGGCCGTCCTCGAGGGCGCCGGTCGCGCTGAAGCGGGGGGCGTCAAGGCGGGTCGGCGCGGCGGCCAGGTCGCCGCCGTCGGCCGCGACGATCCCCTCCAGGGTGTCGGGACAGCCCGCGTCCGGGTGCAGGAAGCGCTCGAGCAGGGAGTAGCGCGGCTGGGGATCCACGCCGAGGGCCGCGCGCACCTCCGGCGCCACGGCGAAGTCCAGGTCGTGGATGGAACCGCCCTCTGCCGGCGATGCCCCGTCCGAGCCGGCGGCGGTCCGCTCGATGCGGGTGTGGTAGGCCTCGCGCCGGCGGCGCAGGGTATTCTGCAGGTTCCAGTCCTCGCCGCGATCCTCCAGGCCGATCAGGGCGCCGCCGCGGTCGGGCGAGAGGAAGAGCTCCAGCGCGTCGTTGCCCAGGCGCACGTCGGTGCCGGCGCGGCCGACGAGGGTCACCATCTGGGCCCGGGGCGCGGGCGCCACGCTCTGGATGATCTGCGTGCCCAGCACGAGGTGCCGGTAGATGGCGTGGCGCAGGTGCGGCAGGTAGAGCCCGCCGAAGACGCCGTGCCAGTAGGCGCAGTTGCACTCGGCCCGCCAGAGGTGGTCGCGGGCCTCGTCCACGCGGGACGCGTCGGCCCCGACGGCCTCGGCGCGGGCGATCTCCTCGTGCAGCAGCAGGGCGCGCCGCTGCATGAGGAGGCTCTCCTCGTACTTCTGGAAGAACTGGCGCCAGAAGCCGCCCCGGAAGTAGGGGCGCATCTCGTCCCATTGTCCGGCGTCGCGGTAGCGGTGCACCGCGTCGTCGAAGCGTTCGGCGGCGGGCATGGGCAACGACCAGGCGGACATCTCGAAGTAGCTGCTCGGCGGCAGGTAGACGCGGCGCCGGGGCGGATGCGAGTCGAGCACCTCGCCGGGATGGGCCAGCTCTAGCCAGTCGCCCGCCTCGCCCAGGGCGCCCAGGAAGCGGTCCAGCCAGCCGCGTTCGTAGACCAGCTCGTGGGTGCCGGGCCAGGCGCCGAACTTCTCGCCGTCGTCGACCATCACCAGCACGCCGTCGGGGTTGCGTTCGTGCAGTTCGCGGCAGGCGGCGACGGTCTGCTCGGGATCCTGGAAGGGGATCAGGTAGCGCAGTTGCTCGCTGATGGGCAGCAGGGCCAGCTCGTCGCCCAGGTCGTCGGTGAGCAGGGGACCGCCGGCGAGCTCGTCGGGCGAGATGCCGGCCTGCACGAAGTGGTAGTCGTCCAGCAGGGCATACTTGACCCCGGCGCGCGCGAGGGATCCCGCCAGGTGGGGTTCCCAGACCCGCTCGGCCATCCAGACACCGCGGCACGACGCGCCCAGGTGGCGCTCGAGCCAGTCGCACATCATGTGCAGCTGGCCGACGCGGTCGCGCTCGGGGATGGCGGCCAGGACGGGCTCGTAGAAGCCGCCGCCCAGCAGCTCCACCCGGCCCGAGCGCGCCAGGAAGGCCACTCGCTCCAGGTATTCGTGGCGATGTCGCTGCAGCCAGTCCAGCAGGGGTCCGGTGATGTGCAGGCAGAAGCGGAAGTGCTCGTGCTTCTCGGCCACCTCCAGGAAGGGCAGGTAGCTGCGGTCGTAGATCTCCGCGATCACGTGGTCGAAATTACCCACCGGCTGGTGGTTGTGGATGCCGAGCACGAGCTTCACGACCGCCCCCTCCGTCCGAGGACCGGCGTCGCCAGGATGGGGTCGGGCTGGTCGCCCAGCAGGGTCGCCACGTTGGCGAGGTGGCGCCGGAACAGGCCGTCGAACTCGCGGCCGAAGTCGGTGGGGTTGTCGTCGCCGTACCACCAGAACCAGTCGCTGCTCTCGGCGTTGGCCAGGGCCCGCATGGCGCGCGCCAGCTCGTGGCCGAACTCGGGGCCCACCTTGTTGGGATCCGGGGCGCTGACGGTCGTGCCGTCGGCCAGGGTCACCTCGGTCAGGGCGTCCGCCTCCGCGAGCCGCGCCTGGAAGGCGGCGCGCACGCCGGCCAGGTACTCCCAGCCCCGGTTCTTCTCGGGATGGCCGATCCAGGTCGTGAAGTCGCCGCGGATCCAGGAACCGGCGCAGACCGCGGGCAGCGGCGCGGGGGTCACGCCCTCGCGGTCGAGGTACTCGCCGAAGGTGGTCCACGTCAGGTGCTCGGCGTCGGCGATGCCCGCGTAGAGGCACTGCAGGAAGTCGATGCCGTTGTCCGGGTAGAACTCCCAGGGATTCTCGCCGTCCAGGATCAGCGGCACGATGTACTCGCCGTCGGCGGGCATCGAGCGGCGGATGTTGTCCAGGTGGAAGAGCAGGTCGGCCACCGCGTCCTCGGCGGGCCAGGACTGGTAGCGGAAACCGAGGTTGTCCGAGAGCCCGGTGTCGCGGAAGAACACCGCCGGGGCGTCGTCGCCGCCCCAACGATAGGCCTGGAAGTGGGAGGGCTGGGGCTGGTCCTCGCCGGCGCGGCGCCAGGAGTTGCCGAGCACGCCCTGGTCGGTGGCCACCCAGTCGAGGCCCAGGGTCTCGAAGACGCGCAGGGCCTGCTCGCTGACCGATCCCTCGGCCGGCCACATGCCGCGCGGGCGCACGCCGCAATAGCGCTCCATCTCGTCGAGGGCCGTGCGGACGTGGAACCAGGCATCGCCCGGGTAGCGGTAGGGCGTCGCGGGCAGGTCCAGCTTCGGCCGCGCCTCGCGGGCGGCGCCGAGGTCGCAGAGCAGGGGCAGGATGGGGTGCGTGAGCGGCGTGCAGGACAGTTCCACCTGGCCGCCGCGGGCGGCCTCGGTGTAGGCGGGCAGGATCTCGCCCAGGAACTCGCGCTGCACCCGCAGCAGTTCGTGCTTCTCCGCCTCGGTGTAATCCCGCCCCTTGACGAACAGGCGCGAGATGCGCGGGTCGTCGCGCAGGGTGCGCCCGCACCAGGCCAGGTTGAAACCGACCTGCAGATCCAGCAGGTCCTGGTCGCCGAAGCGGGACACCACCTCGGGATCGAGCTTGCGGCCCTCGCCCCCGCGCAGATCCCAGAGCTCGCGCAGGCGCGGCAGCTCCACGAAGCGGCGCGCGTGGTTGAAGGAGAAGAAGTCCCGCAGCAGGCGCTCCTTCTCGTCGGGATCGAGATCGGCGGGAGCCTTGTGGCTCAACACCAGGAAATCGTCCTCGGACCGGCCTTCCGCCGCGTCGTCGAGCTGTCGCAACAGCGAGGGCACGAGGTTGAAGACGGCCTTGGCCCGGGGCTCCTCCAGGACCAGGCGCACCATGTCGTAGTAGCTGAGCTGCGCGTGCAGGCGCACCCAGGGCATGGCCGGGCGGCCGCTGACGCCGTCCACGTAGTCGGGTTGGTGCATGTGCCAGAGCACGGCCACATGCAGTTTCTTATGAGTCATCCGGTTCCTCGCGTTTTTTTATTTCTCGTGGAACCCCGCGGGGGGTACCTGCGTAGAATACAGCATCGAGAGTGTCAAGCAACGTAGAGAGCTTCCTCAAGGGCGAGAACAGAACGAATGGGTGCAACGACGGGAGCGGGGAAACCTGCTCCCGTCGTCGTGTCCGCCCCGGACGTCCCTCGAACCATCACGTGAACCCTCGATTGCAACTCCTTGCCTCCGCTGTCGATACGATTCGTCTCCGCGAATTCCCGCCCCGGGCCGCGACGTGACGGGGCTGGCCGGCGGCCCCGCTTGGCCGCGCGGGCAGGTTTTTCTGGCCTCGTGGGGCCGCATGTCCTAGCATCTGTGGCCGTCGGCGGCACGCACCCCTCCCCTGGAGACGAAGATGGCCAAGGTCGTACTCGAGAACGCGGGCAAGGTCTATCCCGGCGACGTGATCGCCGCGGCCGACGTGAACCTGGACATCGCCGACGGCGAGTTCGTGGTCCTGGTCGGGCCCTCGGGCTGCGGCAAGTCCACCACACTGCGCATGGTGGCCGGCCTGGAAACCGTCACCTCGGGCACGGTCAGCATCGGCGACCGCGTCGTGAACGACGTGGAACCGCGCGACCGCAATATCGCCATGGTCTTCCAGAGCTACGCCCTCTATCCCCACATGTCGGTGCGCGACAACATGGCTTTCAGCTTGAAGTTGCGCAAGACCCCCCGCGAGGAAACCGCGCGGCGGGTCCGAGAGGCGGCCGAGATCCTGGGCATCGATGAGCTGCTCGACCGCAAACCCAAGGCCCTGTCCGGCGGGCAGCGGCAGCGGGTGGCCCTCGGCCGGGCCATCGTGCGCGACCCCGAGGTCTTCCTGTTCGACGAGCCCCTGAGCAACCTGGACGCCAAGATGCGCGTGCAGATGCGCACCGAGATCTCGCGCCTGCACCACCGGCTCGGCGCGACCATGATCTACGTCACCCACGACCAGACCGAGGCCATGACCATGGGCGAGCGCATCGTGGTCATGAACGAGGGCCGCGTCCAGCAGGTGGACACGCCGCTGGCCCTCTACGAGCGGCCCGTCAACCGCTTCGTGGCGGGGTTCATCGGCTCGCCGGCCATGAACTTCCTGGACGGGAGGCTGATGCGCGGGGACGGTCTGAGCTTCGCGGCGTCCGGCGGGGCCTCGGTGCCCCTGCCCTCCGACTGGACGCCCCGGGACGGCTGGTTCGACCGCGAACTCACCCTGGGCGTGCGTCCGGAACACCTGGGCGTCGGCGGCGGGAGCGCCTCCTTCGCGGCGCCCGTGCAGGTGGTCGAGCCCCTGGGCAACGAGACCCTGCTCTACTTCAACGTCGGCGACGCGCCCTTCACCGTGCGCAGCCAGGGCAACGTGCAGGCCGCGGTGGACCAGGAGATCGCCATCGACCTGCCGGCGGCCCACATCCATCTCTTCGACGCCGCGAGCGGCGAAGCGCTCACTTCCTGACCGTCACGGCCTCGCGCAGACGCTCGGGCGCCGCCTCGTCGAAGCGGTGCGTCACGTGCACGTCCCCGTCCCCGCAACGCTCCACCTCCACGTACAGCGTGTGCTTGCCCACGCGGACCTCGCCGGCGAGGCACGGCCAGTCGGCCGGCAGCGAGGGCGCGATCCGGATGCGGGGGGTCTCGCCGCTGAGGTCGACGTCCACGCCCAGGTAGTCGTCCGCCACGTTGCGCAGCAGCTCGCTGAGGGACCAGGCCTGGCTGGTGGCGCCGCCGAACTCGTCGTTACTCGCGGCCCGGTCGCCGTCGCGGATCTCCTGCAGGGTGCCGGCGGCGCCCTCGTCGAGGATCTCGTCCAGCAGCATGCGGGTCTGGCCGAAGCCGTCGCGGGGCTCGGGCAGGGCGGACACGTAGGGGCCCGAAAGCCAGAGCCAGATGTCGCCGTTGTGGTAGGCCTCGTCGTAGTAGTAGCGGTCGAGCCACAGGTGGCGCGGGTGGTAGGCCGGATCGGCCGCGTCCAGCGAACGCACGCCCCAGGGCGTGACGGTGTGCGCGCGGTTCTCCTCGACGATCAGGCGGCGCTGGTCCTCGTTGAAGAGCTCCGGCGAGACCATCAGGGCCAGCAGGCCGTTGGGTCGGTGCTGGCGGTCGGCCGTCCCGTCGGGATCCAGGTGGTCGGCGACGCGGCCGTCGGCGACGAAGGCCTGCTGGAAGGCGTTCCACAGCCGGCGGGCGGCCAGGCCGTAGCGACGGGCCAGCTCGTCGCCTTCGAGACCGGCGGCCCGGCCGTCGAAACGCTCGGCCAGCCGGGCGGCCACGTGCAGGCCCCGATGAAACAGGGCCTGGGCTTCCACGGACCGGTCCCCCCGCGGCGAGTAGGGATTGGCCTCGCCGCCCCCGTCCATCCAGGTCTCGCCGTGGCCGTGGGTCAGCAGGCCGTGCTCGTCGACGGCGTGGGCCAGGGCCCCCTCGCAGGCGCGGAAGACCACCGGCATCATCTCGCGGGCGAAGGCGTGGTCGCCGGAGCGCCGCCAGTACTCGTCGAGGGCGCGCACGAACCACCAGGTGCCGTCGATGCTGGCGTACTGCACCTGGTCGACGGTAACGAAGTTGGGCACCCGCCCGAAGCGTTCGCTCTGCGGGTTGCGGTCCTGGAAGGTGGCGAAGGAGCGCAGGATCTCCCGGGCCGTCGCGAAGGGCAGGCCGCCGGCCAGGGCGCCGGGCAGCACGATGAAGGTGTCGCGGCCCCAGTACGTCGTGAACCAGTAGAAACCGGCGTAGATGCCGAGCCCGCGCTGCTCCATGACCAGGTTGTCCAGGGAGACGCGCGCCCAGGCCAGGGCGTGGTCGTCGCGCGCCACGCCGGTGCCCAGGCGCGAGGGTCGCGCCAGTTCGGCCAGGCGGGCCTCGCGGGCGGCGATCAGGTCCGGCGTCGCGGTCTGGAGCTCGCGGGCCGCGGCGGCCGCGGCGTCGCTGTCGTCGCCGGTGCCCACGACCACTTCCACGCGTCCCGAGGGCACGCGCGGCGGGATGCGCCCGCGGATCTCGCCGGGCAGGTAGGGATTGGCGCGTTCCATGGCCTTGCGCGCCGCGCTCTTGACGTAGGTCGCCGGCCGGTGGCGGCCGTCGGCGACGAAGTCGTCGGCGCCGGAGACGGCCACCGCCAGCCAGGGCGGATGCCGCTCCCCCTCGGCGCGCGCCGGCCGGTCCTCGCGGGCCACCCGCAGCACGCCCTCGCGCCACTCGACCAGGTAACCGGGCTGGACGACCTTCCACAGGAAACGCATGTCCACCCGCGGCACGAAGGCGAAAGCGCCCGACGGCACGCCCTCGTAGAGGATGCGGAAGCCGTCGCTGCGGTCCAGCAGCGTGACGACGGCGGTGACCGTCTCCCCCGTCGGCAGGCGCCAGATCCGTTCGAGACGGTCGGGGCGCACCCGCGCCTCGTCGGCCGTGGGGCCCGACAGCTCGGTGCCGTCCTCGAGCACCAGCGCCCACCCGTCCAGCAGTTCGTGCATGGCCACGTAGAAGCCGTGGTAGCTGCGCGTGACGGGGCCCACCGCCTCGCCGCAGAGGTGGGCGGCGCCCTTGTCGGAGAAGATGAACTCGCGGGGATGGTCGGGCGCGACCGTCAGGGCGAGTTCGTCGAGAACGTCGGCCGGCGACGCGAAGGCCGAAACGGCGCACGTCAGCAGCAGGCAGCAGAGGATTCGGTACGGCATCGGGACCTCCGGAAACGGGATTCGGAACGCCTGACACGATACACCAGACACCGCCCTTTACACCCATAATTTCAGGGCATACGCTCGGGCCGGTGCCCCCCGACGTCCTGCTGGCGCTCGCTCCCCCGCGCGCCTGCGCAGACTGGAGATCATGCCATGAGTGAACCCGGAGCCCAACTCGTCCTCGGCCCCATGCGCGTGCCGTTCCTGCTGCTGGCCCTGGTCTGCGTCCTGCTCGGCGTGGCCACCGCCCATCACACGGGCGCGCGCTTGGAGGCCCTGCACCTGGCCCTCGCGCTGCTGGGCGGCCTGGCGGCCCACGTGGCCGTGAACGCCCTGAACGAATACGACGACTTCCGCAGCGGCCTCGACGCGCGCACCACGCGCACACCCTTCAGCGGCGGCAGCGGCGTGCTGCCCGCCCACCCGGAGAAGGCGCGCTACGGGCTGGCCATCGGCCTGATCGGCGTGCTGGTCACCCTGGCCGTGGGCGTGTACTTCGTGGTGGTGCGCGGCTGGGGCATCGTGCCGCTGGGTGCGGCGGGACTGGTGGTGGTGGTGGCCTACACCCGCTGGCTGACCCGGAGCGTGCTGCTCTGCCTGCTGGCCCCGGGCCTGGGCTTCGGCCTGATGACCCTCGGCACCCACTACGTGCTGGCCGGCGACTTCGCGCCCGTGGCCCTGTGGTCCTCGCTGGTGCCGTTCTTCCTGGTCAGCGACCTGCTGCTGCTGAACCAGCTGCCCGACGTGGAGGCCGACGCCTCGGTGGGCCGCCGGCACCTGATGATCGTGCACGGCCGCCGGGCGGGCCTGACGGTCTACGGTATCTTCCTGGTCCTGGCCTACCTGAGCGTGGTCGCGGGCTGGTGGCGGGACGCCCTGCCGCTGCCCTCGCTGATCGCCCTGGCCACGGTGGCCATCGCGGTGCCCACCTACGCGGGCGCGGTCAAGCACGCGGAGGACATCCCGGCGCTGATCCCGTTCCTGGGCCGCAACGTGATGCTGACGCTGGCCACGCCGCTGCTGCTGGCGATCTCGCTGCTGCTGAGCTGAGCCCACGCGCAGAGGCCCCGGCCGCTCCACCGAGCGCCGGGGCCCCTGCGACGATGCGCATCGTCCCGCGTCCCTATTCCACGAGCGCCAGCTTGAGAACCCGCGTCTCCCCCGCGAACTCCAGTCGCGCGAAGTAGACGCCCGCCGGCGCGCGGCGGCCGTCGGCGCCGTGCCCGCGCCAGGTCGCCGTGTGGTCGCCCGCGCCCAGTTCCGCGTCCATCAACGTGGACACGCGGCGGCCCCGCGCGTCGTGGACGCTCAGCATCGCCCGGCCGGCCGCGGGCAGGGTGAAGGCGATGCGCGTGGACGGGTTGAAGGGATTGGGGCTGGCCTCGCGCAACCGCAGCCGGTCCGCGGCGCCCGGCACGGCGGTGTCGGGATCCCCCACGGCGAAGACATACTCGACGGTCTGTCCCTCGAACTGCACGCGGAAGGTCCACCAGCCCACCTCGGCGTCGAAGGGCAGGTTCCAGCTCCACCACCACCAGGAGGCGGCGTAGTGGGGCTCGGTGGAGGCGCCGGTCCAGGTGCGCCAGACGCTGTCGTCGGGCCGCAGGATCGTGTAGGTGCTCTGCTGCCCCGCGAGCTGGTCGCGGTAGTAGGTGGCGAAGTAGACCAGCTGGCTCGCCACGAACTGCCGCTCCTCGTGGAGGATCGTCGGCGTCGGGCAGGCCTGGAACTCGGGCGGCTGGTCGTGGGTGCGCAGGGCGTTGATCGCCGAGTCGTAGTAGGGCCGCTGGTCGGTCCACCAGCTCTCGGCGACGGTGCCGTTGCAGGGGCCGTCGTAGGGATCGATCAGGTTCCAGGCGTCGTCGTGCATCTCCAGATGCAGGTGCGGGCCGGTGGAGTTGCCCGAACTGCCCACGACCCCCAGGTAATCACCCCTGCGGACGAACTCGCCGACCTCCTTGAGGGTCAGCGTCCCCCGCTTGAGGTGCCCGTACCAGAGGACCGAGCCGTCCGGGTGCTCCACGTAGACCGCGTTCCAGTCGCCGCCGCCGAAGCCGCAGTTGCGGTCGAAGTGGCCGTCGTGCTTGGCGAGGATGGTGCCCGCGGCGGCGGCCACCACCTCCACGGCGCTGTCGTCCATCTTGTGCCAGGAGAAGGGCCAGGTGAAGTAGTCGGTGCCGGAGTGGTTGTAGCCGCTGGAGAGGTCGTAGGTGCGCTCGCCGCAGTTCCAGTCCTCAAGCTGGTCGGGAAAGGCCGCGTCGTGGTCGACGAAGCCGGACATGCCGTGGTAGCCGGGATCGACCAGGTGATGGGCGGCGCGCAGCGGCCATCCCAGATAGGTGGCGCGCGACTTGTCCGGACGCTGCGGCAGCAGGCCCCGGGCGCGCAGGTCGGCCCGGGCGGCCGCGAGCTCCGCGATGATGGCGGTCCGCTGCGAGCTGGTCAGGCACGGGCCCGTCCGTGTCGCGTCCAGGTAACCGAAGCCCGCCTCCACGGCGCCGGGCGGCGGCGCGATCTGCCGGGTGACGAAATCGGCCGGGGACGCGCCCGCTGCCGTCGCAGCGACCAGGACCAGGGCCCACAAGTACTTATTCATCTCCTTCTCCCCCCATGTAGAACGATGAATACGGAATCCTCGCCATCATAGCACAAAAAGGACCCCGGCCATGGTCGGCCGGGGTCCAGGGGGCGGTCTGTCTTCACTTGACTAGCCGTTCCATATCACTTGACCAGCATCATCTTCCTCACGTCCACCTCGCCGTTGAGCTCGAGGCGGTAGAAGTAGACGCCCGTGGGCGCCTGGCGGCCGGCGTCGTCGACGCCGTCCCAGCTCACCACGTGGGGGCCGGTCGGAAGGCGGCCCTGCAGCAGCGTGCGGACCAGCTCGCCCTTCACGTTGAAGACCTGCAGAGCGCCCGAACCGGCGCGGTGCACCGTGAAGCGGATCTCGGTCTTCGGGTTGAAGGGATTGGGGTGGTTCTGGTCCAGGGCCATCCGCGCGGGCAGGTCGTCCGCGCCGACGGTGTTGCACTGGTGCAGGTTGTCCGTGGGCAGCACCTGGGGGTTGCCCGCGTCGTCGTAGTTGTCCGCGTCGAGGGCGACGTAGCGGTTGTCCTGGTCGCCGCACTCGTACACGTCGTTGACGAGGTACTTGTAGTTGGTGTGGATCTGGCTCGAGTCCGCGAACACGATCGATACTGTGTAGATGCCGTCGCCGGACGCGGCGTCGGGCGCCACGCCGTCGTCGAACATCTGGTTGATCGACGGGACGTCCCAGCTGAAACTGGGCGTCTCGGAATTGCTCGGCGTGCCGTTGATGGCGACCACGTCGCCGCCGCCGATAGCACCGTGCTGGTCGTTCACGTCGACGCTGAACACGACCTCCACGCCCCGCCAGATCACGTCGCAGGCGTCGAAGTGCACCACCGGCAGGATCAGCGGACCGTTGCCGTCGCCGTAGAGCTCGTCGTTCAGGAAGATGTGGCGGTCCCCCTGGGTCAGGCACTCGTACACGCTGTTGTGGACGAACTTGTAGTTGACGTTCTTCTCCGTGCCCATGGGGAAGGTGACGAGCAGCGAGTAGATCTCGTCGCCGGCTGCGACGTCGATGCCGGTGCCGTCGTCGACCATCTGCAGCTCGGGCGGGATGTTCCAGTTCAGGGGCAGGCGCTCGCCGTTGACGGAGATGGAGTCGCCGGGGGCCAGGCCCACGCCGCTGGCGTCCACGAACAAGTGGACGTCGATGTCGTGCAGCGTGAACTGGGTCGGGTCCTGGTCGTTCCACCAGACGTCGATGACGTCGTTGGGACCGGTGGAGAGGTCGAGCAGGTGCGAGCGGTTGCCCGCCAGGGGCTCGTAGACGGTGCAGTCGTAGACCCACTTCCACTCCATGCTGGCCGTGGCGGTGCCGCCGGCGCAGTCGCCGGGAATGCAGAAGTCCGCGTCCACCTCGTAGACCTCGCCGCCGACGTCCGTGGCGACCATGCCGTCGCAGAGCGCCCAGGTCAGGGGGTTGGGCTGGCCCTCCACGGTGAAGTCGCCGTAGGGCTCGGTCTGGCCGCCCAGGAACGGGCCCATGCGGCCGCGGAACAGCACGTTCTTGATGGCGAAGCAGGCCACGTTGCCCACGCCGTCCTCGACGATGGGATTGCCCGCGAGGTCCTCCACGTTGCTGACGGTCACCTGGTACATCGTGGCGCTGGGGCCGATGTCGGCGGCCAGGGCCAGGTGGACCACGTTCAGGCTCGTGGCGTCGCGGGTGGCGCCGGTCACGGTGGCGCCGGTCACGGCGTAGTTGCCGGGAACCTCGGCGGTGGCCAGGCCGACGGGCTCGTTGAAGGTCACGTCGATCACGCTGTCCGTCAGGTGCAGGGCACCGGAGACCAGCGGCGGATCCGGGTCGGACGCGGCCTGGATGGTGTAGGCGTGGTAGAACAGCATCGGGATGTCGACGGTGGTTTCCCAGGTGGTGCCGCCGGGGTTGGACAGCTGGCTGCCGTCGTTGGCCGCGGCGTCCAGCGGGCCCTTGTTGGTGGTGCCCTGGGTGAGCCAGTACTCCACGTTGATGGGATCGCTTGCTGACACGCCGAAGTCGCTCAGGAGCATGGACAGCTCCTTGAAGGTGGTGCCGGTCTCCCAGCCGAGCGCGTCGGTGCCCGCCACCTGGGAATCCCAGGTGCCGCCGACCTCGTTCCAGACCCGCAGGTCCTGCCAGCCGTTGTCCACGTTCACGTACATGATGAAGTCGGGCAGGGTGCCGCTCAGGGACCACTCGAGGCGGCGGCCCCAGGGATCGGTGATGCCGCCCTCGACCGTGCCCACGTCGATGGCGATGCCGAACTGGATATCGCCCCAGCCGTCGACGTTGTCGTGCTCGAAGCCGAAGTACAGGTTCACGGCGTCGTTGGTGATGTAGACGTTCCCGATATCCAGGGAGGGATGGTCCACGAAGACGTCGCCGGCGTCGGCGTCGATCAGGTTGGAGGCGTCGAAGTCGTTGACGCCGTCGATCACGATGGTCTGGGGGGACTGGGCCGAGGCCGCCGCCGGGATCAGCAGCGCCGCCGCGGCCAGCAGGACCAGCCAGATGTGGGTCATACCCGTGCGCATGAGTTTCCTCCTCCTCACTTGACGAGACTCAGCGTCCGGGTCTCGACCCGGCCGCCGTGCTTCAACTGACAGACATATGTACCGGCGGCCACCGGGCGGCCGTCGTCTCTTGTTCCACGCCAGGCAGCGACGTGCCGGCCCGGCGGCAGCGTGCCGTCCACCAGGACCGCCACCCGTTCGCCGCGCAGGTTGAACACGGAGAGGGTGACGGGGGACGGTTCGTCGCCGGGCAGGTCGAAGCTGATCCGGGTCTGCGGATTGAACGGGTTGGGGTGGGGCGGCCAGAGGCGCAGGGCCTCGGCCAGGTGCGGGACGGCGGTGCCGCCCCAGGAATCCGGTAGGCCGTCGCCGTCGTCGTCGACGGTGATGGTCCACACGGTATCGATGGTCGGCAGCAGGACCGAGTTGGGAACCGAGTCCCCGCCGAGCTCGCCGTCGGGCTCGGGATCCCAGCAGACCGAGGCCACCAGGCTGAGCTGCGCCCCCGGCGGCACCTGTCCGGGCGCCAGGCCGTAGAGCACGTCCCAGGGGATGGCCAGTTCGCTGCCGCCCGCGTCGCCGTGGACGTGGGCCGCGTCGTCGTCGTGGATGATGTCGCCGGTGAGGTCGCCGGCGGTGGTGGGCGACGTGATCGCCCAGAAGCTGCCGCCGTCGTAGGCCGACTGGTGCTGGTAGCAGCCGTACTGGAAGTCGGCGGCGAAGCCGGGGGCCGTGAACACGGCGCCCCGCTCCCAGGCGTCGATGGCCGTGAGATCGGTCTCGCCGCCGGGGCCGCCGGGATCGACGTCCAGGTAGAGCAGCCAGGAATTCGTGTGCACGATGCCGTCGACGGCCAGGTAGAGGTAGTCGGCGTCCCAAGCGGCGTAGAGGCCGTCGATCTCGTTCGACGCGGTCCAGGCCGAGTCGCTGGAGTCGGGCAGGGCCAGGTAGCCGTCCCACTCGCCGGCGTCCAGGCGACCGTCGATGGTGATCAGGGTCGCCGCGTGGATCGGCACCTCGATCCCGTCGGCCGCGACCACCGCCGGGTTGGACACGCCGCCGGCGTCGTCCACGGTGCCGGCCGCCATCAGCAGCAGGATCTGCGCGGGGTCCAGGGCCTCGACGGCCGCGGCGTCGGTCGCGTCGAGCTGGAGGGTCAGGGTGTAGGCGGGCGAGGTCTCGAGGACCGTCGTGCCGGCGCCCAGGACGACCTCGGCGACGTCGTCGCCGTCCTCGTCCAGACCGATCCCCGCGAAGACGAGCGTCGCGGGATCGGCAGCCTGGTCGAAGCCGATCGCCAGGCGGTCGTTGGTCGGGTAGTACTCGGCGGCCCGGGCCACCGGACCGAGGGTGTCGACCAGGCCGTCGGACACCGCGCGCAGTTCGGCGATGTCGCCGGTGCCGTCGGGCGCGCTGGTGAGTCCGCCGTAGAGGCGCACCGCGAAGGCGCCCTCGGCCTTGATCTCGTCGCCGCGCATGATCGTGCCGGCGAAGTCGAGCTGGTGGGTCGCGCCGGCGGTGCCCAGGATCCAGGCCGCGGCGATGCCCGTGTTGGGATTGCGGCGGCCCATGTAGGCGGTGTCCGCGGGCCAGATCCGGTCCATCTCGGCGTTCCAGACCAGGTCCACCAGCGAGGGCGAGAAGCCCGCCTGGATCCAGTGGGTGGCCGCACCGACGCTGTAGACCGCCTCGAGGAAGGCGTCCCCCTCGACCAGGGTGATCTCCTTGCTGACCTCGGCGTGGCTCGCCCTGAGCGTCACGGCGGGGCCGGTGCCCTCGACGATCTCCAGGTCGTAGACGTCGTGCTGGTAGTTGGGGCCCACGTCGCTGAAGGCGCCCACGTGGTTGGCGTCGTTGTAGTCGCCGTCGCCGTTCCAGTTGGTGTTGTCGCAGCCGATGGCCGTGTCGCCGTAGCCGGGGCCCTTGACGAACAGATGAGTGACGCGGCCGCCGACGCCCTCGATCACCGCGAAGAGGCGGTCGCTGTGCATGACCACCTCGTCGTAGCCGTCGTTGTCGATGTCGCTGTAGAAGCAGGCCGTGGTGGCCACGTACTCGTCGTTGAGCCAGTGGGCGGCCTCGGCGTAGATCATGGCGTTCTTGATGTGGGACGAGTAGTGGTGCTCCCAGCCGGAGATGTCGCCGCCCATGCCGTCGTGCCAGGCGGTCTCGTAGAGGTTGGTCATCATCACGTACCAGCCGGCCTGCGAGATGTTGTTGTCGGGCGCGGCCATCAGCGCGACGTAGGCCTCGGTCCACAGCGTGCCGTAGTTCTTGCAGTTGCCGCCGGCGCCGGCGCAGTTGCCGTCGCCGTCGCCGCCGTTGGCCCAGGGCACCCAGCCGGCCCAGTGGCCGTACCAGCCGTTGTCGCCGCCGCCGTAGCCGTCGAAGCCGCCGATCTCGTTGTAGGTGCCGGGAGTCGGCGAGAAGGTGTCGCCGTTGAAGTTGGCGTTGGTCAGGGCGTCGGCCAGCTTCCAGGTGCTCAGCCAGGAACTCTCGGTGCTGCACTTGCCCACGAACCAGTCGTAGGTCTCCTTGGCGTCGGGCGTGACCGTGGCCCAGCCGCCCAGCTCGCCGATGGCCTCCCAGTCCTCGGCCAGCACGGCGATGCGGAAGGCGCCCACGCCGGAGCCGGCGAGGCCGGTGAGGATGTCCAGGGACGCCTGCCCGTTGCCGCCGACGATGTTGCCGGTGAAGCTGCGGTCGCGCGGGATCAGGCGCAGGCCGTTGGCGTCCAGGAAGTGGATCTGGTGGTTGTCGTGGCCGCTCAGGTGCACGTCGTCGTCCAGGATCACGCCCCACACGCCGTGGGGCTGCCAGTTGTCGCCGATCCAGTCGTTCACGCCGGACGAGGGATAGCCCGAGGTGTTCAGCCACACGCGCTCGGGCACCCAGCCCCCGCGCGCGTCGTAGCCGTAGCGCGTAGAGATCATGCTCGTCTCGATGCTCACGGCCCAGTTGTTCATATCATCGGTCGCGAAGGGCATGATGTGCTGGGCGTAGGCCGAGGTGACCATGCCGGCCCAGCCCGCGGTGACGCCGCTGGCCAGCCAGGCGTTGAAGTCCAGGGGGTCGCCGCTGTTGGCGGCCCACTCGGCGGAGGTCTGCAGGGTGCCGCTGAGGTGGAAGTTGCCGGGCACGCCGGTGCCCTCGTGCACCTGCATGGCCTCGTCGAAGCCGGAGCCTTCGAGGTCCTCGCTGCGACCGTGGAAGACGTCGCTGTAGCCCAGCCCCTGGTTGCCGTGGAGCACAAGGGCGCAGTTGGCGGCGTACTGGCGGGCGGGCGGGTAGGCGGCGGTCACGGTCTCGCCGCCGAGGGTCGTCACGGTGAAGGTGACGTGCCCTGCGGCAAACAAGTCGGGATCCAGATCTATCCAGACCGCGTCCGGATCACCGGCGCGGCGCAGGGCGGGTTCGGCGGCGAGCTTGTCGCCGTGACGTGCCAGGCGCGTGTCGGCCACCAGGTAGGTCGCGTCGTCGGCGGTCGCGGTGACGCGCAGCGGCACCTCGGCGGGCTGCGCCTTGGCGCCGCCCAGGGCCACGGGATCGGCCTCGCAGCTGAGGAAGCTCACGCGCAGGCGCGGCGTGTCCGCGGCGTCGTGGAGGGTGACCGAGAGCAGATCCGCCGCGGGCGGCAGGGCGGCGTCGCGTCCCACGCGGTCGACGGCCAGCACGGTGACCGCGTCGGCGGCCGCCGCGAAGGTCGCGCAGCAGACGAGGAACAACGCGGCCGCGAGCGGGATGATACGGAATCGCGCGGAACGATGGACGATCATGAGGCCTCCTGGACCACGACCGGATAGGCACGCAGTATGGCTATGCGACCACGCGGATCGCGCATGGTCGGATCATCACAAAGACGGCACGGAGTACCCGGGTGGGGTAGGTCCGTGCAGCTCGCATGTGATTGTATCAAATAACTATACTGAAGTTCCAGCCCAATCCCCTCTCAATTCCGGGATAAGCAAAAGCGAAGCAA
>CAZTWK010000015.1:0-78368 GCA_964617805.1 uncultured Fibrobacteraceae bacterium | reverse complement strand
GTCACCGGCGTGCTGCACATGGGACACATCCTGAGCAACGCCATCCAGGACATGCTCATCCGCTGGATGCGCATGCGCGGGCGCCGCACCCTCTGGGTGCCCGGCACCGACCACGCCAGCATCGCCACCGAGAACGTCGTCGCCAAGCAGCTCCGCGCCGAGGGGCTCAGCAAGACCGACCTCGGCCGCGAGGGCTTCCTCGAGCGGGCCTGGGCCTGGAAGGAGCACACCCACGGCACCATCGTCGGCCAGATCAAGCGGCTGGGCTGCTCCCTGGACTGGCCGCGCGAGGCCTTCACCATGGACGAGGCCCGCACCCGCGCGGTGGCCGACTGCTTCCTGCGCCTGAAGGAGGAGGGGCTCATCTACCGGGACCTGTACCTCGTCAACTGGTGCCCCCACTGCCTGACCGCCATCAGCGACGACGAGGTCGAGCACCGCGAGGTGCAGGGGACCATGTGGCGGATCCGCTACCCTCTGGCCGACGGCTCGGGCCACGTGACCGTCGCCACCACGCGCCCGGAGACCATGTTCGGCGACACCGCCGTGGCCGTTCACCCCGACGATCCCGAGCGCAAGCACCTGATCGGCAAGACCGTGCGCCTGCCCCTGACCGAGCGGGAGATCCCGGTCATCGGCGACCGCCACGCGGACCCCGAGAAGGGCACGGGATACGTCAAGATCACGCCGGCCCACGACCCCAACGACTTCGAGGTGGGACGCCGGCAGGACCTGCCCCAGGTCATCTGCATGGACGAGCACGGCGTGATGAACGAGGCCGCGGGCGCCCTGGCCGGACTGGACCGCTTCGAGGCCCGCAAGGCCACCCTCGCGGCCCTGCGCGAGCAGGATCTCTTCGACGGCGAGGAGAAGAACGTCCACCAGGTGGGCCACCACGACCGTTGCGGCAACGTCATCGAGCCCTACCTCTCGCGCCAGTGGTTCCTGCGCATGGGTGAACTGGCCAAGCCGGCCGTCGAGGCCGTCGCCGACGGCTCGGTCAAGCTGCGGCCCGAGCGCTGGGTCGGCGTCTACCACAACTGGATGGACAACATCCGCGACTGGTGCATCTCGCGACAGCTCTGGTGGGGCCACCGCATCCCCGTGTGGTACTGCGGCGGCTGCGGGGCGGAGGTCTGCGCCGCCGAGACGCCCGCCGCGTGCCCCGACTGCGGGAGCGCCGAACTCGCGCAGGACCCGGACGTCCTGGATACCTGGTTCAGCAGCTGGCTGTGGACCTTCTCGCCTCTGGGCTGGCCCGACGAGACCGAGGACCTGGAGCGCTACCATCCCACCTCGCTGCTGGTCACCGCGCCGGACATCATCTTCTTCTGGGTCGCGCGCATGATCATGGCCTCGTACCACTTCCGGGACGAGAAGCCCTTCGGCGAGGTGCTTTTCCACGGCATCGTGCGCGACAAGCACGGCCAGAAGATGAGCAAGTCCCTGGGCAACAGCCCCGATCCCATCGAGCTGATGGACAAGTACGGCGCCGACGCCATGCGCATGTCCATGCTCATGCTCACGCCCACCGGCCAGGACACCTTCTTCAGCGAGGAGACCCTCGAGGTCGGTCGCAACTTCTGCAACAAGATCTTCCAGGCCACCAAGCTGATCCTCGGCCACTGGGACGACGCCGATCTCGGCGCCGGCGCGCCCCCCGCGCCCGGTCGCCCCGGCGCCGACCTGGGCCTGCTGGCCGGACACGAGGACGATCCCGCGGCGGCCGCGGCCGTGCTCTGGACGGAGCTCTTCGGCGCGCCGCCGCCCTGCGACTTCGATCCGGAGGCCTTCGCGCTGGAGGACCTCTGGATCCTGAACCGCCTGGGCACCGTCGCCGCCGGCATCAACGAGAACCTGGAGAAGCGCCGTCTCAACGACGCGGCCTACGCGGGCTACAACTTCTTCCGCCACGAGCTCTGCGACTGGTACCTGGAGGCCATCAAGCCCCGTCTGCGCGACCCCGAGCGTCGGCGCGAGGCCCTGGCCCTGGCCGTCTGCGCCCTGGCCGTGAGCTACAAGCTGCTGCACCCGGTGATCCCCTTCATCACCGAGGAACTCTGGCATTGCCTGCCCGCGGGCGAGGGGCACCTGATGACGTCGCGCTTCCCGGTCTGCGAGGGCGCGGCGCCCTGGGCCGCCGAGGCCGCGCGCTTCGACGGGATCGTCGAGATCGTCGGCGCCGTGCGCTCCCTGCGCACCGACCTCAACGTGCCTCCCGGCCGCCGCGGCCACGTGGTGCTGCGCGTGGCGGACGAGGCGCGGCGCGAGGCCCTGCACACCGACGCCGAGCGGATCGCCCTGCTGGCCAAGCTGGAGACCGTCGAGGTCGCCGTCGGCGGCGACGATCCGTCCCCGGCGGGCGTGGCGGTGGCCGGCACCACGGAGATCTTCCTGCTGATGACCGGCCTGGTCGACCTGGACAAGGAACGCGACCGACTGGCCAAGGAACTCGCCAGGGTCGACGGCTTCATCGACGGTGGCCGCCGCAAGCTCGGCAACGACAAGTTCACCCAGCGCGCGCCGGCGGAGGTCGTGGACCGCGAGAAGGCGATGCTGGCCGAGAACGAATCGCGCGCGGACGCGCTGCGCAAGCGCCTCGCCGCACTGGGCTGAGCCCGAGGAGAGGAGTGACCATGGCTCCCGATCCATCCGTCTACCAGACCCCCGGCGCCATGATCCGCGCGGCGCGCAAGGCCCGCGGTCTCGGTCTGCTGGACCTGGCCGCCGAGACCCGTATCCCCGATCGCCTGCTGGCCGCCATCGAGAACGACGATTACGAGCAGCTCTCCGGGGCGCTCTACGCCCGCAGCTTCCTGCGCTCCTGCGGGCAGAGCCTGGGCCTCGATCCCGCGCTGCTGCTCGACAGCTACGAACGCCTGCTGACCGAACGCGAACCGGAGGTGCCGCCCGACCAGACCTGGGAGGAGGAGACCTCGGTCCAGCGCGTGGGCGTGCTGCCCTGGCGTCGGATCACCCTGGCCGGGGGCGGGGTGGCGCTGGTGGTCCTGCTCGTCTGGGCGGGCCTGAGCCTCTTCGGCGGCGGCGAGCCCGCGGCCGAACCGACCGGCGGCGAGACCGCCGCGGAGGTCGACACCACTGTGGTCGCCACGCAGGACGAGACGCCCGACGAGGTCGCCGACGCGACCGCCGGGACCGACCCCGGCGAGTCGGAGGACGACACACCGCCGCCGGCGCAGGACGCGGTCCGCCGCGACCCGGCCCCGATGCCCGATCCGGGCGGCGAAGAGGTGCCCCCCTCGCAGGACGCCCTGGCCGTCCTCGCCTCGCTGCCGCGGGGCGACCGTTCCCTGGTCTTCGACGACGGCGAATCCTGGCCGCTGGTGCTCTGCATCGTGACCGAGGACCGCGTCGACTTCGCCGTGGGCAGCGACGGGGATCGCGAGGCCCGCGACGTGGCCTGGCCCGGACAGCCGGCCCAGGGCGTGCCGTCGGAGGGCGTGGTGGCCGGACGCATCCACGCGGTGGGCGGGCGGTACGTGGCCTACTGGGGCGCCGCGGACCACTTCCTGCTGCGGCTGACCAGCGCCGAGGGCGTGACCGTCGTGCTCAACGGCACGGCCCTGTCCATTCCGGAACGCAGCGTGGGCCGCGAGTGGGTGCTCGACCGCTCGCAGCTCGGGCCCTGAGCCATGGGCGACTTCAAGCTCCACGCGCCCTTCGAGCCGCGCGGCGACCAGCCCCAGGCCATCGCGGCCCTGGTGCGGGGCATCCGCGACGGCTCCGCCTACCAGACCCTGCTCGGCGTCACCGGCAGCGGCAAGACCTTCACCATGGCCAACGTCATCGCCGAGACGGGCCTGCCCGCCCTGGTCTTCAGCCACAACAAGACCCTGGCGGCCCAGCTCTACGGCGAGTTCAAGGGCTTCTTCCCCGAGAACGCCGTCGAGTACTTCATCTCCTACTACGACTACTACCAGCCCGAGGCCTTCAACCCCACCACCGGCACCTACATCGAGAAGGACGTGAGCATCAACGACGAGATCGAGCGCCTGCGCCTGCGGGCCACCTCGTCGCTGATGACCCGCCCCGACGTCATCGTCGTGGCGAGCGTGTCGGCCATCTACGGGCTGGGCAACCCCGACACCTTCCACCGCAACATCATCCCCCTGCGCGCGGGCGAGGCGCTGGACCGCGACGAGCTGCTGCACCGGCTGGTCGACGTGCACTACCAACGCGCCGACGACGGCGACTACGGCACCTTCCGCGTGCGCGGCGACACGATCGACATCTGCGCCGCCTTCGACGAGCGGGTGCTGCGTGTGGAGTTCTTCGGCGACGAGATCGAGCGGCTGACCCTGGTCGACGGCCTGACGGGCAAGCCCCTGCGACGCGTGGACGAAACGCGGATCTTCCCCGCCCGCCAGTTCGTCACCGAGCGCGACCACCAGGAGGAGATCCTGGACGAGATCGGCCGCGACCTGGAAACGCGCCTCGGGGAGATGGACGGGGCGGGCAAGGCCCTGGAGGCCCAGCGCCTGGCCTCGCGCACACGCTACGACATGGAGATGATCCGCCAGGTGGGCTACTGCAACGGCGTCGAGAACTACTCGCGCTACTTCGACCGCCGCGCGCCGGGGGAGCGCCCCGCCTGCCTGCTGGACTACTTCCCCGACGACTACCTCATGTTCATCGACGAGTCCCACGTGACCGTCTCCCAGCTGGGCGCCATGTACCGCGGCGACCGCTCCCGCAAGGAGACCCTCGTCGAGCACGGCTTCCGCCTGCCCAGCGCCCTGGACAACCGGCCCCTGCGCTACGAGGAGCTCGAGACCCTCATGCCGCGCACGGTCTTCGTCTCGGCCACGCCCGGCGATCTCGAACTCGAGACGTGCGGCGGCGAGGTGGTGGAGCAGGTGATCCGGCCCACGGGCCTGGTGGACCCGCCCATCGAGGTGCTGCCGGCCGCGGGCCAGGTGGACGACCTGATCGGCCGGGCCCGCGCCACCGTCGAGCGGGGCGAGCGCGTGCTGGTGACGACCCTCACCAAGCGCATGGCCGAGGACCTGACCGAGTACCTGCGCAACATAGGCCTGCGCGTGGCCTACATGCACGCGGACGTGGCGGCCCTCGACCGCGTGGAGATCCTGCGCCGGCTGCGCCTGGGGGAGTTCGACGTCCTGGTGGGCGTGAACCTCCTGCGCGAGGGGCTGGACCTGCCCGAGGTGACGCTGGTAGCCATCCTCGACGCGGATCGCGAGGGCTTCCTGCGCTCCGAGCGCAGCCTCATCCAGACGGCCGGTCGCGCGGCGCGCAACGTGGGCGGCCTGGTGGTCATGTACGCCGACCGGATGACCGGCTCCATGCGGCGCGCCATCGACGAGATGAACCGGCGTCGCGACAAGCAGCTCGCCTACAACGAAGCCCACGGCATCACGCCGCGCACCATCCACAAGTCCCGCGAGGAGATCCTGCAGGCCACCCTGGCCGCGGGCGACGGCGCAAGCGCTCCTGGCGCGGCGGCCGCGGGCGAACGACCTTGGGAGAAGATCCTGGAGCAGGACCTGCCCCCGCGCGAGATCGTGCGCATGCTGCACGCCGAGATGCTCGCCGCGGCCGAGGCGCTGGAGTTCGAGAAGGCCGCCTCGCTGCGCGACCGCATCGAGGACCTGCGCGCCCAGTGGGGCCTGACCGGCGGAGGAGACGAGTCATGAGCGACCGCGCACCGCAAGCGCCCGCCTTTCCCGAAGGCGCCTGGCTGGACACCCTGCTGGACGCCTGCCTCGCGGAGGATGTGGGCAGCGGCGACGTCACCACCGACACGGCCATCGCCCCCGAGGCCCGGGCCGAAGGCGTGATCGCGGCCCGCAGTCCGGGCGTGGTCGCGGGACTGCCCCTGCTGGCGCCGCTCTTCGGCCGCCTCGGCGACGACGTCGAGGTGGAACTCCTCTCCGCCGACGGCCGGCGCCTGGAGCCCGGCGAGCCCGCCGCGCGCCTGTGGGGACCCGCCGCGCCGATCCTCACCGGCGAGCGCGCCGCCCTGAACTTCCTGCAGCACCTGAGCGGCATCGCCACGCTGACCGCCCGCTACGTGGACGCCGTCGCCGGTACCGGCTGCCGCATCCTCGACACGCGCAAGACCCTGCCGGGCTATCGCGCCCTGGCCAAGTACGCCGTGCGTTGCGGCGGCGGGCACAACCACCGCCTGGGCCTCTACGACCGCATCCTGCTCAAGGACAACCACTGGGCCGCCCGGGACGCGTCCCTGGCCGAGCTGGTGGCGCGCGGCCGGCGCCGCCACCCGGACCTGGCCATCGAGGTGGAGGTGGATTCCCTCGAGCAGCTGGCCGACGTGCTGCCCCTGCGCGCCGACTGGGTGCTGCTGGACAATTTCACGCCCGCCCGCACGCGCGAGGCGGTGGCCCTGCGCGAAGGCGTCGAGAGCGGTGACTGGCGCACGCGCCTGGAATCCAGCGGCAACGTGGACCTGGACAACGTGCGGGACTACGCCGAGGCCGGCGTCGACGCCTGCTCGGTGGGCCGCCTGACCCACTCGGTGCCCGCCCTGGACCTGGGCCTCGACCTGCGCGCCGCGGAGCCGCCGCGATGATGGACCTGGGCAAGCGCGACTGGTTCGGCGTGTCCGGCTACGAGCCCGGTGAGGCGCGCCGCCGGCGCGGCGGCTTCCTGTACCTGCTCGACCGCGTGGGCTCCACCAGCGATTTCCTGCTCAGCCGCGGCGATCCCGCCGAGGGCCGCCTCTGCCGCTGGGACGGCTGGGGCTGGCAGACCGGCCCGCGCAAGACCCTGCCGCCGCCCACCCAGCCACGCCCGGGATCGGTGGCGGTGGCGCGCCGCCAGACCGGCGGCCGCGGACGCATGGGCCGCCGCTGGCACGACGGCGGCGGACTGACCATGTCCTGGCTCATCGAGCCGCTGCCCGCCCGCCAGGCCGCCCGCCTCGCCGTCTGGACGGGCCTGATCGCGACGCTGGTCCTGCGTGACCTGAGCGGCGCCCCGGTGATGCTCAAATGGCCCAACGATCTGCGCCTGCACGGCCGCAAGCTCGGCGGCTTGATCCTGGACATGGTGGTCCAGGGTCCCCACACGCGTTTGGTGGCGGGACTGGGCCTCAACGTGGGGGAGCTGCCGCCGGACATGCCCGCGGCTCTGCGTGCGGCCTCGGTCGCCCTGTCGCCCGATCCGTCCCGCTGGTCGACCCTGTCCCACCTCGCCGGCGCCATCCTCGATCGCTGGGACCACGAGTTGCCCCGTTTCCTGACCGATGGCTGGCCTGCCTATCGCGACGCCTACTGCACCGTGGACGACCTGGCCGGCCGCGAGATCCGGCTCCAGAGCGGACGCGAGTCGCTACGCGGCGAGCCGCTGGGCATCGACGAGGAGGGCGCGCTGCGGCTGCGCACCGCCGACGGCGCCACGCGGGTCCTGCTGGCCGGCGACGTGCACATCACCGAGACGACCCGCCGGGAGGGCGACCATGCTGCTCGTTGACGTGGGCAACAGCTCCGCGACCGTGGCGACCGTCACCGACGCCCTGAGGATCGAGCGGCACGCCGACCTGCCGTTGCCCGACCGCCACGACGACCCAGGCGCCCTGGTGGCGGGTGTCCGCTCCTGGCAACGGAGGCTCGATCAGCCGGACGCGGCCATCACCTCGGTGGTGCCGCGGATCGGCGACGCCCTGCTGGACGCCCTGTCCGATGCCTGGGCCGTGGACCACGCCGCCGATTTCCCCTTCGCCCTGGCCGTGGACGATCCCGCCGCGGTGGGCGCCGACCGCTACTGCAACGTGGCCGCCGCCGCCGGCCGCGGCTGGACCTCGGCCCTGGTGGTGGACGCGGGAACGGCCACCACCTTCGACGTGTTGAGCGAGGGCGTCTTCGTGGGCGGTCTGATCGCGCCCGGACTCGGCACGGCCGCCGCGGCCCTGGGCGAAAGGGCCGCCCGGCTCGGATTCGTGGCGCCTGCCCCGGCGGCGCCGCGGCCCGCCACGGACACCGTCGGCGCCATGTCCGCGGGCGCCTACCTGACCGGCCTGCACGGCGTGGCGGGCACCGTCGCCGCCCTGCTCGCCGAATGCGGCGAACGACCCGTGGTCTTGACCGGAGGCCTGGCGCCGCTGCTGGTGGCCGGACAGGCCGACGACCCCGCGCGGGCGGCCTGGCGCCACGAGCCCCTGTGGACCCTCGACGGCCTGGCACGGCTCGCACGGCGCAACCGGGGCCGGCCCGGGACCGCTTGACGGATGACACGCGGCGCGCCGTTGCCTATGATACGGGCGACCGCTTTCGGATTGGTCCCAAAGGAGGGAATCATGTCCCGCTCGAGATTGTTCGTCGCCCTGTTCGTCGCCACCGGGCTGCTCTCCCTGCCGTTCACGGCGGCCGCCGCGGGCGAAGCCGCGCAGGATTCCACCTATTTCATCATGGAGTCGCAGGGCGCATCGCTGGGCTGGATGTCGGTGCAGAAGACGATGCTCGAGGACGGCACCGCGCGATACCACGGCAGCGGCGTCCTGCAGAGCACCATCAACGTGCGATGGGAGCTCGACTTGACCGGCGACCTCACCCGCCTGCTCTGCATCCGCTCGGTCGTCACCACACCCGAGCAGGAGTCCTCGACTATCACGACCTTCAAGGAGGGAGGGGGCGAGCCGGAGATGAAGGTCAAGACGAAGGACTACGACTACTCGCCCAAGACCGAGAAGGTCCATGCCAGCGCGGTATTCGTGGGCCGGATGCTCGCAGTCGCCCTGGCGCCCCTGTCGGACCGTCTGGCCGGCGAGGATCCCAAGACCCTGGACATCAATCTGCACGCCACCAACGGGCCCGCGGCCCTCGGCCTGCGCGTGGAGGGCAAACCCAATTCCCGCGTCACTGTTCGTGGCGAGGAGATGCCGGTCCGTACCTTTCTGTTGACGGTCACTCATCCCGAAGATCCCGAGCCGACGGAAGTCTTGCTCTACCAGCGGCCGGACGGGACCTTCTTCGGCTTGGAGTCCGGCGGCATGACCATGTTCGCCACCGGCGGCACCGACGCCCCGCCCGAGGCCACCTACTTCAGCAACAACCTCAGCTTCGCCGGCGGCGACTCCACCCTGGCCGCCACCCTCACCACGCCGCCGCCCGCCGAGGAGGCGGCCGACCCGGCAGCAGCGGTCCTGATGCTCAGCGGGCCCGCCCGCGTCACCCGCCACGGCAACGACACCGGCTTCGCCTTCTTCGCCCACCTGGCCCAGGGCCTGGCCGAGTCGGGCGTCGTCTCCCTGCGCTACGACCGGCGTTCGGACGAGGGCGCAGGCCCAGAATTCATGTCGCTGCTCGTCGCCGACGCCCTCGCCGCCCTGGAGGCCCTGCGCGCGCGCCCGGAGGTGGACCCCGCCAAGGTGCTCCTGCTGGGGCACGGCGCGGGCGCCATGGTGCTGGGGGAGGTGGCGGCCCAGGCCGAGGCCGCCGGCGCCCCGGTGGCGGGGCTTGTCTACCTGGCCGGCGTGACCGTCACGGGATCCGAGTTGCACGCGGCCGTGCCCCAGCCGGCGGACGCTCCCTGGCTGGAGTCCTTCCTGGCCTACGATCCCCGCGCCGCCCTGCAGGAGGTGCGCCTGCCCATGCTCCTGCTGTACGGGGCCCTGGACGCCGAGGTGCCGCTGGACAACGCCACCGGCCTGAAGACCTTCATGAACGAGGCCGGGCACATGAGCGTGTCCTACACGCCGGGCAAGAGCCTGAACCACTACCTGCAGAAGGCGGAGACGGGAGCGGTCGAGGAGTACGCGGACCTGGAACCGGCCTGCGCCAAGGGGATCGTCAAGCGTGTCGCCTCGTTCGCGGGCTACTGCACCCGCTGATCAGCCGACGCGCCGCTCGAGGTCCAGGTAGACCCGGCACTCGAAGGGCTCCAGATCGACCCACAGGCCCCGGTCGCGCAGTTCCGCGGCCGGGGCTTCCTGCGCGGCGCCCGTGCGCGGATCGCCCAGCGCCAGGGTGCCCGCGTCGTCGCGCACGTCCAGGGCCTCGGCCAGGGTGCAGTCCAGCAGCCGGCCCTGGGACTTGTCGCGCCAGGGAGCCGAACGGTGGGCCCGTCCCGAGCAGCGGGATTCGCCGTTGTTGAAGAGCACCAGCGCCCGTTCGTCGCCGCGGCCGTTGACGTAGCAGAAGACGTCGTCGAGGGTCGTCCCGTCCTCGACCCGGACGGGGAAGAGGCGAAAGCGCTTCGCCCCCGCGAAGAGGCCCCGCCGCTGCAGCAGGGGGAAGATCATCCGCGTGTGATGGTCCTGGAAACCCCCGTCGGGGGACTCGCCCCGGTAGTCCCGCGCGAACTCCATGCCGTACTTCTCCTCGAAGCCCTCGAACTGCCCGTGGGCGATCATGGGCAGGCCCGGCAGGGTGGCCAGCAGGGTGCAGGCGCCGAAGTAGCGGTCGCCCTTGCCGAACTGGCTTTCGGCGGTGTCCTCGTCGGGGTTGCTCAGGAAGTTGACGAAGCGCTGCAGGATCTCCGGGTCGTAGGACAGCACGTTCTCCAGCGAGCGCCGGTACTTGGCGTTGTCGCGGTCGCGCACCATGTGCATGAAGGCGCTGTTGTAGACGCGGTGCATGCCGAGGGTGCGCACGAAGTAGCCCTCCATCAGCCAGAAGGCTTCCGCCAGCAGCAGGGTGTCCGGCACCTCGGCGGCCACGCGCTCGACCACCTCGCGCCAGAACTCGCGGGGCATGGCGCGGTCGAAGTCCGCCTGCGGCAGGGCGTGGGCGGCCCGGCCGGGGATGTCGCTGCCCGCGCCCGGCTCCGGATGCCAGAGGCGGCGCACGTGGCGCCGGGCCAGGACCATGGCCGCGTCGAAGCGGATCACGGGGAAGCGCCGCGCCACGGCGATGACCTCGGCGATGACGGCCTCGCGCACCTCGGGATTCAGATAGTCGAGCTGCGCCGTGTCGTTCCAGGGCATGTTGGTGCCGTCGTTGCCGTGGTAGAGGTAGCGCGCCGCGCCGCTGCGCAGGTCCACGCGCTGGAAGACGACCGCCGCGTCGCTGTGATCGTCGTAGCCGTTCTCCAGGCGGATGGCCACGTCCGGGTCCTCCGAGAGGTCCGGGCCGTCGAAGCCGTAGGCGGGGAAGGGGGGATGGTCGGCGCCCACGAACCAGTCGGGCCGCTCGTGCACCCAGCGGCTGTCGAGGCCCGTGTGGTTGGGCACCATGTCGCCGGCCAGGCGGATGCCGCGCTCGCCCGCGCGCCGGCGCAGGTCGTCGAGGGCGGCCTCGCCGCCGAGGTCGTCGGCGACGCGGTAGGCGTCCACGGCGTAGGCGCTGGCCAGGGCCTCGGGATTGCCGCGACGGCGCTTGATGTCGCGCGAGGCGCTGCTGCGCTGCCAGACGCCGATGAGCCAGAGTCCGGTGACGCCCTGGGCCGCCATCTCGTCGAGGGCCTCGTCCGGCACGGCGTTGAGGGTCGTCACGGGGCGGCCGAAGCGTTCGCCGAGCTGGTGGAGCCAGACGTGCGAGTTCTTGGCCAGCAGCACGAGCTCGGGCATCCAGTCACGGTCGGGGGAATAGCGCTCGGCGTCGGGATCGTCGTCGCCGGTGCCGGCGCCGGGCGCCTCGTCGCCGCCGTCGAAGGACATGACCTCGGCGGGGCCGGGTCCCTGGTGGCGCGGCCGGTCCTCGGCGCTCAGCTCGCCGGCGCCCAGCAGCAGGGACGGGGCCGTCGTCGGCGTCCAGCGGTGCCAGGCCGCGTGGGCCAGCCGCAGCTGGGCGGCCAGGTCGTCGGGGGCCAGGCGCTGCGGACGGGTCAGCAGCTCGGCCAGGGTGCCGTCCTCGGCCGCGAAGCCGGGACGGCGCTCCAGCAGGGAACCGAGGGCCTGCCAGGCGCGTCCGAGCAGGTCGTCGGTGCCGGGGGCGGGCGTGGCCACGAGGTCGATCACCGGGGACAGGGCGCGGTTGTCGCGCAGCAGGCCCAGCAGCAGCAGAGGCAGCGCCCGCTCGCGCAGCAGCGACCGCCGCGGCGTGCCGCGACCGGTGTCGGCCGGTGCGGACGCGTGCAGGTCCGGGACGACCGCGGCCAGGGCCGTGTCCAGGCGCTCCCGGGCGTCCTCGCCGAGGGCGCGTCGCAGGCGACGGTCGATGCGTGTCCAGAACCGAGGGTCCACTTCCTCGGCGTAGTGCAGGAGCAGTTCGCCCAGGGCCAGCGACAGCACGCAGAGGGCACGCACCTGGCCGGCGCTCACCCACGGACCGCCCTCCTGCTGCCGCCGTTCGTTGATGCGTTGGGCGGCCGCGTGTGCCGCGGCCAGCCCCCGCTCCGGATCGGTGTGGAGCAGCTCGTCGCGCAGCCCGCTCAGGTCGTAGCGGGACAGCGCCGGGGCGGCCAGGGGCACGTGGGCGGACAGGATCATCGCGGGAGCTCCGGTGTTGGGATGGATGCGACGCGCCAACAGTACATCGCCCACGTTCAACCGCAAGTCCTAGCTCGTTGCCGTGCATGAAGCTGCCAGAATGGCAGCGATATGGCAGACTTCGGCACGGATCGCATTTTTTGCTTGCCACCTCCGCCTGATGCTCTATCTTTCCCATCGACTTGGCAGTTGAACCCTCAGAGTGCTAATGCACCTAACATTAAACCGATCAAAGAGTTGCAGGGAAAGGAGGCGATGGAGATGGCTATCAGCATCAAACCCCTGGCCGATCGCGTCATCGTGCAGGCCATGGAGGCCGAGACGATGAAGGGCGGCATCATCATCCCCGACACCGCTAAGGAGAAGCCCCAGCAGGGCAAGATCATGGCCGTGGGCCCGGGCCGCGTGTCCGACGACGGCACCCGCGTCAAGCCCGAGGTGAAGAAGGGCGACGTGGTGCTCTACGGCAAGTATTCGGGAACCGAGGTGACCGTCAGTGGTGACGAATACCTGATCCTGCGCGAGGGCGACATCCTCGCCATCCTCTAGCCCGTGATCGTTCAATAGAAGGAGAGTGGACAAATGGCGAAGATGATCAAATACGACGCCGATGCGCGCGAGCAGATCAGGAAGGGTGTCGACCAGCTGGCCGACACCGTGAAGATCACCCTCGGCCCCCGCGGCCGCAACGTGATCCTGGATAAGAAATTCGGTGCTCCGGTGGTGACCAACGACGGCGTGACCATCGCCAAGGAGATCGAACTCGACGAGCCCTTCGAGAACATGGGCGCCCAGATGGTCAAGGAAGTGGCGAGCAAGACCAACGACGTGGCCGGCGACGGCACCACCACCGCCACCCTGCTGGCCCAGGTCATGATCCACGAGGGCATGCGCAACCTGGCCGCCGGCGCCAACCCCATGTTCATGAAGAAGGGCATCGAGGCTGCCACCGTGGCCGCCGTCGAGGCCCTGCAGAAGCAGGCCAAGACCGTGCGCGACAGCGAGACGATCTCCTCGGTCGCCGCCATCTCCGCCAACAACGACATGACCATCGGCAAGATCATCGCCGAGTCCATGGAGAAGGTCGGCAAGGACGGCGTGATAACAGTCGAGGATGCCAAGGGCACCGAGATGGAGCTGGACGTGGTCGAGGGCATGCAGTTCGACCGCGGCTACCTGAGCCCCTACTTCATCACCAACGCCGAGACCATGAAGGTCGAGCTCGAGAGCCCGATCATCCTGATCCACGACAAGAAGATCAGCAACATGAAGGACCTGCTGCCGGTCCTGGAGAAGGTCGCCCAGCAGGGCAGGCCCCTGCTGATCATCGCCGAGGACATCGACGGCGAGGCCCTGGCCACGCTCGTGGTGAACAAGCTGCGCGGCACCCTGCAGGTGGCGGCCGTCAAGGCCCCCGGCTTCGGTGATCGCCGCAAGGCCATGCTCGAGGACATCGCCGTGCTGACCGGCGGCCGCGTCATGAGCGAGGACGCCGGTCTCAAGCTGGAGAACACCACCACCGGCGACCTGGGCACCTGCGCCAGGATCACCATCGACAAGGACAACAGCACGTTGGTGGGCGGCAAGGGCAAGAGCGCGGACGTCAAGGCCCGCATCTCCCAGATCCGCGCCCAGATCGAGGAGACCTCCAGCGACTACGACCGCGAGAAGCTGCAGGAGCGGCTGGCCAAGCTGGCCGGCGGCGTGGCCGTGATCCGCGTCGGCGCCATGACCGAGGTGGAGATGAAGGAGAAGAAGCACCGCGTCGAGGACGCCCTGAGCGCCACCCGCGCCGCGGTGGAGGAGGGCATCGTCGTCGGTGGCGGCGTGGCCCTGCTGCGCGCCTACAAGGCCATCAAGGCCCTGAAGCTCGAGGGCGAGGCCGCGGTGGGCCGCGACATCGTCGCGCGCGCCGTGGAGGAGCCCGTGCGCATGATCGTCAAGAACGCCGGCCTCGAGGGTTCCCTCGTGGTCGCCGAGCTGCGCGATCACAAGAACGCCAAGTGGGGCTTCAACGCCGCCACCATGGAGTACGAGGACCTGCTGGCCGCGGGCATCATCGACCCGGTCAAGGTCACGCGTTCCGCCCTGCAGAACGCGGCCTCGATCGCGGCCATGGTGCTGACCACCGAGGCCTGCATCACGGACGAGCCCGAGAAGGACGCTCCCCCGATGCCCGATATGGGCGGCGGGATGGGCGGCATGGGCATGATGTAGTCCAGGCTTCCTCGCAGATGAGAGGGCGGTCCCCCCGTGGGACCGCCCTCGTCTTTTATGGGAGCAGACTCCTGTTGGATAGTTATTCGACATTGGGTAGGGTGCTTGGATGAGGATCCTGCAGATCGGGAAATACCACCCGCCCGTCAAGGGCGGCATGGAGACCGTGCTGGGACTGATCGGGCGGGGGCTGACCGCGCGCGGGCACGAGGTGTGGTCGGTGGCGGCCTCGCACGGGGAGACGACGGCCGCGGCGGCGGACGGGCACGTGATCCGGTGCCGCTCGCTGGCGACGGTCGCCTCGCAGCCCGTCACGCCCGCGTTGCCCGGTACGCTGCGGCGCGTCCTGCGCGAGGCCCGGCCCGAGGTCGTCACCCTGCACTGGCCCAATCCCCTGGCGGCGCTGGCCCTGCGCTGGGCCGGGCGCGCCTGGCCGCCCGGGGCGCGCCTGACCGTCTGGTACCACGCCGACATCACCCGCCAGAAGCTGGGCGCGGTCCTGCTGCGCCCGTTGCTCTCCGGCCTGCTGGACCGCGCGCACGGCATCGCGGTCTCCACGGCCAGCCTGCGGGACGAGTCGCCCCAGCTCGCCGGACGCGGCGACCGGGTCGCGGTCATCCCCTTCGGCATCGACGTGGACGACTGGACCCTGGACACGCGGCCCGGCGAGGGGCCGTTGCTGTTCGTGGGTCGCCTGGTCTACTACAAGGGGCTCGAACTGCTCCTGGACGCCGTGGCGGAGGTGCCCGAGGCGCGCCTGGAGATCGTCGGCGACGGCCCCCTGCGGGACCGTCTGCGGGCGCGCGCCGAGGATCCGGCCCTGCGGGGGCGTGTCCGCCTGCACGGCGAACTGGACGACGCGGACCTGCGCGCGGTGATGGCCCGCTGCGGCGCCCTCGTCCTGCCCAGCCTGCGGCGCAGCGAGACCTTCGGCCTGGTGCAGATCGAGGCCATGGCCGCGGGCCTGCCCGTGATCTCCACGCAGCTGCCCACCGGCGTGGCCGAGGTCAACGTCCACGAGCGGACGGGCCTGCTGGTGCCGCCCGGCGACCGCGCGGCCCTGGCCGGCGCCCTGGGCGAGGTGCTGCGCGATCCCGCGCGCGCCCGCCGCTGGGGTGAGGCGGGACGCGCCCGCGCCCGCGACCGTTTCGGCCACACGCGCATGGTCGAGGCCCTGGAGGCCTGGTACGCGACCCTGCTGAACGGGGAGACGGGCCCTTGAACTTCGCCTTCCTGGATGCCTGGCACCGCTTCCTGCCCCGCGACGGCGGCCACGTGGTGGTGATCCGGGGCGGCGGCGGACGCGACGACCTGCTGCGGGCGGTGCGACGCGTGCTCGAGGAGGAGGGCGTGCCCGTGGTCGAGACGGCCGATCTCGACGACGTGGAGCGGCGGCTCGCCGTGTCCGGTGACCACGTCGTGCTCCATGCGCCGCCGCCCGGCGCGGCGGTCGACCTGCCGCGGTCGACCTCCCTGGTGCTGACCGTCACGGGGCTCTCCGATGTGGGTTGCGCGCCGGGGCCCGCCGCCACCGGCGCCGAACCGGTGCCCGCGGCCTGGTTGACGCCCGGCGAATCCGGGCCGGTCTGGTCCTGGGACGGCGTGCTCGCGTACCTGGCCGACGCGGCGCCGACGGTGCCCCACGCGGCGGCGCTCCTGGAGATGGAGGCCTGCGACGACAGTCCCGGGCTCTTCGACTGCGTCGGGCGCATCATGTCCGACCTGGGCATTCCCCTGGTCCTGCTGGGCGACGCCGCCGGCGACGCCCGGGGGTTGCGCACCGCCTATGCCCTGCGCCCCGGGGACGCGCCGTGAGCGGCCCCCGCGCGGACTGGGCCGTCGTGCTGGCGCGGGGCGCGTCCTCGCGCATGGGCCGGGCCAAGGGCGCCTGCCGGCTTCCCGGCGAGTCGCAGACCTTCCTGGCGCGTGTCTGCGCGTTGCACCGCCGCGCCGGTCACCGCACGGCCGTGGTGACCCTGCCGGACCTGGAACCGCTCTACCAGGATTGCCTGCCCGGGGAGGAGGTCGACCTCTGGATCCCGCACCCGGCGGGAGGTGGGACCGCCGCCACCTGCCTGGCCGCCGCGTCGCGACTGGAGGGGCGGGCGAGCCACTTGTGGTTCCACCCGGTGGACCTGCCCCTGGTCGCCGACGCCACCCTGAAGGCCCTGGCCCGCGCCAGCCGTGCGGAGCCCGGGACGATCCTGGTGCCACGCCACGCGGGCCTCCGGGGACACCCGGTCGTCTCGCCGCTGGCCCCCTGGCGGGAGCTGTCGCCCGCGGACCACCCGGGCGCCATGCGCGATCTGCTGGATCGCTGCGGGGCCGCGCTCCGCTTCGTGGAGGTCCCGGATCCGGGCGTCCGCAGGGATTTCGACACGCCCGGGGATCTCGCGGGGGCGGACTGACGCCTCTCCGGGAACTTTACCCGTCCCAGGGGGTTGCACACGCGAATCGGAGAGATGGAGCGGGTCGCGGATAGTGCGGCCGGGACGCCAATTGACACATCATCCCCGATTTTCTATGTTACTGGCCGCTTTGGAGCCTTAGTTTGACACAGAGACCGATCATCGCCTTGCACGCACCCTGCAGGAGGTGCCCATGAATACCCGCACACGAAATACGTCGCCTCGCCGTCGGCTGCTGCTCGTCCTGGCGGCCGCGGTCGTCGTCGCCGGTTACGCGGCGCTCGCCGTCGGTTGTCCCGAGCCGCAGTACAAGGAAGCGAACCACGCCTTCCAGGTGGCCCGCCCCTTCATCCAGGGCCAGAACTGGGCCGAGGCCATCCCGTCGCTGGAATCGGCGCTGGCCATCTGCCCCGAGCACGACAACTCGTTGCGGTTTCTCGGCAAGGCCTTCTACGCCACCGGTCGGTTCGAGGATGCCCGGACCACCCAGGAATCCCTGATCGAGATCGTCGGGCAGGACGCCAAGCCCAGCGACTACATGGATCTGGGCAAGACCTACGCCAAGCTCAAGGACTACCGCAAGGCGCGGCAGGCCTACGTGAACGCCAGCCGCATCGATCCCGACAACTGCGCCATCCTGTTCAACCTGGCCATCATGCACAGCGCGGTGAAGGACTACGCGCGCTCGGTGGAGGTCTACGAGCGGGTCGTGGACAACTGTCCGAATCTCGCCGAGAAGGCCATGCCCAGGCTCGTCAAGGCCTGCGAGGAGGCGGAGAAGCGCGAGCGCAGCTTCGGCAACGTGGCCGAGGCGCGTCTCTATGCCGCCAAGCGCAGCGAGTACGGCAGCCAGGCCGGCGGCAGCGTGGGCTACCAGCTGATCGTGGACAAGATGAAGAGTCGGGACTGGAACGGCACCGTCACGCAGTGCCAGGCCTTCCTGGCCAACAATCCCGAGAGCAGCCGGCGCGACATCGTGTTGCTGAACATGGCGCGGTCCTACCGCGAACTGGGGCAGACCGCCAACGCTATCTCCGCCTTCAACGACTACCTGGCCATCAAGTCCGGCGACGGCAAGGCCGCCGAGGAGATGATCGAGCTGATGGCCTCCGACGAGCGCTGCCAGGAGGCCCTGTCCGCGGCCGCGGCCGCCGACGCCCGCGTCGAGGACGCCCTCCAGAAGGTCTATATCCGCTACGCCTGGGGCAAGGCCCTGGAATGCGACGGCCGCTACCAGGAGGCCAAGGAGAAGTTCCGCTGGGTCATGGCCAACGCCACCGGCGACTACAAGCGCTGGGCGCGGGAGGAGATCGACCGCCAGGACCAGCTCATGGAGCGCCGCCGGCTCCAGCGCGAGAACGCCGGTTATTGATTCCGGACGACCCGTCGGTATACAGTGCCCCGTGACCGTCGCAACGGCGCGGGGCCTTTTTCTGCCCGCGCCGGCCACGACGCGGCCACGGGCCCGAGGAGCGCCATGTCCCGACTGCAGAAGCTGCCGCCCTACCTCTTCACCGAGATCGACCGCGCCAAGCGCGCGGCCCTGGCCGAGGGGCGCGACGTCATCGACCTGGGCATCGGCGATCCCGACCTGCCCACGCCCGAGCCCCTGCTGGGGGTGATGGCCGACGCGGTGCGCCGCGCCACCAACCACCGCTATCCCGACAACAAGGGCGCGCCCGCCTTCCGCGCGGCCGTGGCCGACTGGCTGCGCCGGCGCCAGGGCGTCGTGGTCGATCCCGACACGCAGGTGATGGCCCTGATCGGCAGCAAGGAGGGGCTGGCCCATCTGCCACTGGCCCTGCTGGAGGAAGGGGACAGGGTGCTGGTGCCGGACATCGGCTATCCCGTCTACGCCGCGTCGACGATCCTCGCCGGCGGCGAACCCGTCACCTACCGGCTCGCGCCCGAGCGCGCCTTCGTGGCCGATCCCGCCGAGATCGCCGCGGCCGCCGGCGCGCGGTCGCGGCTGCTGATGCTCAACTATCCCCACAACCCCACCGGGGCCGTGGCGGCGGCGGCGGACTTCGAAGCCCTGCTGGCGGCGGGCCGCGGCGCGGGGCTGGTCACGGCCAACGACGCGGCCTACCGGGAGGTCGTCCTCGGGGGCGCCGCACCGGCGGGCCTGCTGCAATCGGCCGACCTCGTGCGGGACCGCGTGATCGAGTTCCACAGCCTCTCGAAGATGTTCAACATGACCGGCTGGCGCATCGGTTTCGCCGCCGGCAGCGCCGAGGTGATCGCCGCCCTGGACAAGGTCAAGCAGAACATCGACAGCGGCGCCTTTACTGCGGTGCAGGAAACAGCCATATTCGCCTTGAGCGAGGACTGCGACGGGCTCATGGCCGACGTCATGGCTCCCTACGCCCGCCGGCGCGAGACCATCGTCGCGGCGCTGGCCGCCGCCGGACTGGAGGTCTTCGACACGCGCGCCACTTTCTACGTGTGGGCGCGCGTGCCGGCGCAGGCAGACAGCTTCGGCTTCTGCCGCCGCGTCCTGGCCGAGCAGAATCTCGTCGTGACGCCGGGCACCGGTTTCGGCCCCGGCGGCGAGGGCTGGTTCCGCATCTCCCTGACCACGGCCGACGACCGCATCGACGAGGCGGCCGCGCGGCTGCGGAGGCTGTGATGGATTGCATCCGACTGACCGGCATCGATGTCTACGCCTACCACGGCGCCCACCCGGCCGAGCGCGAACTCGGTCAGCGCTTCGTGATCGACGTGGAGCTGTGGACCGACGTGCAGGACGCCGCCGAGAGCGACACCATCGCCGATGCCCTGGACTACACCAAGGTGCACCAGCGCATCGTGGAGCTGACCGGCGGCAACGCCTTCCACCTGGTGGAGGCCCTCGCCGGGCGCATCTGCGACGCCCTGCTGAAGGAGTTTTCGCTGGAAGCCGCCACGGTCACCGTCCACAAGCCCAACCCGCCCATCCGCAACTTCCTGGGCAGCGTGTCGGTGACCATCGACCGCACCCGCGACGAGATGCTGACCCGCAAGGCGCGGCGCTCGCGCCGCCGGCACGAGAACGGGGAGTCCATCCAGTGAGCGACGGGCGCGTGACGACCTACCTGGGCCTGGGCGGCAATCTCGGCGACCGCCTGGCCGAGCTGCGCGCCGGCCTGAGCGCCCTGGCAGGGCATCCCCGCCTGACGGTCGACGCGGTCAGCGGGGTCTACGAGAGCGCCTACGTGGGGCCGGGGGAGCCCCAGGCCGACTATCTGAACGCCTGCGTCCGCGTCGTGACCGACCTGGCGCCGCGCGAGCTGCTGGCGGCGCTCCAGGGCATCGAGCGCGCGCGGGGACGGGCCGCCGGGACCCACATGCGGCCCCGTCCGCTGGACCTGGACATCCTGCTCTACGGGGAGCTCGTGGCGTCGGATCCGGACCTGACGATCCCCCATCCGCGCCTGACCGAGCGGGCCTTCGTGCTGGAGCCCCTGGCGGAGCTCGCACCCGGGCTGATCGTGCCCGATTCGGGGCAGACAGTGGCACGGCTTTGTGCCATGATGCGCGCGGTCGAGGGACGGACCGCCCGCCGTCGGCCCGAGACGCTATTGCCGGCGCGAGCCGCCGCTGAGAGATGACACCGGAGGGATCAGGCGTGTTGCCTTGGCGTTATGTCGTTGTCGAGGGCGTGATCGGCGCCGGCAAGACCAGCCTCACCAAGCTGCTGGCGAGCCGCACCGGGGCCTCGGTGAACCTGGAGGTCGTCGAGGACAACCCCTTCCTGGCCAAGTTCTACCAGGACCGGACGGGCTTCGCCTTCCAGACCCAGATCTTCTTCCTGCTCAGCCGCTACCGCCAGCAGCAGAAGCTCACCCAGCCCGACCTCTTCGCCTCCTCGGTGATCTCGGACTATCTCTTCGCCAAGGACCGCATCTTCGCCAACCTGAACCTGAGCGACGACGAGCTGACCCTCTACGACCAGCTCGCCACGATCCTCGAGCAGCATATCCTCAAACCGGACCTCGTGATCTACCTGCAGACCTCCACGGACGTCCTGATGGAGAGGATCAATATCCGGGGGCGCACCTTCGAGCGCGACATGAACCGCGAATACATCGATGCGCTCAACAGCGCTTATAGTTATTTTTTCCACCACTACAGGCAGACGCCCTTGCTGGTGGTCAACACGAACGATTTCGACTTCGTGAACGTGCCGCACGACCTGGACCAGCTCTACGAACTGTTGCTGGAACCGTTCCAGGGCACGCGCTTTTTCGCCCCGGCCTGACCGTAGGGGGAGACGACGAGATGAAGCCCAAGAATCTCCGCATATTCGCGCAGGGCAAACGCAGCGGGCGCAAGATCGTCATGCTGACGGCCTACGACCTGACCTCGGCCCTGATCGCCGGCGAGGGCGGCGTGGACGCGCTGCTGGTGGGCGATTCCCTCGGCATGGTGGTGCTCGGCCACGAGAACACCCTGCCGGTGACCATCGAGGACATGGTGCACCACTGCGCGGCCGTCACGCGCTCGCGCCCCGGCGTGCCCGTCATCGCCGACATGCCCTACGGCAGCTTCCACGTCTCGCCGAGCGAGACCGTGCGCCACGCCATCCGCCTGGTGAAGGAGGGTGGCGCCTCGGCCGTCAAGGTGGAGGGCGGGCGGTCCCGCGAGCGCGTCATCAAGGCCCTGCTGGCGGCCGAGATCCCGGTCATGGGCCACATCGGGCTCACGCCCCAGTCGATCCACAAGCTGGGCGGCTTCAAGGTGCAGGGACGCGGCCGCGGCGCCGCCGACCTCGTGCTGGACGAGGCGGCCTTCCTGGAGGAGGTCGGCTGCTTCGCCATCGTGGTGGAATGCGTGCCCGACGTGCTGGCCCGCCGCATCACCGACCTGGTGAACATCCCGACCATCGGCATCGGCGCCGGACCGGAGTGCGACGGCCAGATCCTGGTCTTCCACGACCTGCTGGGCCTCTTCGAGGGCGTGCGCCCCAAGTTCGTCAAGCGCTACGCGGAACTGGGCGAGCTGGCCGTGGCGGCCGTGCGCGCCTACAGCGACGAGGTGCGCGACGGCGCCTTCCCGTCCGAGGAGCACTGCTTCTCCGACAAGCACGCCTACGCGCCGGCGACCGCCGCCGAGGCCGAGCCGACCCACTCGCCCCAGCCCGAGGCCGATCCCGAGCGCGGCTACCTGACGTCCTGCGACACGGACGAGCAAGGCCTGCCGTGGAACTGATCCGCACGCGCGAGGAACTGTCCCGCCTGGAGCCCCTGCGGGCGCGGGGACCGCTGGCCCTGGTGCCCACCATGGGCGCGCTGCACGAGGGGCACCTGAGCCTGGTGCGCCAGGCGGCGGAGCACGGCCGCGTCCTCGTGTCGATCTTCGTCAACCCGACCCAGTTCGGCCCCGGCGAGGACTTCGCCGACTATCCCCGCGCGCTGGACCGCGATCTCGAGGCCCTGGCCGGCCTCGACACGGCGGCCGTCTTCGCGCCCTCGGTCCAGGAGATGTATCCCGACGCGGGCGGCGTGTCGGTCGAGCCCGGCCCGCGGGCCGAGGTGCTCTGCGGCGCCCGGCGGCCCGGCCATTTCGCGGGCGTGCTGACGGTGGTGGCCAAGCTCTTCAACCTGCTCCGTCCCGACGTGGCCGTCTTCGGGCGCAAGGACGGACAGCAGTGCCTGGTGATCGAGGAGATGGTCCGCGACCTGGACTTCCCGGTCACCCTGGTCGACGCGCCGACCCGCCGCGAGGCGGACGGCCTCGCCATGTCCTCGCGCAACCGCTATCTCGACGACGACGCCCGGCAACGGGCCACCTGCCTCTGGCGATCCCTCGAGGCCTTGCGCGGCCGCCTGGCCGAGGGCGAGCGCGAGACCGTCGCTCTGGAGGACCTGCTGGCCCTGCACCTGGTGCCGGCGGACGCGGTCGACTACGCGGAGGTGCGCGCGGTGCCGGACCTGACCCGCCCCGCGCGCGTCGACGGCCGGATCATCGCGGCGGTGGCGGCCCACGTGGGACCCGCCCGCCTGATCGACAACCTCGTCCTGGACGTGACGTCCGCCGCGGTGGCAGAGTCGTCGTTGTTCGAGCCGCCGCTGCAGGCGCGGAAGGAAAACAGTTGAGCAACGAGACCCCGACCCTGCAGGCGGTCATCCTGGCCGCGGGCAAGGGCACCCGCATGAAATCCGACCTGCCCAAGGTCCTGCACGAGATCGGCGGGCGGCCGCTGCTGGCCCACGTGCTCGCCGCCGTGCGCGCGGTCGACGTGGACCGCGTCGTGGTGGTGGTGGGCCACCAGGCCGACCGCGTGCGGGAGACCTTCGCCGCCGAGGACCTGGATTTCGTGCTGCAGGATCCCCAGCTGGGCACCGGGCACGCCGTGCAGGTGGCCGTGCCGGCCCTGGCCCCGGACGGCTACACGGTGGTACTGGCCGGCGACGTGCCCCTGCTGCGCGCCGACACGGTCCGCCGCCTGGTGGACGAGACGGTGGCGGCGGGCGCGAGCGCCTCGGTCCTGACCTGCGTGGTCGAGGACGCGGGGGTCTACGGCCGCATCATCAAGGACGACAGCGGCAACCTGGCCCGCATCGTCGAGGCCCGCGACGCCAGCGCCGCGGAACTGGCCGTGGGCGAGTACAACACGGGCGTCTTCTGCTACCGTACCGCGGACATGCGCGAGGCGCTGGACCGCCTGTCGACCGACAACGACCAGGGCGAGTACTACCTGACCGACACCATCGCGCACCTGGTCGCCGCCGGCCGGCCGGTGCAGACGGTGGCCATCACCGATCCCGACGAGGTCGTGGGGATCAACACCGTGGCCGAGCTCGCGGCGGCAGACGACCTGCTGCGGGCGCGCTAGGGGGTGGGCATGGACAGGCTCTACACGCCGTGGCGTCTGGACTACGTGCGGAGCGACAAGGAGGCGGGCGGCTGCATCTTCTGCAACGCCCTGCAGGGTGGCGACGAGGAGACCTACATCCTGCACCGCTCGCGCCACTGGTACGTCATCCTGAACCGCTATCCCTACAACTGCGGGCACGTGCTGCTGGTCACCAACCGGCACCTGGGCGCCCTGGCCGACTGCGACGACGGCGAGGTCGCCGACCTGGCGGTGCTGATGCAGGCCGCGGAGAAGGCCCTGCGCGAGGTCTACCGGCCCCACGGCATCAACTGCGGCTACAACGGGGGCGGCGCCGCCGGCGCGGGCATCCCGGCCCACTTCCACGTGCACCTGCTCCCGCGCTGGTCCGCGGACACCAACTTCATCTCCGTGGTGGGCGACACGCGCGTGCTGCCCGAGACCCTCGACGACTCCTACGCGGGCCTCAAACCCGCCCTCGCGCGGGCCCTGGACGGATCGGGCCTTTGATGCGCGCTCTGCGGGCGATCCTGCTGCTGCTGGTGCTGGCCTGCCTGATCTCGGTGGGCGTCTGGGTCACCCACGTCGGCTCGCGCGGATCCGACGGGGCCGCTTCCGACCCGGTCGCGGCCCCCGCCGCCGGCGGCGACGTGGCGGACGTGCCGGGCGGCGTCGTGCACCTGGTGGTCCTCAACGGCACACCGGTGCCGAACCTGGCCGGCGACTTCAGCCTGCTGGTCGGGGGCGCGGGCTGCGTGGCCGACCGCATCGACAACGCTCCCCACGACGGATTCGCCCGCTCGTTGCTGATCGACCGCCGTCTCGGCGAGGCGCGCGCCGCCGCGCTGGCCCGCCGCCTCGGCGATCCCGTCCTGCTGCATGAGCACGACGCCGGCACCACCGAGGACGCGGTGCTGGTGCTCGGCGCCGACCACGCCCGCCTGCGCGAGGCCCTGCTCACCCGCTGATCCGCATTAGCCCTTGGTAACGGGGCGCGCGTGCGGATATATTGGGCGTGGACACGCGAGCGGTTGCCAAGGAGAACGGAATGCGCAAATCGATGCCGACAGTGCTGCTGACGCTGTTTCTGGGCATGCTCATCGGCGCCATCCTGAGCCAGGTCATCGGCCTGTTCCTGGAGGAGGGCTCGGTGGCCGAGCAGCTCTTCGTGCGCTCGGTCAGCTTCGGCCCCGAGCTGAACCACTGGGACCTGGTCGTGCTGGACATCACGTTCGGCTTCAAGCTCCACTTCAACTTCATGAGCGTGATCGGCGTCTTCGTGGCCTCGCAGATCCTGCGCTGGTACCGTTGATCGTCCGGCCTGTCAGGGAGAGGGAAAGATGACTCCATTTCTTGCGTTCTTCGGCGGCCTGGGTTGGCCGGAACTACTGGTGATCGGACTGGTCGTGTTGCTGGTCTTCGGCCCCCGCCGCCTGCCCGAGATAGCCGAGTCCTTCGGCGCTTCCATCAAGAAGTTCCGCAAAGCCACGCGCGACGTGCAGGACGAGGTGAAGCGGGAGATCGACGCGACCCCGCAGGACGAAGACAAGGAGAATTGATGCCGATCGCGCACGGAGGCGGACCTTGAACCTGGCACAGCTTCTGGATCGTCTCAAAGCCGACGAGAGCTTTCTGCGCGACGTCACCCGTTGGGAAGTACTGGCTCCGACCCCCGCTCGCACCGAGCCCTATCCGGCCGCATTGCACCCCGATCTGGTCGCGACGCTGAAGCGGCGCGGCATCTCCGAGTTGTACAGCCATCAGGCGGCCGCGGTGCGTCTGGCTGCCGACGGCGAGCCTTTCGTCGTAGTCACGCCCACCGCCTCGGGCAAGACTCTCTGCTACAACCTGCCCGTGCTGGACGCCATGTTGCGCGATCCCCAGGCGCGCGCGCTCTACCTGTTCCCGACCAAGGCCCTGAGCCAGGACCAGATGCACGAGGTCCACGGCGTCGTCACGGATCTCGACGCTGACATCAAGACCTACACCTTCGACGGCGATACCCCCGCGCCCGCGCGCAAGGCCATCCGCAGCAGCGGGCACATCGTGGTCACCAACCCGGACATGCTGCACCAGGGCATCCTGCCCCACCACACCCTGTGGGTGAAGCTCTTCGAGAACCTCAAGTACGTGGTGGTGGACGAGGTGCACCACTACCGGGGCGTCTTCGGCAGCCACGTGGCCAACGTGCTGCGCCGGCTGCGGCGCATCGCCCGCTTCTACGGG
This sequence comes from uncultured Fibrobacteraceae bacterium, assembly GCA_964617805.1. GTDB lineage: Bacteria > Krumholzibacteriota > Krumholzibacteriia > LZORAL124-64-63 > LZORAL124-64-63 > JAHIYU01. The sequence continues at coordinate 52,333 of CAZTWK010000015.1, read as the reverse complement.
GCCGACCCGCTGTTCATCGGCTGCTCGGCCACCATCGCCAATCCCGGCGAGCTGGCCGCCGAGCTGGCCGGCCGCGAGGTGGCGGTCCTGGACGACAACGGCGCCCCGCGCGGGGAGAAGCACTTCATCTTCACCAATCCGCCGGTGGTCAACCGGGAGCTGGGCATCCGCCGCTCGGCCCTGAAGGAGACCCGCTCGCTGGCCCAGCGCTTCCTGGGCACGGGCGCCCAGATGATCGTCTTCGCCCGCTCGCGCATGCGCGTGGAGCTGCTGCTGACCTACCTCGAACGGGCGGGCCGCAAGATCGGCATCAAGAGCGGGGAGGTGCGCGGCTACCGCGGCGGCTACCTGCCCACCGAGCGCCGGGCCATCGAGCGCGGGCTGCGCGACGGCAGCGTGCGCGCGGTGGTCAGCACCAACGCCCTGGAGCTGGGCATCGACATCGGCCGGCTCGACATCTGCCTGATGACCGGTTACGCCGGCACCGTGGCCAGCACCTGGCAGCAGGCGGGGCGCGCCGGGCGCAGCCAGAACCTGAGCGTGGCCATCCTGGTGGCCACCAGCAATCCGCTCGACCAGTACGTGATCGGCAATCCGGACTGGTTCTTCGGCCGCAGCCCCGAGCACGCCAGCGTGGATCCGGACAACCTGATCATCCTGCTCAGCCACCTCAAGTGCGCCGCCTTCGAGCTGCCCTTCGACGCGGGCGAGGACTTCGGCGAGGCGCGCGTGGACGAGGCCCTGGACTACCTGGCCGAGCAGGGCGTGCTGCACCGCGAGGGCGGCACCTACCACTGGATGGCCGACACCTATCCCGCCGAGGACGTCAGCCTGCGCAGCGCGGCGCCCGAGAACGTGGTCATCGTCGACACCTCGACGCCCACCCACGCCGTGATCGGCGAGATGGACCTCTTCAGCGCCCAGGAGATGCTCCACGACGAGGCCGTCTACATCCACGGCGGGCAGCAGTACCACGTGGACAAGCTGGACTGGGAGCGGCGCAAGGCCTTCGTCAAGCCTGTCAAGGTGGACCACTACACGGACGCCCAGCGCAAGACCGAGCTGAAGACCCTCGACGACATTCTGGATGACCAGGGCGGTGAGGATTACGTCCTGGGCTTCAAGGGCCTCGGCGAGATCGGCCTGGTGAGCAAGGTCACCGTCTACAAGAAGATCAAGCTGGGCACCCACGAGAACGTGGGCGCGGGCCGCGTGCACCTGCCCGAGATGGAGATGCACACCACCGCCTTCTGGTGGCAGCTGTCGGACGACCTGCACGGCCAGATGGCCGACGCGCGGCTCGATCTGGGCGACGCCCTGAAGGGCCTGGCGCATCTCATAGGCTGCGTGGCGCCGGCCTTCGTGATGGCCGATCCCTCCGATGTGCGGACCATGCCCATGGTCAAGTCCCCCTTCACCGAAAAGCCCACCCTCTACGTCTACGACGCCTACCCCGGCGGCGTGGGCTATGCCAAGCGCATCTTCGCCCAGTTCGACGAGATCGTGGCCGCGGCGAGCCACCACCTGGAGGCCTGTTCCTGCGAGCGGGGCTGTCCCTCCTGCGTGGGCGCGCCCGTCGATTCAGGCCACACGGCCCTCGAGGGCGCCCGCTGGATCCTGGGGGCCTGCCGGGAGACGGCCTGAGATGGACCTGCGCGCGCGGCTGGCCAGGCTTGACCGGCGCGACGCCGGGGACGGGGCCGCCGCCCCCGCGGGCGACCCGCGGCGGCTGGACCTGGAGCCGCGGGAGACCCCGGCGGGCACCGTCTGGCAGCGCAGCCACGAAACGGCCGACCCCGCGGCGCCGCGGGACGTCGCGCTGCTGAACCGGGTCGCCACCCGCCCGGCCCCTGACGACCTCACGGCGGGGGACCTGCTGTTGCTGGACACCGAGACCACCGGTCTGGCCGGCGGGACGGGCACCTTGCCCTTCCTGGTGGGCCTGGGCTGGTGGCGTCGCGGCGCCTTCCACGTGCGGCAGTACTTCCTGCCCTCGCCGGCGTCCGAGCGGGCCATGCTCGCCGAACTCGCCCGCCTCGCCGGCGACTTCACAACCGTGGTGACCTTCAACGGCCAGACCTTCGACCTGCCCCTGCTGCGCACGCGCGGCATCCTGGCCCGCCGTCGCGGCCTGCTGGACGCGCTGGCCAGCTGGGATCTGTTGCCGGTCTGCCGCCGCTTCTGGGGCCGCCGCCTGCCCGACTGCCGCCAGCAGACGGTCGAGGCGAAGGTCGCCGGTCTGCGCCGCGGCGCCGGCGACATCGACGGCGCGCTGATCCCCCACGCCTACTTCGCCTTCGTGCGGCAGGGCCGCGTGGGCACCCTGCGCGCGGTTCTGGAGCACAACCGGCGGGACATGGTGGGCATGGCCGCGATCCTGGGCGAGGCCCTGGCGCGGGCCCGTCTGCTCGACGCCCCGGATCCCCTGCCGGACCTGCCCTGGCAGGACGCCTGGTCCCTGGCCCGCCTCTGCGAGTCCCGTCGCGATCGGGTCCGCGAGGCCGCCTGGATGGACCGCGCCGTCGCGCGCGCCGGCCGCGCCGCGCCGCCCCGTCCCTTCTTCGTGGACGCCGTGCGCCAACTGAAGCGTACCGGCGACTGGCCGCGGGTGGCCCGTCTGCTGGAACGGGCGCGCCGGCTCCACGGGGCCGATCCCTGGTACCATCTCGAGAGCGCCATCCTCCACGAGCACCGTTTGGGCGACCTGCCCCTGGCTCTCGAGCACGCCCGCGCCCTGGGCGAGCCGCGGCGCATCGCCCGCCTGGAGGGACTGCTCGGGACCTGAACCCATCCGGACGTTGCCCCGGGCCGCGCCGTCGTGCATAGTCGCGGGTAGGATCGACCAAGAGAGGGGACGAGATGTCGAAGGTGACGCGCGAGGACGGACATCTGGTGGTCGCGGCCATCCGGATCCTGGCATACCGGTTGCAGGGGCCGCCCACGCCCGAGCAGGTGGCGGAGCTGCTGGGCCTGGCGCCGGAGACCGTGCGCCTGCAGGTGCTGGCCCTGCAGGAGGCGGGCATCGTCACGCTGGTGACCAGCGCCTACGAGAACCACATCGAGGTCCGCGACCACAAGGGGCTCGACGAGCTGGAGAGCGACGAACAGCAGGCCGCCATGGACGAGGCCCTGGCCGAGTTCGACCAGCAGAAGCAGGCGGAGGCCGAACGCATGTCCAAGCTCTTCAGCGAGGGCGAGCACGAGCGGCGCCGGCGCGACAAGCTCGACGAGATGGACAAGGGGTTGCTGGATTTCGAGCGCAAGAAGCCGCGCAATCCCTTCGGGGACGACAAACCGTAGCACGACCGAACGCACGACCGGACGACGGGAGGGCCGCCCGCAAGGGCGGCCCTCCCGTCGTCCGGTCCTGGCGCGTCAGCCCTACTGCGCGTAGAGCAGGTAGCGCCGGTCCTCGATCTTGGCGGCGGCCAGCTGGTCCTGGTACCACTGCTCGACGACCTCGTTCTGGCGGCGCGAGAACAGGTCGCCGTGGAGGTCGGCCGACGCGGCGGCGAAGGCCTCCTCGTCGAAGTCCGACTTCCAGAGCACCTTCATGGCGTAGGCGCCGCGGTTGGTGAGCACCTGCTCCAGCAGGACGCCGGGCTCGGTCTCGAGGGCGGCCTGGTTGAAGGTGCCGTCGTAGCCCACCTCGGGGATGTTGCCCGTGGCGGCGAAGGTGTCGGTCACCGCGTGCTTGAGGCCGAACTCGGCGGCCACGTCGCCGAAATCGCCGCCCGCGGCCAGGGCCGCCGCGGCGGGCGCGAGGGTCTGCTCGGCGAGCTCGCGCTCCGTCGCGCGCTTGACCTTGTTGACGACCTGGGCTCTCACGTCCTCCAGGGTCGAGGGGCCCTCGGGGAGGTACTCCACGTTCTCGACCACGTAGAAGAACTCCTCGGTCTCCATGACGCGGCTGATATCGCCCTGGCTGGAGTTGAAGGCGAACATCGCGGCCGGGATGGTGTTGCGGAAGCCGGGGATGTCCGCGCCCTCCTGCAGGGGGCGAGGGTAGAGCGGCTCGAGGGCGGCGTCCTGGGCGGCCTCGGCGAAGCCGACCTCGAGGGCGTCGTCGCGGAAGTCCGCCGCGCTCTCGTAGAGCGCCAGCAGGGTCTCGTCGCCCGGATCGATCTTGAAGAGGATGTGGCGGGCGTGTACGCGGGCCACCTCGCCCTGTTCCTCGAACTGCTCCAGGACCTCGATGATATGGTACCCGAACTCGGTCTTGACCGGCCGGCTCAGCTCGCCCACGGGCAGGGAGAAGGCCGCCTCGCTGAACGGTGGCACCATGCGCTCGCGGTCGAAGGCGCCGAGATCGCCGCCGCTGTCCTTGCTGCTGTCCTCGGAGTAGATGGCGGCCGCCTCGGCGAAGTCCATGGTGCCGTCCAGGATCTCCTGGCGCACGTCGGCGGCCAGGCTCTGCACCTCGGTGTCGTCCAGCTCGCTGGGCTCCTTGGGGAAGGTCACCAGCTGGATCGCGACCCGCTCGGGCTGCATGAAGTCGTCGAGGTTCTCGGCGTAATAGGCCTCGATCGCTTCCTCGACAGGCTCCTCTTCGGAGGCCATGTCGAAGAAGAGCACGCCGGCGTACTCGGCGATGGCCTTCATGTTCCGCTCGTAGTAGGCGTCGCGGACCTCCTGGTCGGAGACGGCCACGTCCTCGGTCAGCGCCAGCACGAGCTTCTCGCGGGGGAGCATCGCCCGCAGGTAGGCCTCCACGCCCGTCCAGTCGCGCTCGGGGTTGGCCAACTCGTCGTAGTAGGTCGCCATGTCCACCTCGCCCGCCTCGTTGGTGAACTGGGAGAGGAGTTCCGGCGGGGGATTGTTCTTCAGCACGTCGAGGATCTCGTCGTCGTCCACGCTCAGGCCGCGGCGCGCGATCTCCGCTTCCTCCAGCTTGGTCCGCAGCAGTCCGTTCCAGACCGTCTCGACGGCCTGGGCGCGCTGGTTGATGGTCAGCGCGGATGTCTGGTAGGCCTCGCGCAGGCGGGCCGTGTAGTTGCGCAGCGTGCTGTCCCACTCGACGGTGGTGATCTGCACGCCGTTGATCGAGCCGATCCAGGTGGGTCCCTGATCGCGGGAGCCGTCCTGGCGGTTGCACTGGGCGCCCCACACGATGAAGGTGAACAGGATGAACGAGACGGCGATGATCCAGTAGAAGAACTTCGCCCGTGACCGCAGCAGTTTGAACATCTCGAAAATCTCCTCGCGATTCTCCGTGCCGGTCCGACGACACAAAAAACACCCAGCTGTGCACCTGGGATATGGGGGCTGGTCCCTGCAGTTGATGGACGGCAAAAAATAACATAAACGGGGGCGATGGGCCAGAATATTCCGGTCGCGCGGCGGGTGGACGACGGGGCCCGGTGATGGTAGATTGCCTCCGACATGGAGGTCTTCCCGATGAAACGATTGCTTCCCACCATCCTGATCCTGCTGGCCGCCGGGCCCCGCGCAGCAACCGCCGCCGAGCCCGCGCCCCTATGGCCCCTGCCCCTGGAGACGCGCTACCTGACCTCCAACTTCATGGAGCACCGCGCGGGGCGCTTCCACGCCGGGCTGGACCTGAAGACCGAGGGCCGGACGGGCTTCCCCGTGCAGGCGGTCGAGGACGGCTGGATTTCGCGCATCCGCCTCTCGTCCGGGGGCTACGGCAAGGCCCTCTATCTGCGCGGCGATTCGGGGCGGACCTACGTCTACGCCCACCTCGAGCGCTTCGGCGACCGCTGGCGCGGCCTGGTGCGGCGTACCCAGGCCCGCCGCGGGCGCTACGACGTGACGCTCCACTTCCCGGCCGGCAAGCACGCCGTGACCCGCGGCGAGGTGCTCGCCCTCTCGGGCCAGAGCGGCACCGCGGGGCCGCACCTGCACTTCGAGGTGCGCGACGCCGCCAACCGGCCCCTAGATCCCCAGGCCCACGGTTTCGCGGTGGCCGACACTCTTCCGCCCGCGATCCTGAAGGTGCGGGCCGTGCCGGCCGCGCCCCGCGCGCGCGTCGAGGGCGGCACGATGGCCCGCTCGGTGTCGGGCGACCCCCTGGCGGGCGAGCTGCCGCCGCTGCGGGTGGCCGGTCCGGTCGCCTTCAGCGCCCGGGTGCTCGAGACCTCCGACGTCATGGGCTACCGCCTAGAACCCCGCCGCCTGGCGGTGACCCTCGACGACTCGCTGGTCTTCGAGGCGCGCAACGACGTCTACGACTTCGCCCGCCAGCACCTGATGCGCCTGGAGTGGCTCGAGCAGCCCGGCCTGCGCGAACGCTGGCTCTACCGGCGCGAGGGCGACGTGCTGTCCGGCCGCAGCGGCGGCGACTGGTGCCTGGACCCGGCGACCCTCGCGCCCGGCGAACACGTGGTGCGCGTCACGGCCGAGGACCGCGCCGGCAACGCCACTGCGGTCCACTGGCAGCTGATCGTCCTGGCGGACGCCCCCGGGGAGCCGCCGCGCTCGGCCGCGCTCTGGGAACGGGATCCGGTGCGGGTCGAGGTGCCGCCCCACGACGGGAAACCGGAATCCTGGCTGACCCCCTTCCTGGCGGCCGTCGACGACGAGCTCGCGCCGGCGTCGTCGCCCGCGGCCGATCCCCTCGCGGGCGGCCCCGTCGCCCTGGCGCCGGACAGCCTGGACGCCGCGGAGGCGCAAAGGGCGCGCCGGGTCCAGGGGCTGGAGCCGGTGGGCTGGTGCGCGCGCGTGATCGCGCCGGACTGGACCGCCCGCAACGGCGTGCCGCTGCCCATGTCCGCCGTCCTGCCGGACACCCTGCCGCCCGAACTGGGGCTCTACGTGCAGAACCGCCGCCTGGGCTGGTCGCTGAACGGCCGGCCCCGGCGGCGGACCCAGGAGCAGGTCTTCGACGCCCACGGCCAGGGCCGCTACGCCCTCTTCGTGGACGTCAACGCGCCCTACCTGGGGCCCGGTCCCGACGAGGGGCGGGTGGGGCCGGCCGCGCCCTCGGCCGAGGTGGCCGTCACGGCGCCGGTCTGGGAGATCCTCGCCCTGCGCCTGGACGACATGGGCTCGGGCGTCGACTGGGATGCGCTGCGCGTGACCCTGGACGGCCAGCCCCTGATCGCGGAGCCCGATCCGCCCCGCGACCGCCTGCTGGTGGAACTGCCCGACGACACGCCCGCCGGCGCCCACCGGCTGGAGATCCTGGCCGCCGACAACGCCGGCCACGTCACCGAGCGGGCCTACGACCTGGTCCTGGAAAGCGCTCCGCAGCCGCGTTGAGGCGCGACGGCCCGGTCCGGACGGGGGTGGTGGACGATCCCGGCGCCTCCTGTTATCGTGGCGGTCCGGGCAGCCCCACAACCAGACCGCGGACCGGAGCCCATGGCACAGACAACCTTCGTCCACCTGCACAACCACTCCGACTACTCGCTGCTCGACGGCGCCATGAAGACCGCCGCCATGGCCAAGCGGGCGGCGGAATACGGCATGCCCGCCCTGGCCCTGACCGACCACGGCAACATGTTCGGCGCGGTGGAATTCTACCTGGCCTGCCGCAAGGCCGAGATCAAGCCCATCCTGGGCATGGAGGCCTACGTCGCCCCGGACCACGCCGAGCGCTCCGACGACCCGCAGCGGCGGCCCCACCACACGGTCCTGCTGGCCCGCGACCTGGTCGGCTGGCGCAACCTCATGCGCCTCTCGTCGCTGGGCTACCTGGAGGGCTTCTACTACAAGCCGCGCATCGACAAGGCCCAGCTCGACGCCCACCGCGAGGGCCTGGTGGCCCTGAGCGCCTGCCTCTCCGGCGAGCCCTCGCGGGCGCTGAAGCTGGGGGACGTCGCCGGCGCCACGCGCGCCGCGGGGGAGTACCGGGAGATCCTCGGCGCGGACAACTACTTCCTGGAGATCCAGGATCACGGCATCGACGCCGAGGCCCGCGTCCGCAAGCTGATGCCCGAGGTGGCCCGCAACGCCGGGGTCGGGCTGGTCTGCACCAACGACTGCCACTACCTCGAGCGCGAGCACGCCCAGGCCCACGACCTGCTGCTCTGCATCGGCACCAACCGGCAGTTCGACGACCCCAACCGCTGGCGTTACGACACCGACCAGATCTACCTGAAGTCCAGCGAGGAGATGCTCAAGCTCTTCCAGGACTGGCCCGAGGCCTGCGCCAACACGCTGCGCATCGCCGAGATGTGCGACCTGGAGCTCAAGCTCGGTGAACTGCTGCTGCCGGAATTCCCCCTGCCGGAGGGCTTCACCGACGAGTACGCCTACCTGCACCACCTCACCCGGGAGGGCCTGATCCGCCGCTACGGCGCCATCACGCCCGAGCTGCAGGAGCGATTCGACTACGAGATGGGGGTCATCGAGGAGACCGGCTACGCCGGCTACTTCCTGATCGTCTGGGACTTCATCCGGGCCGCCCGGGAGATGAACATCCCCGTGGGGCCCGGCCGCGGGTCGGCCGCCGGGAGTCTCGTCTGTTATTGCCTTTGGATTACAGACATAGATCCAATAGGTAACAAGCTTCTGTTCGAGCGGTTTCTCAATCCCGAGCGCATCTCCATGCCGGATATCGACGTGGATTTCTGCTTCGAGAAGCGTCCCGAGATCATCCGCTACGTCATCGACAAGTACGGACACGAGAACGTCTCGCAGATCATCACCTTCGGCACCATGGCCGCCCGCGGGGTGATCAAGGACGTGGCGCGGGTGCTGGGCTTCAGCTTCGGCGAGGCGGAGAAGATCTCCAAGCTGGTGCCCGAGGGCCCGAAGGTCTCCCTGCGCGACTCCATCGAGACGGTGCCCGGTTTCAAGCAGGTGCGCAACGCCTCGCCCAAGCACGACATGCTGCTGCGCAACGCCCTGGTGCTGGAGGGCATGTCCCGCAACCCGGGCATCCACGCCGCCGGCGTGCTGATCACGCCCTCGCCGCTGGTCGAGCACATCCCCATGTTCAAGTCCACCAAGGACGACATCACCAGCCAGTTCGACATGCGCATGGTGGAGACCATGGGCCTGCTCAAGATGGATTTCCTGGGCCTGCGCACCCTGACGGTCATCGACAAGGCCCTCGACCTGGTGGCGAGGACCACCGGCGAGCGCCTCACGCCCGAGCAGATCCCCCTGGACGATCCCGACACCTACGTCCTGCTCAAGGAAGGGCGCACCGTCGGCGTCTTCCAGTTGGAGAGCTCGGGCATGCAGGAGCTGCTGCGCAAGATGCAGCCCACCGCCTTCGAGGACATCGTGGCCGTCAACGCGCTCTTCCGTCCGGGGCCCCTGGGCGCGGGCATGGACGAGGTCTACGTCGACTGCAAGCACGGGCGGCAGGAGATCAAGTACCCCCACCCGGACCTCGAGCCCATCCTGAAGGAGACCTACGGCGTGATCCTGTACCAGGAGCAGGTCATGCAGATCTCCTCGCTGCTCGGCGGCTTCTCCATGGGCCAGGCCGACACCCTGCGCAAGGCCATGGGCAAGAAGAAGCGCGAGATGATGGACGAGCTGCGGGTGCTCTTCCTGCAGGGCGCCGAGGAAAGGGGTTACGGCAAGATTCTGGCCGAGAAGGTCTACGACGAGATGGCCTTCTTCGCCGAGTACGGTTTCAACAAGAGCCATTCGGCCAGCTACGCCGTGCTGTCGATCCAGACGGCCTGGCTCAAGGCCCACCACCCGGCGGAGTTCATGGCGGCCACGATGACCACCGAGATGAGCAAGTCCGACCGCGTCACGCAGCTGATCGACGAGGTGAAGTGCCTGGGCCTGCGCATCTACCCGCCCAACGTGAACCGGCCGAGCAGCGAGTTCGGGGTGCGCGAGGGCGACATCCTCTTCGGCATGGGGGCGGTCAAGCACGTCGGCGCCAAGGCCATCGAGGAGATCGCGGCGGTGCGCGCGGGCCGCGACGCGGATTTCGACGATCTCTACGAGTTCTGCGAGGCCGTCGACCTGACGGCGGCCAACCGCAAGGTCATCGAGAGCCTGATCCACGCCGGCGCCCTGGACGACCTGGGCGGCCACCGCCGCCAGAAGATCGCCAACCTGGACCGCGCCGTGCAGTACGGCAACCGCGTGGCGCGCGAGAAGGCCCAGGGGCAGGCCTCCCTCTTCGGCGGCGCCGCCGAGGCCTCCACCGGCCCGACCCTCGACGAGGCCTCGCGCTACGATCCCCTGGACGAACTGAGCCTCGAGAGGGCGGCCGTGGGCTTCTTCCTCTCGGGCCATCCCTTCCACGAGTACCGCGAGTTCATGGACAGCCTGCCCGTCTCCTCGACCCGCCGCGCCGCCAACCTCGGCGACGGGGCCTGGGTCGACCTGGCGGGGGTGGTCACCTCCCTGTCCGAGGCCCGCGACCGCAACAAGCGCCTCTACGCGCGCTGCCACTTCGAGGACCGGCGCGGGCTCATCGAGATGACCGTCTACGCCGACCTCTACGAGCGGGCGGCGGAGCTGGTGGGCAGCGATTCGATCCTGATCGTCGGTGGGCGGGTGCGGGTCAAGGCGGACGGCGTGCGGGAGATGGTGGCCGACCGCTTGACGACCGTGGACGAGGCGCTGCGCGACTGGACCAGCGAGGTCCTGCTGACCCTCGACCTCGACGCCGCCGGCCCCCGGGCCACGGAGCAGCTGTCGGAATTCGTGAACTGGGCCGCCCTGCCCGGCGTGGGCGACGACGGCGGGTCGCTGACGCCGCGCACGGTGTCCCTGCTGGTGGAGGTGGCGCGGGGCGGGGAGCGCTGGCTGCTGCGCTCGCGCAGCCGGCAGGTGAGCCTGTCCCTGAGCACCCTGCGCCGCATGCGGGAACTGGCCGGCGTGGTGTCCATCCGCATCCGCTGCGGGCTGCCCGCGCCCGAACCCCAGCGACGCAACGGGGGATTCCGGCGCCGATCCGCGAACGCGGGCTAGGGGCGGCGCCGGGCCGTCCTTGACACTGGCGCCAGCCGCCCGATAGATTCTATCCCTCGCGCGGCGGGTATGGGCCCGCCGCCGCGCACGGAAGTGGAACCGGCCGATGAACCTGAAGAAGACACCCTGGCTCGACTTCGAGAAGCCGATCGTCGAGCTCGAGGAACGCATCCGCACCCTGGAGGACTCCGCGTCCCTGCGCGGGCTCGACGTGACCGACGAGGTCGACCGTCTGCGCGAGCGCGTGGAGACCCTGGGCCGGGAGATCTTCGCCAAGTTGGACCCGTGGCAGCGGGTGCAGCTCGCCCGCCACCCGCGCCGGCCCACGACCAACCACTACATCGAGAACATCTTCACGCACTTCGTGGAGCTGCACGGCGACCGGTCCTTCCGGGACGATCCCTCGCTGGTCTGCGGCCTCGCCTGGCTCGGCGACCGTCCGGTGACCGTGATCGGCCACCAGAAGGGCCGTGACACCAAGTCGAACATCTACCGCAACTTCGGCATGGCCCACCCCGAGGGCTACCGCAAGGCCCTGCGCATCATGGAGAAATCCGCGCGCTTCGGGCGGCCCATCGTCACCTTCATCGACACCCCGGGGGCCTACCCGGGCATCGGCGCCGAGGAGCGCGGGCAAGGGGAGGCCATCGCCCGCAACCTGCGCGAGATGGCGTCGCTGCGCGTGCCGATCCTGGTCTTCGTCACCGGCGAGGGCGGATCGGGCGGCGCCCTTGCCATCGGCGTGGGCGACCGCGTCTACATGCTGGAGAACGCCATCTACAGCGTCATCAGCCCCGAAGGCTGCGCGGCCATCCTCTGGCGCGACCGGGCCAAGGCCCCCGACGCCGCGCGGGCCATGAAGATCACAGCCCGCGACGCCGAGCGCCTGGGGGCCATCGACGCCATCCTGCCCGAGCCCATCGGCGGCGCCCACCGCGACTACGCGGCCATGGCCGACACCATCGCCGAGCGCATCCGCGCGGACCTGGCCGAACTGACCGACATGCCCTCCGACGAGCTCATCGAGCGCAGGATGACCAAGTTCCTGTCCATGGGTATCTTCGACGAGGCCGAAAGGGCCGATTGAGGCCCTTTCGACCCCCGATCGGCCGCCTCCTGTTGACATCCGGTGTGGCTTCCTTTATCCTTTTTAATGCCAACCTCTTCAAGTATCCTTCCTCGTGCGGGCGCCGATCCGGCTCCCTGGGGAAGGCTCCAGCCCAAGGCTTGCCCGTTCCCCAAGGAATCGGTCAGGTGTGCTCATTATCGTTTGTGATCGTACGCGCGGCGTCTGCGGCCTAGCTCTCTCGTACCGTATCTCTGCAGCGGAGGTTGACGAGTGCTGAAGCCCGAACTCCTGGAGATCCTGGCCTGCCCGGCCTGCAAGGGGACCCTGCGTCCTGTGGCGGACCACAGCGCGCTGGATTGTCCCGCCTGCAAGCTCCGCTTCAGGGTCGAAGACGACATTCCGATCATGCTCTTGGAAGAGGCGGAGTCCCTGCCCGAGAGCGAGGAGTCCTGACGCCATGCCGAAATCCATATGGGGTGCCCGTACCCGCTCGCAGATCCTCGTCCCGTTCCTGCTCGCCGTCGCGGCGCTGCTGCTGGCGGCGTCGCCGGTGGGGGCCGCGCCGCGGATCGGCCCGCCCGAGGTCGCCGTGGCCTCGGCGAGCGAGACCGCCACGGTGCTGGTCTTCACCTTCCCGCTGACCGGTGCCGCGGCCGACGACCGGCCCACCGCCGGGGAACTCGCCTGGAGCGCCCCGCCGCCCATGACGCCGGGCCCCGACGGCACGCTGGTGCCGACACCGCGCCGCCATCACGCCGTGGTGGCCGTGCCCACGCGCGCGGACGTCGCCTGGGAACTCGCCGGACACGAATGGCTGGTGCGGCCCGGCGGCGGCGCCACGCCCGCGTCGGCCGTCGAGGTCACGCCGCCGCGGATCCACCGCGACGTGCCGCTGGTCTCGGTCATCGTCTCGCCCGAGGTCGCCGGCGGCGTGCTCGGATCGGTGACGGTGGTCCTGCGCCACACTCCCCAGGCCCGCTACCGCGACGCCCTGGCCGCGGCCCGGGGCAAGGCCGCGGTGGAGACGCTCGTCTCCGGCGCCGTGGCCAACACGGAGCTCTTCTCCCGTCTCGCGACGGGCCTCGCAGAGCTGCGCCGCGCCGACAAGGCCGACGATCGCCAGGGGGATCACGCCTTCCTGCTGACGAACAACTGGCTGGAAGTGGAGATCGAACAGAGCGGCGCCCACGTCGTCGAGGGGGAGGACTTCACCTTCGCCGGCATCTCCAACTCGCAGGTCGATCCCGCCAAGCTGCGCTGCTACCGCGCCTGGCCCGTGGCCCTGCCCGACGATCCGGAGTTCACGCCCGCCACCTGGCAGGACGACTACGCGGGCCTGACCGAGGTCGCGCTGGACGTCGACGACGCCGACGGCAACTGGGACGACGGCGACCGGCTGCGCTTCCACGCCATCGGCCCCGACGACTGGCACGACCGCTTCTTCAGCAGCCCCGCGACGCCCGTCGAGCGGATCGAGCATCCCTACAGCAACCGCGCCGTCTACTGGCTGACCTGGGAGGACCACCAGACCGACACGCCGCTGCCCGGGACGCCCCGGCGCGTCGAGACGCTGGACGCGCCGGCCCACGGCGGCGAGCCGCTGGAGATCCACCTGGCGCGCCACCACCGCGAGCAGTCCAACGTGGAGGCCTTCGGCCGCCTGCTGGACAACTGGGCCTGGGACACGGCCGTCTTCGGACAGAAGGCCGTCCTCTTCGACATCCCCCACGCGGTCCCCGACAGCGCCGCCTTCTACCTGCTGGAGGTGCGCTCGAACCACCACCTCAATGAATCCCCCAACAGGGTGAACGTCGTGACCACCTGGCTCAACGACGGCGAGGCCCACGGCGACACCATCCGCCACGAGTGGCCCATCCACTACGACGGCCGCCCCGACAGCCTGCGCAACCGCATCGCGGGCTGGACCCCGCACGTGGCCGACGGCGAGAACAACGTGGTCATGTCGCGGCGCAGCCCCGACGGCTCGCCCTCGGTGATCCTGGACTCGGCCGACATGATGGCCTGGCAGGCGACGTCCCTCGAGGCGGGGCAGAACCGCATCGTGCACTGGGGCACCCAGGTGGGCGCGCCGGGCGAGGCGGTCGACCTGCGCCTGTCCTTCCGGGCGGGCGACGACGTCACGGTGTGGGACGTGAGCGATCCCCAGAATCCCGACGCGCTGCGGGGCGATCCCGACGGCGCGCCCGCCGCGGCGTTCACCCTGGGCCTGACCCGCGATCCCGGCACGGACGTCCACCTGCTCGCCTTCCGCGACACCGACCTGCTGGCGCCCGCCTACCTGGCGCGCCGCACGCCGGGCGATCTGCGCCGCATGTCCGGGGAGGTCGACTACATCCTCCTGTACCGCTCCGAGCTCCTGTCCCACGCGTCGCAACTCGCCGCCCACCGGGCCGCCGGGCAGACCGTGGAGGCGATCAACGTGGAGGACGTCTACGACGCCTTCGGCGGCGGCGTGAAGGATCCGCTGGCCCTGCGCAACTTCCTCAAGTGGCTCTGGCTGCGGAGCGCGGGCCGTCTCGGCCAGGTGTGCCTGCTGGGCGACGCCTCGCGGGACTACCGCCACTTCCGCAACCAGTTCGAGGACCTGATCCCCTCGGTCGTGCGTACCAACTTCCCGGGACTGCTCACGAGCTACGAGAACTATCCCTACGCCACCGACGACCACCTGGTCTCCTTCGACACGCCGCTGGGCTTTCCCTGGCTCGACCTGCCGGACCTGGCGGCGGGGCGGCTGACCGTGCGCGACGCGGCCGAGGCCCAACGCCGGGTCGACGCCCTGGTGGCGTACGACGTCGATACGCCCCCGGGCACCTGGCGCAACCGGGTGGTGCTGGCGGCCGACGACTTCTGCCAGCCCTCGGATATACTGTGCACGGAGACGATGCACATGCACCAGGCCGAGAACCTTATCGACAACTTCGTTCCCATTACCATCGACGCGGTGAAGCTCTACCTGGCCGACTACGACTACGATCCGGGCGGCACCTTCAAGCCCCTCGCGCGCCAGGAGGCCAAGCGCCTGTGGAACGAGGGCCTGACCGTCTTCCACTACATCGGACACGGCTCGGACAACACCCTGGCCGACGAGCAGATCTTCCTGACCGACGACATCTTCGGCCTCACCAACGGCGGCCGGCGCGGCGTCTTCACGGCCTTCAGCTGCGACGTGGGCATCTTCGACAGCGCCACCCGCCAGAGCATGGCCGAGACCTTTGTCGCCCAGGAGAACGGGGGCGCCATCGCGTCGATCGCCGCCTCGCAGGTGAGCTGGGTGGGCCCCAACAACGAGCTGTCCAACGCCTTCTACTCGGCCCTCTATCCGGGCCGTCTCGTCGACGCCGACATGACCCTGGGCACGGCCCTGCTGCAGGCCAAGGTGGCCATGGGCGGCGCCGCCAAGTTCGACAACGTGTCCAACAGCCAGAAGTACAACCTGATGGGCGACCCGGCGACCTCGCTGCCCAACCCGGCGGCGGGACCCGCCTTCCACGCCACCAGCTTCGACACCCTGCACGGCGGCTGGCGCGAGGAGGCCGTCTGCGTGCTGAGCGATTACGGCCTGACCCCCGGCCCGGGCGCCGGCTACGACCTCGACGTGCGCGAGGACCGTCAGAGCAAGGTGGCCAGCGAGGACAACGTGTCCTACGCCTACTGGCTGCCGGGCGCCACCGTCTTCCACGGCACCGGCTCGGTGCTCGAGGACACGCTGCGCGTACCCTTCAAGGTGCCCGTCCAGCTCAGCTACGGCGAACAGGGCAAGGTGCGCCTGATCATCGACACGGCGGAGGGCTCCTTCGCGGCAGCCCTGGAGCTGCCCGTGGTCCAGGCCGCCACCGGGGAGGTGGACGACTTCGTCGGACCGGCCATCGACCTGGCCTTCGCCGACGACCGCTTCCGGGTCAAGCCCGGCACCATGCTGAACGCCGTGATCGCCGACACCAGCGGCGTCAGCATCCTGGGCACCAGCCCGCTGAACAGCATCCTGCTGGAGTTCGACGCGAGCGGTTTCACCAGCAACGTCTCGGGCAACTTCGCCTTCGATCCCGGCAGCTACACCACCGGGCGCGTCGATCTCGCGCTGCCCGACAACCTGGACCTGGGCGCGCACACCGTCGCCGTCCACGCCAGCGACGTGCTCGGCAACGTGGGCAGCGACACGCTGTCCTTCCAGCTCGTGGCGGGGGAGGTCGCGGCCATCGACGACGTGACCCTCTTCCCGAATCCGACCCCGGGCCCGGCCCGGCTGATCTTCGAGCTGAGCGATCCCATGTCGGTGAGCTGGTCCATCTACACCTTGTCCGGCCACAAGATCTACGAGACGGGGCGCGACTTCACCACGCCCGGCCCGCAGGTCATGCACTGGGACGGGCGCGACGAGTGGGGCGACGAGCTCGCCAACGGCGTGTACCTCTACGTGGTCAGGGGCCACGGTTTCGACGACGACGGCCACCGCCTCGATATCACGGGGAAGCTGGTGGTCATGAGATAGGGGCCGGCGCCGGCGGGCGCCGACCCGGATGTGTTCTTGCAAGCGAGAGAGACGACGGGATCGCGGATCCCGCCGCGGTCATCACCGGAGGTTCATCGATGTCTAGGAAGTCCATGCTGATCATGCTGCTGGCCGCCGTCGGACTGCTGTCCGTCGGTAGCAGCGTTTATGCCATCTCGGGCGCGGGGGCCATCGCGCTGGAGTTCCCCATCGGCGCCCGCTACAACGCCCTCGGCGAGTCC
Source organism: uncultured Fibrobacteraceae bacterium (assembly GCA_964617805.1). Classification (GTDB taxonomy): domain Bacteria; phylum Krumholzibacteriota; class Krumholzibacteriia; order LZORAL124-64-63; family LZORAL124-64-63; genus JAHIYU01. Next base: position 35,658 of record CAZTWK010000015.1, on the reverse strand, counting down.
GGCACCGCCCTGTCGCAGGACGCGACGGCCATGTGGTGGAATCCCGGCGGCCTGGCCTTCGCCACCGACGCGCATCCCGGGCGCATCCACGCCATGCAGTCCAAGCTGGTGCCCGACCTGGCCGACGACATCGCCCTCTACTGGGGCGGCTACGTGGGCCGCAAGTGGGGCGGATCCCTGGGCTTCAACCTCACCTACCTGAGCATGGGCGACCAGCTCGCGACCAGCGACGACGGCACCGAGGGCGAGATCTTCTCGTCCAACATGTGGGCCGCCGGCGTGACCTACGGCACGCGCCTCTCGCCCAACCTGGGCTTCGGCATCGGTTTCAAGTTCTTCCGCGACAACCTGGCCCCCGACAACGTGCTGCAGGACAAGCAGGGCGGCTCGGGCAGCACCTTCGCGGTCGACGCGGGCATCCTCTGGAAGATCCCCGCGCTCAAGTCGAACGTGGCGGTGGCCATCAGCAACCTCGGCCCCAACATCACGCACGTGGACGCCGACCAGAGCGATCCCCTGCCGCGCAAGATCACCTTCGGCGTGGCCCACAGCATCATGCACAGCGAGGCCACCTCGCTGCTCTTCGTGTCCGACGTGCTGGTGCCCCTGCTGAGCTGGGACACCTCCACCGACGACTACGGCCTGGGCATGGACTTCGACGAGACGGAGTGGGGCGTGGGCCTGGAGTGGTCCTACCTCCAGTCGCTCTTCATCCGCTTCGGCTACAAGAAGGGCACGGGCCAGATCGAGGACATGACCTGGGGGCTCGGCATGCACCTGGGCCGTTGGGTCGGTCAGAACATCACCTTCGGCTTCGCGTCCGTGCCTCAGGCCAAGGGGTTGAAGAACGTCAATCGCTTTTCTCTCGGCTACGATTTCTGAGCCGGGAACGACGAACCCCTGGGATCGTGAGGAGACGACTTGAACAAGTGGCTTGACGCCAGCGGGCGGCGCCGCGCCGCCCTCGCCGTGCTCGGTCTGGCGGCGCTGTGGCTCGCGGTCGCCGAGGCCGGCGCCGCGCAGCGGCGTGCGGACGAGAAGGTGCCGGTGGTGCGCATCCCCGCCGAGCGGCTCTACGCCGGTCCCGGCGGCGAGGCGCGGCGCGCGCGAGAGCAGCGGCGCGTCGAGGTGATGAACGACCGCTTCCACCGCGTGCACGACATGCTGGGCGGGCGGCACGTCTCGCGCCTGTCGCGCGAGCGGCTGGCCGCCTTGGGGCTGGGCCCGGCCCGCCGCGATCCCGCCTCCACGCTGAAGCAGGCGGAGACGACGCTACGCGTGCTGCTGGTGCGCATCGGCTTCGAGACCGACCGCAGCGGCGACCTGACCAGCGTCACCACCGACGGCGATTTCCTGCTGCGGGAGCCCACCGACGAGGACGTCATCGATCCGCCGCCCCACGACAAGGACTACTTCGAGGCGCACCTGCGCGGCTTGTCCGAGTACTACGGCATCCAGTCCGACGGCCGCCTGACCATCGACGGCCAGGTGCTGCCACCTGGCGACGAGGACTGCTACAAGCTGAGCGACCTGGCCGACTACGCCCCGGGCGAGGGCGGCTACTGGACCATCGACGGCCTCGAGACCCTGGTGCGTGACATCATCGCCCTGGCCGACGCCGAGACCGCGGCCGACCCCTTCGGCCCCCAGCTCGCCGACTACGACGACGACGATCCGTTGACCTACGTGATCTTCGTGCACTCCGGCGCCGACTGGCAGAGCGACATCAACCTGGATTCGCCCAACGACATCCCCACCTTCTTCGTCGCCCTGGGGGAGCCGGTGGAGTTGACGTCCACCGACACCGACACGGGCGAGACGGGCCTGCTGAGCGAGTGCTCCATCATCCCCGAGACCACGTCGCAGGACGGCTGGCTGGGCAGCATCGCCGGCGCGCTCTACCACGAGTTCGGGCACGCCCTGGGCCTGCCCGACATCTACGACACCACCACCGGCCTGCCCGCGGTGGGCTTCTGGGACCTGATGGATTCGGGCCCCAACCTGATCGCCAACGTTGGTCTCTACCACCCGACGATCCCCGATTCGATCGTGACCTACAGCGTGGCCGGACTGCTGCCGCCCTCGCTGAGCGCCTGGTGCCGCTGGTACCTGGGCTGGCTCGAGACGGACATCCTGGGCGGCGCCGAGACCGAGGTGCACCTGCCCGCGGTGCAGGTGCGGCGCAACACCTACATCTCCTGGTACAGTGGTTCCTCGGTGGACGGCGATCCCTACGACTTCGACGCCGCCTATCCCCAGGCCCTGGTGGGCGGCGTGTCGCCGCGCGAGTTCTTCCTGCTGGAGAACCGCTGGGTGCCCCTGACGGCGGGCGCGCTGCCCGACGTGACCGGCGTGGGCTTCGTACGCGATGGCGACACTGGCGTCTTCCTCTACATGGGCGGCGACTGGTTCGACCCGGACGGCGGCGGTCCCATCGAGGGCGGGTGGCGCAACACGGGCATGTACGACTTCTTCCTGCCCGACGGGGGCCTGCTGGTCTGGCACGTCAACCAGAACCGCATCGACGCCAACCTCGAGGACAACACCATCAACGGCGAGGGCGACGGCCTGCGCCTGCTCGAGTCCGACGGCATCCAGGACGTGGGCGTCTTCGACGCCTACGTGCTCGGCTTCTTCGGCTCCGCGCGCGACCCCTTCCACGCGGGCACCGCCGACGCGCTGCCCCAGGAGGGGCGGCCTGGCACCCGTGCCTACGACTACGCCTGGACCGGCCTGGAACTGCACGGCATCTCCGAGAACGACGCCACCATGACCTTCGACGCCCTGGTGTCGCCCCTGTCCGAGGCGCCGCCGGTCCGCCTGCCGGACGCCGACGGCGCGCCCCGCCTGCTCGAGCCGGCTTCGCTGACCCCCTGGCGCGTGAGCGACGCCGGGCCCGACACCTGGATCGAGGTGCTGGCCAGCGCCTCGCAGCCCGTCGTCGACGGGGAGGAGACCCTCGAGCCGGCCTACCTCTTCCTCCACGCGAGCACAGGGGAGGCCGCCGCCGATCCGCTGCCGGACGCCCCCGCGGGCGCCGTGCGGGCCCTGTCCGCGCCCCCGGCGGGTCCGCCCGCCGTCGTTCACTTCGCCGGACTCGGGCGCGACCACCTGGTCGTGGGCACGCGGGACGGGGACGTGACGGCCTACCTGGACGTGCTGCTCGCCGGCAGCCCGGTGCCGACCTGGGGGCCGGCCTCCGCCGGCGACACCCTGGCCTACGCGCCGGCGGTCGCCCATCTGCCCGACGGCACGGCGCGCCTGCTCTGCTGCCTGGAGCCCGGCCGCCTGCAACTCGTGGACGAGGGGGGCGAGCGTTTCGGCGCCGTCTTCGACATGGGCGCCGCCGTCGGCGGTGACACCGGCGATTTCGCCTCGCCGCCGCGCACGCTGAGCCAGCCCTACGGCCAGGACCGCTACCTGGTGATCACCGAGAACCACTGGTTCCTGATCGATCCCGCCACCGAGACCGGCGAGCCCCTCGACCACGGCCCGCTCGCGGTGACGCCCGACGCGACGGGCCGCCTGCGCACGGCCCTCTGGGAGCAGGACAACGAGGCCCGCCTGTTCGTCTTCGGCGCCGACGGCGCCGAGGTGCTCCGCTTCCAGTCCCACCTGCCGGTCGAGTCCGCCCCCTGGGCGCCGCGCCTCGAGGGCAAGCTCGTCGGCGAGCCGGCCGTGGCCGACCTGGACGGCGACGGCCGCCACGACCTGCTCCTGGTCAGCGGCACGCACCTGCACGCCTTCGCGACCAACGGCACGACCCTGCCCGGCTTCCCGCTGGAACTGCTGGGCCAGTTCCCCCTGGCGCAGGACACCCGCCTCGACGGCGGCATCGCGGTCTTCGACGCCACCGGCGACGGCCGCAATGAGGTCTACGTCACCACCGACGCCGGCCACCTGATGGGATTCGACGCCGCCGGCCGGCTCCTGGGCCGGCTGCCCCTGCTGTGGGGCGACCGCGGCGCGAGCGTCCTGGTCGTGCACGAGGCGGCGGACGGCGGGCGAATACTCTGGCTGGCCGACACGGGCGGACGCCCCGCCCAGGGCAGCGGACCCACGGCCGCCGGCGGCAGCCTCGTCGGCTTGCTGCCTCCCGTCGCCGGGCGCGCCGCGGGCACCTCGGAATGGCTCGGCCCCCTGGGCGGCGCGCGACGCGCCGGCAGTTCCGGCCTGCCGGCCGACCTGGGCGAGCTCTCGACCCTGGCCGCCGAGCAGGACCGCTGCTTCGTCTACCCCAACCCGGCCCGCGGCGACGTGGCGCACTTCCGCTACTTCAGCCCCGTGGCCGGCGAGGCGCGACTGGTGATCTACAACCTGGAGGGCGAGGAGGTCGCGCGCCTGGACCACCAGGGCGGCGACGCGACGATGGAGGAGATAGACTGGTCCCTGGGCGGCCTGGCCTCCGGCGTCTACCTCTGCCGACTGGAGACCCCCGCCGCCGGCGGCGGCGCCACGCGCCGCGTGCTCAGGCTGGCCGTGGAACGATGAACGCACGCCGGCGCGTCCGGCTGGACATAGGAGACGAGACCATGAGACACATCCTACGTTGCCTGATCCCCGTCCTGCTGCTGGCCGGCGCCGCCGCGGCGGCCGACCTCGAGCCCGGCGCCGCCGAGCGGGCCGCCTGGCTCGTCGAGCGCGCCGAGGCCACCGCCGGCACCATCCACCGCGCGGCCGCGACCCAGAGCGACGTCGGCGGCGTGGGCGGCTACGCCGGCGAGACGTCCGGCGGGGGCGCCTCCTTCGCCAAGCCCATGCTGCTGTCCCTGCTGATGCCCGGCCTCGGCGAGGTAACCATGGGCTACCGGCGCGGCTTCGCCATGATGGCCCTGGACATCGCCTCCTGGATCGGCGTGAAGCATTACCACGACCTGGGTCACCAGAAGCGCGACGATTACTACGACTACCTGGACGCCCACTGGGACGAGAACGTCCTGGCCTCGTACTTCGGCGACTCCACCGACTTCGCGGGCACCTTCTTCTACGGCGAGACCATGGAGGACGGCGCCGACTACCAGACCCTGTCCCTGTGGGTGAGCCGCGACGACGACTTGCGCGAGTACTACGAGAACGCCGGCAAGTGGGACCAGTTCGTCTTCGGTTGGGATGATTTCGACGATCCGCGGAACTGGTCCGCGGAGTGGTGGCAGGAGACGGATCCTTCGTGGGACGAGTGGACGGATCTGACGGCCGCCATCCTCAAGGACACGCGCGTCTCGTCCCACCGCGAGGTGTACCGCTCCATGCGCATCGATTCCAACAACCAGTTCGACAACCGCGACACGTTGATCTACGTCAACATGTTCACGCGCCTGTTCAGCATGTTCCAGGTGGCCTACCTGAGCGGCGTCTTCTCGAACGGGCAGCCCGCCGGGATCGAGATCGCCGGCCACGAGGTGGCCCTGATCGCCCAGCCGCGCGGGCTGACCGCCAGCCGCGTCGGCGTGTCCGTGTCCTATTGATCCCCCGCGTGGAGGAGTGAGAGACGTGCGAACCGGAATCCTCAAGACGACCCTCGCCGCGACGCTGCTGGCCGGCCTGCTCTGGACGGGCGGCGCGTCGGCCGCGCCCGCCGACGACCTGCTGGCGGCCGAGTCCGCCGCCCTCGGCGACCGGGCCTCGTCCCTCTGGAAGGCCCAGGGCATCGGCGACTCCAACATCGGGGGCGTGCGCGGCCCCGCGCGCACGGGACCGCGCAACATCGGCCAGAAGCTGAAGGCCGGTTTCCTGTCCCTGCTGCTGCCGGGCGCGGGCCAGTTCTACAACGGGGACCGCGGCAAGGCGCTGGTCTTCGCGGGCGCCGAGGCGGCCGTCTGGACCAGCTACCTGGTCTTCCACTTCCAGGCCGAGGGCCTGAGCGACGACTACAAGGACTACGCGGGCATCTTCGCCGGCACCGCCGGCGCACACCCCGAGACCTACTGGCGGGCCGTCGGGCGCTACATGACCAGCGACGAGTACAACGAGGACCTCGAGCGCCAGGCCCGCGCCGAGGAGGTCGAGGCCACGGGCCTGGTCACCGGCGACGACGAGTGGTTCTGGCGCAACGACCGCTTCCTGGGGAACTACCAGCTCTTGCGCGCCGACGCCAATCGGGCCTACGATCGCCGGGACTTCACGGTGCTCTTCGCCCTGATCAACCGCGCCGTCTCGGTCTACGACGCCGTGCGCGGCGCCGGGGGCTCGGAGCACATGGTGGAAGTGGCCGGGCTCGACTTCGACATCGAGCCGCGCCGCGTCATCGGTCAGAGGGGGACCGCGTGCGTGTTCTCGCGCCAGTTCTGAGGTTCGGCCTCGTCCTGTCCCTGGCGGCGCTCTGGGGTTGCGCCGCGGCCCCGCGCTGGGAGGGCGCGACCGGCGAGGCCGGCGCGACGGCGGGCGACCCCGCGGCTGAGTCCCGGCCGGGCGGCGAGCGGGCCGTGCCCCTGGGCCTGGAATTCCTGCGCATCTTCGAGAACGAGCGGTCGGCCCCCTACTTCCCCTTCGAGGGCATCGGCGGTGTCGCCTTCTACGGTGACGGCACCCTCTACGTCTGCGACGAGAAGGGCGGGCGGGTTCATGGCCACGACCCGTCCACCGGCGACTGGTTCCAGTTCGACACCCCGGGCACGCGCTTCTTCCGGCCGGTGGACCTGCGCATCGACCAGTTCTCGGTGCTGGTGCTGGACATGGACGGGCGCGACCTGCTGCGCTACGACCTCGCGGGCGTGTTCCTGGACCGGTTGATCGAGTTCTCCTACCTCGACCCCGGCTACGACCGGCTGCCCTCGGCCTTCGACGTGGACCTGGACGGCGGCATGGTCTTCACCGACGCGGCCGAGGACCAGGTGCTGGTGCTCGACCAGTTCCTCGAGCTGCGGCACGTGGTGGGCGTGCCCGGCAGCCATCCCGAGCAGTTCCGCGAACCGAGCGGCGTCGCCTTCCTGCGCGACGGCAGCTTCGTGGTCGCCGACCGCGCCAACCGGCGCCTGCAGCACTTCAACCGTCTGGGCTACCACAAGCGCACCGTCGGCGGCGAGTGGGACAGGGACAATGTCATGCTCACGCCCCAGGGCCTGGACACCGACGCCGAGGGCAACCTCTTCGTGGCCGACCCGGCCGCGGGCGTCATCCACATCCTGACGCCGGAACTCGACTATCTCTTCGCGGTCGGCTCGGAGCTGGGCCTGCTGGCCGCTCCGGTGGCGCCCATCGACGTGGCCGTGGGGCCCGACGACCAGCTGGCCGTGAGCGACCGGGAGCGGCAGGCCGTGATCGTCTACCGGATCCGGTATGAATAGAGGGAGGCATGGGACACGGTCCGTGGTTCGTCCTCCCGCTCAGCCTCGTCCTGACCTGCGTCGCGACGGCGCCCGCCTCCGCGTCGGCGGCCCCCGCTGATTCCACCGCCTCGCTCATCCTCGCCGAGACCGAGTTCCACCTGCTGCCCGTCGACGCCCGGCAGGCCGTGCTGGCCCACGCCTACGTGGTGCCCGGCACCCTCGAGGCCTCCGTGGAGGGCCGGCCCTGGCGCGCGGGGGAGGATTACCGCGTCGACGTGACGCGCGGCGTCTGGATCCCCCTGCGCTCGCTCGGCGAGCCGGGCGGCGCCGCGGTCCTGGTGCGGCTGAGCTACGACTACCATCCGGCGCCGGTGCCGCCCTGGCGGGAACTGCACGCCGTGCGCGGACGTCCCGCCGCGGGCGACGGCGGCATCGCGGCGGCACCCCCGCGCCCGCGCACCGACGCGACCGGACTCGCCACGGGCGATCTGGCGGTCAGCGGCAGCAAGTCGGTGCGCATGTCCTCGGGCAATCGGCGCGACATGACCATCGACCAGACCCTGCGCCTGAACATCGCCGGCTGGCTCACCGAGGACATTCGCGTCGACGCCGCGCTGTCGGACGACAACCTGCCGGTGGTGCCCGAGGGCAACACCGAGGAGCTGCGGGACATCGACCGCATGCGCGTGGAGCTCACGGCGCCGCGCTGGCGGGCGGTGCTTGGCGACTTCGTGGCCAGCCGCGAGGGCTCGACCTACGGCGGCTACCGCCGCAAGCTGCAGGGCATGGAGGTGGACGCGGGCGACGCGGACACCGGCGCCGGCGCCCTGGCCGGCTCGCCGCGCGGGCTCTACCGCACGCTGCAGATCCGGGGCGAGGAGTCGAACCAGGGGCCCTACTTCCTCGGCGGCGGCGAGGCGGGCACGCAGGTCTTCATCGTGGCCGGGTCCGAGCGCGTCTACATGAACGGCATCCAGCTCACGCGCGGGGCCGACCGGGACTACGTGATCGACTACGTGCGCGGTACGCTCACCTTCACCTACCGGCGGCTGGTCACCGCGGAGACCGAGATCCTGGTCGAGTTCGAGGAGGGCGAGGGTCCCTACGCCCGCACGGTGGTGGGCGGCGAGGCGCGGGCCGCCAGCGACCGGCTCCTGCCCGGCGAGCGCCGGGCCGCCCTCGCGGTGCGCCTCACGCGGGAACGCGACAACCCCGATCGCCTGCGCAGCGGCGACCTCTCCGAGGAGGACCGTGCGGCCCTGGCGGCAGCCGGCGACGACCCGGACGCCGCGGTGACCACGGGCCTGGTCCCGGTGGCCGCCGGCGAGGGCGACTACCGCCTGGAGGACCTGGCCGGCACGCAGATCGCCGTCTACGACACCCTGGCCGGCGACCACGAGGTGGAGTTCTACTACGTGGGCGCCGGGCTCGGGTCCTACGCGGTGGAGTCCCTGACCGCCACCGGCGAGCGGATCTACGTCCACCGCGGCGACGGGGCCGGGTCCTACCGCATCGGCCGGCCGCTGCCCCTGCCTACGAGCCACAGCCTGGCCTCGCTCCAGTTCACCGTCGGCGATGCCGCGGATCCCCTGCTGGACGTGGAGTGGCACGCCAGCCGCCGCGACGAGAACATCCTCTCGCGCCTCGACGACGGCGACGACGCCGGCCAGGCCTGGCGCGCGGCCCTGGACGCCGGGGAGGGGGATCTCGCCCTCGGCGGACGCCGCCTCGGCGCCGTACGCGCCCGGTTCGTCCACGACGCCCTGGACGCCGGCTTCCGTCCCTTCCAACTCGCGCGCGACCTCTTCCGCTACGACCGTTGGGGCCTCGGCGACCGCGCCCGGCGCGAGGATTTCCTGCAGGAGCGCGACGCCGAGACCTCGGTGAGTGCCGGTTTCGCGTCGGGGGAGGCCGGGCGCCGCCTGGACCTGGCCGCCGACTGGGGGCGGCTGGAGCACGGCGCGAACCTGACGGCCCGCCGTCTCGACCTGAGCGGCACCTGGCGGCTGGGCCGCCTGGCGGGGCGCTCGCGCTGGGGCGAGTCGAGCGCCGAGGACACCGTCGATCCCTTGGACGTGACGCGCGAGACCCAGGCCCACGAGATCGAGCTGGCGGCCGGACCGCTGCGGCCCAGCGCCGGCTTCGCGCACGAGGAATATGCCGACGACGCCGTGGTGGCGGACGTCGCCGGCGGTTTCCGCCGCCGCACCTGGCACGCGGCCCTGGCCTCGGGCGACGCCGCGCGGCTCGCCTGGCGCCTCGGCTTCACCCGCGGCCTCGCCGACTCCCTGCGCGACGGCGCCTGGCGGAGCGAGCGCGACAGCCGCACCGCCGACTGGCGCCTGAGCACGCCGGCGCTCGGCGGCGTGCGCCTGCAGGCCGACGGCGTCGTGCGCAACGTGGTGGTCCCCGGCGGTGCCGATCTCACCACGCGTCTGGCCAAGCTGCAGCTCTCCGGGCGCTGGGACCGCACCGGCAGCGACTGGGGCCTGACCTACGGTGTCGACAACAGCCGCACCGAGGTGCTGGACCGGCAGGTGGTCTTCGTGGGCCAGCGCCAGGGCGACTACAACCAGAACGGGGACTTCGTCGGCCACGACCTGGGCGACTTCAACGTGGTGACCGTGGGCACCGACAGCCTGGTCGCCACCACCGAGGTCAGCGCCGACCTCACCTGGCGCCAGGACTACGCCTTCCTGGGGCGCGACACGGCCTGGGGCAGCTGGCAGACCTTCACCCGCGTCACGGCCCGCTCCCGCAGTCGCACCGACGACGTGGGCCGCCTGCTGCGCTTCGCCCCCGACACCATCTTCGACGAGGACGACTCGGTCCTCGGCGAGGTGACCCTGCGGCAGGAGGCCACCTTCCTGCGCCACCTGTCGCGCTGGGACCTGCGGCTGCTCTACGACTACGACCAGGCCCTGGACCGGCAGTACGCGACCCATCCCGAGCGACGCCTGCGCCATGGCTCCCAGGTGACCCTGTCCTGGAACCCGTCGCCGCGCAGCAGCCTGCGCGGGCGCAGCCGGCGCGGCGACGAGGAACGGCTCACCCAGGAGGAGGCCTTCAGCGCCAACCGTTCCTACCGGACGCTCACCTGGCGGCATGAACTGGAATGGTCCCTGCGGCCGGGGGCGGGCAACCAGGTCTCCCTCGCCGCCGACGCCGTTCGCCGCCGGGACGATGTGTCCGGCGTGAGCCAGCGCGAGTACGGCCTGAAACCCGCGGCGCGCCTGCGCCTCGAGCAGCGCTGGAGCGGGCAGGCGGACCTGCGCTGGTTCCACGTGGCCAGCGACGAGCCCCCGGGGGCCCTGCGGCCCTTCTTCTTCGCCGAGCCGGGCGGCAACGTCGAGGCCTCGGCCCGGCTGTCCTGGGAGCAGTCTTCCCTGATGACCGTGACCCTGGCGTATTTCGGACGCCGCCTGGGCGAGAGGGGGTGGCAGCATGACGTGCGTCTCGAATCCACGGCGCGCTTCTAGGCGACGCGCGAGCCTGCTCGCGGCCCTGGCGCTGCTCTGCCTGGCGTCCACCGTCCGCGCCGCCGGCGGGGCGACGGTGCGCCTGGTCGGCGCCCCTCGCGCGGAGGAGATATGGCGTGCCGAACTGGCGTCCGACCGGGCCTGGCTGGCGGCGCTGCCGGCGGCCGCGGTGGCGTCCGCCGACTCGAGCCTGGGGGCGACGTCCTCCCTCGAGGCGCGCAAGGCCGTCGTGCGGGCCCTGACGCCCGACGATCCCCTCGCGACGGGCGTGCGCCCGGCGGCCGCCCTGCTGCGCGACCGCTGGCTGGCGCGGGGCCACCTGGCCTGCGCGGTGACCCGGCGCGACGGACCGGAGGGTCCCGTCTTCGAGGTGGGGCCGGGCGCGGCCTACGTGGTGGGGGAGGTCGCCGTCGGCGGCGACGACTTCCCCGGCCGCGAGACCCTGCTCGCGCGCGTGCTGCCCCGCAGCGGCGATCCCTTCCGGGCCGGCGCCTGGACGACGGCCGTCGCCCGCCTGCTCGCCGCGGCCGGCGAAGCGGGCTATCCCTTCGCGCGCTGGCTGGCCCGGGAGGTGCGGGTCGATCCTGAGCGGACCGCCGTCGACGTCACCGCGATCCTGATGACCGGCCCCGCGTCCACCTTCGGCCCCCAGACCAGCGACCTGCCCGGCGGACGCGGCGAGCCCTTCCTGGTGCGCGCGACGCGCCTGCCCACGGGCCGCCGCTACCGGGAGTCGGACCTGCGGGCGGCGCGGGCACGGCTGTTGCAGCGGAACATCTACGACGAGGTGGGCGAGCCGGTCGTGTTCACCACGGCGGCGCCGGGCACCGTCGGCGTCCACTGGCCCGTGACGCCGGTGCCGAACCCCAACCGCATCGCCGTCGTGCTGGGCCTGACCCGGGCCGGCGCCGACGAGCCGGCGCGGGTCAGCGGGCAGGCGGACCTGCGCCTGGCCAACCTGGCGGGCACCGGCCGGGGCCTGTCGCTGGCCTGGAGCGACGACGGGCACGACCGCTCGCACTTCGGCTTCGGCTGGCTCGAGCCCCTGCTCTGGAGCACGCCTTTCGACGCCACCCTGGACGTGGACCACGAGGTGGCCACGGACGTCTACACGCGTTTCCGGGTGGACGGGCGGCTGCAACTGCCGGTGACCGGCGAATGGGGCGTCGAGGTCGGGCTGGGCTGGGACCGCAGCACCTTCCCCGCGGGGGACTGGAGCCGGACCACCCGCTGGCGGGCCCGCGGGGCGCTGCTGCACCGCCGGTCCCACCGCCACAGCCACGGCTGGGAAGGCGTCTTCGCCATCGAGTCGGCGCGCCGGGCCGTGGACGTGAACCAGGGCGTGGTCCCCGAAGGCGGGGTGACGCCCGGCCAGCAACGCCAGACCCTGGTCGAGTTGCGCCTGGCGGGGGAGCGCTGGCTGAGCGGCACGCTGAGCCTCGCCGTCGCCGGCCTCTTCCAGGAGGTGAGCGGCGACGCCGCCGAGATCTCCCTGGCCGAGCAGTACCGCCTGGGCGGGGCGCGGTCGCTGCGCGGCTACGCCGAGGACCAGTTCCACGGCGAGCGGGTGGCCTCGACCATGGTGGAGCTGCGCCTGGGACGCCCCGGACGCTCGCGGCTTTACACCTTTTTCGACGTGGGGTACTTTCGCTTCTCCGAAACGGATCCGGCGCAAGCCGGGCTCGCGAACACCGTCGAGGGCACGCGCCGGGGATTCGGCCTGGGTATCGAGACCGCCACCCCGGGCGGCGACGTGTCCCTGGCCATCGGCCTGCCGGGCGTCTTCCAGTTCGAGGACGCCAAGCTGCACATCGCGCTGCTGCAGGCCTTCTGACCGCGGGAGAGAGCATGGACCTGGAACAGGCGCGAGAGGAAGTCGCCCGCCTGCGGACCGAGCTGGCCCGTCACGACGCGCTCTACTACCGCGAGGCCGCGCCGGAAATCAGCGACCAGGACTACGACGCGCTGGCGCGGCGGCTGGCGGAGCTCGAGGCGCAATTCCCCGAACTGGCCGACGACGACAGCCCCACCGCCCGCGTGGGCAGCGACAGCGACGCGCGCTTTCCCAGCCTGCCCCACAGCCATCCCATGATCAGCCTGCAGAACAGCTACGATCCGGCCGACGTGGCGGCCTTCGACCGGCGCGTGCGGCGGGAGCTGGAGCGTACCGAGGTGAGCTACACGGTGGAGCCCAAGCTCGACGGGGTCGCCCTGGCCGTGCGCTACGCCGACGGGCGCCTCACCGCGGCCCTGACCCGGGGCGACGGCAGGAGTGGTGACGTCATCACGAACAACGCCAAGGAGATACGCGGTATTCCTGAAGTGCTGCCTGATGATTGGCAATCCCATCTGCCTGGGAATCCGGCGGCCGTCGAACTGCGGGGAGAGGTCTACATGACCTTCAGCCGGCTCGAGGAGCTCAACCTCGCTCGCCGGGACGCCGGGGATGAGCCCCTGCGCAATCCCCGCAACGCCACCGCCGGCACCCTGAAGACCCTCGACGCGGCGGTGGTCCGCGCGCGGGGCCTCGAGGTGGCCTTCTACCAGGTGCTGCCGCTGGACGGCGAGACGGGCCTGGCCACCCACCGCGACGAGCTCGCGGCCCTGCGGGGCTTCGGCGTGCCGGTGAACGACTTCCTGCGCGCCGCCGGCGACACCGACGAACTGGCGTCCGCCCTCGCCGAACTCGCCGTCCTGCGCGACGAGCTCGACTATCCCATCGACGGCGCCGTCATCAAGGTGGACGACCTGTCCACCCACCCCCGCCTGGGCGCCACCGCCAAGGCGCCGCGCTGGGGCCTGGCCTACAAGTTCGCGGCCGAAGAGGCCGAGACCGTACTGGAAGGCGTCACCCTGCAGGTCGGCCGCACCGGCGTGATCACGCCCGTGGCGGAACTGGCGCCGGTGCCCCTGGCGGGGACCACCGTCTCCCGCGCCACCCTCCACAACCGGGACGAGCTCACGCGCCTGGACCTGCGCATCGGCGACACGGTGCGCGTGGCCAAGGGCGGCGACATCATCCCCAAGGTGCTGGCCGCCGTGCTGGAGCGGCGCCCGGACGAGGCGGCACCGGTCGCCTGGCCCGAGCGTTGCCCCGCCTGCGAGGCGCCCATCGCGCGCGCGGCGGCCGAGGCGGCCTACCGCTGCAACAACCCCCTTTGTCCGGCCCAGGTGGCGCGCCGCCTGCGACACTTCGCGGCGCGCGACGCCTGCGACATCGAGGGCCTGGGCGCGAAGGGCGTGGCGCAGCTGCTGGAGGCGGGCCTGGTCGCCGACCTGCCCGACCTCTTCCGGCTGCACGCCGACGCCGTGGCCGCCCTGCCGGGCTGGGCCGAGAAATCGGCCGACGCGCTGGTCAAGGCGGTGGACCGGGCGCGCGACCGCCCCTGGGATGCCAAGATCTTCGCCCTCGGCATCCCCGGCGTCGGCGTGACCACGGCGGCGGTCCTGGCGCGGGCCTATCCCCACATCGCGGCCCTGCGCGCGGCCGGAGCACGGGAGATGGCCGACCTGCCGGGCCTCGGCGAGACCTCCGCGGTCGACCGCATCGGCGCCTTCCTGCAGGACCCGCGGGTGGCGCGACTGCTGGAAGACCTCGTCGCCGTGGACTTCCTGCGCGACACCGAGATCCTGCCCGACGCCCCGGCGCCCGCGGCCGATTCCTGGTTCGTGGGCAAGACCTTCGTGCTGACGGGTACCCTGTCGGTCCACACCCGCGGTGCCGCCCGCAAGCTCATCGAGGGCCTCGGCGGCAAGGTGACCGGCAGCGTGAGCGGCCGCACCGACGTCCTGGTCGCCGGCGCCGATCCCGGCTCCAAGCTGACCAAGGCCGAGAAGCTGGGCGTGGAGGTCATGGACGAGGCGGCCTTCGTGGCGCGCCTGCGCGGCGAGGGAGCCGGCCATGACGGCTGACGGTCCGGCCCGCGCCTTCTTCCTCAGCGTGCGCCTGGACGACGACCCCCACGCCGCCTGCCTGCTCCTCGACGCGCGCGATCCCACCCACCTGGTAGAGGCGCCCGACCTGGACCATCTCGACGACCTGCCGCCCGGCGCCCTGGTGTTGGCGGACGGGCGCGAGGCCGAACCCCGCGTCGTCACAGAAGATCGCTTGCTCGTCTCCCGCGGTCTCGTCTGGTCGCTGCTGGACCCCGGCGCCACCGGCCGGCGCTGCCGCCTGGTGATCAGCGACCGCTTGGCCGCGGAACAGGAGCTCCGCCGGGAGGGCCTGGAGCTGTGGGACGGCCTCTGCCGCTGGCGCGAGGAGCCCGACGATCTTACGGCCGCGGTGCGCGCCCTGCTGGCCCCCTTCTCCGCCCGCGTCGCCAAGGTGCTGGACGAGCTGGGCGCCATGTCCGCCTCCTGCGCCGCCAATCCCTTCGCGGGCTGGATGTCCGAGCAGCCGTTCTCGGGCCCGGAGATCCCCGCGCCCGCGCCCGAGCCCCTGCCCGAGGATCCCGACGCCCTGGCCGCCTGGGTCGTCGACGACGGAGGGCTGGGCGCCCTCTACGGCGAGGACTTCCAGTCCCGCATCGGACAGGGCGACATGGCCCGGGACGTGGCCGGCGCATTGCTCTACGGCAACCCCCTGTTGCTGGAGGCGGGCACGGGCATCGGCAAGACCCAGGCCTACCTGGCCGCGCTCATCGCACACCTGGTGCGCACCGGCGAGCGGGGCGTGATCTCCACCCACACCCGCACCCTGCAGCACCAGATCCTCGAGCAGGACCTGCCGCGTCTGGGCGTGGTGGCTCCGGGTCTCGTCACGCGGCCCCTGATGGGACGGGGCAACTACCTCTGCCGCTCGCGCCTGCAGCTCTTCCGCGACCGCACGCCCGAGAGCCTGCCCGAGGCCTGGGCCGTGTCCTCGCTACGGCTCTGGCTGTCGGTCAGCCGCGAGGGCAAGCGGGAAGAGGTCGAGGACCACCCGGCCCTGCGTCCCTACCTGCGCGAGCTCTTCGATTCCCCCGAGCCCTGCTCGCCCTCGGTGTGTTACGGGCGGGAGGAGTGCTTCGTGCAGCGGGCGCGGCGGCTCGCCCGCGAGGCCCAGTTGGTGGTGGTCAACCACTCCCTGCTGATGTACGACTTCGCCGCCGACCACACGCTGGTCGGCGAGTACCAGGCTCTGGTCGTGGACGAGGCCCACCGCCTGCCCCAGGTGGCCCTGGACTGTTTCGAGGTGCGCTGCGACGCGGTGCGGGCCCTGGTCGTCGAGGACATGCTCGGCCAGAGCGGGCGCGACGGCGGGGGCCGCTCGCTACCCCGCGACCTGCGCGCGCGGCTCGAGCGGGGGACCGGCGAGGCGGCCGCCGCTGGGTCCGCCCTGGAGACCTTCGCCGCTGCCGTGGCCGCCGCCCTGACCGCCTACCGGCGCTGGCTCGATGCCCTCTCGCGCCAGTACGCGGCCTGGCTCGATGATCACGTCCAGCCCCAGGGCCGCCTGCGCGTGCAGGAACGCGACGAGGTCTTCGGCCGGGTGACCCCGGACACGGCCTCGCTGCTGACCGCCTGCGGCGAGGCCGCCGTCGCATACGCGGCCTTCGCGCGCCACCTGGAGGGCGTCGCGGCCGACCTGCCCGAACTGGAGGACGAGCTGGCCACCCTGGGCCGCGTCGCCGAACTGGTGGGCCAGCTGGAACGGGACGTGCTCTTCCTCTCCGACCGCGAGGATCCGGACTGGGTGGTCTGGCTCGAGCCGGATACCGGCGCGACCCTGCGGGCGGTGGGCGCCACGCGCCTGGAACCCGGGCCGCTGCTCACGCGCCAGTGGCGCGACTCGGACCTCAAGCCCGTGCTCACCAGCGCCACCCTCTGCGTGGGAGAGGACTTCGACTTCATGTCCCGCGAACTGGGCGTCTCGGCCCTGAAGCCCAGCGTCGTGCCCTCGCTCATCGGTTCGCCCTTCGACTTCGAGACCCAGAGCCTGTTCCTGACCACGCCCGAGTTCCCCGCGCCGGACGCCCGCGACTACCTGCCGTCGGTCACCCGCCTGCTGCGCGAACTGCTGTCCGCGGTGCCCCGCAAGACCCTGGTGCTGTTCACCTCCTACGCCGCCCTCAAAACCGTGGCCGACGAGCTGCAGCAGGACGAGGGCGAGGACTACGAGTTCAAGCTGGACCTGGACCGCCACTGGCAGCGCGCGCGCCCGGTGATCCTGCGCCAGGGGGCGGGCCTCTCGCCCGCGGAGCTCATGGCCCGCTTCCGGCGCGAGAGCCGCGCCGTCCTGCTCGGCACCAACACCTTCTGGGAGGGGGTCGATCTGCCCGGCACCGATCTCGAGGTGCTGGTGGTGACGAAGCTGCCCTTCCTGGTGCCGGCCGATCCCTGGGTGGCGGCGCGCTGCGACCGGATCCAGGCGGAGGGGGAGAATCCCTTCGTCCGCTTCATGGTGCGGGACTCGGTCCTGCGCCTGCGCCAGGGCATCGGCCGCCTGATCCGCTCCGACGCGGACCGCGGCGTGGTGTTCCTGCTCGACAGCCGCCTCCACGGCAAGGCCTACGGCAAGACATTTCTGGATGCCATGCCGACCTCGGTCCGCTACTGTGCCGGTGCGGAGGAGATGGTGGCCGCGGCCGCCGGATTCTTCGCCGCGGGCTGAGCGGGGAACCCCGGGACGCGCGACGGCATTGCAGTCCCGTCCCCGAGACGAGAAGGAGAGACGATGGCCCCGGACGGACACAACGTCGCCGCCGCCGACCTCGGCCGGATCGACGGCCCCGTCGACCTGGTGGTGGACGGCATCGGGCAGCTCTGCACACTCGACCGCGCCGGCGCGGCCGCCGACGGGCCCCGCCGCGGCCGGGCGCTGGGCGAGCTCGGCATCGTGGAGAACGCGGCCCTGGCCGTGGACGGCGGACGCGTGGTGGCCTATGGCCCGGCCGGCTCCCTCGCCGGCCTGGAGCCCCGCGAGACCTACCGCGCCGACGGGGCCTGCGTGGTGCCGGGTTTCGTCGACCCGCACACCCACGCGATCTACGGCCGTACGCGCCAGGACGAGTACGAGCGGCGCCTGCGCGGCGAGACCTACCTGGAGATCGCCGCCGCCGGGGGCGGCATCCACGCCTCGGTGCGCGATCTGCGCGCCCGGGACGAGGACGAGCTCGTCGCCCTGGCCGTGCCGCGCCTGCGCGAGGCCCTGGCCTCCGGCACCACCACCCTGGAGATCAAGAGCGGCTACGGCCTCTCGCCCGCGGACGAGGTGAAGATGCTGCGCGCGGCGCGGCGCGCCGCGGACGAGGCCGGCCTGCGCGCCGTGCTCACCTGCCTGGCCGCCCACGAGATCCCTGCGGAGTACCAGGACCGGCGCGAGGCCTACGTGGACCTGGTCTGCGAGGAGATCCTGCCCCGGGTGGCCGAAGAGGGCCTGGCCGAGCGCCTGGACGTCTTCTGCGAACCCACCGTCTTCGACCTGGCCGAGACCGAGCGCATCCTCGCCCGTGGCCTGGAGCTGGGCCTGCGCGCCACGGTCCACGCCGACGAGCTGGAACCCTTCGGCGGCGCCGCCCTGGCCGCCCGCCTCGGCGCCGGGTCGGCCGACCACCTGATCGAGATCGACGCCGCGGGCATCGCGGCCCTGGCGGACTCGCGGACCGTGGCGGTGCTGCTGCCCGGCACGGTCTTCACCCTCGGCCTGCGCGACTACGCCCCGGCCCGCGCCATGATCGAGGCCGGCGCGGCCGTCGCCCTGGCCACCGACTACAATCCGGGCAGCAGTCCCATCTCGTCGGTGCCGCTGGTGATGGCCATCGCCTGCACCCAGATGAAGCTCTCGCCCGCCGAGGCCCTGGCCGCCTGTACCGACAACGCCGCCTGGGCCCTGGGCCTGGGCGGGGAAGTGGGCGTCCTGGCGCCCGGCGCCGCCGCCGATCTGCTGGTCCTGGACGTGGACGACCACCGCCTGGTGCCCTATCACGCGGGACGCAATCCCGTGCGCGCGGTCTTCCGGGACGGGGAGCGGGTGGTCGGATGAAGCGGGGCGTCGCGTTCCGTGTCCGCCGGTCCCTGGCGCTGGGCCTGTTCCTGGCGCTGGCGCTGCCCGCGGTCGCGGAACCCCTCGACGCCGGACGCGCCAGCGCCGCCCTGCTGGCCGTGCCCGAGGACGCGGCCGGTCCCTGGCTGCCCTTCCACGTGGACGTGGCGGATCTGCTCGGACGCGCCGATCCCCTGGTGCCGCTGGTCGACGGCGCCTTCGGCGCCGCCCTGCTCTTCGTGGACGAGGCGGGGGACGACCCCCTGCCCGCCTTCCGGCGCGACGGACTGCCGCTGGGCACGGGCCACCGCTGGACCGACGATCCCTGGGCCGTCTCCCTGGCGGGCCTGGAGTTCACGGGTGTCACGCGCGGACCCGACCGCTGGGGCGAGAACGTGCCCGCGGTCGACCTGTCGTCCGCGGCCCCGCCCACCGACGCCGCCGTGGCCGACACGCGCTTCACCAAGGGCACCGACGACGCCTACCTGCGGCGCATCTCCTTCCGCACCCCGGTCGCCCCCTGGGCCCTGCGCTTCGACTTCGACGAGCTCATCGACCAGCTGTCCGAGGATCCCGGCGTCGTGGAGAGCCCGCACGAGGCCAAGTTCCGCTCCGCGCGGGTTTCGTTGGCCCGGCACCTGGCCGACGGATCCCGGCTCGCCTTCGACCACGAGCGCGTGCGCAAGCACAAGACCCTGCTGCCGGTGCACCTGGCCGACCACCAGGAGCTCTGGGTGCAGCGCAACTCCCTCGCTTGGCGGGGCGACACCCGCCACGGCACGCTGCGGGCCGCGGCCTTCGTCACCGGCGCCGACGTGGAATGGGACGGTGAGCGCAAGCTGGAGGCGTCGCGTGAAGGCGTCCAGGCCGAGCTCGGCGGTCGCGGGGACGGCCTGGAGCTGGCGGCGCAGGTGCTGGCCTGGCGTCTCGCCGACGACGGCGAGGGTACCGAGGACTGGGCGGGCGACGACGCCGGACCCGTGGGCGCGGGCGGACAATCGGCCGCCCTGACGGCCGCGCGGCCGCTGGCGGCCGGCGGCCTGAGCGTGCGGCCGGCGGCGATCCTGCGCTGGCACCGGCAGGCCGGCTGGAGCCCCGCCGCGCGGGTGGACCTGTCACTGGCGGGCAGCGGGAACGCGCGGTTGACGCTGCAGCACGGCGGACGGGCGCCCCGCAGCGACGAGCTGTTCACCGCCGCACGCGTGGCCGGCGGCGGCCGCACCTACGCCCTGCTGCCCGACGCGGACCTGGGCTGGGAGACCCTGCAGCGCGCGGCGCTCTCCTGGCGCGCCCCGTTGCTGGGTAACGAGCTGGTGCTCGACGGCTCGGTGCGGCGCCAGCGCGACGGCATCGGCTGGCGAACCCTGGCGGGGGAGACCGACCGCGGACGCTGGGCCAACGAGGTCGAACTCGACGCCTGGAACCTGAACCTGCGCCTGCGCCGCGCCGGCCGTCTCGCCGGCTGGCTGCGCGTGGAAGGCCTGCTGTCGCTGCGCGGACACGACGTCAAGGCGGGCACGTCCACCGCCCTGCCCCCCGAGCGATCGGCGGTGCTCAACGTGTTCTGGGAGAAGCACTGGTTCCACGACGACGGTATCCTGGAACTGGGCTACGTGCTGGAGCACCGCGGTGAGATGGGCGATCCCTGGCTGCCGGGCGAGGACGTCCTGCTGCCGGCGACCACCCTGCACCACGTCATCGTCGGCTTCCGCCTGGTGGGCGTCGACCTGGGCT
The DNA here is from genome assembly GCA_964617805.1 of uncultured Fibrobacteraceae bacterium. Classification (GTDB taxonomy): domain Bacteria; phylum Krumholzibacteriota; class Krumholzibacteriia; order LZORAL124-64-63; family LZORAL124-64-63; genus JAHIYU01. The sequence continues at coordinate 15,214 of CAZTWK010000015.1, read as the reverse complement.
ACGAGGTGCGCAACCTCACCAACCAGCGCGTGCCCGTCTCCGCGGGTTCGCTCAGCCCCGGCCAATCCAACCGCTGGCGCATGCACTGGACCTTCCGGCACTGACGCCGGTCCGACCTCCCGCCACCGCCTCCCGCAGCGGCCGCGCGACGACGCGGTCCACGGGATACCCGCATGACCCGACGCGAAGCCCTCGGCCTGCTCCTGCTCGGCGGTCTGGTCGCCGCCGGCCGCCTGATCCGCCGACTGTTGCTGGTGGGGCCCGACGGGGCCTGGCGGGATCCGCTGTGGCTCGCCTCGCTGGTGCCGGTCGAACCCGCCGCGCCCGCGGAGCCGCCGCCGCCGGAGCCGCCCTTCGCCGTCAACCTGGCGGGGGCCGACACGCTGGTGCACCTGCCCGGCGTCGGGCCGGTGCTGGCCGGACGGATCGTGCGCTCGCGGCGGGAGGACGGACCCTTCCGGACGCCCGCGGACCTGCGGCGGGTCAAGGGCATCGGGCCCAAGCTGTCCCAACGGCTGGCACCGCTGCTGCTCTTCCACGTGACGGCCTCAAGTCCAGGCGACACTTGCCGATAACGTTTCCGGACCGATACGACCGCCGCGCGGCGGTCCCCACACCGATCACGGAGGCCCCCGGGACTTGCCGGCTCTCTTGTTCATCATCCCCGTCCTGCTCGCCGCGGCGTTGCTCGCCGCGGCCTGGCGACGCGAGCGCGCCAGGCGCCTGCGCTGGTCCGCGCGGGCGGCCGCCCTCACCGAGGACCTGCGCAACGTCCTGGACAACCTCAGCAGCGGCCTGGTGATTCTCGACCAGCGCGGGGTGATCCAGCGCCTCAATCCCGCCGCCCAGAGCATCCTCGGACTGGACGAGGACCAGGTGCTCGGCCGGCCCATGACCGACGCCTTCGGCGAGGGCCTGCACGATTTCACCCGCGCCCTGGCGCAGGTGCTGGCCGGCGGCGGGCCGGTGCTGCGGCGGGAGCTCAGGGTCAGACGCGAGGGCGAGCCCGACCTGCCGGTGGGCGTGAGCGTCAATCCCGTCGTGGACGCGCGGGGGGAGCCCGCGGGTGCCGTGGCCATCTTCCAGGACCTCACGGACATCAACCGCATGCGGGCCCGCATGCGCGAGTCCGACCAGCTGGCCGCGGTGGGGGAGCTCTCGGCCGGCATCGCCCACGAGATCCGCAATCCCCTGGGCAGCATCCGCGGCAGCGTGGAGATCCTGGCCGGCGATCTCGACCTCGGCGCCCAGGAGCGCGAGCTGATGGAGCTGATCCTCAAGGAGAGCCGGCGCGTCAACGACATCATCACTGACTTCCTGACCTTCGCGCGGCCCCGGTCCGTCCAGACCGGCCTGGTGGAGATGCGGCCCTACCTCGACGACCTCGTCCTGCAGCTGCGCATGCACCTCCAGCAGCGGGGCGCCACCACGGTGGTGAACCACGAGCTGGACCCCGAGGACATGCTGATCCTCATGGACGGCGAGCAGATCAAGCAGGTGCTGCTGAACCTGGCCATGAACGGCTTCGAGTCCATGGACTACGCCGGGGCGCTGACCCTGCGGGCCGAACTGGACCAGTCCAACACCGCCTGCCTGATCACCGTGGCCGACACGGGTCCCGGGGTGCCGGCCGAGAACCGCGACTCGCTCTTCAAGCCCTTCTTCACCAAGCGCAAGGGGGGCACCGGGCTCGGCCTGTCGGTCGCGCGGCGGATCGTGAACGACCACGACGGCCGCATCGAGCTGATCTCCGCCGCCGGCGAGGGTGCCGTCTTCCGGATCACCCTGCCGCTGTTGCAGACGCCGACCGAGGGCGTGGAGCCCGAAATCGCCTGCCTCGCTGGCCGCTGATTTGCTCCCGGGACGCCACGCTTGCATTCTGCCCGTCCAGTTGCCCGAAAAATCGTTTTTGAGCGCTTTGGTGTTCAAGATTCTCGCAATCTGACCGATATCTACTTCGACAGGGCCGCCGCCGGCGGTCTGCGACGGAGAGCGTCATCAAGGGAGAGACATACATGGAGGACAAGCGGATCCTGGTCGTGGACGACGAGGAGTCCATGTGCCAATACCTGTCCATTCTGCTGGGCAAGGAAGGCTACAAGGTGACCACAGCCGGCTCCGGCGCCGAGGCGCTGGCCATGATGGAGAAGGCGCCCTTCGACGTGGTCCTCAGCGATATCCAGATGCCCAAGGTGGACGGCATACAGCTGCTGAAGGGCATCAAGGCCGTGGACCCCGAGACGCCGGTCATCATGCTCACCGCCTACGCCAGCGAGCAGTCGGCCATCGACGCGGTCAATCTCGGCGCCTACTCGTACCTGCAGAAGCACTGCAAGAACGACGAGATCAAGGTGGCCGTGCGCAACGCCCTGCAGCTGCGAAACGCCCGCAGCGAGAACGTGCAGCTGCGGCGCGAGCTGACCAAGAAGCAGATCCGCTCGAAGATAATCGGCCAGAGCGAGCGCATGCAGGCCGTCTACAAGATGATCGACAAGATCTCGGCCACGCCGGCGACGATCCTGATCACGGGCGAGAGCGGCACGGGCAAGGAACTGATCGCGCGGACCATCCACGATCGCAGCGAGCGGCAGCGGAAACCCTTCGTGGCCATCAACTGCGGCGCGATCCCGGAGACCCTGCTCGAGAGCCAGCTCTTCGGCCACGTGAAGGGCTCCTTCACGGGCGCCGACCGGGACCACGACGGCTTCTGCCGCCAGGCCGAGGGCGGCACCATCTTCCTGGACGAGATCGGCGAGACGCCCCACGCCATCCAGGTCAAGCTGCTGCGCATGCTGCAGGAGCGCGAGATCTACCCGGTGGGCTCGAGCAAGGCCGTCAAGGTGGACCTGCGCGTGATCGCGGCGACCAACCGCGACCTCGAACGCGAGGTGGGGGCCGGCAACTTCCGCACCGACCTGTTCTACCGGCTCAACGTGATCCCCATCGACCTGCCGGCCCTGCGCGACCGGCCCGACGACATCCCGCTGCTCAGCGACCACTTCCTGCGGCGCTACTGGCCCGAGTACCCCGGCACCGTGGGCACCGCCATCACCGAGGACGCCCTGCGTTCGCTGATGCGCTACGAGTGGCCCGGCAACGTGCGCGAGCTGGAGAACGTGATCGAGCGGGCCTGCATCATCCGCGAGGGTGAGCGCATCGGGCGCGGCGACCTGCCGCCGGGCGTGGCGGATCCCGTGAGCGAGGGCTCGGTGCCGGCCACCCTGCTCGGCAGCCACGTGACCCTCGAGGAGGTGGAGCGCTGCCACATCCAGCGCGTGCTCGAAAGCGTCGGCGGTCACAAGAAGCGGGCCGCGGAGATCCTGGAGATCAATCCCTCGACCCTCTACCGCAAGCTGCTGCGCTACGAGTCCGGCGAGGAGGCGCCCGCCGACGGGTCCGGCGAGTTCGACGCCGTCGAGGAAGCGGTGCCGGTCGGCGTGGGCTGCGACGACGACGCCATCTGACAACCGGCCCCCGAGGCCGATACGGGCGACCGCGGGTGTTCCTTGCCCGCGGTCGCCGCTTTCTATATGCTCGACGCTCCCTTAACCCGGACGCGCGGGAGCGACGACATGTGGGTGTCCCTGATCGGTTACATGGCCAGCGGCAAGAGCACGGTCGCCCGGCTGCTCGGCGAGCACGCCCTGATGGACGTGTACGACCTGGACGCCGAGATCGAGTCCGCCGCGGGCCGCCGCGTGGCGGAGATCTTCGCCGCCGACGGCGAGTCCGCCTTCCGCGACCAGGAGCTGGCGGCACTCCAGCGGCTGCCCGCCGCGGCCGACCTGGTGCTGGCCTGCGGCGGCGGCGTGGTGGAGCGCCCGGAGGCGATCGCGCTGCTGCGCGCACGGGGCGCCGTGATCTGGCTCGACGCCACCTGGGAGACCCTGCGCCGGCGCCTCGACGACAGCGCCCCCGCGGATCGCCCCCTGCTGGCGCGCGGCTGGGACGACCTCGCCGATCTCTACCGCCACCGCCAGCCCCTCTACGCCCGCGCGGCCCACTTCCGCCTGCGGGGGGACCTGGCCGAATCCCGCGAACTCGTCAGCCGCGTGCTCGCCGCCAAGTTGCGCTGGGAGCGGCGCGACGACCGCGAGGGGACATGAGGGTCGTGGCCGGCACCTGGCGGGGACGCCGGCTGGACGCGCCGGCGGGACGGGTCACACGCCCCACCACCGACCGCGTCAAGGAGGCCCTCTTCTCGATCCTGGACGACGCGGTGCGCGAGGCGCGGGTCGTGGACCTCTGCTGCGGCGCGGGCGGGCTCGGCATCGAGGCCTTGAGCCGCGGCGCGGCACATGTGGATTTCGTGGACCTTTCGTGGCAAGCTCTCGCGGCGGTGCGGTCCAACCTCGAGACCTGCGGCGCCGACCCGCGCAGTTACCGCGTCTGGCGCCAGGAGGCCCGCCGCTGGCTGGCGGCGCACCGCAGCGGGCTCGGCGCGGGTGACGTCGTGCTGGCGGACCCGCCCTACGCGGGCGAACTGGGCGCGGAGTTATGGCGCGACCTCGCGAGCCTCGCCGCGGACGGCCTCTGCACCCGCCTGGTGCTGGAGCACGACCCGGCCCTGACCCTGCCGCCGCCGCCGGACGGCTGGCGGCTCGACCACCGGCGCTACGGCGCCACGGCCCTGTCCATCATGGAGAGAGACGATGAGTGACCTGCACGCCATCTACCCCGGCACCTTCGACCCGGTGACCCTGGGCCACTGCGACGTGCTGACGCGGGCCCTGGGCTTCTGCGACCGGATCACCGTCGCGGTCAACGCCGGTGGACGCGACACGCTCTTCGACGCGGACACGCGCGTCGCCCTGCTGCGCGAGGTCGTCGCCGATCTCGACACCGCGGACCGCATCGAGGTCGTCGCCTTCGAGGGCCTGCTGGTGGACGCCATGCGGCGCCTCGGCACCGGCGTGGCCGTCCGCGGCCTGCGCACCCCTGGCGACATGGAGCACGAACAGACCATGGCGGCCATGAACCGCTCCCTGGCGCCGGAGTTCGAGGTGCTGGTGCTCTTCGCCCGCCCGGAACTGACCATGGTCAGCGGTTCCCTGGTGCGCGACGTGGCCCGCTGCGGCGGCCCGGTGGAGAAGTACGTGCCCGCGCCGGTGGCCGCGGCCCTGCGGGCGCGCTACGCCGACGGCGCGTAAGCGGGCGTCGACGCCGCCGGAGGCCCGTGTGCCCCCGCCGCGACATCGGCCTTGCCTGGCCGCGCGCGCATGCCACATTTGCGGGAGACCACGGATCGAACGAACGCAACGCCACTAGGAGACGAGATGGGACAACTGAGACTGGGCTGGCTGTCGGACGTGCTGGGCGACTCGCCCACCCTCAAGCTTTCGGGCCAGGCCAAGGCGCTGCTCGCCGCGGGGGAGCCCGTCGTCAACCTCACGGCCGGTGAGCCGGACTTCCCCACGCCCCGTCCCATCTGCGAGGCGGCCCACGCCGCCCTCGAGGACGGGCGTATCGGCTACACGGCGGCCGCCGGCATGCCCGACCTGCGCCAGAGGGTGGCCGAGCACTACACCGCCCGCACGGGCGAGTCCATCTCCGCCAAGGAGGTGATCGTCTCCAACGGCGCCAAGCAGGTCCTCTACAACGCCCTGTCCATGCTGCTGGACCAGGGGGACGAGGTGGCCGTGCCGGTGCCCTACTGGGTGACCTACCCGGCCCAGATCACCGCCCTGCGCGGGCGCATGATCCCGGTGATCCCGTCCAGCCCCGGCTGGAAGATCACCGCCGAGGATCTCGAGCGCGCCGGCGCCGGCCGCGCCAAGGCGCTCATCCTGAACTCCCCGTCCAATCCCTCGGGCGCCGTCTACACGCGCGCCGAGCTGGAGGACCTGGCCGACTATTTCCGCAAGACCAGCTTCTTCATCATGACCGACGAGATCTACGAGGACCTGGTCTACACCGACGAGGGCCACGTGCCGCTGATGACCGTGGCCCCCGACTTGCGTCACCGCATCGTCACGGTCAGCGGCCTGTCCAAGAGCTACGCCATGACCGGGTGGCGCGTGGGCTACGGTATCGCCGACGAGCAGACCATCAGCGCCATGACGCGCCTGCAGAGCCACTCGACCAGCAACGTCAACACCATCGCCCAGAAGGCCGCCCTGGTGGCCTTCGACTGCCAGGACGAGGTGGCGACCATGGGCCGCGCCTTCCGGCAGCGGCGCGACGTGCTCGTCGAGGAGCTGAGCGGCATCCCGGGCCTGGAGTTCATGGTGCCCGACGGCGCCTTCTACCTGCTGGCGGACATCCGCGGCCTGCTCGGCGAGGGCCGGCAGACCGGGGGCTGCATGCGGCTGGCCGAGCACCTGCTCGGCACCGAGAAGGTGGCCGTGGTCCCGGGCGAACCGTTCGGCGTGCCCAACCATCTGCGGCTGAGCTACGCCGATTCCGAGGAGACGTTGCGCGAGGCGGGTATCCGTATCCGGCGCGCCGTCGAGACCTTCGAGGGTTGATTTGAAGTTCATAGACGTCGCGAAGATCGAGGTGAGCGCCGGCAAGGGCGGCGACGGCTGCGTGGCCTTCCGCCGCGAGAAGGGCGTGCCGCGCGGCGGCCCCAGCGGCGGCAACGGCGGCGAGGGCGGCTCCGTCTGGCTGGTGGCCACGGCGGAGGCCTCGACCCTGCAGGACTTCCGCTACCGCAAGACCTACGCGGCGGGCGCCGGCCAGCAGGGCAGCGGCTCGCGCCGCACCGGCGCCGACGGGGAGAGCCTCGAGATCTCCGTCCCCTGCGGCACCCTCGTCTACGACGGCGACAGCGGCGAGATCGTCTGCGACCTCACCGAACCCGGGCAGCGCCACTGCGTGGCCGCGGGCGGCAAGGGCGGCCGCGGCAACTACGAGTTCCGCTCCCCCCAGCGCCAGGCTCCCCACATCGCCACACCGGGACAGCCCGGCACCGCGTGCCGCCTGCGCATGGAGCTGAAGCTGCTGGCGGACATCGGCCTGATCGGCCTGCCCAACGCCGGCAAGTCGACGCTGCTCAGCCGCCTCACCGCCGCCCGCCCCAAGATCGCCGACTATCCCTTCACCACGCTGACGCCCAACCTCGGCATCGTCGACCTGGGCGACTTCGCTAGCTGCTCGCTGGCCGACATCCCCGGCCTCATCGAGGGCGCCAGCGAGGGCAAGGGCCTGGGCCACGAGTTCCTGCGCCACGTGGAGCGCACGCGCGCACTGGTCTACCTGGTCGACGTGACCGATCCGGCGCCCGTGTCGGTGCTCGCCATCCTGCGCCGCGAGCTGAAGGACTACGGCCGCCGCCTGGCGGAGCTGCCCTTCGTGGTCGTGCTCAACAAGCTCGACCTGGCGGACGAGGAGATGGTGGGCGACGTGAGGCGCGAGGTGGCCGGCTGGGCCCGCGACCACAGCGGCCGCGAGCCGCTGCTGATCTCGGCCGTCACCGGGCAGGGCCTCGACCAGCTCCGCCACGTCCTGCGCGCCCTCTACCAGAACAGCGCCTCGGCCTCCTCCTGACCCCGTCCTCCCGTACGACCTCCCGGGAAGGCAACAACTCATGTCCGAATTCCGTACCGACCCTTCGTCGGAGGGCGTCTGGACCCTGCGCCGCGACGACCGCCGCTGGCCCGAACTCTGGCGGGAGGTCGCCGAGCCGCCGGCGCGGCTGCGCGGCTCGGGCGACCGCGACGCCCTGCGCCGGCCCGCGATCGCCGTCGTGGGCACCCGTCTCGCCAGCGCGCGGGGCAAGGCCGTGGCGCACAGGCTGGCGGCCGACCTGTCCCGCGCGGGCTGGGCGATCGTCAGCGGACTGGCGCGCGGCGTCGACGCGGCGGCCCACGCCGGAGCGCTCGACGCCGACGGCGTGACCGTGGCGGTCATGGCCACCGGCGTGGACCGGACCTATCCGGCGCAGCACGCGTCGCTGCGCCGCCGCATCGAGCGCCGGGGCTGCGTGGTGACCGAGGCGCCGGACGGCACGGCGCCGCTGCCGTTCCTGTTCCCGCGCCGCAACCGCCTGGTCTCGGGCCTGGCGCAGGGCGTGATCGTGGTGGAGGCGCCACTGCGCAGCGGCGCCATGTCCACGGCCTACCACGGGCTGGACCAGGGACGCGAGGTCTTCGCCGTGCCGGGGCCCGTGGACAGCGACGGCTGCCGGGGCTGCCATCACCTGCTGAAGCAGGGCGCCCACCTGGCCGAGACCGCGGGCGACGTGATGGCGGTGCTGGGGCACCCGCCCGGAGCCGAGACCGCGCCGGGGGAGCCGCCCGCGGCCGCGTTGCCGGTGGCCGGTTCGGCCGCCCGCTGGATCTGGGACCGCCTGGACCTGACGGGCCTGCGCCTGTCGGAGCTGCGCAAACGCTGGGCGGGTACCGAGGACGTGTGGCACGAGGGCCTGCTGGCCCTGGAGATGGCCGGGCTGATCGCGAGGTTGCCCGGCGGAGGCATCGCCCGTAAGATCTGGATTCCCTGAGCCGGAACCGCCCCGCGCGATCCGGTCTCGCGGCGGCTGAACCGGTGGGGGAGGCATCATGCCCAAGAAAATGCGCTGGGCCCTGGAGTACACGCTGCTGTGTCTCGTCTTCGCGGTCGCCAATCTCCTGCCCGAGAGCTGGCTGGAGGCCCTGGGCCGCGGGCTCGGCCGCTTCGTCTTCCGCCACGTGGGCGTCCGCCGCCAGGTGGTGCTGGACAACCTGGCCCACGCCTTCCCCGAGCGGGACGTGCTCTCCCTCTGGGACCTGGCCGAACGCATCTTCGGCAACCTGGGCATGAACCTCTTCGCCTTCTTCGCCCTGGGCCGCCTCACGCCGGCGCGCATCCGCGCCCGGGTCCGCCTGGAGAACACCGACTACCTGGACGGGCTGCGCGAGGCCGGACAGGGCGCCCTGCTGATGACCGGCCACTTCGGGCACTGGGAGCTCCTCGGCGCCGCCGTGTCGGCCTACGGCTACCCCACCAAGTACCTGGTGCGCACCCAGTCCAATCCCTGGGCCGACCGCCTGCAGAACAAGATCCGCGAGCGCGCCGGCCTGGGCGTCATCCGCACCGACGTCTCGGTCCGCCAGCTCGTGCGCCAGGTGCGCGACGGCGGCTACGTGGGCGTGCTGCCCGACGCCAACGCCGGCGACGACGGGGTCTTCGTGGACTTCCTGGGCCGCACGGCCTCGACGCCGCGCGGCCTGGCCTACTTCGCCTTCAAGCTGAAGTGCCCGATCATTCCCGTCTTCCTGGTGCGTCTGGACGACGGCACCCACGTGGCGCGCTTCCGCGATCCCATCCACGCGGACCCCGCCTGGGACGAGGAGACGGCCGTGCGGGAGTTGACCCGCGTCTACACCGACGTCCTGTCCGACGTGGTGCGGGCCCATCCCGATCACTACTTCTGGATCCACCGCCGCTGGAAGACCCGGCCGCCAGGCGAGGCGGACGGCGAACCGGCGGCCGCCGACACCGACCCACAGGAGCTCGCGACATGATCAAGGTCACGGAACTGGTGAAGAGCTTCGGCACGCTGACCGCCGTGGACGGCCTCTCCTTCGACGTGCGCGAGGGCGAGATCTTCGGCCTGCTGGGGCCCAACGGCGCCGGCAAGACGACCACCATCTCGGCCCTGTCGACCCTGTTGCCCGTCGACTCGGGCACCATCATCGTCTGCGGCCACGACACGGCCCGCGAGCCGGTCCAGGTGCGCCGCCGCATCGGCATGGTGCCCCAGGAGCTGGCCCTCTACGAGGAGCTCAACGCCGAGCAGAACCTGCGTTTCTGGGGCCGGCTCTACGGCCTGGACGGCAAGGCCCTGCGCACGCGCGTGAGCGAACTGCTGGAGGTGAGCGAGCTGGCCGAGCACGCCCGCCGCCCCGTCAAGGGCTTCTCGGGCGGCATGAAGCGGCGCCTGAACATCATGATCGGCCTGGTCCACCGGCCGGAGGTGCTGTTCCTGGACGAGCCCACGGTGGGCATCGACGCCCAGGCGCGTTCGCGCATCCTGGAACTGATCCGCCAGATGAACGCCGACGGCCTGACGGTCCTCTACACGACCCACTACCTGGAGGAGGCCGAGCAGCTCTGCGACCGCATCGCGGTGATCGACCAGGGACGCCTGGTGGCTAGCGGCGACAAGGAGGAACTGATCCGCCAGATCGGCGAGGCGGACCTGGTCCGCTGCCAGGTCCCGGCCGAGGTCCTGCCCGAGCTGGCGACGGCCCTCGCCGAGGGCGAGGACGTGGCCGAGGCCGGTGAACGCCGCGGCAAGCTGCAGGTCGAGTGCCGCGACGGGGCCGACCTGCTGCCGCGCCTGCAGGCGGAGCTCACGGGCCGCGGCCTGGAGCTGGAGCAGCTCGAGATCATCCGGCCCAACCTGGAAACCCTCTACCTCAAGGTCACCGGCCGCGCCCTGCGCGAATAGGAGGCACCGTGCTGCGAAGCGTGATCGCCAAGGACCTGCGACGCTGGTGGAGCGACCGCAACGCCATCGTGGTGTCGCTGCTGCTGCCCCTGGTCCTGACGGGCATCCTGGGCATATCGTTCGGCGGCTTCGGCGGCGGGGCGGGCATCAGCACCATCCCGCTGGCGGTGGTCGGCGAGCTGCCCACGCTGCCGCGACAGTTCCTGGACGACGCCCTGCGCGAGACCGGACTCTTCGACGTGACCTGGACCTCCCGCGAGCAGGCCGAGCGCATGGTGCGCAAGGGCGACATTCGCGCCGCCCTGATCGTGCCCGACGACCTGCTGACCCGCTTCGTGGAGGGGAACGAGGTGACCTTCGTCCTCTGGAAGGACATCAACTCCGAGTTCAAGGCCGGCATCGTGGAACAGATCCTCGAGCGCATGCTCCTCTACCTGCGCGGCGGGGAGGCGGCCTACTACGGGGCCTGGCCCGAGGACTGGTACCCGGAGCAGGGCGAGAGCGACGCCATCAGCGAGCTGCTCGAGGGCGGGTCGCTGCTGGAGGTCTACGAGCGCGTGCGGGACGGCTCGCCCGAGGCGAAATCCGCCTGGGAGGAGATCCAGGCGTTGCTGGACAACCAGGTCGCCATCCAGGACGCCTTCGACCACCCGGGCGTCGCCCTGAAGGTGGAGGAACGCGGTGGCCAGGAACTGGCGGAGAACGAGCAACCCCAGGCCAGCCGCAACATGTTCAACTACTTCCTGCCGGGCATGGCCGTCTTCTTCCTGATGTTCTCGGCCGGCACCGCCGGCTCGGACATCCACCGCGAGCGCGAGGGCGGAACCCTGCGGAGGATGCTGGTGTCGCCGCTGAGTCCCAGACAACTGTTGCTGGGCAAGTGGTGCTTTGCGACAGCGAACGGGTTGCTTCAGTTGCTTGTTCTCTTCGCCGCGGGCAAGCTGATCTACCGTCTCAACCTGGGCCCGGATCTCCTGGCCCTGCCCGCCCAGGCCCTGGCCACCAGCGCGGCCATGGCCTCGATCTTCCTGGTGCTGGCGCTGCTCACCCGCAACGAGAAGCAGGCCGGACAGATCGGCACGGGCATCATCCTGTTCATGGCCATCATCGGCGGCAACTTCGTGCCGGCCGAGGCCATGCCCGATTTCATCCGCGCCGCGGCCCACTTCACGCCCAACTACTGGGCCAACGGGGGTTTCAACGCCATCGTCGGCCAGGACAGCGGGCTGGCCGGCGTGGGCACGCACCTGGCGGTCCTCGGCGGCATCGCCCTGGTGTTCCTGGGGCTGGCCGTGCTGCTGCTGCAACGGCGCCAGCGGGAAGGGAGTCTGCTGTGACCGGACGCGTCCTGCTCGCGCTGATCGACGTGCACGTGCGCAAGATCTTCGCGGACCGTGCGAACCTCTTCTGGCTGTTCGGCATGCCCATGATGTTCTCGATCCTGATGGGCATGATGTTCGGCGCCTTCGACGGGGGCGGGGGCCCGCCCGAGGTCCGCGTCTACGACGCCGACCGCAGCGGGGCCTCGACCCGCCTGGTCGAGAGCCTGCCCGGCGGCGAGGCCTACGCGGTGGTCGTGGCGGATACCACCGGTTCCGAGGATCTGGCCCGCATCCTGGTGGCCGACGGCCGCCGCACCGCGACCATCTACATCCCCCCGGGTTTCGCCGACAGCCTGGACGCCGGCCGCCCGGCGCACCTGTCCTTCTTCCACGACGCCGACCGCTTCAGCGCCCAGTCGGCCCGGACGGATCTCGAGACGGCGGTCCTGCGCCTCGAGTCGGAGCGGGCCGGCCGTCGCGCCGCCGCGGGCGACTTCGACGCCGCGGGCTTCGATTCCCTGTGGGCCAATCCGCGCGTGAAGCTCGAGAGCGAGTTCCTGGGCCGGCGCGAGCAGGCGGAGCTGAAGCTCAGCAAGGGCGGACAGCACACCGGGCCCGCCTACACGCTCATGTTCGTCATGATGTTCATGCTCATGTCGGTGCGCGACGTGGTGACCGAGCGTCGCAACGGCACCCTCACCCGGCTGAGACTCGGCGTCTCCTCGCCGTGGCTGCTGGCGGTCGGCATGCTGCTCGGCCCCTGGGTGGTCGGCCTGCTGCAGATGACGATCCTGCTGGCGCTGAACGCCCTGGTCATGAACATCGACTACGGCGACTCGGTGGCCTCGCTGGTGCTGCTGATGATGCTGTTCACGGGGGTCGCGACGGCCCTGGCCCTGGTGCTGGCCACCGTCTGCCGCACGCCCGGGCAGGCCGACGGCGTCGGCATGACGGCCAGCATGACCCTGGCGCCCCTGGGCGGCCTGTGGTGGCCCCTGGAGGTCGTGCCGGGCTTCATGCAGAAGCTCGGCGGGGTCCTGCCCACGGGGCAGGCCATCACCGTCTTCCACGACATGGTCGGGCGGGGGTACGGGCTGGCGGAGAACGCCGGCAACTTCCTGGGCCTGGCCGCCTGGCTGGCGGTCCTGCTGGGTCTGGCCACGTTCCGCTTCCGGCGCCTCATCGACTGAGTCGCCGGCAGGCTCAGTTCTTGGAATCCGAGGTCTGGAAGCCGAACTCCGCCGGCGGTTTGCCGGGCAGCTTGATCTCCCCGAAATTATCCTCGTAGCGCTGCACGTTGACCTCGAGGGTCTTCAGCAGGGCTTTGGCGTTCTGGGGCGTCATGATCATGCGGGCGCAGACCTTGGCCTTGGGCAGGCCGGGCAGCAGCTTGGCGAAATCGACGATGAACTCGCTGGTGGAGTGGGTGATCAGCGCCAGGTTGCTGTAGATGCCCTCGGCCTGGGCCGCGTCCAGTTCGACGCTGATCTTCTGCGGTTGCTTCTTGTCCACGGGGACCTCCCGGTTGGTGGCGCCACCATGTTAACCCACCGGCCCGGCCCGCGCCAGTTCCGCCGTGTTGACGCCCCGCGGCGCCGGTGCTAGTTTGCGGGCGTCGTCCCGTTCCCGCCGACCCGGGGAGTCCACATGCCGCATCGCAATCTCGAGATCCTCGCCAGCCTGGGTGATCTGCGCCTGGCCGTCGTTGGCGACGCCATGGTCGATCGTTTCCTGTGGGGCGAGGTGGACCGCATCAGCCCCGAGGCGCCCGTGCCCGTGGTCCGCCTGCGCAAGGAGACCGTCAAGCTGGGCGGCGCCGCCAACGTGGCCGCCAACATCCGGGCCCTGGGCGCCGAGGTGGAGCTCTTCGCCGCCGCCGGCGCCGGGGAGACCTCGCGCACCCTGGCGGGCCTGCTGGACGAGCGCAAGATCGCCGCCGACGGCCTGCTGCGCGTCGAGGGCCGGCGCACCACCCTCAAGACGCGCATCATCGCCCACCACCAGCAGGTGGTGCGCGCGGACGTCGAGGCGGACACGGAACTGGGGGAGGAGCACTGCGAGGATCTGGTCCGCCGCCTGCGCGAACGCGGCCCCTTCGACGCCATCGTGCTCAGCGACTACGGCAAGGGGGTGCTGACGGACGCGGTGCTCTCCGAGGTGCTCGGCATGGCCGCAGCGGTCGGCACGCCCGCGGTGGTGGATCCCAAGAACGGGGACTACGCCCAATACCGCGGCTGCAGCTCCCTGACGCCCAACCAGAAGGAGGCCGACGCCGCCACCGCCATCGCCATCGTCGATCCCGATTCCCTGCAGCGCGCCGCGCGGACCCTGCTCGAGCGCACCGGCGCCCGGGCCCTGCTCGTCACCCGCGGCGAGCACGGCATGGCCCTCTTCGAGGGCGCCGACGAGCACCACCTGCCCACCGAGGCCCGCGACGTCTTCGACGTCACCGGCGCGGGCGACACGGTGATCGCCGTCTACACCGCGGCCCTGGCCGCGGGCGCCACCTTCCTGGAGGCCGCCAACCTGGCCAACCACGCCGCCGGCCTGGCCGTGGCCGAACTGGGCACCGCGGCCATCTCGGCGGCCCAGCTCACCGAGGCGGTGCAGCGATGATGGCCCCCCTGCTGGACCGCGCCGAGCTCGCCGCCTGGGCGGAGCGCCAGCGCGCCGCCGGCAAGCGCGTCGTGTTTACCAACGGCTGCTTCGACCTGATCCACAGGGGCCACGCCGAATACCTGGCCGAGGCCGCGGCCTGCGGCGACGTTCTGCTCGTGGCCGTGAACTCCGATGCCTCGGTCCGCGACCTCAAGGGACCCGGGCGGCCCCTGGTCCCCGAGGCCGACCGTTGCGCCGTTCTGCAGTATTTGCGCCCCGTAGCGGCAGTTACCATATTTGCCGAGCCTACGCCGCTCGAGACCATCGCGCTCGTCAGACCGGACGTGCTGGTCAAGGGCGACGAGTACGCCGAGGACGAGATCGTCGGCGCGGCGGAGGTCCGGTCCTGGGGCGGCGACATCGTGCGCGCCCCCATGCGGTCCGGACGCTCCACGAGCGGATTGATCGCGTCCATCAAGCGCCTGCCCTGAACGAACAGACCGAGTCGCGGACGGCCGGCACGCCCCGTCGCGACCGTGGGCCCGGCGCCTAACTGCGTGTTCACATACACAGAGAGGACGGTCTCCCATGAGCAGGGAAAAGATCATCATCATCGGCGCCGCGGGGCGTGACTTCCACAACTTCAACTGCGTGTACCGTGACAACGACAAGTACGAGGTCATCGCCTTCACGGCCGCGCAGATCCCCGACATCGACGGACGCGCCTATCCGCCGGAGCTCGCGGGCAAGCTGTATCCCAACGGCATCCCCATCGAGGCCGAGGACGAGTTGCCGCGCCTGATCGATGAACACGACGTCGAGACCTGCGTCTTCTCATACAGCGACATCTCCCACGAGGACGTGATGCACAAGGCCGCCCTGGTCAACGCCTGCGGCGCCGACTTCAAGATGCTGGGCG
>CAZTWK010000014.1:3688-79661 GCA_964617805.1 uncultured Fibrobacteraceae bacterium | reverse complement strand
ACGCCGAGCGCATCGGCGACTACCTGAAGAACATCTACGACGTGGCCAACGAGCTGATGCCCGAGAGCGCCGATCGCGGCCTGTACAAGCAGCGGCTGCAGGACTTCGCCAACGCCATGCGCGACGCCATGATCGATACCGCCGAGGCCTTCGGCGAGAGCGACGAGGAGCGCTGCAAGGAGATCATCGGCCGGTCCCGCGACCGGGGCCACCAGATCGAGGACGCCATCGCCGAGATCACGCGCAGCGACCTCAAGACCTCCGACGCGGTGTGCCTGGTGCTGGTGCTGCGCTTCTACAAGCGGATCCTCATGCACCTGGTCAACATCGCCACCACGGTGGTCATGCCGGTGGACAAGATGGACTTCTTCGACGAGAAGAGCGGAAGCTAGGCTCTGTCTGGGAACCCTCGGACCGAGCTTAACGGACGAGGACCATCTTCTCCGACAGCGCGACGCCGTCGGCCCCCAACCGCAACACGTACACCCCCGAGGACGCGGGGCGTCCGCTCCGGTCGCGACCGCCCCACGGCAGGGCGTGGTCGCCGGCCGGATAGCGCCGGTCGGCCAGGACGGCGACGAGGCCGCCCTGCAGGTCGTAGACGCCGGCGCGCACGTCGGCGGGCGCGGCCAGCGAGAAGGTGACGGTCGTGCGGGGGTTGAAGGGGTTGGGCGCGACGGCAACGCCGCGCAGGAGGGCCGGCGTCGCGGGCGCGGGCGCGCCGTCGATCGCCGTGGGCAGGCCCTGCAGGGGCATCAGGTAGACGCCCCGCTGGTCGACGATGTAGAGCTTCTCGTTGTCGAGCACGATCCCCGACACCAGATAGGTCCCGTCGATACCGCCGCCGACCACGGCCGGCGCCTGTGGGTCCGAGACGTCGATCACGTAGAGCCCCACGTAGGGATCGGCCACGTAGGCCACGCCGTCGCTCACCTCGATGCCCTGCAGGGGGCCCTGCAGGTCGAGGGTGGACAGCACCTGGATGTCGCCGGGATCGGCCACGTCGTAGACGACCAGCCCGTCGGCATCGATCCCGTAGGCGCGGGCGCCCTCCACATCCACGTAGCGGATATCCTGGGCCGTGTAGAGGCCGCCGAGGGAGAACGGTGCAGCGGGATCGCTCACGTCGAGCACGTGCAGTCCCTGGCTCCCGTCCGCCACGTAGGCCACGCCGTCCTGGACCACGACGTCGCCGGCCTCGCCGGGCGTGCTGCCGAATCCCGTCACCAGGGGCGCGGCCGGATCCGCGGCGTGGTCGAGCACGACGATGCCCAGTCCCGACACCGCCACGTAGAGGTGGTCGCCGTCCACGGTCAGTCCGAGGGCGTCCCCGCCCAGATAGGCGGCGACGCCCGGCTCGGGATCGCCGGGATCCGAGACGTCCGCCACGCGCAGGCCGGCCCCCGCCTCGGTGATGTAGGCGTAGGACCCGATCACGCGGATGTCCTGCGGATCGTAGAGGGGCGCGCCCAGACCGACCACGGCGCCGGTGGCGGGTTCGAGCACGCTGATCCGGGCGTAGTCGACCGCGTAGATGTAGTCCGCGCTCACCGCCACCGCGCGCGGCACGTTCAGCTCGTACTGGTGGAAGATGGGCGCGGGCACGGCGTTGCCGAGCTCGAAGACGTGCAGGTGGTCGGCGGCGGCCAGGCAGATCCGGCTCCCGTCGAGGGTGACGCCGTAAGCGTCGTACTGGCCGACCGACCGCGTGATCTCCGCGGGAATGCGCGGATTGGAGACGTCCACCAGGCCGAGCCCCGCGTAGAAGTTGGCCAGCAGCACGACGTCGCCCTCGACGAGGACGTCCATCACGGGCGGCCCGGTGGACAGCTCGCCGACGATGCCGGCCAGGGAGATGATGGTGGCGTCGATGACGGCCAGGCCGTCCTCGAAATCGGCCACGAAGATGAAGTCGCCCACGGCGTCCACGTTCAGGGCCGTGCCTGGCGTGTCGACGTGCATGACGATCTCGTAGGGATCCCGCGAGATGATGTGGATGCCGCTGTCCCCGTCCGCCTCCACGATATGGTCGCCCCACAGGACCAGGCCGACGGCGTCGCCGGGCGTGTCCACCCAGTCCTGGACCGAGGGCGAAGCGGGGATGCTCACGTCCATGATGATCACGCCGAAGGCGCCGCCGGCCACGAAGGCCAGCCCGCCGTCGACCGACACGTCGTAGGCCAGGTCGGGCGTGGCCGCCGAGCCGAGCAGGGTGGGGTGGTCCGGGTCGGTCACGTCCAGGATCACCAGGCCGGCGCTGGCCGCGGCCACGTAGACGCGCGACCCGTCGATGGCGACGCCCAGGGCGTCGTCCGCGGTCATGTAGCCGCCCACCACGACCGGCGCGCTGGGATCGGCCAGATCGACGATCTGCAGGCCCCGCTCGCCGGCGGCGATGTAGGCGTGGTTCCCGTGGACGGCCACGGCCGTGTAGCCGCCGGGCGTCTCGTCGGTGACCATGCCCTGCCAGTGGAAGAAGCCGGAGTAGTCGAGATCGATGCCCTGTGCGGGGCTCGAGGCGGCGACGGCGAAGAGCAGGGTCAGCAGGACGGCGCCCGGGACACGGTGTAGAGCTGCGGAGCGATGCATGAAGGCTTCCTCGGCACTGTTGCGAAACGACAGGGCGATGTGGACACACATGAAATCACAATACGGGCCGAAGGTCAATCCTACCGCCCGAAACGGGTTGTTCAGGACGCCTCCAGGGCCTCCTGGGCATCCAGATAAGCGGCCAACACCTCCGCGCCGAAGCAGACCAGCAGCACCCGCTCGGGCAGGTCGCGGGCCGCCAGGAAGGCCCGCGTCTCCCCCACGGCGATGCGGGCCGCCCGGTCCGGCGGGTAGCTGTACACACCGCAGCTGACGGCCGGAAAAGCCACAGAGCGCAACCCGTGGTCGCGGGCGATCTCCAGCGAGCGGCGGTAGCAGGACGCCAGCAGTTCGGGCTCCCCCTCGCCTCCGCCGTGCCAGACCGGTCCCACCGTGTGGATCACGTGGCGCGCGGGCAAGTCGTGCCCCCCGGTCAACTTGGCGTCGCCGGTGGCGCAGCCGCCGAGGCCGCGGCATTCCGCCAGCAGGGCGGGGCCGGCGGCCCGGTGGATGGCCCCGTCCACGCCGCCGCCGCCGAGCAGACTGTTGTTGGCGGCGTTGACGATGGCGTCCACGTCGAGGGTGGTGATGTCGTCGGTGACGATCTCGATGCGGTCCATGGCTGCTCTCCCGGATGACGCGGTCTCCCCCCTGGAGATGATGACCACATTGTGACACAATATCCGGCCCCGGCGATTACATTTCGCTCGGACCGCAACCGGGAGGACCCCTTGAGCGCCAACCAGCCCCAGCCCCCCGCCGCCACCGTACGCATCGGCACGCGCGGCAGCCGTCTCGCCCTCTGGCAGGCCCACCACGTGCGGGACCTGCTGCGGGCGCTGGGCGCCGAGGTGGAGATCGTCGTCATCAAGACCCAGGGCGACCGCGTCCAGGACGTGCCCCTGTCGGCCATGGACGGCAAGGGCTTCTTCACCAAGGAACTGGAGGAGGCCCAGCTCGCGGGCGAGGTGGACCTGGCCGTCCACTCCATGAAGGACCTGGCCACCGACATGCCCACCGGCCTCGTCCTGGCCGCCATGATCGGCCGCGAGGATCCCCGCGAGACCCTGCTGATCCGGCGCGAGCGCGTGGACGGCAACCGTCCCGCCGGCGAGTTGCTGCCGGTGGCCGAAGGCGCGCGGGTGGGCACCAGCGCGGCCCGCCGCCAGGCCCAGCTCCGCGACCTGCGCCCCGACCTGGAGATCGCCGACCTGCGCGGCAACGTGCCCACACGCGTGGACAAGCTGCGCGACGGGCAGTACGAAGCCATCCTGCTGGCCCACGCCGGCCTGTCGCGACTGGCCCTGGAGCTGGACGACCTGGCCGTGATCGACCTGCCGCCCGACCGCTTCGTGCCGGCCCCCGCCCAGGGCATGCTGGCCATCCAGTGCCGCGACGAGGCGCCCTGGCGCGACTTCCTGGGCCGCCTGCACACCGACGAAGCGGCGCGCCCGGTGGCGGCCGAACGCCGGCTGCTGGCCGCGCTCGAGGGCGGCTGCCAGCTCCCCTTCGGCGTGAACGTGGCGCCCGAGGGCGACGCGTACCGGCTCGTGGCCTTCTGGCGGGATCCCGCCGGCGACCGGCCCGCCCTGCGCCTGGACCTGCGCGGCGACGATCCCGAGGTCTTGGCCGACGAGGCTTTGGCTGCCATCCACGAAGCGGCGGACGGAGCATGAGCGCCGTGCCGCGCATCGTGCTGACCCGCGCCTCGGAGGCCAACCGCCCCTGGCGCCGCAGCCTGGAGGCCGCCGGCGCCGAGGTGCTGGTGTTGCCGCTGCTGCGCTTCGAGCCCCTGCCGCTGCCGGCGGATCTCGACCTGCGCACCTTCGACTGGATCCTCTTCACCTCGCCCCAGGGCGTGCGCGCCTTCCGCGAGGCGGGCCTCTGCCCCTGCTCCACGCGCATGGGCGCCCTGGGCGGCGGCACCGCCGACACCCTGGCGGCCTGCGGCTACAACGACGAACTGGGCACCCGCGCGCGCACCGGCGCCGAGCTGGCCCGCTACTTCGTCGATCAGGTCTCGCTCCCGGGTTCGATCCTGCTGCCCGGCCCGCTCAAGCGCCTGGACGAGCCGCGCGCCGGCCTCGCCGCCGCCGGCTTCGAGGTGACCGAGCTGGCCCTCTACCGCACCGATCCCGTCCCGGCCGCCGACCTGCCCGCGGCTCCTTTCGCCGACGGGGACGTGGTATTCTTCTGCAGCCCCTCGGCGGTCGACGCCTTCGTCGCCGCCTACGCCGAGCGCCCCCGATGCGTGGCCATCGGCACCACGACGGAGGTGGCCGCCCGCGAGGCCGGCTTCCCGGTGACCATCGCCGACGATCCCTCCCTGGCCGGCATGGCCGGGGCCTGCAACCTGGACCTCGAAACGGAGTCGTGACATGGACCTGATCCAACGCCCGCGCCGCCTGCGCACCTCCCCCCTGATGCGCGAGATCGTCGCCGAGACCGACATCGCGCCGCGCCACCTGATCACGCCCCACTTCGTCGTCGAGGGCGAGGGCCACGTGGACGAGATCCCCAGCATGCCCGGCGTCACGCACGTGTCGGTGGACAAGCTGGTGGAGGAGATCGCGGCCGACGTGGAACTGGGCCTCAGGAGCCACCTGCTGTTCGGCATCCCGGACGAGGACGCCAAGGACCACACGGGCAGCGCGGCCGTGGACGAGGACGGCGTCGTGGCCCGCGCCCTGCGCGCCCTGCGCGAGCGCTTCGGCGACGAGGTGGTGCTGATCACCGACGTCTGCCTCTGCGCCTACACCAGCCACGGGCACTGCGGCTTCCTGGAGGACGGCGTGGTGGTCAACGACACCTCGGTGGCGCAGCTCGCCAAGATGGCCCTGACCCACGCCAAGGCCGGCGCCGACATGGTCAGCCCCAGCGACATGATGGACGGCCGCGTGGGCGCCATCCGCGACCTGCTGGACGAGGAGGGCTTCGTCAACACGGCCATCCTGGCCTATTCGGCCAAGTTCGCCAGCGCCTTCTACGGCCCCTTCCGCGACGCCTGCGACAGCGCCCCCCAGGGCGACCGCAAGACCTACCAGATGGACTTCCGCAACGGCCGCGAGGCGCTCATGGAGGCGATCCTCGACATGCAGGAGGGCGCGGACATGGTCATGGTCAAGCCGGCCCTGGCCTACCTCGACGTGGTCAAGAGCGTGCGCGCCGAGGCCCTATGCCCGGTGGTCTGCTACAACGTGAGCGGCGAGTACTCCATGGTGAAGGCCTCCGCGGCCGCCGGCTACTGCGACGAGCAGGCCATCGTCATGGAGAACCTGCTGGCCATGCGCCGCGCCGGCGCCGACCTGATCATCACCTACCACGGCCGCGACATCATGAAGGGCGGCTGGGTCAAATGAGCAACGCCGACTGGTGGACACGCGCGCAAGCCGCCCTGCCCGGGGGCGTGAACTCGCCGGTGCGGGCCTTCAAGTCGGTGCCGGGGGATCCGGTGTTCTTCAAGAGCGCGCAGGGCGCACACATCACCGATGAGGACGGCCGCGAGTACATCGACTATTGCCAGAGCTGGGGGCCCATGATCCTGGGCCACGCCGATCCCGAAGTTCAGGAGGCGATCGAGGCCGCGGTGCGTGAAGGCTGCAGCTTCGGCGCGCCGAGCCGCCGCGAGGTGCTGCTGGCGGAGGCGTTCCTGGAGCGGGTCGAGGTCTTCGACCGCGTGCGCTTCGTGAGTTCGGGCACCGAGGCCGTCATGAGCGCCATCCGCCTGGCGCGCGGCGCCACCGGCCGCGACCTGATCCTCAAGTTCGAGGGCTGCTACCACGGCCACGCCGACCACCTGCTGGTGGACGCCGGCAGCGGGCTGGCCACCTTCGGAACGCCGAGCAGCGGCGGGGTACCCGCCGACTTCTCGCGGCACACCGCGGTGCTGCCGCTGGCCGACGAGGAACGGCTGCGGGCGTTCTTCGACGAGCACGGCGACGAGCTGGCCGCGCTGATCATCGAGCCGGTACCGGCCAACGCCGGATTGCTGGTACAGACCCGGGAGTTCCTGCAGCTCTGCCGCGACCTGACCGCCGAGCACGGCGCGTTGCTGATCTTCGACGAGGTCATCACGGGCTTCCGCGTGGCGCGCGGCGGCGCGCGGGAGCTGTTCGGGATCACGCCGGACATCGGGACCTACGGGAAGATCATCGGCGGGGGGATGCCGGTGGGGGCGTATGCCTCGAGTGCGGAGATCATGAAGCATATCTCGCCGGACGGTCCCGTCTACCAGGCGGGGACGCTCAGCGGCAACCCGGTGGCCATGGCGGCCGGGCTGGCGGTGCTGGAGAAGATCGGGAGGCCGGGCTTCTACGAGGAACTCGAGACACGCACCGCGCGGCTGGCCGACGGCCTGCGCGCCGGGGCGGCGAAGGCAGGAGTCACGGCTTCGGTCGTGCAGGTGGGCTCGCTGTTCTGGACGGTGTTCCAGGATCCGGCGCCGACGCGTTTCGACCAGGTGGACGGGGACATGACGTGGTACGGAGCGATGCATCGGGCGTTGCTGGAACGGGGCGTGTACCTGGCGCCGTCGGGGTGGGAGGTCGGCTTCGTTTCGGCGGCCCACACGGACGCGGACATCGACCGCACCGCGACCGCCGTCGCCGAGGTCCTGACCGGGCTCTGAGACGTGACGATCCCGTGACACAAGCGCGGGCCCGAGCAACTACCTTTGGCGCGTACCCACACCAGGAGCGCCCATGAGCACCACCACCGAATCCCCCTATCTCGCCGCCCTGCGCGCCGAACCGGCCGCGCGGCGTCCCATCTGGATCATGCGCCAGGCGGGCCGTTACCTGCCCGAATACATGGCGCTGCGCGAGAAGACCGCGTTCATCGATCTCTGCAAGACGCCCGAGCTGGCCTGCGAGGTCACCCTGCAGCCCATCCGGCGCTACGGCTTCGACGCGGCCATCCTCTTCAGCGACATCCTGATCCCGCTGGAAGGCATGGGGGCGCCCTTCCGCTTCGACGAGGGCGGGCCCAAGATGGAGACCGCCGTCCGCAGCGAGACGCAGGTCGCGGATCTGCGCGTGGTCGACTCCCGCGAGCACACCGGCTACGTGGCCGAGTCCATCGAGCTCATCAAGAGCGAGCTCGGCGGGCGCACGCCCCTGATCGGCTTCGCCGGCGCGCCGCTGACCCTGGCCTCGTACATGATCGAGGGCGGCGGGTCCAAGGACTTCGCGCACCTCAAGTCCATGCTCTACGCGCGCCCCGACCTGCTGCGCGACCTGCTCGACAAGCTGGCCGACCAGATCCTCGACTACCTGCGCATGCAGATCGCCGCGGGCGTCGACGCCGTGCAGCTCTTCGACACCTGGGGCGGCATCCTGCATCCGCAGGACTACGAATCGATCGTGATGCCCGGCATCCGCAAGATCCTCGGTGGACTCGAGGGCCTCGGCGGACTCAAAGACACAGTGCCGCGCGTCTACTTCCTCAAGGGCTCGGCGCCTTTCCTGGACATGGTCAAGACCCTGCCCGCCGACGCGTTCGGCCTGGACTGGACCCTCGATCTCGCCGAAGCTGCGCAACGCCTCGGCCGCCCCGTCCAAGGCAACCTGGACCCGCTGGTCCTGTTGGGCTCCCACGAGGAGATCCGCCGGCGCGCCCTGGAGATCTGCCGGCGCGGCGACGAGGCCCCCGGGCACGTCTTCAACCTGGGCCACGGCATCCTGCCGCAGACGCCGCTCGACGCCGTCGAGGTCCTGGTCGAGACCGTGCAGTCCTATCGGCGGGGGGACTGAGATGGCCGTCGAGGTGACCCGAGACCTGCTCGCCAAACATGATGTAGCAGGCCCGCGCTACACCAGCTACCCGACCGTCCCGGTCTGGAGCCGCGACTTCGGCGAGGACGACTACCGCGACGCCCTGCGCGACCTGGCCGCATGGCCCGACGAGGAGCTCTCCCTCTACCTGCACCTGCCCTTCTGCGCCAAGCACTGCCACTACTGCGGCTGCAACGCCGTCGTGACCCGCGAGAAGGATGCCGTCGACGTCTACCTGGACCGGGTCGAGACCGAACTGGACCGCGTCGTCGAGGCCCTCGGCCGCGGACGTCGCACGGCGCAGATCCACTGGGGCGGCGGCACACCCAACTACCTCAAGCCGCCGCAGATCGAGCGAGCGCTGGGATTGCTGCGCGACCGCTTCGAGGTGGCGCCGGACGCGGAGGTCTCCCTGGAGATCGACCCGCGCATCGCCACGGCCGAGCAGGCGCAGCACCTGCGCGAGGTCGGCTTCAACCGCATCAGCCTGGGCATCCAGGACTTCGAGCCCGGAGTGCAGAGGGCCATCGGTCGCCGGCAGTCGCGCGAGCGCAGCCTGCGCGTCTACGAGGCCTGCCGCGCTGCGGGTTTCCCGGGCGTCAACGTGGACCTGGTCTACGGCCTGCCCGGCCAGACGCGCGACAGCTTCGCCGCCACCCTGCACGACATCATCGACCTGGCGCCCGACCGCGTGGCCTGCTTCAGCTACGCCCACGTGCCCTGGGTGCGCCCCGAGCAGGAGAAGGTCGACACGACGGACATGCCCGAGGGCTTCGACAAGTTCGCCCTCTTCCAGCTCGCCATCGGCACGTTCGAGGACGCCGGCTACGACTGGATCGGCATCGACCACTTCGCCCGGCGCGATGACGAGCTGGCCGTCGCCCGCCGCGAGCGCCGCCTGCACCGCAACTTCATGGGCTACACCACCCGCCCCGCCCACCACATGCTGGCCTTCGGCATGAGCGGCATCGGCGAGGTCTGCGGCCGCTTCGTGCAGAACGACGCCGACCTCGACGGCTGGGGCACCGCCCTCGACGCGGGCCGTCTGCCCGTGGTGCGCGGCCACGTCCTGAGCGAGGACGACCGCCTGCGCCGTCTGGCCATCATCAACCTCATGTGCAACAACGAGCTGCCCTGGGACCTGACGGTGGCCGACTTCGGCGCGCCGGCCGACGAGCTGCTCGCCGACGGCCTAGCGGCCCTGCGCCCCTACGAGGACGAGGGCTTCGTGGTCTTCGAGCCGGACCGCCTGCGGATCACCGACCTCGGCCGCCACTTCGCGCGCAACGTCTGCATGGCGCTGGACGCCTATCTGGACCGCGACACAACCAAACCCCTCTTCAGCCGCACGGTCTGACATGGGACGGCCGGTGCACAGGCAGGACCGACTGGATCCCGCACGGCCCACCGGTCTGATCCTGTGCGGCATGGGCGGCCCCGACGGGCCCGAGGACGTGCAGCCCTTCCTGCGCAACCTCTTCTCCGACCCGCGCATCATCCCCATCCCCCGGCTGCTGGCGCCGGTGGCGGCGCGGTTCATCGCCCGCCGGCGCGCGCCGGCCGTCGTCGAGCGCTACGCCGCTCTCGGCCACGGGGGCGGCTCGCCCCAGCTCGGCACGACCCGGCGCCAGGCCGAACGCCTGGCCGCCCTGGCCGAGGACGCCGGGCAGGTGTGGCTGCCCGCCGCCGCCATGCGCTACTGGCATCCCTTCCCGGACGAGAGCGTGGCCGAGCTGCGCGGGCGCGGGGCCAGGCAATACCTCGTCGTCCCCATGTATCCCCAGTATGCCGACGCCACCAGCGGCAGCACCCTCGACTTCGTCGCCGACGCCCTCGCGCGCGGCCACGCCGAAGCCCAGGTGCACGTCATCGAGGACTGGGCGACCCTGCCCGGCCTGGTGGAGAGCCTGTCCCGCAGCGCGACCGCGAGCCTGCGCGCCTGGATCGAGGCGGGCGCCGAGCCCGGACATTGCGCCCTGCTCCACGTGGCCCACTCGCTGCCCCAGCGCTTCGTCGACGCCGGCGATCCCTATCTCGAGCGGACCCGCGCCACGGTGGCCGCCGCCCACGACGACCTGCGCGCGCACATGGTCGGCCACGCCGACTGGTTGGACCGCATGTCCGGCGGCGCGGAGCCGTTGCTGGCCTTCCAGAGCCGTGTCGGCCCCGTCAAGTGGCTCGGCCCGGACGTGCGCGACGAGGTACGCCGGCTCGCCCGCGCGGGGTGCCGCCGTCTCCACGTCCAGCCCGTGAGCTTCACCTGCGAACACGTCGAGACCCTGCACGAGCTGGACGTGGAGCTGCGCACGGACGCCCTGTCCGTCGGCGTCACCCACTTCGCGCGCGGCGCGGCCCTGAACCTGGACGAGACCTGGCTCGCATCCCTCGCCGCCCACCTGCGGCACACGGCCTTCTGCAAGGGGGCGCCCACCCATGCCTGAGTCGCGCGTGGCGGTGATCGGAGGCGGCGTGGCCGGACTGGCCACGGCCCTGCACGTGCTGGACGGGGCCCGCAAACGGGGCCTGGACCTGGGCGTGACCGTCTTCGAGGCCGACGCCGCGCCGGGCGGCAACCTGCGCACCGACGCGCGCGACGGCTGGCGTCTCGAACAGGGACCCAACGGCTTCCTCGACAACGAGCCCGCCACCCTGCGCCTCGTCGAACGCCTCGGCCTCGGCGATGCGCTCGCGCGCAGCTCCGACGCCGCCCGCCACCGCTTCCTGCTGCTGCGCGGCCGCCTCCGCGAGATCCCCACCTCGCCCCCCGCCTTCCTCAGGTCGCCCATGTTCGGCTGGCGGGCCAAGGCGCGCATCCTGGGCGAGCTCTTCGTGCCGCCGCGCCGCGATCTCGGCCGGGCCGACACGGACCCCGCCACCGACGAGACCGTCTACGACTTCGGCCGGCGCCGCCTGGGCCGCGAGTTCGCCGAGATCATGCTCGATCCCATGGTCAAGGGCGTCTTCGGCGGCGACGCGCGGGAGCTCAGCCTGGCCGCGGCCTTCCCCCGCATGGTGGAACTGGAGCGCGACCACGGCGGCCTGTTCAAGGCGATGTTCAAGCTGTCGCGCCAGAGGGGCGGCAAGGCCGACGCCGGCCCCTCCGGCACGCTCCACTCCTTCCGCGGCGGCATGGCCGACCTGCCGGCGGCCCTCGCCGCGACCCTCGACGACGACCCGCGCGCCGATCTGCGCCTCGGCGCCCCCGTCGCGTCGGTCGCCTTGCGCGACGGCGCCTGGCGTGTTTATGTCGAGGGGACGGAACAGGGGCCCTTCGAGGCCGTGGTCGGCGCCGCGCCGGCCCACGCGACCGCCGTCCAGCTCGGTGAACTGGACCCGGCGCTGGCCGGGGCGCTGGCCGGGATCCCCTTCGTACCCATGGCCGTGGTGGCCCTGGGGTACGAGAGATCACGCGTCGCCCACGACCTGGACGGCTTCGGCATGCTGATCCCCACCCGCGAGCGGCGCCGCCTGCTCGGCGCCCTGTGGAGCAGCAGCGTCTTCGCCGACCGGGCGCCCACCGGACGGATCCTGATCAGGGCCATGCTCGGCGGCCCGCGCGACCGCCACGTGCTGGACGCGAACGACGACGAGCTGCGCGACGCCGCGCTGGCGGACCTGCGCGGCCTCTTCGGCTTGCGGGGCGCGCCGGAACTGACGGCCGTCTTCCGGCACCCGCGCGCCATCGCCCAGTACGTGCCCGGCCACCCGGCGCGTCTGCGGGCGATCGAGGCGCGGCTCGCCGCCCGGCCCGGCCTGCTGCTCACCGGCAGCTCCTACCGGGGCATCGCGGTGAACGCCTGCGTCAAGGACGCCGAGGCGACCGCCGCGAAGATCCTGGCATATGTGGACCGTCCAGAGGGAGGACACTGAGGTGCACGAGATCCTGGCTGCCATGAACGTCCTGCTGCCCCTGATGTACCTGGGCACCTGGAGCGCCTACGTCTGGCTCTACCGCGCCAACTGCGAGGCCTCGCGGCTCTGGAGCCGGCGCCTGCTAGACCTCACAATCCTCGTGCACATCGCGGCCGTGGCCCTGATGACGGTCGACCAGGGCCGCCTGCCCATGTCCACGCCCCTGGAATTCGTGTCGCTGCTGGCCCTGGCCCTGATGATGATCTACGCGGTCATCGAGCACCGGCTCGGCGTGCGGCAGACCGGCTTCCTGGTCACGGGCCTGGCCCTGATCCTGCAGGCCTGGGCGAGCATCGGCGCCAACGGCGCCCACCTGACCGACCCCCTGCTGGAGAGCCCGGGCTACGCCGGCCACGCGTCGCTGGTGGTCCTGGCCTACGCGGCGCTGAGCCTGAGCTTCATCTACGCCATCCTCTACCTGCTGCAGATCCGGCAGCTCTCGCGCAAGCAGTTCGGGCTGTTCTTCCGCCGCATGCCGCCCCTGGAGACCCTGGAGCGCATGAGCGTGGGCGCGGTCAAGCTGGGCGTGCCGCTGCTCTTCGGTTCGCTGGTCCTGGGCCACCTCTGGCTCTACGATCTGCGCGACAGCGTCGACCCGCGGCTCGCGGAGACCCTCTCGCCCTTCGATCCCAAGATCATGGCCTCGTGGCTGATCCTGCTGGGCTACACGGTGGGACTGGCCGGCAACCGCTGGTGGGGCTGGCGCGGCCGCCGCATGAACGTGCTGGCCATCGCCGCCTTCGTCGCGGTGATCGCGACCATGAGCGTGATCAACCACGTGTTCCCCAGCTTCCACGACTTCACCCAGGGGGGCGGCGCATGAGCGAACGCGTCGCCAAGCTGGTGATGCGGGGGGTCGACCACCACTTCGCCCCCACCGAGGTGCGCGAGCGCGCCCACCTGGACCACACGGCCGCCGCTGCGTTCCTCGAGGCGCTGGACGGCGCGCCGGGCTTCGTGTCAGCGGTGTCCCTGAGCACCTGCAACCGCACCGAGCTGTACCTGGAGATCGAGCCCGAGTTCAGCCTGCGCACGTCGCTGACGACGGCCCTGACCGCCGCCGGCGTCGAGCCCGGCCTCTTCTTCGGGGAGTACGCCCGACGCCTGGACGGCACCGAGGCCGTCGAGCACCTCTACCGTCTGTCAGCGGGCATCGAGAGCATGATGATCGGCGAGCCCCAGATCACCGCGCAGCTCAAGGGCGCCTACCGCTTCGCCCGCGCGCGCCACGACCTCGGCCCGGTACTCATGCGCGCCTTCCAGGGCGCCTTCCGCGCCGGCAAGCGCGTGCGAACCCGGACCAAGATCGGCGCCGGCGCCGTGAGCGTGGCCTTCGCCGCCGTCGAGCTGTCGCGCAAGTTCTTCGCCGACCTGTCCCGCCACCGCGCCCTGCTGGTCGGCGCCGGCGAGACCGGCGCCCTGGCCTCGCGCCACTTCCTGCAGAGCGGCATCGGCGGCCTGACGGTGGTCAACCGCAGCGCCGGGCGCTCCGACGAGCTGGCCGACGACCTGAACCGGGGCAAGGGCACCCTGGTACGCGCCCGTCCCTGGGAAGAGCTGGCCGACGCCCTCGCGACGGCCGACGTGGTGCTCACCACCACCGGCAGCCCCGACCCGGTCATCGATGCCGGGATGGTCCGCGCGGCCACCCGCGCCCGCAAGGGCAAGCCCCTGTTCCTGCTGGACATCGCCGTCCCGCGGGACATCAGCCCGGACGCCGCCGACGTCGACGGCGCCTACCTCTTCGGCCTCGACGACCTGGACGAGATCGTCCGCACCAACCTGACCGCCCGCCGCAAGCACGTGTCCGGAGCCGAGGAGATCATCCAGCGCGAACTGGAGGAGTTCCACGGCTGGCTCGCCGACATGGACCTGCGTCCCACCGTCGCCGAGTTCCGCGCCTACCTCGAGGCGGTCAAGGACAAGCAGCTCGGCTACGTGCGCAAGCGCGAGTCGGATGACGTGGCGGCGGCGGTGGAGGAGAACCTGCAGCGCTTCATCAAGAAGGTGCTCGGGCGGTCCATGACGACCATCAAGAACTCCGGCAGCCAGGAGGAGCGGATGCGCCACCTGAGCGCGTTGCGGGAGATCTTCTCGCCGGGGGAGCGGGAGGGGTCGTGAGCGGGTGTAGGCGATGGTCCGCTACAGCCGAAGAGTTGCTCAAGGACTCGGGCCTACTCAAGGAACTCAAGAAGCGCCTTGCCGATGAAAACAGGCATCACCTGCCGCCGACGCCGTCTCCAAGATACCGTCCGACTTCTCGATCCAGTCTACCTCCCAGGCGGTCGATTTCGGTCTCCAGGTCGAAGTCCATCTGCAGACCCAGCCAGAACTCCGGCGACATCTTGAAATACCGGGCCAGTCGCAGCGCCGTGTCGGCGGTCAGGCGGCGCTTCCCCAGGACGATCTCGTTGATTCGGCGCGGAGACACACCTATATCCCTGGCCAGACGATTCTGGCTCAATTTCATGGGCTCCAGGAACTCATGGAGCAGGATCTCTCCGGGGTGGACGGGCGGTAGTTTCTTTCCGGGCATGATGAACCTCAGTGGTAGTCGATGATCTCGACATCGTACGCGTCGCCGCGGGCCCAGCGGAAACAGACACGCCACTGGTCGTTGATCCGGATGCTGTATTGTCCTTCTCGTCGTCCCTTGAGTCGCTCCAGCCGGTTCGCGGGAGGGACTCTCAGATCGGACAGGGTCCTCGACTGGTTGAGCATTCTCAGCTTCCGCAGTGCGACCTGCTGGATGTCGCTGGGCAACTTCTTCGATCGCTCACGTCGGAAGATCTTCGCGGCCTCCCTTGATTTGAACGATCTTATCATGATGACAGTGTATAACGTATGACGTTATGCGTCAATAGCCTTTTCATCGCCATTCTGCTCCAAACACAACTCGCATTGGGAACTTCACCTTCACGAATCGTCATCCTCGAGCAGGCTGTCAGCATCCTTCAGCACATCCGTCAGGTCATGGCCCTTGCCGACGGCCAGTTCCTTCTCACCGGCCGCCAGCAGGCGCAGCATCTCGTGCTCTTGGCGTGTCCGCTCGTAGGCCTCCAGGGTCTGCATCACGGCCACGGCGCGGCCCCGCTGCGTGACGACCAGCGGGCCGTCGCTCGCCTGGAGGCGCTTCAGGACGGCTGCGGCGTCTTGCCGCAAATCGGTCACCGGGATTATTTCTGGTATTTTCATTAACAGTACCTCCAATGGTACTGATAAATGTATCATAGATGGGAGTGTTGTACAAGTAAGGGAATAGTCGGGGCGGGACCCGACCGCCTACACGGGCAAGCGGCCGGCCGATTTCAAGCCGTATTCCAGTCCCCCGCCCCCCGAAACACGGACACTTCGCACTCCAACCGACCGGCGAGTCGATCCTTCTCGACCGCCATGTCGAAATCCAATTGCAGCGACGCCCAGAAGAGCTCCGTCGTGCCGAAGAAGCGCGCCAGACGCAGAGCGGTGTCCGCGCTGATCGAACGCTTTCCGTGGACGATCTCGTTGATACGGCGCGGGGGAACACTGATCTCCTTGGCCAGGCGGTACTGGCTGATCCCCATGGGAAGTAGGTACTCCTCCATGAGGATCTCACCCGGATGGACCGGCGGGAGTTTCCTTGCGCTCATGAGCAGCTCCTAGTGGTAATCGACGATCTCAACCTCGTGGGCGTCACCCAGTCTCCAGGCGAAGCAGATCCGCCACTGGTCGTTAATCCGGATGCTGAATTGCCCTGTTCGATCCCCCGTGAGCTTCTCCAGGCGATTCCCCGGCGGAATGCGCAGATCCGAGAGAGCATCCGCCGCATTGAGAATCGCGAGCTTCTTGTACGCCGACCGCTGCACGGCGACGGGAAGATCCCGGCATCTTTGCCGGTCGAAAACCAGAACGGCCCGTTTCCCCTTGAACGAGCGGATCATGAATCAATAATAACGTTACGCGTTATTAACGTCAAGCGTTATCACTCTCGACGAGATGACCGGCGTCCGACAGGATCCCCTTGCCGAGGGCCCATCCACGCTTCGCCAAGTTGATCCCGCCCAGGATCGAGACGCAAACCGCCAGCACCAGCGCCATCGTGCGCACCGTCGACGGCCACCCTTCCGTCTTCTCGGCGAGCCAATACCCCCGCCCGACCAGAAGCACGACCACCAAACCGAGGAACACCAAGTACCCCACCCGCCAAATGATCAAGGCCACTCTCAATCCCCGCGAGGCCCCCTCCACCGTGGGTTCCTCCAGCGACCGCACCCCCAACCAATCGCACAGCAACCAGTGTCCGTCCGTCCTCAGGAACGGCAGCAGGCTCCAGATCACCGACGCCAGCACGCCCCACGCGACCAGCGTCGTCGTCGGGTCGCCGCGCGCCGCGCCGGCCATCGCCAGCGCACCACCGATCCCCAGGTGCCAGGCGACGCCGGCCACATCCACGCGCAGGCGTTCGCGCCGGGGCAGCAGGGCCCCGGCCGTCACGTCGCAGTAGAGGACGGGAAAGACGAGCAACAGCCCCAGGCCGATGGGGCCCGGCCGGCCACCGCCGCGCGCCAGCGCAGCGGCGTGCCCCAGTTCGTGGACGAGACCCGCGCCCAGCAGGCCCGCGACCAGGCGCGGCCAGTCGAGGCCGGCGACACCGCTCGCACCGGCGTTCAGCGTCGCCAGGTAGCCGGCCGCCCCGAACGCCGTCGACCAGGCCAGCGCCCGCCACGAGGCCAGTCCGGCCATGGCCCGCGCTGCCCACGCCACCACCCGCCCCGGCAGCACCGGCACACGCAGCCACACCGGCCGCCCACCGGGCAGCCGCGGCTCTTCGGCGGCCGCGTCCAGCGCCGATTCCAACCCGGGCACCCTCTCCCCCGCGCTCAGACGCCTTCCCAGCTCGGCCGGAACGGCGTAGCAGCGCCCGCCGCGCCGCAGCAGCCAGCGCGCCCCGGGTTGCGGCACCACTTCCGGCGCGCCTTTCACCGCAGCTCCGCCAATCCCAGCAGGAACAGCCGCCGACCGTGGAAGCCGACCCACCGTCGTCCGCAGGCCGCGACGAGCTCGGCCAGGGTGGGTTGCAGCCCGCGCAGGAGGTCGAGACCCGTCTCGGTGAGTCCCTCGGCGCCGTAGAAGGCGTCGTGGTCGAGATCGACCAGGATGTCCGGGTCCCAGACCTCGAGGCGGGCCGTGAGGGCCAGGCGGGTCCGCTCCGGCCGGCGCAGCAGCCGGTCGAGGAAGAGGGCGTTGCGGCGCGCGTGCTCGCGCGGATCGCCGACGGCCAGGTTCTCGGTGGCGAAGCAGTCGCTCGACGCGGCGAGCATCCCCCAGTATGACCACTGCTCGGGCGTGCGGACGACCTGGGCGAAGAGCCAGTCGTAGAGGTCGCGGGTCACGTCCTGCGGCGTGGCGGGGCCGGGCCAGGGGCCGAGGGGCGAGACCCGCCAGTCGATGGTGCCGTCGTCGCGCCAGCGGCAGGCCACGCCGTGGACGGGGCAGCCGGTGCGAGCCACGAGGCGGCCCAGCCCGTTGCGCAGGCGGATCGTCCGGCCGGGCAGCCGGTACGGCAGGCCGCGGTCGCGCGTGGCCTCCGTGCCCCCCGCACCCCGGTTGCCGTCCAGGTAGGCCACGACCGGACGACCTTCCCGCAGGGCCTTCAGCACGTCGCGCACGAAGAGGGGCTTGTCGACGACGATCCACTCCACCTCTCCCGGCAGGCCGAGCTGTCGGCGCTGCGCCTCGGCGCGGGGACGGATGGCCTCGTGGGCCTCGGCGTCGAGCAGGACGGCCGGGCGCTCGCCGCCCATCACCAGCAGGGCGGGCACCAGCGTGTAGGGCCCCATGTGCAGGGTCGCGACCAGGCCGCCGCGCAGGGCGGGATGGGCGGCCAGGGTCTCGCGGGCCTCGCGCAGCAGGCCCTCGACATCGCCCTCGCCGCGCCCCAGGACGCGGTCCTGCAGCTCGGCGATCTCGAGGCGGCGGGCGCGCAAGGCGGCGAGGGTCGCGGCCGTGGCTTCGGGCACCAGGGCGCGCAGGTTCCAGAGGGCCCAGTTCTCGCGGCCGGTTGCGGGAGGCGCGGGCGCCAGGCGCCCGCGCCTCTTGTCGGCTTCGCTCACGGCAGCTCGATCGGCACCAGCTTGCAGACGCACCGGCAGCAGCAGTCACTGTCCTCGGGGTCCTCGGGCACCGGCTCGTCGGTGGTCAGCAGCGGGCTGATCTCCAGCCGCTCGCTCACCTCCTCGACGCCGAGCCGGGCCAGGGTCGCCGTCACGTTCCTCTCGCTCCGCTTCTTCATGCGCACCTCCCATGTGCAGTTGTGAAACGCCTCCTGTCGGTGGGACGGCACAGCAACTCGCGGACCCGAACCCGGTCCGGGCACGGAAGCGGGCCGGTCGCGCGGCAACGGCGGATCCCGGCCCGCCGCACCGGCCCGGGACGTCCACGGCCGGGGGTTACACCCGCCGCCGCCGTCAACCCGGGATGACGTCGCGGGACCGGGTTGCTATAGTCACGCCGTTCGCGACGACGCTCTCCCACGGATCGGACCGACCATGAAGTGGCACCACAGGCTGGGACTCCTCTACGGCGTGCTCGTCACGCTCATCGTGGCCATGGGCGCGTGGTGGATGTACTACATCAACCGCGAGGGGGGGAACTACGAGCGCTACCAGTTGCAGCGCTTCGCCAACGACCGCCTGCACGCCGTCTACCTGCTGCGGTTCGA
This sequence comes from uncultured Fibrobacteraceae bacterium, assembly GCA_964617805.1. Lineage (GTDB taxonomy): Bacteria > Krumholzibacteriota > Krumholzibacteriia > LZORAL124-64-63 > LZORAL124-64-63 > JAHIYU01. The sequence continues at coordinate 60,689 of CAZTWK010000014.1, read as the reverse complement.
TCCCGACACGGCGCGCGATCCCGAGGCCGTGCTGGGCCCCGAATACCCCCACCTGCACTTCCAGCGCGTCGGCGACGGTTGGGACGTCCACGTGGACGCCGCCGCCCTCGACGCCGTGCGCGACGAGGCCCGGCGCCGCGAGCTGATGTTCCTGAGCGAGGGGCTGTTCTTCCTGGCCCTGCTGATCGCCGGCACCACGATCCTCACGCTGGCCTTCCGGCGCGAGCGCGAGTTCAAGCGGGCGCGGGAGCTGTTCCTGGCCGGCGCCACCCACGAACTGAAGACGCCGCTCTCCTGCATCCGCCTCTACGCCGAGACCCTCGAGCGGCCGGACCTGGACGAGGCCGAGCGCCGGCGCATCCACGCCTCCCTGCTGCAGGACATCGAGCGGCTCGAGGAGATGATGGAGCAGACCCTCTCGGTCAGCCGCGACGAGCTCGGCCCGGGACGCCGACGCGAGAGCCTGGACCTGGCCGGCGAGACGGGGAGCCTGCTCGCGGACATGGCGGTCTTCCTGGAGAGCGAGGACGCGCGTGTCGCGTCCGACCTGCCGCCGGGCCACCGCATCCTGGGCGACCGCCAGTCGCTGCGCGTGATCCTGCGCAACCTGCTGCAGAACGCCGTCCTCCACGGCGCCGCCCCGGCGGAGATCGAGGTGCGCCTCGGGCGCGAAAGGGACCGGCACGTCCTGCGGGTGCTCGACCGCGGCCCCGGCATACCGAAGCGAGACCGCAAGCGGATCTTCGACAGCTTCTACCGCTCGCGCGCCGGGGGCGACGAGGAGCCGGCGCGCGGCTCCGGCCTGGGCCTCTACCTGGCGCGGCGCAACACGGAGGCGCTCGGCGGCGTCCTGGACCTGGAGACCGTCGAGGGCTACGGCGCGGTCTTCGCCGTGACACTGCCCGCCCACGAGGAGGAGACGGCATGAAGAAACGGATCCTGGTCGTCGAGGACGACGCCCACCTGGCAGACGGCCTGCGCATCAACCTCGAGCTGGAGGGCTACGAGCCGGTGCTGGCCGAATCGGGCGAGGAGGGTCTCGCCTACTGGAAACGCGGCGGCATCGACCTGATCCTGCTCGACGTCATGCTGCCCGGCCTGGACGGCTTCGCGGTCTGCCGCGAGATCCGCGAGGCGGGCGACCGCGTGCCCGTCCTCTTCCTCACCGCCCGCGGCCAGGACGAGGACCGCATCCGCGGCCTCGAGACCGGCGGCGACGACTACATCAGCAAGCCCTTCAACCTCCGCGAGCTCCTGGCCCGCATCAAGGGCATCTTCCGCCGCGAGGAATGGCGCAGCGAGAGCCCGGCGCCACGCGTGCTGATCATCGGCGACAACCGCGTGGACCTGACCGCCCTCACCGTGGAGAACGACCAGGGCACCCACACCCTGAAGGAGAAGGAAGCCCTCATCCTGCGCGTCCTGGCCGAGAAGGACGGCGACCCGGTGCCGCGCCGCACCATCCTCGACCGCGTCTGGGGATACGACGCCTACCCGACCACCCGCACCGTCGACAACTTCATACTGAACCTGCGCAAGATCCTCGAACGCGATCCCGCACGGCCGCGGCACATCACGACTGTCCACGGCGTGGGCTACCGACTCCTCACCTGATCGGCCGATCCATCCTTCACAGGCGTGTCTCTCCCGGGAAGAGAGGGGCCCGTGAAGGATGGGTCAGCGCGTCAGGGTGAGCTTCAGGGTGCGGGATTGGCCGTCGATGGCCAGGCGTAACAGATAGCGGCCGGAGGGAGCGTGGCGGCCGTTGGAGTCGCGGCCGTTCCAGACGAGGCGATGCTCGCCGGCGGTCAGCCGGTCCCGGCAGAGCACCTCGATGCGCCGTCCCGCCAGGTCGTAGATCTCCGCGCTCACGTTCGCGTCGCGGGGCAGCGCGAAGGCGATGGAGGTCATCGGGTTGAAGGGATTCGGGTTGGCCTCGGGGAAGATGACGTCTTCTTCCTCGTCGTCGGGGGGGAGCCAGGCGGGGCCGATCCAGACATCGGGCAGGCCGCCCATCGACATCTCCAGCCAGTAGTAGTCGCCGCGGGACGGGGCCGCCGGGTCGGTCCAGACGTAGGTGCTGAGTCCGGCCAGGGCCAGTTCGGTCAGGCGTTCGCGGTCGTACGCGGTGCCGCGCCAGACGTGGAAGCCGGCGGAGGTGTTGGCGCTGCCGTCGCCCCAGGTCAGGACGGCCGTGTCGCCGTCGCGCGCCACCGACAGCTCGGGGACCAGGGTCTGCACGCTGTTGCCCGGCCGGATGCCGGCGACCATGCGCTCGGCCATGGGGTTGAGCGAGGTCTCGATCTCGTCGAGGCAGTACCAGTTGTCGCTGTCGCCGCTCCAGCCGTAGTTCAGGTGGATCTGCTGCATGTCCAGGGATTCGCGCCAGCCGTCGCAGACCATGGCGTGGATGGTGCTGGCGTAGATGATGGGGCGGTCGGCGTCGATGTCGTCGCGGATGATCTCGAACCAGGCCGCGTCGCTGTAGCGGAAGCGCGGGTACTCGCGGGCCCCGTACTCGAAGTCGAAGTAGTTGATCAGGGCCGAGGTGGCGCGCGACAGCGAGGCCGAGGAACCGCACACGCTGAAATCGGTCCGGATGGCGGCGGCCGCGTTGAAGCACAGCTCGGACACCGCCTCCATCTGCTCGACGGGCGTCAACCAGTTCATGGTGTCCGGCATGAGGTCCCAGTCGTAGGGCACCATGAAATTGGCGTCGATGTCGTGCCCGTCCATGTCGTCGCCGCAGTGGGTGTCGCCCTCCCACCAGTAGGTGATGCCGCCCTGTCCGCGCCGGGGCCATTCGTGGTGGCGCAGGACCTGGGCCAGGGCCGCGCCGACGCAGCCCACGTAGGTCCGCCACTCGTCTCCCATGGGGCAGTACAGGTTGAAGGGCCAGACCTGGTGCCACTGGGTTTGCACGATGGGGCCCACGGACTCCCACTCGGGGTCGTCGAGCAGCCAGATATCGAAGTCTTCGGGCGGCAGGGTCAGCAACGCCCAGGCCGGATGGTCGCCCCGGGCGACGCCCTTGGCCACGGCGTCGGACTTGTCGTCCAGATTGTCCATGAGCATGTCGAAGAAGCCGCCCGGCATGCGGCTCGGCAGGTGCGTCGTCTCGCTGTAAGCGGTCACCGGGGCCAGTTCCGTGTGCGCGGGCACCACCACGTAGCCGAGGGGGGTGACCCGGTACAGGAAGCCGAGGACGTCGTCGTCCAGGATGAAGTGCTCGTCCGAGTGAACCTGCGGATTGGTGGCCATGCCCCAGTGGCCCTGCTGGTGCTCCACGTAGCGCACCCAGTTGCGGGCGACCACGGCGGACACGTCCTCGTCGACGGGGAGAGCCAAACAAACGGCCGCGCACGACGACGCGGCGACGATCAGGAGCAGTAGGGCGAGTTTACGGGCCATGTGTGCTTACCGTTGCGCGAAGCGGTTCGCGACGATGTCGAGATCACGCAGGGTGGCGGGAACCCGGACCCCGCATCGATGACAGCCGAGATGCAGGCCGCAGCGGGCGGTTTCCGACACTCCACGGATCTCTCCGGATGATAGCACAATTTCGTTGGTGGAAAGGGAAAAATCAGCGGACCGGGATCATTTTTCGACACCCGGCGTGGCCCCCCGGCTGGGCCTGGAGCGGATGGATGCCGCTCGCGGCCGTGCTAGCGCTTGCGCCCCCCCGCGGGGGCATGTACCGTGCGAACACACATCACGGTCGCACGGAGGTCCACATGTACTGTCCCGAATGCGGTTCTGAATACGTCGACGGCGTGACGGAGTGCGCCGACTGCGACGTCGCCCTGCAGGTCGAACCGCCCCCGCCCAAAGGCCCCCCGGAGGCGTTGAACCTCGTACCCGTGCACGAGACGGGCGACGCGATCCGCACGGCCATGGTCAAGTCCCTGCTCGAGGAGGCGCGGATCCCCTACCTCGCCCGCAACGAGCAGCTGCAGGACCTCTTCGGCTTCGGCCGCCTGGTGCCCGTCAACCCCATCAGCGGACCGGTGATCTTCCTGGTGCCGGACGAGCACGCCGCGGAGGCCCGCGATCTCCTGTCCGGTCTCGACGCCCCCGACGAGGGGCAGGCGTGAGGAGCGCGCCGTGACCGCCCGCGCCGCCGCCCGGCGCCCGTCCGGACGCAAGCGCCGCCGCCACGCGTGGCTGCCGCTGACCTTCTTCGTGATCTGCACACTGCTGTTCCTGGGCATCTGGCGCGGCTCCGAGCACAAGGAGGCGGAGCGCTTCCGCCTGGAGGCGGAGGTCACCGCGCACCAGATCGCCCTGCGCCTGGAGTCGTGGATCGACGTCCGCGTGAACGTCATCGAGCAACTGGCGGAGGTCGATGACCGGGACGGCTCCCATCTCGCCACTCGTTTCGAGGAGACGGCCGGCCGCTACTTCGGTCTCTTCCCGGGTTTCCAGGCCATCAACTTCATCGACACCGGCTGGGTCATCACCCGGATCCACCCGGAGGACACCAACCGGCCGGCGCTGGGCAAGGATCTGCACGAACACCCGAATCCCAGCGTCCAGGACGCCATCCGCCGCGCCCTGGCCACCGGCACCGTCGCCCGCACGTCGGTCATCGACCTGCTCCAGGGCGGCAAGGGGCTGGCGACCTACCGCCCCATCCTCACCGCGGACGGGACGCTGCTCGGCTTCGTCAACGGGGTCTTCCGCGTGGACACCCTCGTGGACACCTGCTTGTGGGAGGAGAGCCTGCGCGAACACTTCGTGTTCAACCTGCACGAGCCCGACGGGCAGATCGCCTACAGCCACGACCTGGACGCCCACCCGGAGGACGAGCCGTTCCTGACGAGAGTGCCCGTGCGCGTGGTGGACAGCCCGTGGCACCTGCAGATCGCCCCCTCGGAGGCCCACCTGGCCCAGTCGAGCACCCGTGCCGACGAACTGATGTTCGTCGTCGCCCTCGTCCTGGCCGCCTGGCTGGCGCTGCTGCTGGCCGCCTACCTGCGGCGCCAGGATGCGCTGCGCGAGAGCCAGGAAAAGTACCGCCTGCTGGTGGAGAACCAGGCCGACATGCTGGTCAAGGTCGATCCGCAGGGCCGCTTCCTCTTCGCCAGCCCCTCCTACTGCCACACCTTCGACAAGGGCGAGGAGGAGCTGCTGGGCCAGGAGTTCATGCCCCTGGTGCACGAGGACGATCGTGAGCCCACGGCCCAGGCCATGGAGAACCTCAGCCGGCCGCCCCACACCTGCTACGTGGAGCAACGCGCCCTGACCCGCGACGGCTGGCGCTGGCTCGCGTGGTCGGACACGGCCATCCTCGACGAGGACGGCGAAGTGATCGAGATCATCGGCGTGGGCCGCGACATCAGCCAGCGCAAGGAGCTGGAGGAGCAGCTCCTCCAGTCGCAGAAGATGCAGGCCATCGGACATCTCGCCGGCGGCATCGCCCACGACTTCAACAACATCCTGCTGGCCATGATCGGCTACCTGCGCTTCGCCCTGGACAAGCTGGACGCGAAGGATCCCGTGCGCGAGGACCTGCTCCAGATCCAGAAGGGAACCCGGCAGGCCCATTCGCTCACCAAGCAACTGCTGGCCTTCAGCCGCCAGCAGGTGCTGCGCCCGGTGAACATGGACGTGAACATCGCCGTCGAGGACATGCTCCTGCTGCTGCGCCGGGTCATCGGCGAGGACATCGAGCTGGTCTTCGAACCCGGCGACGACATCGGCGTGATCTACGCCGACTCGGGACAGATCGAGCAGGTGCTGCTCAACCTCTGCATCAACGCCCGGGACGCCATCCGGGGCAACGGCCGCATCGTCATCCGCACGACCCGCGCCGACCTCGACGAGACCTTCTGCCAGACCAACACCTGGGCCCACCCGGGGGACTACGTCACCCTGTCGGTGACGGACAACGGCCTGGGCATGGACACCGAGACGCAGGCCCGCATCTTCGATCCCTTCTTCACCACCAAGCAACTCGGCCACGGCACGGGGCTGGGCCTGGCTTCGGTCTACAGCGTGGTGCACCAGCACGAGGGCATGATCCGCGTGGAGAGCACGCCCGAGACGGGCTCGACCTTCACGGTCTACATCCCGCGCGTGAAGGGCGACGTGGACGTGCCGCCGGTGGTGGAGCTGTCGGCCATGCCGGGCGAGGGCCGGACCATCCTGCTGGCCGAGGACAACGAGATGGTGCGCGTCATGACAACGCGCATCCTGCGGCAGGCCGGCTACGAGGTGCTGGCCGTCTCGGACGGGACCGAGGGGGAGCGGATCTTCAAGGAAAACGCCGACAGCATCGACCTGGCGCTGCTGGACGTGGTCATGCCGGGCCTGAGCGGACACCAGCTCCGCGACCGCCTGCGCGCCGTCCGCGCCGACCTGCCCGTGCTCTTCACCAGCGGCTACGACCCCCAGACCGTGGATTCCCACCTGCCGGGCGACGACACCGACGAACTGCTGCCGAAGCCCTACGATCCCGAGGTGCTCCTGGGCCGCCTGCGCAAGCTGATCATGGCCTGAAGCCGGCCACCGTCTCCGCGAGAACGGCGGCGATCCCGCGCAGGTTCGTGTCGAAGTCCCGGTTGATCTGCAGCGCGATCGCGAAACCCGCGTCGGCGTAGTAGGCCATCAGGCTGTGGTAGCCCGGGTACCAGCCGGTGTGGCCGTACCTGGGTCCCAGGGGCGAGGACTCGACGAAGGCGCCGAGGCCGTAGGCGCCCGCGCCCGGATCGGCCTCGTCCATGGCCACGCCGTCCAGCAGCTCGTCCACGTAGTCGGCCGCGAAGGCCTCCCCCTCGTAGAGCAGCTTCGCCCAGCGCGCCAGGTCGGCCGGGGTGGAGACGATGCCGCCGCCGCACCACTCCAGCGCCGGGTTGTGGGCCATCAGCCCCGGCGCCTCGGTGACCGTGACGTCCAGCCCGAAGGGATTCCCCGGATCCGGGTGCCCGGCGACCAGGCGCGGCAGGGCGCGGCGGTCGGCGGGATCGGTGTCCTCGAGACCCAGCGGCTCGAGCAGCCGCTCGCGCGCCAGGTCGTCGTAGCGTCGGCCGGTGACCGCCTCGATGGCCAGCCCCACCAGGAAGTAGTGGGTGTCGGTGTAGTGCCAGGACTCCCCCGGCGCGTGCACGGGCGCCATGTCGAAGATGAAGGACAGCAGGTATGCGTGCTCGAAGGTGAAGTCGGGATCGTCGCCACCCACCACCTTCGCGCTCACCTCCTCGACGAAGCGGTCGGTCGTGATGTGGTCGGGCACGCCCGCCTCGTGGCGCAGGCAGTGGCGCAGGGTGATCAGGCCGCCGTTGGGCAGGCGTTCGAACCAGGGCTCGCCGCCCAGGTAGTCCGACAGCGGCGCGTCCAGGTCCAGCGTCCCCTCCCGCGCCAGCATGAGCGCCGTGGCCGCCACCCAGGACTTGCCGATGCTGCCGGTGATCATGCGCGCGTCGGCCGGCATGGGCGCACCGCTGGTGACGTCGGCCGTGCCCGCGTGGGCGCGGCCGAGCGTGCCGTCGGGCAGGACGTAGGCGGCGGTGGCGCCGATGAGGCCGTGCTCGACGACCAGGCTGTCGAGGACGGCGGCGAAGCGGGTTTCGCGGGCGGCGTTTTCGTCGGGAGTGCAGCCGCAGACGATGATCAGCAGGCAGGCGAAGACCAGGACGAGACGATACATGATGCCTCCAGGAGGGCTAGTCGGCGGCACGAACGTCCAGGGCGAGAAACCCGCCGAGAAAACCGATACCGAACAGGACGATCACCATTGCCGCCAGCTTGTTGGCCGGCGTTTCGGGGAAGTTGAGCATGATGAACAAGGCCAACCCGGTGACGAAGGTGTTGACCACGTATCTGCGCAGATTCGGTTTGAGCCACTCGCCACAACCGGGGCAGTCCCAGCCCCTGGGCGGTCTCAGGAAGGGGCGGAAGAGCGTGTGCTCGAATCCGCAGTGCGGGCACAGCTTGTTGCCTTCCAGCTTCACCAGAACCTCACGGTCCCATCCGATCGTCGATATCGATATCACATGTGCGAACAACGTTTACAACGTGTAAAGCGCCGCCCCTATCCGAAGGCCGCCACCGCCTCGTCTTCCGTGTCGTGATGCCGGATCATGTCCCACAGGCAGACGACCTCCATCAGCATGCGGATGCGGTCGTTGGTTCCGGAGATGGCCAGCGTGCCCTCGGCGTTCTTCAGCGAGGTGAAGCAGGCGGCGATGATGCCGACGCCCGTGCTGTTCATCTTGGCGAGGTCCTTGAAGTCGATCACCACGTTGCGGTGGCCGCCGCGTATGGCATCGCGTACCTCCTCGAGGAACTCGAAGCAGCGGGGCGAGCCGTGGAGCTTGCCGGAGAGACGGAACACCAGCACCTGCGGGTCCGTGTGCTCGACGCGTTCGTAGCTGATGAGGGGCTGCTTGCTCATGTCCGGTTCCTCGCTGGGGGTCTGGGTTCGGTGGAGGGCGACCTTAGCATCCCACCGGGGACGGGATCAACCTCGACGGGCGCGGCACGCCCGGAAGTAGGCCTCGGTCTCGTCCAGCATGCGGTCGAGGGCGTAGCGGGCGCGGGCCCGTTCACGTCCGGCCGCCGCCAGGGCCGCCGCGCGTTCCGGGTCCGCCAGCAGACCACCGATGGCCGTCTCCCAGGCCGCGCCGTCGTCGGGGGCGGCCAGCAGGCCCGTCTCGCCGTCGAGAACGATCTCGGGGATGTTGCTGGCGCGGGCGGCGATCACCGGCTTGCCCGCGGCCATGGCCTCGGCGATGGCGTAGCCGAAGCCCTCGCGCAGGGCGGGATGGCAGAAGAGGTCGGCGCCCTGGAGCAGGTCGGGCACGTCGTCGCGGAAGCCGAGCAGGCGCAGGGCGTCGCCCTCACCGGCCGCGGCGGCGAGGGACGCGCGCTCGGGGCCCTCGCCCACGATCCAGAGTTGCAGCCCGGGGTGGCGTGCCCGCAGGGCGGCCAGGCGCTCCACCACCACCCGGTGGTTCTTGCGCGAGGTCAGCTCGCCCACCATGACGATCACCGGGTCGTCCGGCCCGGCGCCCAGCTCCGCGCGCACGCGCTCGCGCGCCGAGGCGTCGGCGAAACGCGCGCAGTCGATGCCGTTGTAGATGACCTTGATCCTGTCCGGCGGCAGCCAGGACGCGCTGGCGAGCATGGTGTCGCGGGTGGCGCCCGAGTTGGCGATGACGCCGTCGGCGACCTTCAGGTAGGCGTACTTGTGGGAGAGCTTGCCGCCCACCGGCGATTCGCTGCCGCGCCGCGGCACCACGGCCGCACCTGCCAGGCGTGCCGCCGGCCCCGCCACGCGCAGCACCTTGTCCATGTTCAGGCAGCAGAGATCGATGCGGTGGCGCCGGCAGATGCACCAGACGCGCCAGGAGGTGGCCGGATCCAGGTCGCCCTTGAAGCGCAGTTCGTCAACGGGCAGGCCGGCCGCCGCCGCCCGGCGTCCCAGCTCGCTGCCCACGTGGCAGGCCAGGCGCACCGCGTGGCCGCGGGCGGACAGGCCGCGCGCGGCGGAGAGCATCCAGTGCTCGCCGCCGCCCCATTCGGTCAGGCAGCTGGAGAAGAGCAGGCGCATGGGTGTAACGGCCTCCATCGGGTTTCGTGGCCTGGCGGATCCCGGGCCGGGTCCACCTTACTCCCCGAAGACCACCGTTTCCAGCACCGTCACCGGTCCCCAGCCCAGAGCCTCCAGCGCCTCGGCGCCGCCCTCGGGCGTGCCCACGACCACCACCACGGGCGTATCGCCGAAACCCACATAACGTTCGGCCGCGGCGGCCACACTGGCGGGGATCGCCGCCTGCAGGCCCGCTACCAGGCGCTCGGTGAAGCCGTCCGGGCGATCCCGGACCAGGTCCTCGAGATGCGTGCGCACGATATCGCGGGCCGTCTCCATGGCCCGCACCTTGGTGCCCAGCATGAAGGTGCGCGCGGTGGTGGTCTCGCCGGCGTCGAAGGGGCGCGTCGCCAGACCTTCGACCTCCTCGCGCACGACCGTCAGCAGATCGACCACCTTGTCGGGACGGGTGCTGCCGAAGGCGTAGAACTCGGCGCGGTCGGCGTTGGCGACCAGGCGGGTGGCCGTGCCGTAGGACAGCCCCTCGCCGCGCGTGCGGTAGAAGACGCGCAGGTAGCCCAGGCCGAAGTCGAGCAGTTGCACCTCCGGCCAGTCGTCGGCCAGTTCGGTGAGCCCGGCCACGCTACGCCCGGCGCGCACGTGGCACTGCCCGAAGTCGCCGTGCAGCAGGTAGACGCCCGGGCGCGTCTCCCGCGCCCAGGCGTGGGGCGTCAGGGGCGGAACCCCGTCATCGAAGCGCCAGTCCCCGAGCAGGTCCTCGAGCAGGGTCACCGCCTCGTCGAGGGTCACGTCGCCGCTCACGCCGACCACCGCCCGTTCCGGCCGCACGAACTCGCGGTACAGGGCCTCCACCTCCTCGCGTCCGACCGCCTCGATGCCGGCCCGTGTGTGGACGCGCCCCTCCGGCGTGTCGGGCCCCGCGAGCAGGCGCCAGAACCAGGTGCCGACCAGGCGGCTCGGATCGTCGTTGATGCCCTGGACGTCCTTGAGCAGGCGGGTGCGGGCGCGCTCCAAGCGCGCCTCGTCGAAGCGCGGGCGCAGCAGGAGATCGCGCCACAACTCCGCGCCGGCGGCCAAGTCCTCGCGCACCATCGCCGCCGACACCCAGCCGCGCCGGGCGCCGCCCCCCGCGGAGAGCGACATGCCCAGGGCCGCCACGCGTTCGTCCATTTCCTCGGGGCTCCGCTCGCCGGCGCCGCCCTCGTCCCACAGGCGGCCGAAGATGCGGTAGGCGGTGTGCTGCTCCGGCGGCAGGTAACGATTGCCCATGGAGATGTAGACCGCGAGGTTCACCAGGGGCAGGTCGTGGTTCTCGAAGAGCAGGACGCGCAGCCCGCTTGACAGGCGCGTCTCGACGGGCTCGGGCATGACGAAGGCCAGCTCCCCGAGCTCCAGTTCGTCGGGATGCCGGGGCGTGTCGTCCGACGCGGCCGGCCCCGCCGCGAGCAGGGTGCCCAGCATCAGCAGGGCGATGGCGTGACGGCGTCTCATGGCCGACCTCCTTCCCCGTCGGCCGCATCGTCGGCGGCCTGCGGCTCCAGGTACACGACCGTGGCGCGTTCCCGCCGGAAGAGCTCCCGGGCGAGGGCGACCACCTCCTCGACAGTCACGCGATCCCAGGCGGCGAAGCGCTCGTGGACGTAGCGCCACTCGCCGCGCGAGGCCTGGTACGTCGCCAGCATACTCGCCAGCTCGGCGTTCTTCTGCAGATCGAAGACGAAGCCCTTGCGGTAGGAGGCGCGGATCTCGTCCAGCTTGTCGGACGTCGGGGGCTCGGCCTGCAGGCGGTCCAGCTCCTCCCAGACCAGTGCCTCGGCGCGCTCGTTGGACACGTCCTCCATCAGGTCCACGGTGATGGTGAACAGGCCCGCGTAGCGCGAGAAGCCGCCCGTCGACGAGGCCCGCACGCGGCGGGCGGCACCCTCCGCGAGGTCCAGGCGCCGCACCAGCCGGCTCGTCCGGTTCCGGGTCAGGACGCTGGCCAACAGGGTGGCGGATGGCCGGCGCGGATCGTCCGGCGCGAAGCCCGGGAAGGCCATGAGCAGGCGCCGCTCCTCCCCTTGCCGGTGCAGGCCGCGCCGCTGTTCCGTTTGCGGCGGCTCGACGACGTCTATCCCGGGCGGCACCGGTCCCGCGGGCAGGTCTCCGAAGTACTCGTCGATCAGCCGCTTGGCCGCCGCCGGGTCGAAGTCACCCACCAGGGCGGCCGTCATGTTGTTCGGCACGTAGTACCGGCACCAGAAGTCCGCCAGCATGCTCGGCGCGAGGATCTCCAGATCCGCCATGTGGCCGATGGTCGGGGCGCTGTAGGGATGCACGGCGAAGGCCAGCGACTCGAGCCGCTCGCGAGCCATGCCCTCGGGGCTGTCGTCGGTCCGCTGGCGCCGCTCCTCCTTGACCACCTCCAGTTCGGAATAGAACTCACGGAAGACCGGGTGCTGGAGGCGCTCGCTCTCCATGAGCATCCAGACCTCCAGGTGGTTGGCCGGCAGCAGGGCCGTGTAGACGGTGAAGTCCTGGCTCGTCCAGGCGTTGAAGTCGTAGGTGAAGCGGTCGTAGGTCTGGGGCCACTCCATGGGCACGACATGCACGGTCGCGCGCTTCTCCAGCGCCGTCACCTCATCGCGCAACACTGCGATCCGCGAGCTGTCGGGCGCGGCGCGGCATAATTCGGCAGTCAGCGCGTCGCCGGCCCCCAGCAACGTGTCGGCGACCGCTGCCTCGGCCGCGGCGTCGCGCGTGCCGATATGATCGGTGCCCTTGAAGGCCATGTGCTCGAACATGTGCGCCAGGCCCGAGGCACCGGGCGGATTATCCACGTTCCCCACCCCGACCACGATCGCCCCGGCGACCATGGGCACGTCGTGACGGGGCAGCAGCAGGAAGAGCATGCCGTTGTCCAGACGGTATTCCTCGACGCGCTCGAAGAGGTCGGGGGGGGCGGGAGCGGCGAGGGCCGCCGTCGTCAGCAGGAGCCACAGGCTGGCCACCAGAGTACGGAGGCCCCGGTTCGTCGTTGGGATCATGGGAGGTACGCGGTCCTTTCCTGGTCGTCGGATCCGGCGCCGCGACGGCCGGGGCCGATCCTCAGGCCCCTTCCCGGATCATGCGTCTCGGTCTGCGGTACAGCCTGTAGACGGCGGCACCCACGAAGTGGGTCAGCAGGATGACGAGGAACCAGGCGATCCGGGCGTTGCCCCCCGGCGGCTCCTTGGTGCCGCACTCGATCAGCATGGTGATCCAGAGGATCGTGCCGCCGACGCCGAACACCAGGATCAGCAGCAGTTCGAATAGACCCAAGCCGACCATGTCCCCTCCTCGTCCGATCCCGGATTCCTCAACGGTACATCTCCTTCACGGCGCCCCAGCTACGCCCCTCGTTCGCGACCGAGATGTTCTCGATCTCGTCGTGGATCGCGAAATAGAGATGGAACAGGAAGGTGGGTTGCTGCTCCCAGTCGTAGGGCCACTCCGGAAAGCCCTCCGGGAAGACGTCCACGTCCCCGACGCTCCCGCAGTCCCAGCCCGGCTCGCAACTCTGCCAGCACACCAGCGCATGGGCCATGGACCACAGGGCGATGACCGACTCCGTTTCCCGGTACCAGAAGCAGCTGGCAGCGAAGGCCTTCTTCCAGGGACTCGCCGCGTACCACCATTCGTCCTGCAGCGTGGAGTTCATCCGGTACAGGGCGTACTCGAGATCCTCGAAGTCGAGATCGAACGCGTATTGCGGGGGGTCGTAGGGATCGGGCGGCCCGATGTTCGGATCGATATAGGGGGCCAGGTTCCCGAGATCGTATTCGGTCCCGATCTGGTACGCGCCCCGGATGCTGCCCTCCGTCCCGTCACAGCGGGTCCCCGCGGTCACATGCTCGCCGTTGTACCAGTCCTGTTCGCAGTAGTTGACGGCCTCCATGATATGCTCTTCTCCGGTAAGCAGATAGAGTATATCGATCCATTCGATATCGAAGCCCAGGCGTTGTGTGATCAGGTGCCCGAGCAGGGTGCCCACGGGTGCGTTGCAGCGGGTGTCGTCCCCGGTCCAGTAACCCAGCCCGTGCGCCTGGTGCATGCAGCGGTCGCAGTCGCCTTCGTCGTCCTGGGAGCGGCCGCTGCACCACTGGTCCCCCAGTTCCCAGGCAGAATAGCGCGCGAACGTGATGATCTTCCAGCTTTTGTTGTCCTGCCCGAGGCAGTCCCCCCGCGGCGTCAACGCGAGCAGGACCAGCACGAGCGCCATGAATGTGCGCATGGTCCGTACCTCCTCCAGGTCTGGTCGTACTCCGGGCGACGCCTCAGGCGTAGATCATCTTCACGTCTCCCCAGGTGACCGGGGGCAGATCCTTGTCATCTGGCGGGGGCGGTGGCGGGGGCGGCGGCGGCGGGGGATCCTCCTCGCCCTCGCCGGGGTCCGTCTCCTGGACCGGCAGCGGGAGATCGTAGGCGACGACGAGAGGCAGGCCCAGCGGACCGGGCAAGATCAGCCAGGTCGTCTGGAGGTCGAGCGCGACCGCCGGGCGGGCGTCGACGCCGCTCGCGGCGATCACGGACGCCAGGGCCGCCAGCAAGAGCATACGTTTCATCATGGGAGCTCCTCGGTTCGTGATTTCAACGACATGGAGTCCATGACCAGCATCGCCCGTACCACTGCGGAGGAGGATTTGCGTGGTACACAGTTTGTATGGTGTTGATACGAAATACGAAACGAGATCGACGGCCGGCGTGGGGCGATCGTTCCCCCGTGGTCCCGCCGCGGATGTAGCACGCGGCCGGTCGCCCGACCCACCGGTTCCATCCTGTGGCTCAACATGCAGTTGCAGAGCGAGTTGAGGTGTTGTACCGGAACAGGGACACCCCAGAGCCCATGTGACAGTGCCTGCGCGCCACATATGAAAGCAAAAGCGGAGCCCCCGAGGGGACTCCGCCGACGCGCTTACGGTGCGGCCGCTACCGCGGCACGGCGATCAACGGCGTCTGTTCTCCCCGCTTGATCTTCAGCAGGATCGGACGATCCATGTCCTTCTCGATCAGACGCCGGTAGTCGTCCAGGTCGTGGACGCGTTCGCGGGCGACCTCCACGATGACGTCGCCCTCGCGCAGACCGCGGTGCCAGGCGTTGCTGGTGCGGGCCACGTCCGTCACCACCACGCCCTCGAAGCCGTCGTCCAGGTCGAGCTGCTGGCGCAGGCGGCTGGAGAGCTCGCGCACGACGACCCCCTCGAGACCGTCGTCGGATTCCTCGTCCTCCTGCTCGCGGCTCGCGGCGGTGAGGTTCTCGGGCATCTCGCCCAGCTTGACCTCGATCTTGCGCTCCCGTCCGTCGCGCAGGACGTCGAGGTCGACCTCCTTGCCCACGCCGGCCAGGCTGATGGTGTTGCGCAGCTCGCTGATGGAGTTGACCGACTTGCCGTCCACCGCGAGGATCACGTCGCCCTCTTCGATGCCGGCCCGCTCGGCGGGGGTGTCCGGGTTGATCTCGGACATGAGCACGCCGCGGGGCCGGTCCATGCCCAGGGCGTCGGCCATGGTGCGGTCCACCTCGCCGGTGATCACGCCCAGCCAGGCGCGCTTGACCCGGCCGTCGGCGATGAGCATGCCCTTGATGCGCTCGGCCATGTGGCTGGGAATGGCGAAGCCCACGCCCTGCGAGCCGCCGCTGCGGCTGAGGATGGCCGTGTTGATGCCCACCAACTCGCCCTGCATGTTTACCAGGGCGCCGCCGGAGTTGCCGGGGTTGATGGCCGCGTCGGTCTGTATGAAGTCCTCGTACTGCATCAGGCCGATGCTGCGGCCCAGGGCGCTGACGATGCCCAGGGTGACCGTCTGGCCCACGCCGAAGGGGTTGCCGATGGCCATCACCTGGTCGCCGATGCGCAGCTCGCGGGAGTCGCCGATGCGTACCACGGGCAGGGGCGTGTCGGCGTCGATCTTGATCAGGGCCACGTCGGTCATCTCGTCCTGGCCGACGATCTCCGCCTCGTACTCCTCGCTGCCGTTGAGCAGCACGCGGATCTTGCTGGCGCGCTCGATGACGTGATTGCTGGTCAGGATGTACCCGTCCTCGCTGACGATGACGCCGGAGCCCAGGGAGCGCTCCACACGCTCGCTCTCGGGCTGCTCGTCCTCGTCGAAGAAGCGGCGGAAGAAGGGATCCTCGAGCATGGGATGCCAGCTCGGCATCTCCACCACCTTGTCGGTGGAGATGTTGACCACGCCGGACATGGCCAGTTCCGCCACGTCGGCGTAACTGAGCAGCGGGGCCTCGGGGGCCGCCAGCGCGGTCGCCACGGACAGGGCGGGCAGCGGGGTCTCGTCGCCGCCGGTGGCCGCCATGCCCAGCACGAAGCCGGCGATCAGCAACAGGGCGCCGAGGGGCCATTTCGCCCGGCTGTTTCTCATGATGTCGCTCATGGTGAACCTCTCTCGATATCGTGATCAGGGGCTTGTTGGCGGGCGTTTCAACGCGGGCAGGTGCGAATGGTTCCCGTCGCGGAATGCCGGCCCAAGATAAGCACGGGGCCCCGTTCCAGCGAACGGGGCCCCGCGTCGTCCTTGTTCCTGCCGCCGCTAGCCGTCGTCGCCGATGGCCTCGACGGGGCACTCCTCCAGGGCCTCCTGGCAGAGCTCGACCTCGTCGTCGTCCGCGGGCTGCTTCGAGACGTAGGTGTAGCCGTCGTCCTCGTTGCGCTCGAAGTTGTCGGGCGCGGTCTGACGGCAGAGGTCGCAGTCTATGCAGTTCGTATCGACGAACCAGGCGCCGTCGACGTTGTCGGCGACCTTGTCAGTATTGTCGGCCATGCCATTCTCCTCCTGGATCGACCAGGTTCGTGCCTCGTGCGGCGCTCGGCGCGCCGTGGATCACACAGTTAGTTAAGCCGGTTTTCGGTGGTGTCAAGCCACAAAAATCCGGCGAACGCCCGCCACCTACTCGAACCTGTGCTTGAAGGGCAGGAAGGTCATGAAGTCGGCGTGGTGAACCACGTAGGCCTCGGGGGTCCGGGTGACCATGTTCCCCTCGCCCGCGTGGGCGGCGATGATGTGGCTGACCCGGTCGGGCACGCCGCAGGACCGCGCCAGGGCGACGCCGCTGAAGGGGTGGCGCAGGTACTTGCCGCAGTCGCTCTTCCCGCTCGTGCCGTCGGGATTCTTCTTGTACTCCAGCAGCTTGCCCACGTCGGCGAGGATGGCGCCGGCGATCACCGTGTCCATGTCGCAGTGCAGGTCGTCGCCGAAGAACTCGTTCATCTTCAGGGCGGACTCGCGGGCCACGTGCACCACGCAACGTTTGTGCGCCATGAAGCTCACTTTCAGGTCCGGGACCAGCAGCGTGAAGGGGATCCGCTGCAGATCGTCGGCGTCCAGATCGCTCTCCTCCAGGGCCTTTTCCCAGGTCCGCGCGGTCTGTTCGCGCAATTCCTCGTCCTCGATCCACTCCAGTTCTGGCCACAGCCCAACGACTTCCGGATTCATGCCTTTTCTCCCTTTGCCAAGCGCCCGAAAATGCCCGACATTAAGACGGTCCGCGCCCGGGGCCGGTCCGACCGGCCTTCCCGGGCTCGCAATGTGAGTACAAATATGGACGCGCGATATCCTTTCGCAATGCGGAAGGTGGATTCGGACCGGCGGTCCGCACGACGGCCGGCGCCGCCCAGCCCCTTCAGGCGGGTCCACCACGCGCCACGAGAGGAAACGACAGGCAGCGAACGGAGCCGCTGCCCGGCAGGGTTCGACCGACCGGAGGCGCGAGAACGCGTCGGAGCGGTTTGGCACCGACCTTGCACTAGCCCTCGCGAAGGTATCGCCGGAGCCCGCGAAGGCACCTCTAGACAGCAGACAACCGCAGCCCCCCGGGGCCAGGCAGACAAATGAAGACGGAGCGCAAGATGATGCACAGGAATCGTATCCCCGTTCTCGTGACCCTGTCCGCCGTCCTGATCCTGGCCGCCGCCGCGCCGGCGCTGGCCCAGGAGCTGGTGTCCTATACCTGGACGGCGCCGACCACGGGCTCACCGGTCGATCACTA
The DNA here is from genome assembly GCA_964617805.1 of uncultured Fibrobacteraceae bacterium. Lineage (GTDB taxonomy): Bacteria > Krumholzibacteriota > Krumholzibacteriia > LZORAL124-64-63 > LZORAL124-64-63 > JAHIYU01. Next base: position 43,113 of record CAZTWK010000014.1, on the reverse strand, counting down.
CGTGATCCAGCATTCCGAGGATGGAGGCGCCTGGGTCACGGTCGAGGACGCCCAGTCGACCAACTCCTACGTGCTGACGGCGGCCTACGACGCCGAACACCGCATTCGCGTCGCCGGCGTGGACGCGCAGAACAGGCAGGGACCCTGGTCGGTCGCCTCCGACCCCTACACGCCCACCCAGGGCGCGCCGGGACAGCCGGGCCAGCCGATCGCGGTCTTCTAGCCGCCGGGAACCCATCGAGAGGACGGCACTGCCGAGGCAGTGCCGTCTTTTTCATTCCGTTGATGTTTCGATACTATCGGCGACCGCACTTCGGCTCAGTAGGAGCTGGGCAGCGCGATGCCCACACGCAGGACCGCGTAGCTCCAGTCGAGCTCATCCTGGTTGGCGATGAAGCGGGACGTGCGGACGCGGTTCAGGTTGTACTCGCCCGAGATCTCGAAATTGCCGATCCGCACGCCGACGCCGGCCGCGCCCGCCACGGAGTTGGCGCCGTTGTCGAGATACTCGTCGGTATCCAGGAAGTCGACCCGGAACTTGTTGCGCACCAGGGCCGCGCCGAAGCTCAGGAAGAGCCGCGGGGCGTCCTGCCGCGCCGGGAAGAAGTACTGCAGGTCGATCCCGTAGCGGTACATCTTGGTGCCAACGTCCATCAGGCCGTCGTCGGGATCGTCGACGAGGTGGTTGCCGAACTCCACGTAGTGGAAGGACGGCGAGACCGACCAGCCGGAGGGCCAGCGCTGGCGGAAGCGGAAGCCCACGTCCCAGCCCAGGCCGGCCTCGAAGCCCTTGGGCTCGGTCCAGGCGACCGAGAGATCGCCCTGGGGCTGCGCGGCGCTGCCCTCGATGATCACCTCCGCCACGCCGCGGCCCCGCAGGGGGCGCGCGTCGGCCGCGTCGGGGAACACCAGCGCCAGGCAGAGCAGCATCAGACCGGCGGCCAGGGCCGGTCGCGTTAGCGATTTCATCATGAACTCCTCCAGGTTGTCACGGCGCCGTCTCGATCGGGCCGCGCCCGCGGAGGTTGGCACTCTCATTGTTACCCCATGCTAGCGCCCGGGTTCCGTCCGGTCAACCGGACGACTCAACACGTGTCCGCCAGCCGCCCCATGAACAGGACGGCGCCGGTCCCCTCGTGACGGATCAGGAAGAGGAAGGGGTGGTCGGCGCGGAATTCTTCCGGGGGATCCTGCACCGCCGAGAGACGCTTGATGACCACGGCCGTGGCCGCGGCGGCCTCGGTGCCTTCCTCGAAGACGTCCACGTAGGCCTTGTGCACCACCTCGCTGATGAACATTGCCTCGTGCTCGTTGATGCCCGTGAAATCGGCGTCGCTGGTGAAGGCCGTGGGCATGCCCATGCCGGCCAGGGTCTTGCCCAGCTCGAACTGGGAGGTCAGCTTGAATCGAGGCAGCGAGCAGTCCACGCGCCGGGGCGTCACCGACGTCAGCCAGCCGTCGAGGGTCTCGGCGTCGAGGCGGCTCTCCAGGTCCGCCAGTCCGTCGCGCGCATCCGGCAGCAGGACGTAGCAGGCCAGTTCCCCGCCCTCGTAGGGTAGCTTCAGGATCCGCAGTCCCTCCGCCGTGCCGAGCTCGAACTGGGCCGCCTGGCGCATGAAGGGCGTCTTTACCTCGCGGCCGTCGGCCGTGTGGAATGGCGCGTCCTCGGTGGCGCCGGGATCGAAGGCACGCTGCCAGAGGCCATGGAAGTAGACCGCGTTGGTCAGCACCAGGCACGTCTGCTGGTCGAGCGTGCCGGGCTGCAACAGGTCCTGGATCTTGCTCTCCGTACGGTCGACGACCCAGTCGTTGATGGTTATGCGGGCTTTCTCGGTGGCGCCGACGAAGTCCACCGGGGCGTAGCCGCCGCCGTAGTGGGTCCGGCAGGTGGCCAGGAACTCCGCCTTCAGCGGGAAGCCCTCCTGCCCCCAGATCCGGTTGGCCACTTGCAGGACGTGGCCCGCCTCCTCGCCCGGCACCAGCGCTTCCAGCAGGCCGGCGTAGGCGACGTGGACCGAGGCCTGGTCGTCGGGCAGGCACAGGGTCGCGGCCATCTCGGCGGCCGTGACGCCCTGGGCGCCGGCGTAGGTCATGGCCAGGGCGGTGGAGATGCTCGAAGGCGAGAAGAAGAGGTTGCCGGGCGTGCCGGAAAGCTCCAGATAGAGGTCGCAGGCGAAGGCGTTGCCGGATACGGCGGCCTCGGCGGCCGTGAACGGTCGGCGCTCGTCGCCGACGGCGAACAGGGCGGTCGCGGCCACGATGGTGATCGATACGGCGAGTGCGATGGCGTTCTTCATGTCCCCTTACCTCCTTCACGGGTATGAGATCATGATAACGTGCCGGACGGAATTGGTTCCAGGCCCGCGCGGCGGGGGATCGCCATTGATCCGCGGCCGAAAATGTCCGACAATGGGATTTCACTGGTTCGACGTTCCAATGCTCATTTCCGGGAGGCCCGCCATGTCGCGCAGATTCGTGCCCGCGCTGCTGATCCTGTCCCTCGCCGCCGCCTGTAGCGCCGCCACCTTCGACGTGCCCATCCCCTACGCCACGATCCAGGCCGGCATCGACGCCGCGGCCGACGGCGACACCATCCGCGTGGCCGCCGGGGTCTACTCGGGGCCCGGCAACTGCGCCCTGGAGATCACCGGCGAGGACAAGGTGCTGCTCGCGGAGGCGGGTCCGACGTTCACCACCATCGACTGCGGGCAGCAGGACGTCGGCCTGACAATCTGGGACGGTCCGACGGCCGCCACGGTCGTCTCCGGCTTCACCATCACCCAGGCGAGCGGGGGCAACGGCGCCGGCATCGTCATCAGCGAGGCTGCGGCCACCATCGAGCACTGCCGGTTCACCGACTGCCACGCCACCTTGAACGGCGACGCCATGTACATCGGCTACAACACCGGGACGGTCGTCGTGCGCGACTGCCTGATCACCGGTTGCAGCGGCGAATTCCGGGGCGCCATCACGGTCGACCACGCCCAGGCCGAGTTCGAGTACTGCCTCTTCCACGACAACCTCTCCCGGCAGATGGGCGGCAGCGCCCTGTTCAACAACCACGGCACCGTGAATGCGGTCCACTGCACCCTCGAGGGCAACGAGACGCTCTCGGGCGAGGGCGCCGTCAGCCAGTACGGGGCCACCACGAACTTGACCAACTGCATCGTCGCGTACACCGTCACCGGCTGCGCCACCTCCGGCGGTGTGAGCTCCGAGCACTGCCTCTCCTTCGGCAACGAGGGCGGCGACGCGCTGGACGGCCTCGGCGAGAACCTCTACCTGGATCCCCACTTCTGCGACGCCGAGAACCACATCTACACCCTGTGCGCAAACTCGCCCTGTGACGCCGGCGCCCCGGCCAATCCCTGGGGCGAGCAGGTGGGCGTCCTGGCGGCCGGCTGTCCCGCCTGCCCGCCCACACCCACGGACCACATGAGCTGGAGCGAGGTGAAATCCCTCTACGGCCGTTGAGGCCGGTCGCGCGCGCGACTATCTTGTCCGCTCCGACCCGACCCCCGGACGCGCACAGGGAGTGATCCATGACCCACGACTTCTTCGCGGACCGCCGCCCCCACGCCGGTCTCGACTACGCGTCGTACCTGGAGCTGATGGCCGAGCGCGCCGACGCCCCCGTCGAGGGCCTGGACGACGAGGCCGTCGAGCGCGTGACCTACACCAGGCTCAACCTGCACCGCTCGCGACGCATCGACCGTACCCACGCGCCCTCGGACGAGGTTGCGTCGCTGCTGGACCGCATCGCGGCGCCCCAGCTCTGGATGGTGTTGACCGAGCCCTGGTGCGGCGACTCGGCCCAGTGCCTGCCCTACGTGGCGGCCCTGGCCGGGCGCAGCCCGCACGTGGACCTGCGCATCCTGCTGCGCGACGACAACCTGGACATCATGGACCGCTACCTGACCGGCAGCAGCCGCAGCATCCCGCGACTGGTCGTCTTCGACGCCGGCGGCGACGAGCTCGGCGGCTGGGGCCCCCGGCCCGCCGCGGCCCAGGCGGTCTTCGACGCGGCCAAGGCGGAGGGGCTGGAGAAGCCCGACCTCCTCGAGCGACTGCACCAGTGGTACGGACGCGACCGCGGGCGGGCCGTCGAGGCCGAGCTGGCGGATCTGCTGCGCGGCCTGGTTGACCGGCCCACCGCGATGAGCTAAACGATTGCGTCCTTGAATCCTCGTCGCCACCGCACATATTTGCAGTTGCGCACGCGGATCGCCCTTTCGTCATATTTTCACACACTTGAGGCGTCCGTGTGCTATGCTGCGAAGCTACCCCCTGACCCCGACGCCTGAGTACGCCGGGCGTCGAACGCGTATGAAAAACACGGGAGATGATTGAAATGCGCAGAACCTCCAAGACCGCGGGTCATCAGCGTGGCCTGCTGGCTCTCCTCGCCCTCCTCGTCGCCGTGCTCGGCGTCGGTTCCGCCCAGGCCCTCGTGCTGATCAACGAGGTCGACGCGGACCAGGTCAGCACGGACAGCGCCGAGTTCATCGAGCTCTACGGCGGCGCCAGCGAATCCCTCGACGGCCTGGTCCTGGTCCTCTTCAACGGCAGTGACGACGCGTCGTACCTCGCCTTCGACCTGGACGGCTACGCCTGCGACGCAGACGGGTTCTTCGTGATCTGCGGCAACGCGGCCACCACGCCCAACTGCGATCTGGACGTGTCGCCCGACACCAACCTGATCCAGAACGGCGCTGACGCCGTGGCCCTCTACATCGGCAACGACACCGACTTCCCCAACGATACGCCCGTGACGGCGACCAACCTGGTCGACGCCATCGTCTACGACACCAGCGACGCCGACGACGCCGGCCTGATCGACGTCCTCACCCCGGGCCAGCCCCAGATCAACGAGGGTGAGAACGGCAGCCAGACCACCCACTCCAACCAGCGCATCCCCGACGGCGGCGGCGGCGCCCTGGTGACCACCTCCTACGTGGCCCAGGATCCGACCCCCGGCGTCACCAACGGCGGCGTGCTGCCCCAGCCGCCCCAGGTGACCAACGTCTACCACCGCCCGCTGCTGCCCGAGCCCGGCGAGACCACCACGGTCTACGCGGACGGCACCGACAGCGACGGCAACATCGCCTCGATGACGATCCACTACCAGATCAACGGCGGCGGCTTCACCAACACCGTGGCCATGACCCTGGACGCCGGCGACACCTACACGGGCACCCTGCCCTCGGGCGCCAACGGCACCGTCATCGACTACTACGTGGAGGCCGTGGACGACGACCTGCCTCCCCTGAGCGCCACCAACCCCTCGGACGCGCCGGTCAGCTTCTACAGCTTCACCATCGCGCCCGAGCTGATCACCCCCATCGCCTTCGTGCACGCCGACTCGATCGGCTACGACGGCACGGTGATCCAGATCCAGGCCCAGGTCTACATCCCCGGCGACTACAAGGCCGACGGCACGACCGTCAGCGCCTACGTCCAGGACGCCTCGGGACGCGGCATGAACATCTTCGGCACCAACTACAGCACGGGCATGGCCCTGCTCAACGACACGTCCAACATCGTGAAGATCACCGGCCGGGTGGACTGGTACTTCAGCACCGTCGAGCTGGTCAACTACGAGGTCGAGCTGGTCAGCAGCGGCAACCCGGTCCTGACGCCCGACGTCCAGACCACCGTCGCCGCCGCGTCGCCCAACAACGAGGGCACGTACATCGAGACCACCGGTGACATCACGGCCATGGCCACCACCGGCGGCTCCAACCCCGCCCACAACTGGACCATCAACGACGGCACCGGCGACGTGGTGATCCGCATCGACGACGACATCGTCGACATGTCGGGCTGGCTGATCGGCGACGAGCTCGTGGCCGCCGGCGCGGGCGGGTCCTACTCCGGACAGGGCCAGATCATCGTGGGCCTGCTCTCTGACATCACCAACAACGGCCAGGCGCCGGACCTGACGCCGCCGCTGCTGCTCAGCGCCACGCTGACCTCGGCCACGGTCGTCACCCTGCAGTTCGACGAGCCCATCGACGCCACCACCGGCGACGACCCGTTGAACTACGAGGTCTACGAGACGGCGACGCCCGCCAACACCATCGGCGTGCTCACCGCCACCGTGCAGCCGGATCCCAGCTACGTCCTGCTGACCCTGGACGCCAGCCCGGCCGGCACGCCGCACACGGTGCGCATCAACAACGTCGAGGACCAGCACGGCAACCCGATCGCGGCGAACACGACCGACGACATCGTCGAGCCGACGGTGGCCGACATCCAGATCTCCGAGATCATGCAGAACCCGTTCCACACCTACGACTCGGGCGGCGAGTGGTTCGAGGTCACCAACCTCGGCGGCACGCCGATCGACATGAACGGCTGGACCATCAAGGACGCCGACTTCGACTCCCACGTGATCGCCAACGGCGGCCCGCTGACCATCAACCCGGGCGAGTACAAGGTGTTCTGCGTCAACGCCGACACCATGGCCACCGAGGGCGTGCCCGTCTTCTACGAGTACAGCGGCATCACCCTGAGCAACAGCGACGACGAGCTCATCCTGCTCGACACCGCCCTGCTCGAAGTCGACAACGTGCCCTGGGACAACGGCCTGACCTTCCCCGATCCCAACGGCCTGTCCATGCAGTGGAACGAGACGGGCGACAACTTCATGGGCATGAACTGGGGCATCGGCGGGCCGATCTTCGGGACCGGCAACGACCGGGGCACCCCCGGCGCGGCCAACGACATCACGACCGCCGTCGGCGACACGCCGCTGCGCGCCACCGCCCTCGGCCGCAACTACCCCAACCCCTTCAACCCGAAGACGAGCTTCAGCTTCTCGCTGGAGCGGGCCGACCACGTGCGCCTGGGCGTCTTCGACATCCGCGGACGCCTGGTCCGCAACATCGTCGACGCCGAGCTCGGCGCCGGCGAGTACGTGGACGTGTTCAGCTGGGACGGCCGCGACCAGAGCGGACGCCCCGTGAACAGCGGCACCTACTTCTACCGTCTGACCACCGGCTCCGGCTTCAGCCAGGCCGAGAAGATGACGCTGCTGAAGTAGCTTCCTGCCGGACGGCAAAGAGAGCGGGCGGGGCTTCGGCCCCGCCCGTTTCTTTTCGCGGCGGACTATCGACGACCTCTACGCCTCGCCCGCCTTGACCTCCGCCGTCAGCACGGAGGCCAGCGTGAATTCCCCATCCTCCACGCCCAGCTCCACATGGCCGTCCGGCAACGCGTCGCCCGCCAGGATGGCATCGGCCAGCCGGTCCTGCACCTCGCGCTGGATCACGCGCTTGACCGGCCGCGCGCCGAACTGCGGGTCGAAGCCCGTCGCGGCCAGTCGGTCCACCGCGGCGTCGGACCAGGTCAGGCGGATCTCCTGCTCGCGCAGGGCGGCGTCCACCTTGGCCAGCTCCATCTCCACGATACGGCGGATGAGCGCGCGCCCGAGGGCGTTGAAGCGCACCATCGCGTCCACGCGGTTCAGGAACTCCGGCCGGAAGTGCCCGGCCAGGGCCTGCAGCAGCGATTGCTCCTGCTCGCGGCGGCCGGCCTCGTCCAGGTCGCCGCGCGGCGCGTGGCGTTCGTCCTGGCAGAGGTTGCTGGTCATCACCACCAGGGTGTTGCGGAAGTCCACCACGCGGCCCTTGCCGTCGGTCAGGCGGCCGTCGTCGAGCAGCTGCAGCAGGACGTTCATCACCTCGGGGTGAGCCTTCTCCACCTCGTCCAGCAGGATCACCGTGTAGGGGTGTCGGCGCACGGCCTCGGTGAGCTGGCCGCCCGCTTCGAAGCCCACGTAGCCCGGGGGCGCGCCGATCATGCGGGCCACGCTGTGGCGCTCCATGTACTCGGACATGTCCAGGCGCGCCATGTGTCCCTCGTCGCCGAAGAGCTCGGCGGCCAGGGCCTTCACCAGTTCGGTCTTGCCGACGCCCGTCGGGCCCAGGAAGAGGAAGGAGCCGAGCGGACGCTCCCGGTCGGTCAGACCGGCACGGGAGCGGCGCACGGTGCGCGCCACCTGGGCGACGGCGTGGTCCTGTCCCACCACGCGGGCGGTGATGCGCGACTCCAGCTCGCGCAGCTTGGCGCTCTCGTCCTCCACCAGGCGCTGGGCCGGGATGCCGGTCCACTTGGCGACCAGACGCGCCACGTCCTGCTCGTCCACCTCCTCGCGCAGCAGGGGCTGGGCGCCCTGCACGGCGGCCAGGCGCCCGCGGGCGGACTCGATCTCGCCCTCGAGCTCGCTGGCGCGGCCGTACTTGAGCTGCGAGGCCCGGGCCAGGTCGCCGGCGCGCTGGGCGGACTCGATCTCCGTGCCCAGGCGCTCCTGCTCCTCCTGCAGGGCGCGGATGTCGTCGATGACCGCCTTCTCCTGCTCCCAGCGCGCGGTGAGGCCGGCGAGTTCGTCGCCCAGCTCGACGAGCTGCCGCTCGATGACCTCGCGGCGGGCGACGGCCGACTTCTCCGTCTCGTCGGCCAGCGCCAGCTTCTCCATCTCGAGCTGGTCGCGGCGGCGCTGCAGGACGTCCACGTCCGCGGGCACCGAGTCGATCTCCATGCGCAGCTCGGAGGCGGCCTCGTCCATGAGGTCGATGGCCTTGTCCGGCAGCATGCGGTCGCTGATGTAGCGGTCGGAGAGCTCCACGGCGGCCACCAGCGCCGAGTCGGACAGCCGGATGCCGTGGTGCACCTCGTACTTCTCCTTCAGGCCGCGCAGGATGGCCACGGCCTGCTCGCGGGTCGGTTCCTCGATCATCACCGGCTGGAACCTGCGCTCCAGCGCCGGGTCCTTCTCGATGTGCCGGCGGAACTCGTCGATGGTGGTGGCGCCCACGCAGTGCAGCTCGCCGCGAGCCAGGGCGGGCTTGAGGATGTTCGAGGCGTCCATGGCCCCCTCGGCGGCGCCGGCGCCCACCAAGGTGTGCATCTCGTCGATGAAGAGCAGGACGTCTCCCTCGCGCCCGGTCACTTCCTTGATGACGGACTTGAGCCGGTCCTCGAACTCGCCGCGGTACTTGGCCCCGGCGAGCAGGGCGCCCATGTCCAGGGTGTAGAGGGTCTTGCCCTGCAGTCCGGCGGGCACGTCGCCCGCCACCAGGCGACGCGCCAATCCCTCGGCCACGGCGGTCTTGCCGACGCCGGGGCTGCCGATCAGCACGGGGTTGTTCTTGGTGCGGCGCGAGAGGATCTGCACCACGCGGCGGATCTCGTCGTCACGGCCGATCACCGGATCGATCTTGCCGTCGCGCGCGGCGGCGCAGAGGTCGCGGGCGTAGCGGTCGAGGGCGGACTGTTGGCCGGGATCACCTTCCTCGTCGCCCTGGTAGGCGCCGGTGGCGCCGATGGACTCCAGCGCCCGGGCCAGCTTCCCGGGGGTCACGTCGAAGGTCTTGAGCACGCTGCCCGCGCGGCCGTTGCCCGCGGCCAGGGCGAGCAGCAGCTCGCGCGTGCCGACCATGCCACCGCTAGGTTTGGTGGCCAGGGATTGGGCTTCCAGCAGCACCTGCTGCAGCTCGCGGCTGGGCGCGGGCACGTCCTTCTGCTCGACGGTGGGCAGGCTGGACAGCTCGCCCTCGACGGTACGCAGCACGAGCTGCGGATCCAGTTCGAGGCTGCGCAGGGCGCCGCCCGCCACGCCGGTCTCGGCCAGCAGGGCCCACAGCAGGTGCAGGGGCGCCAGCTCGGCGTGGCCGGATTCGTAGGCGCGCGACTGGGCGCGCTGCAGGGTTTCGGCGGCGTTGACGGTCAGGTTCTTCATGGGGCTCTCCCTCTGTATACGGACGCGCCGGGGGGCGCATTGGGTGTTCCGGTGGGGGTATTGCAGAGGGCGTGCCAAGGTGGGGTACACGTGTATATTTTCTAACGTGCTGTGATATAGTATTTTACAGGACTACACCCTGCAACAGATCAGCGAGATACAAACAGGGGTGCCATGTTGTCATGACACCCCCTGGGCAATCGACGATCCATTGACACGTCCATGTCTGATCCCGCGGATATCTCACGGCTTCAATGGAATTCCACTGAATGCCGATGGCCTCGATCATCTTTGTCCGGGCAGTTCCACTGGAACACCGGCGGAGTCGACCCTTCACAGGCCATGCCTTCGGTAGGCGGCCAGTCCGCACGGATCGGCTGATACTCCAGACTGTAGGGCTGTATCATACTCTGGGCCTGGAGCTGCATCGCGTCGATCCAGGCCGAGCGATCGTCCGGGTTGTCGAATGTCTCCGTCGCGACGAACATCAAATAGGTGGCTCTTTCTTCGTCCGGCACCCAGCACGGGTGGTCGTCCGCGTACGGACTGGACCAGAGACGACCGCACAGCACACCGACTTCTATCCAGTCCATCTCGTAGGGGCCCGATTCGCAGTCCTCGTGATACAGGTAGTAGCGGAACTGATCCCCGACACCGGCGGCCCATACGAAACCGCCCTCGACGCTTGCCCGATACCAGCCCTGCCCGGGATTCTCGCACGTCTGGACTTCGACCGAGGCGGAGACCGTCGTGGGGCTGTACGTGGTGGTGTATTCGTAGAAACCGTGCCCCAGGACGATGCGCTGCTCGCCCCAGAAGGCGTAGGCCCCGGCCACGACCCGGATGATGTCGGGGGGATCCGGCGCCCAGCCGGCGTAGAGGGTGGCGTGCGTGGGATCGAATTCGTCCACGACCAGGTCGCCGACGAAGTGGTGCCAGTTGTCCACGGTCGTCTGGCTGACGGTCCAGCCGTACTCCAGCCGCGCGCCCATCATATTACCGGACGTGAGGATCAGGCTCAGCTCGGCGGTGTCGTTGTCGGCCCTCAGGATCCCCGTGGACGGCAGCACCTCGACGTCGCCGCCGAAGACCCAGTAGACGACGTCGGTGATGCCGTTGCTCGTCTCGCCGGTGATGCGGGCCGCGCCCATGCTGTCGCCGTGTAGTATCGTGTTCGCGCGACCGTTCGCATCGGTGGTCAGGATCGTGTCATCGAAGTGGCCCGGCCCCTCGATGCTCAGCTCGACGGTCTCGCCCTCCACGGCGTCGCCGAAGCAGTCCCGGACCTCCACGTTGAAGTAGCGATACCCGGTGGGGTCGATGTACATCACGCCGTTGATCGTGTCCAGCTCGAGTTCGCAGGCCTCGCCCGACACGGGCTCGTCCACCTCGACGCCCACGCCCGCCGTTCCCAGCACCACCGAATCCCCCATCGGCGGTATCAGCGTGATCTCGACCTCCACCAGGTCGTTGCCGTCCTCGGTGCCGGCGACGTAGTCGACGCTGCTGCCGGTGCCGCTCAGGAAGCCGTAGTCGTTGGTGCAGGTCCACACGTAGGTCAGAGTGCCGCCGGGCGTTGGATCGACATGGGCCGTCAGCGTGACCGATTCCTCGGGCTGGACGATGGGCGCCACGGGCGTGATCCACAGCTCCGGCGGGGCCACGGTGATGGTCGCGCTGGACTCGCCCACGGATTCGGGGCCGGTGTCTCCGGGCAGGAAGGCCTCGGCGGTGACGATCTCGTCCGCGGCGGCGGGCCCGAAACCCGCCTGATAGGTCAGCGTGGAATCGGTCGGCGTGCCGCCGGCGATCACCGTGCCGTACACCTCGTCGCAGGTCCACGCGTAGGTCAGATCCTCCGGATCGCCCGTGTCCTCGTCCAACAGGACCGACAGGGTCAGGGTCACTGTCTCAGCGGGGTTCAGATCCGTCTGCTCCGGCCACAGCCAGGTGCTGTTGCCGCCCACGATGACGGTCGCCGAGGCCGAACCGATCTCCGACTCCTGCGTGCCGCCGACGCCGGTGATGACCTGGGTCACCGTGACCGACACCTGGTCGACGCCGGGCGTGCCGGACTCGGCGATGTAGGAGACGAACTCGTGACTGCTCTCGAAGCTGGTGCCCGAGTGGCCCGCCGCGTCGGCGATGATGCCGGCCCGGCCCGTGCAGTTCCAACGGTACTTGAAGGTCACGTCGGAGGAACTGCCGGTCAACTCGGGGACGGCCGCGGTCAGGTTCACCGTCTCGAACGGTTCGATGCGGCTGAGCGACGGCGACAGGACCACCTCCGGCGGGAACACGGTGATCGTCCACACGTCGGCCATGTTCGACAGGCCGGTGTGGGCGATGACCACGCCCAGGTCGCCCGCGGCGAGGATGAGGTTCGCGATCTCCAGTCCCCGGAAAACGCTGGCCATGGCGGAGGTCGTGGCCAGGGCGGCGTTGGCCTGGGTCATGCTCAGCACGCCCTGGTTCTCCAGGGCCAGGATCGCGTAGCTGAAGAAGTTCATGGCCGCCGTCTGGAAAGCCCCGCCCTGGACGACGGTATCCCACGAACGCGCCAGGGCCTGGACGAACTCGCCGTTGTACAGATCGGACACCACGTCGGGTTCGGCCAGCAGGAGATTGGTGATGTCCTGGAGGATGTCGATCCCGGTGGGCGTCGTGAGCAGGTGAGTGAAGGCGTCGGTCGCCCCCCCCCCGGCCGTGCTGACCGGTATGATGATGCTCATCATCGCCGGGATGATCACGTCGGTGACCAGGGAGTAGGCGGTGACGAAGAGGGCCTGTTGCTGCTGCTCCGGCGTCAGCGACTGCAGGTCGCCCAGGCCGGCCCCGGGACCGACGATGGTGATCGTGTAAGTGGCGCTGGAGGCGCCGTCCGGCACGGGGAACGTGTACGTGCCGGCCGACACCGGCTGGTAGGCGAAGGTCCCCACGTCGTAGATGCCGTAGAAGATGTCCTCGGTCACGTTCAGGACGCCCTCGCCGACGCCGTTGGTGGGATCGACCCACTGGGGCGAGTCCTCGTGGGGCGTGCCGGTGGTCACGGTCTGGCCGGTGTCTTCCTGCTCATAGGAGTCCTGCCCGATCTCGGCGTAGCTGCGCCGGCGGTATTCGTTGATGACCTCCACGGTGTTGACCCGCGAGCCGTCGGCGATGACGCGTATGCCGCTGCGGATCTCGGAGGGATCGATCTGCATCGCCTTGTCCCTCGGCGCCGCCGGACCGTAGAGCTGCTCCAGGTGGGCCGACAGGGCGAGGATGGCGTCGCGGATGGACTGGGCGCCCGCGGATGCGTGGTCGACGAGGCTCGTAGGATCATCCGCCAGGGCGGCGTCGATGGCCGCGGCCAGGTCGTCCACCGCCGTGTCCTGCTCCAGGGCCTCGACGAGCACGATCTGCAGGTCCAGCGGCAGGAGGTAGCCGCCCAGGGCGAAGTAGGCCAGGACCTCGGCCGTGGACCGATAGCCGACGGTCTGGCGCGACTCGCCGAGCCAGCCCAGCAGGACCGGGGTCCCGTCGGGCGTCTGCGCGATGGCCAGCTGGCAACCGCCGCTGGCGGGCACGGAGACGGTGAAGGTCCCGTCCGCACCCACCGGCCAGTCGCCGAGGGAGCTGTGTATCGACAGGTTGGCGGCGGGATGGCCCGCCACCGATCCGGACAGATCGACCAGTTCCGTTTCCGCTTCCGGCTCCGTCGGTGTGGATGACGAGCTACAGCCCAGTTGCAGGACAATGCCGGTGACCAGCAGCAATACGAGAGCAAAGAACAAGCACCGCATGGATATGACCTTTCGCCGACGGTTCAGTCGTTACGCAGGCCTGATGGTACGCCGGCTGCGTTACGCGAATGTTACGCGGGCGGAAAAGGTCAGCGCCTCGGCTTCATCTGCAAGAACTGCAAGTCGGTAAAGTGCGCTGGTTGTGCAACTTGAGACATGTTCCCACTACACGGATGCAGCTCCCTGGCGGGCGTCGTCGCGCTTCATCCGATATACCAAATGACCGGTTGGCGCGATATAATGCCATATTCGTCCATACGCTCTCCCCCCACGAGGTGATCATGCGCGCAATCGCGACAACCCTGGCCGCCACCGTCGCCGCGGTCGTTCTTCTCGCCGACGACGCCCCGGCGGCCACGGGCTACACCGACGCCGAGGGACTGGAGACAGCGCTGGAGATCCTGGAGCGCCGGAACGCCCGGATCGAGCTGTCCATCATCGCGACTTCACCCGGCGGACGCGACATACATCTGCTGACCGTCGCGCCCGCCGGCGGCGCCGGCGATACACCCGCCGTGCTGGTGGTGGGCGATCCCCTCGGCACCACGCCCCTGGCCACCGAGGCGGCGCTGGAGCTGGCCCGCAGGCTGGTGAGCAATACCGACGGCCCGGCCGCCGCCCTGACCTGGTACATCGTGCCGTCGCTGGATCCCGACGGCGCCGCCCGTTTCTTCGCCACCCCCCGCCGCGCAGACGGCGTCAACGACCGGCCCGAGGACGACGACCGCGACGGCGCCGTCGACGAGGACGGCCCCGACGACCTGGACGGCGACGGCCTGATCGCCTCCATGCTGCTGCCCGACCCCGAGGGCGCGTGGCTGCTCGACCCAGAGGATCCGCGCCTGCCGCGCGAGGCCGATCCCGCCGCCGGCGAGCACGGCCTTTACCGCCTGCTCGTCGAAGGCGACGACGACGACGGCGACGGCCGTCACAACGAGGACGGCCCCGGCGGCGCGCTGCCCGGCCGCAACTTCCCCCACGCCTTCTCCCACTGGAAGCCCCGGCACGGGCCGTGGGCGGCCAGCGAGGTCGAGTCGCGGGCACTGATGGAGTTCGCCTTCGACCATTCGGAGATCGCCCTGGTGCTCGTCTTCGGCGCCTCGAACACCCTGGCCGCGGTGCCCGGCGGCGAGGCGACCGACGATCCGCGCGCCCGCAAGCACAAGCCCCCGCGCTGGCTGGCGCGCCAGACGGGGCTCGACCCGCAGACGGAGTACGGTGTCGGCTCGCTGCTGGCCGCAGTGCGCGACGCCCGGGGCCGGCGAGACCTGAGCGAGGAGGACGTACTCGGCATGCTCAACCTCGGTCCCGCCAAGATGCCTGCGGAGCCGGACCGCGCCTGGTGGACCGCCCTCGCCGCCGCTTACGGCGACTCGATGGCCGCCGCCGGGCTCGCTGCGCCGCGCGTGGCCGCCGCACCCTCGGGTTCCGGCTCGGTGGAGGACTGGGCCTACTACCAGTTCGGCGTGCCGGCCTTCGCCCTGGATTTCTGGTCGCCGCCCTTGCCGGCGGCGGCCGCCGATTCGCTGGCGACGGCGCCGGGCGATTCGCTAGCCGCCGATGCCGCCGCCGCGCCGGCCGACAGCAGCGCCGCCGGCGACGGCGTCGCGCCCGAGCTGGCCGCCCTAGCGGCACTGGGCGACGGCGCCCTGGACGGCCGCGGCCTGCTGCCCTGGACAGAGTGCGTCCTGCGCGACGGCACCAGGGTGCTGACCGGCGGCGAGGCACCCTTCGCCATGCGCACGCCGCCGGCCGCGCGCATCGACTCGCTGCTGGCGAAGCAGCTCCCCTTCGTGACGACGCTACCCGCCTGGCTGGCGCGATTGGACGGCCTCGAGGCCGTGGCCGAGCACCGCGGCGGCCGCGTGTGGGCGGTGACCGCCCACGTGCGCAACGGCGGACGCATTCCCTACCCCACCGCCCAGGGCAAGCGCAGCCGCCGGCCCCTGCCGGTGGCCGTCACCCTCGAGGGCGCCGAGGTGCTGGAGGGACGCGCGCGGCAGGTGATCAAGCAGGTGCCGGCCATGGGCGCCGCGTCGGTGCGCTGGCTGGTGAGGGGCGATCCGGGGTCGGTGATCCGGGTCCGGGCCGAGGCGCCCGGCTTCGGGGCCGACGCCGTCGGGATCGCGCTGCAGACGGGAGGTGCGCGATGAGATACCTGATCGCCTTCGCGTTGCTGCTGCTCGCGGCGCCGGCCGTCGCGGCCGACTTCGAGGTCGACCTCGAAAACATGGTCTGGGACCGCTACTACGCCCAGGACGAGGTGACCGCCGTCCTGCGCGCCATGCACGACGCGCATCCCGATCTGACCGAACTCCGCTCGCTCGGCAAGAGCGAGGAGGGGCGCGACGTCTGGCTGCTGACCGTCAACGACCCGGCGACCGGCCCCCACGACGCCAAGCCCGGCATCTACGCGGACGGCGCCATCCACGGCAACGAGATCCAGGCCACCGAGGTGTGCCTCTACCTGGCCTGGCTGCTGCTGGAGCGCGCCGACGAGTGGGAGCGCCTGGCCGAGCTGCGCGCGCGCACTGCCTTCTACATCGTGCCGACGGTGAACGTGGACAACCGCGCGCGCTTCTTCGAGGACGCGGGCGGCTACGGCATCGGACGCAGCGCCCGCGTGCCCTACGACGACGACGGCGACGGCCTGCTGGACGAGGACGATTACGAGGATCTCGACGGCGACGGCGAGATCCTGCAGATGCGCATCCGCGATCCCCACGGCACGCACAAGACCCATCCCGACGACCCGCGCGTGACCGTGCGCGTCGAGCCCGGCAAGGAGGCCGAGTGGCGGCTGCTGGGCCGGGAGGGGATCGACAACGACGGCGACGGCCGCGTCAACGAGGACGTGCCCGGCTACCTGGACATGAACCGCAACTGGGGCTTCATGTGGCAGCCCCGCTACGTGCAGTCCGGGTCGGGGGACTACCCCTTCTCGGCGCGCAGCACGCAGGCCGTGTCCGACTTCCTGGCCGGGCGGAGGAACGTCTGCTTCGGCTTCAACTTCCACAACTACGGCGGCATGTGGCTGCGCGGACCGGGCTCGGCCATGTCGCCGCCCATCCCCGCCGGCGACCTGAAGGTCTTCGATTTCCTCGGCGCCGAGGGCGAACGCGTGGTGCCCGGCTACCGCTACCTGATCTCCATGCAGGACCTCTACACCACCCACGGCGACTTCGACGAGTGGATGTACCAGTGCCTGGGCGTCTACTGCTTCGTGGGCGAGATCTACATGTCCTCGCAGATCGCCTACCGCGGCCGTTCCGACGAGCCCAACGGCGAGGACGGCAATCTCTGGAGCCGCCGCCCGCCCCTGGTCGAGCGCCAGAAGTTCAACGACGCGCTGATGATGGGCGAGATGTTCCGGGACTGGAAGCCGTACACCCACCCCACCTACGGCGAGATCGAGATCGGCGGCTGGCGCACCTTCACCACGCGCATGCCGCCGGCCTTCATGATGCCCGAGATGCTCCACCGCAACGCCATGTACGTGCTGTGGACGGCCGGGCAGGCGCCGCAGGTGAGCGTGGAGATCACAGAGACCAGGGACCTCGGCGACGGCCTGTGGCGGGTGCGGGCGCGGGCGGTGAACGCGGGCGCCATTCCCACCCTGTCGGCCAAGGCCCGTGGCCGGTCGATCCTGCCCCTGGACGAGTTCCGCCTGGCCGGCGACGGCGTCGAGGTGCTGTCGGGCGGCGTCCTGCTGGACCGCTGGCACGACACGGTGGCGCCGGTCGAGCGGCGTCCGGCGCGCGTTCCCACCTGGGTGGACGGCTTCGGCACGCGCGAGGCCCAGTGGTTCGTCCAGGGCGACGGCGAGGTGACGGTCACCTACACCGGCCACAAGTGCGGCACGCGCGCGGTCACGGCGACGCTGTCAGGGGAATAGCCTCGGTCCGGAAAAGAAGGAGGGCGGGCCGCCGGGCCCGCCCTTCGCCTGTCCGGGACAGGTCGTCAACGGTAAAGCTTCTTCACTTCTCCGAAGCTGAGCGACTCGTTGGCGATGGCGAAATCGATGATGATCTGATCCAAGATGCTATGCCCCGCGCCCAGATCCACGCCGTGGGTATCGCGTACGGACACGTCCTGGAAATGAATGCCGCTGACACCTTCGGCCAGGGCCTCGAAGTGGCACTCGGCGATTATGCCGCCGACCACTTGGGTGTGCCCCAACAAGACGCCCAGGAAGTGGATCGTGTCCGTGCCCGGCGTCGTGGAGTGGAAGAACCGGAAGCCAGGCTCCCAGAATCTGAACCACCAGCCGGGATCGATCGTCTCGAGATAGACGATCGATTCATCGAAGCGCGCGGTGACCTCGACGCTCTTGACCCCACCGTAGTACTCGCTCGAGGAGAGATAGAAGTAGACGCTGAAGTCGACCGTGTGCGGCACCACGGGATCATGCCATACGGAGACGCTCAGCGCGTGGACCGGCGTCGCCAGCGCGACCAGGATCACGAGAATCCACAGGCACGACCGGCAGGCAGCACATGAGAGAGCCATGACGCTCCTTGTTGTTCGCCGGATCCAGCGCGGAACCGGCAGCCGAACCGCGGGCGAGGCATCCGGGAAGTCCCGCGAATACCATGACACAAAGCCGTTTGCCTGCACAGGACGACTTCCCCCGCACGCCGCGCGAAGGCCTGACGTGGGCGTTGACGGCTTGGCAACGCCCACCCTAGTGTGCTAGTGTCGTGTCCTGGAAATGAGAATCCGCGTGTTTTCACGCACGTTATGTGCAATGCCGGAGGGATTGACGTGATGAAGCGACTGAACACGATTTTGGTGCTGCTGGCCCTGGCCGCCATCTCGATCTTCGCGCTCGGGGGCTGCAGCAGCGACGACGGCGTGACGCCGCATGACGAACAGCAGCTCACCGCGGAGGATTCCGCCTACCAGGCCGGCTTCGTGACCATGGTCATGGGCCAGGTGCTGCAGGAGATGGCCGCCAAGGCCGATCCGGTCCTCGTGAACGTCAGCCGGGACCACGTCTACGGCTCGTACTGGGACGACGGCGACCAGGACCGCGTGTGGACCGAGGGGGGCAACATCCTTTATGTGGACCTGGACGGACTGCCCCACGACACGATGGATGATTCCCCGGTGACCTTCGACATCAACGACGCCAACCCGGGCTTCGCCAACGGCAGCGGCAGCGTCGACTTCCCGCCCTCGGTCACCTTCACCATCGTCAACGTGGCGCTGGACCCGGGCAACTTCCCCATCGGCGGCCAGGTGCTCGTGGACACCACCGGCCACACGGCGACGATCACCTTCTTCCCCGGCCACACCGCGCAGGTGGAGGTGGACGGCGACACCTGGGACGTCGACATGGACACGGGCGAGCTCACGCCCGCCTAGACACGACACGGCGACATGAAAAAGGGCGGGGCCGCGAGGCCCCGCCCTTCGTCTTTGCCGCCTGCGCGGTCTAGAACCCGAACATGGCACCGCCGGCGTAGGTCGTCAGATCGCCCATGCCGATCTCGGCGTTGATCTTGAGGCCGAGGTTCAGGGTGGCGCCGATGGTCATGCGGTTCTCCTGCACGCCGTCCAGGCTGAAGTTCACGTCCTCCGAGTCATCGCTGGTGTAGGACACGTCCATGCTGGACGATTCATTGGCCAGGCCGCCGTAGACGGTGAGCATGGTGAAGGCCTTGCTGGCCGCTATGTACAGGCTCTTGGCGTCGGTCTCGATGTAGTCGCCCACGTCCAGGCTCTGCTTGAAGTAGCCCACCTTCACGTCCACCGGCAGGGCGGGGATCCAGTAGTTGGCGCTCGCCGCCACGCCGATGCCCATCAGGTTGACCTTCATGTCGGAGAACGTCATCTCGGGTAGCCAGCGCAGGGTGCCCTCCAGGCCCATGATGCCGCCGAGCGTGGCCTGCGGCATGGCCAGGGGCACGTAGTCCGTGTCGATGAAGCCGCCCAGGTCGGGCAGCTCCTCCTCGTAGACCTGGATGCCGTGGAAGTAGGCTCTCATGTAGCCGGAAGCATCCTCGTCGCCGAAAACGGTGGGGCCGCTCATGACGATCTGCCCGTCCTCGCCGTAGCCGATATCGCCGGGATTGAGGCCGACGTCCTCATCGAGCGTGATGGACTCGACGACGCTGAAGTCCTTGTCGTTGTCGGTCAGCTTGGTGGCCATGACCTTCAGGCCGACGGTGATCGAGATCGTCGTGTTGGGGATGTGCGCCGTATGATAAAGGGCGCTGTTCTGGTTGATGCCGAAGCCGGAGATCAAGGGCGCCAGATAGCCTTGGGCGTAGGCGCCGCCCATCTTCTCGAGGGTCCCCTCCAGTTCGCCGCCGTCCTGGGCCAGGGCCGGAACGGCCCAGCTCGTCAACACCAGGATCATCAGCGACGCGGCGAGCCCCTTCTTCCCCCACAGTTTCTTCGCATTCATGCGTATCCTCCCAGGCAGGTGGTTGACATACCTGTCGCGGACCGTAGCACAAGTTATGGCGATAGGACAACTGATTACGCGCCCGGGAAACGCGGGAAGATCGGCTCTAGGCGCTGGATTCGGCGGCCCTGTCCCTCAGGAACTCGCTCCACTGCCCGAGGGCCAGATCGGAGACGAGCCAGGGTTCGGTCGCCTCGTCGAGGGCGCGCACGATGGTGCCCTGCTCGGGCAGGCCCTCGCGCTCGCGCCGGTGCCGGGAGATGCCCGGCATCAGGGCGCAGACGGTGACGAAGAGCCGCAACGCCTCCGGCGGCCAGGATACACGCGTCTCCTCGGGGCCGGCGTCCACGTGGGCGCCGTAGCGCAACAGGTCCGCCACCTGGGCGGCGCGCAATGGTCCTATGCGCCAGGGCCGGGCGGGCAGGGCGTGCAGGCGGATGAAGCCCTGCTTGCGGTAGGAGACGAGCACCGGATAGCCGTTGGCGGTCCACATGTCGCCGAGCAGGCTGACCGAGCGCAGGCCCGCGGTGGACTCGGACGGCAGCACCGACAGCACGCGCTGCACGTCGCGCTTCGTGAGAGGGTGGTGATAGGGTGAATCGACGGGCGTTACGATCACGCGCGCGGGCTTGGTGACGATGCGGTTGCGGTCCCCTCGGGACGAACCTGTGGAGGATGAGTGGGCGCTCATCGACTCCTCCTTCCCCCATGGCCGCGACGCGTGCGCCCCGGCCGAATCCCCCTGCGGTCGCCGGTACGACGACGGAGCACGTCGGAGCTACCGACGCGAACGGGTGCAGGCGGGTTGTTCCTGTTATCGCCGTTCGGGATCAACCCCTATCCCGATTCGCTCCACGGGGAGCGCGCCGGGAAAAAATCCCGTCCGACGTACAAGGAGGCGGCCGAGTCCTATGAGGGCGTGGGGGCGCAGATGATCGCCGCTCTCCCAATCTTAGTATACCGTAAGCGAGCCCATTGGGCAAATCCAGTCCGCATCGCTCCGGTATTCGGGTCGCCGTGTCGGGGGAGTCACGAACCTAGGTGTGAATACTGACGTTGCCAGGGTGTGCGTGACGCCCATGACTGAACACACACTATCACAATATCGCTATCTTGGAAAGCTATTCTTTGGGTGCATCAAAATTTGATGGATCGACGGGCTCTTGTGAGCAGGGATTCAGCGGCCCGGGCGTGGGTCGAATCGGCCGCAGCCCTCTCCAGGGCGGCGATGGCGTCCCGCGGGCGGCCCGACTCCAGGGCGCACCAGCCGAGCATGAGCTGCACCCGTCCGGCAGCGGGATCGAGGGCCGCGCTCTCGCGGTAGGCCTCGAAAGCCGCCGCGGGACCTTCCTGCATCAGGCGCAGGTCCCCCAGCAGCGACCACAGCTTCGGCGACGGGAAACGGTCGAGGCCACGGGCCAGCGCCTCGGCGGCGCGCGCCTCGTCGCGGGCGGCCAACCAGGCGGAGGACAGGCGCTCGTAGTCGTCGACGCCGGCCTCGTCGCCGAGGGCCTGCTCGTAGTAGCGGCCGGCCAGGGCCGGGGCGTCGAGGGCGAAGTAGAGGTCGCCGAGGGTGCCGGCCTCCTCGCGCGCGAGGGGACGCAGGTAACCGACCATGGTCAGCGCCACGGCGGCCCGCGCGTTGTCGCCGGCCAGGGCGTGCACCCGGTAGGCGGTGAGCCAGGCCTCGGGCGCGTCGGCGAAGCGGGTGCAGAGGGTGTCGGCCGCGGCCGTGGCCGCGGCGGTGTCGCCGGCCTCCACGGCGGCGGCGGCCAGGTCGCGGCACCAGTCCATGCGGGGCGGACCGTGGGCGCCGTCGACGAGCTCGCTCAGCAGGGCCACCGCG
Source organism: uncultured Fibrobacteraceae bacterium (assembly GCA_964617805.1). Taxonomy (GTDB): domain Bacteria; phylum Krumholzibacteriota; class Krumholzibacteriia; order LZORAL124-64-63; family LZORAL124-64-63; genus JAHIYU01. Next base: position 21,328 of record CAZTWK010000014.1, on the reverse strand, counting down.
GCGGCGGGCCGCTCGTCCAGCAGGGAAGCCACGGCCGCGTAGTGCAGCCAGGTGGGATCGGGATCGGGGTCCAGGCGGAAGCCGCGTTCGAACCCCTCGGCGGCCGGCCCGTAGCGGGAGAGCTCGTAGGCGGTGCGGGCCGAGGCCAGCCAGGCGGCGGCGAAGTCCGGGCTCAGCGCCGCGGCGGCGCGCTGTTCGATCAGGGCCCCCTCGCGGTCGCCGGTGCGGTAGAGACAATCGCCGCGCAGGTGGCGCAGCAGGTGGTGGTCCAGGTCCGGATGCTCGGCCGCCGCGGCGGCCAGCTTCTGGGCGGCGGCGGCGGGATCGCCGCGGTCGCGCAGCTCGTTGGCCGCGAAGAGGGCCCGGCGCGCGCGGCCGGGCAGGCTCGACACGTCGCCCAGCTCGGCCTGCCGCGCTTCGCGCGCCGCACGGTCGGGCACCGGCACCGCGAGAGCGGCGCCGGCGGCCAGCAGCAGGATGAGCGGGATCAGGCGTCGCGCGCTCACGGCCGTAACTCGAATCGCACGGTGGTGGCCATCCACGCGGTCACGGGCTGCCCGTCGATCAGGCCGGGACTGAAGCGCCAGCTCGGGATGATCTGCAGGACGCTTTCCTCGAAGAGACCCTCCGGCACCGCTTCCAGGATCGACACGCGACTGGCCTGCCCCTCCGGCGAGACCAGGAAACGCACCCGCACGTGACCCTCGATCTCTCGCTGGCGCGCGCGGAAGGGATAGACGGGCGGGATGCGCGCCACCACCCGGGGCGGCTGGTCCAGGTCCGCGGCGTCGAAGACGAACTCGCCGGCCAGAGCGTCCAGGTCCAGGTCGCCCAGATCGATGGCGACCGCCGGTCCCGCCAGGGGCGCCGGCGGCGACAGTTCGGGCTGCCACAGGTCGGGCCGGAAGTCGGGGCGCTCGGGCTCGGGGGGTTTCTCCGGCTCGCGCACCTCCTCCTCGACGGGCGGCTCGGGCGGAGCCACGGTCACCAGGTTGACGGCGACCGGGTCGGTCATCTCCATGCGCAGGGCGCGCTCGCGGGAGAGCAGGGCCACCACGCCGATCAGCACCAGGTTCATCAGCAGCGCCAGCACGACGGCACGCGTGAGCCGGCCGGGCAGCAGGCGGCGCGACGCGGCCAGCATCATCATTCCGTCCCCTCGCCGCGCCGGGCCGCCAGGCTCACGTTGGCCGCGCCGGCCAGGCGGCACTGGTCCATGACCTTCACCACGTCGCCGGTGCGGCTGTCCTTGTCGGCCACGACCACCACACCGCTCTCGGGATCCTCGGCCAGGGCGCGCTCCACGTGGGCGCGCACGCTGCGCAGGTCGATGCGCCGGCCCTCGAACCACACCTCCCCCTCGGGGGTGAGCCCCAGCATGACGTTGCCGTGCTCCTTGATCTCGGCGGTGGCGGCGGTCGAGCGCTGCACGTCGATGCCCGCCTCCTTGACGAAGCTGGTGGTCACCACGAAGAAGATCAGCAGCAGGAACACCATGTCGATGAGCGGGCCCATGTTGATGTCGACCCGATCGCCGCCGCCGCGCAGCGTCTTGCGCACGTTGATCATGTGGGCTCGCCTCCGTTGAGTACGTGGCGCGCCAGCACGGCGCTCGCCTCGTCCAGCCGCATCTCCAGCCCGCGGGCGCGCCGCGCGAGCATGGCCGCGAGCAGCATGCCGGGGATCGCCACCAGCAGCCCGGACTGGGTCGTGACCAGCGCCACCGAGATGCCCCCGGCCATGGCCCGCGCGTTGCCCGTGCCGAAGAGCGCGATCACGTCGAAGGTCTCGATCATGCCGGTGACGGTGCCGAGTAGTCCCAGAAGAGGTGCTACGGCCGCCAGAACAGGAATGACCGCCAGCGAGCGCCGCAGCTCGGGCCGCAGGCGGCGGGCGCAGGCGCGCAGCAGCTCGGCGTCCACCTCGGGACGGCCGGTCCGCTCGGCGCGGAAGACGTTGACCAGCGTGGCGCGCAGGCCGCGCCGCGCGGGCCCTGCCACGTATCCGTCCCGCAACAGTTCCACCGCCCGCGCGAGGCTGATGTCCTCGCGGCCCAGCCCGCGCAGGATCAGCCAGCGGTCGGCGATCAGGACCCACATCACGACCGAGCAGATCCCCAGGGGGATCATCAGCCAGCCCCCCTGGGCCAGGTAGTCGGTGACGTGACGGACCAGGTCCATGTCTACTTCGCCTTCATGACGAGGTTGGTGAGCTGGACGGCCTTCTCCTCGATGTCGCCCACGATGTGGTCCACCCGCCGCGAGAGCAGCGTGTGCAGCAGCATGACGGGGATGGCCACGGCCAGGCCCAGCTCGGTGGTCACCAGCGCCTCGCTGATGCCGCCGGACATGAGCCGCGGGTCGCTGGTGCCGAACATGGTGATCACGCGGAAGGTGGTGATCATGCCGGTGACGGTGCCGAGCAGTCCCAGAAGAGGGGCTACCGCGCCCAGTATCGACAGGACCGACAGGGCCCGCTCCAGCCGCGGCAGCTCGTGGAGGATGGATTCCTGCATGACGCTTTCGAGGGTCTCGCGTGATTCGGTGCGCGCCGCCAGCCCCGCGCGCAACACGCGCACCACCGGCCAGCCCTTGCCGCGGTGGGTCTCGACCAGGGTCTCGCAGGCGGGCCAGTCGCCGCGGTCGGCCAGGGTGTGCACCTCGCCCATGAGGTCGTCGGTGCTGCCGTGGACGCGGCGCAGGAAGATGAAGCGCTCGAGGACGATGATCAGGGCCGTCAGCGCAATGGCCAGGATGGGCCAGACCAGGGGGCCGCCCTCGCGGATCTGGTCGATGAGCCCGTGGTCGCGTCCGGCCTGGCGCAGGGCGGCGCCGCCGGAGATGTCCACCGGCACCGTCTCGCTCTCGCCGCGCATGTAGCTCTGCAGCTCGCCGCCCAGTCCGCGCGACGAGACCGCGGGCAACGCCACGAAGGCCTGCTCGTCCACCGACCAGCGCAGGAAGCCGTACTCGTCGCCGTCGTCGTAGGCGGCGGTGAACTTGCCCAGGGTCAGCACGCGGCCGGTGGCGCGCTCACCGTCGCGGCCGGTGAAGCTCGTCTCGCGCAGGGCGACCTCGCCGCCGCGGCGCGCCTCGTCGAACAGCACGCCGGCCATGGCGGAGATGTCGTCGATGTCGGGGAAGTAGCCCTCCTCGAGCAGGGGCGAGACCGTGGCCAGGCGGTCGGGCCGGCCGTCGGTCAGGTAGGACTGGCGCAGGACGGTCTCGAGATCGCGGGCGGCCACGCGCACGTTGCCGCTGATCTCGCGGAAGTCCAGTTCGTGCCGGGACCACGAGTCCTCCAGCTCGGCCAGGTCGGCGTCGAGGGCGCGACCGCGGTCGGCCAGGGCGTCGAGTCCGGATTGGAGCGCGTCGCGGCGGGCGCGCAGGGCGGCCACCGCCGCGGTCAGGGAATCGCGGTCGGCGAGGATGCGCTGCTCGGACGCGGCGGCCTCGGTCTCGGCCTGCGCACGGTCGGCGCGGGCGCGCTGCAGGGCCTCGCGGATGTCCTGGGCGGCGGCGCCGCCGGCCAGCGTCGTCAGCAGCAGCAGGATCGGGAGGAGTCGCTTCATGGCGCTATCCTCCCCAGCGGCAAGGACACCGGCTCGGTCGGACGCATGCGCGCGGCCATCTCCATGGCCAGGCCGATGTCGCGGCGGTGCTTGCGCGGCAACTCGGTCCAGGCCAGGACGGCGGGGTCGTACCAGCCGACGCGGTCGGCGTCGGGCGTGCGCCAGAAGAGAGCCAGGCGGCCGATGCGCAGCACGTCGACGAAGAGCTCCTCGCCCGCCACGTCCACGCGGTCCTGGTAGACCTCGACGGTGGCGCCGTAGCCCGCCTCGACCTGCAACGACTCCAGCAGCCGGCGCAGCTTCTCGCCGGGCGAGGCCTCCGGCCGCGACAGCTCGCGGCGCAGTTCTGTGAGGCGGGCGCCGCGCTCGTCGGACAGGAAGGGGGCGTCGGCGGCGACCCGGGTCTCGAGGCGGCCCAGGATCACGTCCATGGTGTCCTGCAGCGACGCCGCCAGCCGGGTCGACTCGGCCAGACGCCGGCGCAACTCGTCGGCGCGGGCCTGCTTGGCGTCGACGCGCTCGGTCTCGGCCGCCGTGCGCTGTTCCAGGTATGCGGTCTCGGACTGCAGGGCGCGCCAGTCGTCCTGCAGCTCGGCCTTCTCGCGGGCCCACGCGTCGCCGGCCGCCTGGGCCTGGCGGGCCACCTCGACGGTGCCGGCCACGGTCTCCTCGGCCTCTCGTGCCGGATCCTGCGCGGCCGCGAACGACGCGAGCGCGAGCAATCCGACCGCCATCCATGCAAGTCTCATCACTACCTCCCGCGCGCAGTACGCGGTTCGCTAGTTTTCGTTCCCTTTTTCCAGGTCGATGATCTCGTCGCAGACCTCGCAGGCCTTGTCGGAGGGGTGGCTGCAGAAGTAGCCGAAGCCTTCGAGCCAGTCCGCGTTGCCGCGGGGGCAGCGGTCGGCGTAGTCGATGAACTGCACGAGGCGGTCGACGATGGTGCGGGGCATGGCGTGCTCCATCTTGCAGGCGGCGTCCTCGGCCGTGTCCCCGTCCACCAGCAGGATGCGCACGAAGAAGTCGCGCAGGGCCTCGTGGCGGCGGATCACGTCGTGGGCCAGTTCCTCGCCGGCGTCGGTCAGGGTGACCACGCCGTAGCGCTCGTAGTTGATCAGCCCCTTCTGCGACAGGGCGCGCAGGGCCTGCGTGACCGAGGAGCTGTTCACGCCGAGGCGGGCGACCAGGTCCCGCGAGCGGGCGACCTTGTGGTCGGTGATGACGTGGTGGATGGCTTCCAGGTAGTCTTCCTGGCTGGCGGTGAGCGTGATGTTCTGAGCCATGGGATTCCTCCGGGCGCCCCGAAAACAAGAAAAGTTAGTCTTTGACTAAGATAGTGCGGAAGGATGGGGAGTCAAACGGAGCCGCAGGAAGCGGGAAAGAGTACCGGCGCAGCCGGATACTACCGTCTTCTGCGCCGCCGGCAGAGCCCATCCGCCCCCGCGCGCGCTGTCGCGCCTGGACGACCACACTTGACACCTCTCTTGCAGCAAGGATAGATTAACATTGATAGTATTCGTCCTCCCATTCCAATCGCTATATCGACAAGGAGAACATCATGAAACGCCTCGGCAAACAGGGCCTGGCAGTCCTCTTATTCGTCGTGCTCGCGACCAATGCGCTCGCCGTCGGAGGCACCGGCCGCAGCGGCGGCGATCCCTGCGAATGCAGTGCCGACTGCATTGCGGGGAGTTGCTCCTGCAGCGGCTATTATTGCAGCTGCAGTTGCGGCGGTTTCCTCGGACTATTCCCGCGTTGCACATGCGAGGGCCAAATGATCCATGATCCGCTACCCGCCTAAGCGGGTTGTGGCTGTGGCGCTTCCTCCTGCCGGGGGACGTCTCGCCGGCTGGGCTACGTCGCCCGGCCGGCATCCGGGTCTGCCAACCGTACACCACGGCCCGTACCTCCCTTCTGTGCCATGTACGCACGCCTGGCGCCTTATCGGGCGCAATCGAAAGCGAGGCCCCTCATGACTGGATCCGTATTGGCGATGGCTCTCCTGGTATTGCTCGCCGCCGAAGCGCACGGCCAATCGCCCGAGCGAAAGCTGCACGAGCCCTTCAAGACCATCGATTGCGCCGACTTCATCGGCCACTGCAACGACCTCGAGGCGTGGCAAGGATGCCTGTACCTGCTCGATCCCGAGAAGCGTGTCATTTGGCGGCTCGACGACGACGGGCGCAAGCGCGACAAAATACGGCCCGATTCCGGCGGTGCTAACTTCAAATCCCCGTTTGAGTTGGAGTTCGGCTACGGCGAGCGTCTCCTGGTCACGGAAATGTCGGAAAGGTACATGTCCGTTTTCGACATCGGCCGCGAGGCGTGGAGCAAGTGGCCGCTGGGGCACCGAGCCGCCTACTGCGGGGCCGACGCGGACGGCCTGGTCATCAACAGCCACCGCACCGAAGACGCACATCTCGTCGAGCACCTCGACCGGTCCGGCAACCGCACGTTGATAGGCAGATCGTACCGCGGAGAGGACGAATCGGACAAGATCGTCAACGCGATGAACTGGGCGAAGCTGGACATCGAGGGCGACCACGTCGTGGTCGGCCACATCGGCCTCGGTCTGATACGCGTATTTCGGACATCCGGGGTGGAAATGGTGAGCTTCGAGCTGCTGGACGAATCGGCGGACAGGGTCCGCAGGAACTACCTGCACCACAAATACGGTACCCTCCGCGACGATGTCACGTACGACCTGGCCGCTGCGGAATACGACCTCAAGTGTTCGGACGGACCGCTGCCCGTCTACATCTCCGACATCAAGCTGAAAAACGAATCCATATACGTGATGGTCGGTTCGGACATACTCGTGTACGACCTGCGGGGCAACATGCTGAGCGCTCATGCCCTGCGCGGGGAAGTCGACGGCCGGCTCGTGTTCTGCCACGCCTTCACGATCGACGATTCGGCGCACATCATCGGCATGGATACGGAATTCCACAGCCGCGTCCACTACTACGACGGCATCGTGAGATGACCCGACTCAGCCGAGCGCGACGGCACCGGCCGGGACGGCCGCCGCTGAGCCGCACCGCATCAGTCGGCAACCCTCCGCCAGTATTGAAGCGCCGGTCCTTTCAATCCGCGGTCGTCTTCCGGCGGCAACAGGAAGCTGTTCACCAAGGTCGCCACGACCATGTCGCCATCGGGCAGGACGTGCACGACATCCACGGGCGGCCGCGCAGGTATGTCAACAACGAGCGGACTGCACGTCCTTTGTTCCATATCGATCAGATCATACGTGACGGTCCGGCCGCTCACGTTGCGGTCCGCATCGAATCCCGTCTTCAGAGCCAGCAAGTCCCCCCGCAGAGGCACGATACCGGATATCATCTCCGCCGTAGCGTATAGATCGAAGTCGAGTTCGCTCCGCACGCCGTTGTGAGTGACGGCATAACGGGAACGGATCAGCTCCAGCTCTTGCCCGGATCTGAGCGGCTGCGGGACATCGCGCCGGTAGCTCCTCAGCAGGACCCCACCGGCATCGAACACGTCCAGTCGATACTCATCGCGCTTTGGGGCTATGACGTAGCGTCCGTTTTCCAGAGCCGCCCATGCCTCGAGCGGGAAATAACCGGCTTTCTCGCTGACGACACCCTCAACATCGGCGCCGGAGATCTCGTGGGTGTACACCGCGGAGTCCGGCCCCAGATCCCCGTCCAGGGGGCGCAGAGTGAATACCGATCTGTAGTCGCCGCCTCCGGCCACCGCTCCGTACATCGTCGACATGAACACGGACAGATAGCCGTCCGACATGTGCTTGAGACCGACGCACAGGTCGAAACCATCATCATCGAGTGCTACCCGGTGTGAACTGAGCGGCGTGCCGTCGCAGGCGATGCGCTCGAAACGGGCCGGAAACGCCTGGAAGACGACCACGGCGCCCTTCTCTCCGCACGCCAGACCCGACACGCTCGACAGCTTGCCCGGCCCCTCGCCCAGGACGTGCAGCCTGTTCTCGAATTCTCCACCCTCGGAAAAGAAGAGCACGTTGCCGAGCTGCCCGTCGGTCACCGCGATGCCGCCGTCCATGGTCGTGTCAACGTCAATGATGCGGCCGAAGAGCACGTCGTCGCTGGAAACCGCCCAATCCAGTTGGTAGTGCCAGTGCTCGACCGGGGCGGTCCGGAGTTCGATCGATTCCGTATCGCTGGCCTCGGATCCGCAAATTCCCACTAGCCCGATCATGCCGATTGCGGCGAAGAGCTTCTTGAAGGATGGCAGCACCACGTCGCCTCCTCGCATGTCATGACACCAGACAACCATCATGCCAGCCAATATCAACTAATCCACAAACTCCACCGACCTGAAAAACCGCAATATCTCCGGATCCTCGAACATGAAGTCCCCACGTTCCCAGGCGGCCACCAGCAGGGTGCGGCCCTTGCTCAGATAGGCCTCGACCCAGAAGACCAGGCCGGTCTGCTCCTCGCGGCAGTAGGCCACCACGCCCTCCATGCCCAGGCGTATGATGGGGCCCTGTTCGACGATCGTCAGATCGCGATGGCCGATGACGAAGGCCATGCGGCGGGTCACCGTCTCGGCGGTGGCGGCGGTGCCGTCGGACTCGTTGAAGAAGGCCCAGACGGTGTAGCCGCACGCGGGGTCGCCGTCGACGATGCCGGTGGCGCTGACCATCTCGTACTGGCCGGGGCCGGACCCGGCCTCGCTTTCCTCCAGACGGGTGCGTACGCCCACGCAGTTGGCTGGCCAGCGCACGCGGAAGCGGCCCTGGGGGTGGGTCAGGGCCTCGGGGTCGGCGAACTCCCGGGCGGGGCCGCCGGCGGTGTCGGAGACGGGGGCCCAGTCGTCCTCGGCGGTGACGGTTTCGGTGGCGGCTTGTTCGGGGTCGTTCGAGCAGCTTGCCGCGAACAGTACCAACAGCAGCAGCGGGAAACATGTCTTGACGAATTTCATCATGAAAGTCTTTCCACTTCATCCAGCATGTCCGTGAACAGGGCGAAGACCCCCGCCACGGGTTCCGGCGAGGCCGTGTCGACGCCGGCCCGCCGCAGGGTCTCCACCGGGTAGCGGCTGCAGCCCGACGCGAGGAATCCCAGGTAATCATCGCGTTCGGCCGCGCCGCCCGCAAGCACCCGGCGCGACAGGGCCACCGAGGCCGCGAAGGCCGTGGCGTACTGGTACACGTAGTAGTTGTAGTAGAAGTGCGGGATGCGGCTCCAGGTGCGGCCGCCCAGCCCGTTGTCCAGGGTCAGCTCCGGACCCCAGTAGCGCGCGAGGATCTCCAGGTACATCTCGTCGAGACGGTCGCCGGTCAGGGTGCCGCCCTCCTCCACCACGAGATGGATCGCGCGTTCGAACTCGGCGAACATGGTCTGGCGGAAGACGGTGCCGTTGATCTCGTCCAGGTGCGTGTCGAGCAGGTAGAGGCGGCGGGCGGGATCGTCGATGGTCTTCAGCAGGTGGTCCACCAGCAGCAGCTCGTTGAAGGTCGAGGCCACCTCGGCGGTGAAGATGGGATAGTCGCCGTAGACGTAGGGCTGGTGCCTCGTCGTGTGCCAGCTGTGCAGCGAGTGGCCCAGTTCGTGGGCCAGGGTGAAGGTGTCGCGGAGCTGGCCGCTCCAGTTGAGCAGGACGAAGGGCGGCGTGTCGTAGGCGCCGCTGGAATAGGCGCCGCCGCGCTTGCCCGGGGTCTCGTGCACGTCGATCCAGTGCTCGTCGATGCCGCGGCGCACCGCGTCCACGTAGTCCGTGCCCAGCGGGGCCAGCGCCTCGAGCAGCAGCGCGCAGGATTCCTCGTAGGTGTAGGAGAACCTGCCGTCGGGAAAGAGCGGGGCGTAGAGGTCGTGCTCATGCAGCTCGTCCACGCCCAGCGCGCGCTTCTTCAGCGCCGTGTAGCGGTGGATGACCGGCAGGTTGCCGTTGACCGCGGCGACCAGCTCGTGGAAGACGTCGACCGGCACGGCGTTGTTATGCAGCGCCGCCTCCAGGGTGCCGGCGTGGTTCCGGGCCCGGGCGTAGAAGACGTGGTTGTTGACGTTGGCGTCCAGGTTGGCGGCCAGGGTGTTGGCCACCGCGTCGTAGGCGCCGTAGAGGCCCTCGAAGGCGTCCTTGCGCACGCGCCGGTCCTGCGACCGCACGTAGCGGTAGTAGCGCGCCTTGGTGAGGCGCACCTCCTCGCCCTGCTCGTCGCGGATGACGGGGAACTTCATGTCCGCGTTGTCCAGCGCGTTGAAGACGCCGCCCGCGCCGCGGGCCATGGCGCCGGCGGCGGCCAGCAGCTCCTCGCGGGCCTCGTCCAGGGTGTGGGGGCGGCTGCGGCGGATGTCGTCCAGGTAATGCCCGTAGAGGCGCAGACCCTCGTCCTCGTCCATGAAGCGGGCGAGGGTCTCGTCGTCGACGGCCAGCACCTCGGGCTCGAACCAGCTCGCGGCCTCGGCCACCTTCACGTCGAGCTGGGAGGCACGCCCGCGGCGCTCGGTGTTCTCGCCGGCGCGGGTGTCCTCGTCGCTCTTCATCGACGCGAAGACGCGCAGGGTCTCCAGGCGGCGGAAGACGTCGTGCAGGGCCTCGATGGCGCCGCGCAGGGCGGCGGCCGAGTCGGCCAGGGTGCCGCGCAGGGCGGTGAGGCCGGCGAGGGCGCCGGACACCGCGGCGTGGTCGGCCTCCCAGGACTCCCAGTCGGGATAGACGACGCTCAGGTCCCACTTGAGGTGGTCGGGGATGTCGGCGCGTTCCTGCTGCGCGGGCGTGGCGGTGGTGTCGCTCATCTGTCCTCGTAGCCTCCGGTGGGAAAACGATCCAGGGCGATGATCTCCGAATGCGGGATGGGTCCCGAGCGCTCGCGCGCGGGCTCGAGTCAGCGGCCGACGGCCAGGGCCATCACGATCTCGTGGTCGTCGGGCAGTTCGATGATCCCGGCGACCTTGGCGAAGTCGAAGCCGGACATGGGGCAGCTCTCGTATCCAAGCTCCTGGGCCGCCAGCATGATCGACATGGCGGCCATGCTCCCCGAGCGCAGTACCTCGTCGCGCTGGGCGCGCTCGTTGCCCTCGTAGTAGCGGGTGATCATGGGGACGATGGCCTCGCGGGCCTGGTCGGGCGCGTGGCGCCAGTAGCGCTCCGGCTCGCGCGTGTGGGCCGCGAGGTCGCCGCAGACCAGGACCACCAGGGAGCAGTCGGAGAACTGGGCCTGGTCCCAGCCCACGGCGCGGATGGCGTCCTTCTGGGCCTGGTCGGTCACCAGCACGAGACGGGTGTTCTGTATGTTGAAGGCCGTGGGCGAGAGCGCGGCCGCTTCGACGAGGGTGCGGATCTCCGCCCCGTCCAGCGCGTGGTCGGGATCGAAAAGCTTGACGGCGCGCCGCGCCGCGAGGGCTGCCATGACGTCCATGGAATCTCCTGTGGTTGCGGCCAGGATAAGGGGAAGGGGCCGCCTCTGCCAGGAGCAAAGACGGGGCTGGCGGGTGTCGCGGGAGGCTAGATCTGCACGACCGGTTCCGGCTCGGACATCACCACGCGGTTGCGACCCTCGTTCTTGGCGCGGTAGAGGGCCCGGTCGGCCGCGGCCAGGAACTGCTCGGCGTTCATGTCGTCGTCGTGGGCGACGACGCCGACGCTCACGGTGCGCGAATCGCGTCCCTCGGGATTAACGCTGTTGGGCGGCACGTTGAAGATGAGCGACGCGAAGCGTTCGCGGATGCGCTCGGCCACCTTGTAGGCGTCCTCGCCGCTGGTGCCGGGCAGCAGGATCACGAACTCCTCGCCGCCGAAGCGGAAGGCCTGGTCCGTGTCGCGGATGGCCGCGCGCAGCAGGCGCCCGAAGCGCTCCAGCATGCGGTCGCCCTGCAGGTGGCCGTAGAGGTCGTTGTAGCTCTTGAAGAGATCCAGGTCGAGCATCAGCAGCGACAGCTCGAGCTTGCGGCTGCGGCAGCGGGCCACCTCCTTGTCGAGGCACTCGTCCAGGTAGCCGCGGTTGTAGAGACCGGTCAGGGGGTCGGTCTGCATGCGCTCGCGCATGAGCTGGTACTCGAGGTCCATGTTCTCCAGCGAGATGGCCAGGTCGCGGGTGAAGTTCATGGCGTTCTGCACCGTCTCGTCCTTGCGGTGCAGCATGTAGACCATGTTGTTGAAGGCCTCGCCCAGCTCCTCGACGATGGTCGGGCAGGCGTCCCGGTAGACGGGGCACTCCTTGCAGTCGTGGGGGAAGCAGAGCACGTCCGGCTGGGGCTGGCGGCGGTATTCGCCCACCGACTGCCAGCAGCGCTCGTAGCCGCCGCTGGAGCCCGGGCAGTGTTGCGGCGCGCCGGCGGCGATGCCCTCGTCGCGCTCCACGTACGGGTTCTCGAAGTAGGTCTCTTCCCCCGCGATCAGCCGGTCGAACAGGGGCAGGATCTCACTGCGGATGCGTTCGACGAAGATGTCGCCGGCGGAACCTTGCTTGTCCTGGTGCGTCATATTGCGAGCCGTCCGTGTTCCGGGTCCGATGTCTCGACACAAGGGTCCGTGGACGGAACCCCGTTTCGGATTTATCTTCGACCGGACGGGACAAACCTTTAACGCGTGGTAAGGAGCGATTGATGGGCTTGCTGGGGACGTTGTTCGGCGGCACGGTGGGTTTCATGCTCGGCGGCCCCCTCGGGATGATCATCGGGGGCGCCATCGGCTCGCAGGCCGGCTCCGACCGGATGGATCCGGGCGCGGGCACCCGCGGCGGACGCGCCCGCCTGCGCGGCACGGGCGCCTTCCAGGACACCCAGGCCACCTTCCTGGTCACCCTGATCAGCCTGGCCGCCAAGGTCGCCAAGGCCGACGGGCGCGTGACCCGCGAGGAGGTGCAGGCCTTCGACGCCTTCCTGCGCGACAACCTGCGCATGTCCGCCGAAGAGCGCCGCATGGCCGCGCGCATCTTCAACGAGGCCCGCGACAGCAACGTGGGCGCCTCGCAGCTGGCCCGCCAGGCCCGCGGCATCCTGGGTCCCTTCCCCGACCGTCTGCGCGACCTGGTCAGCCTGCTGCTGCAGATCGCCCACGCCGACGGCCGGCTCCATCCCGCGGAGGAGACCCTCATCCGCCAGATCGCCCGCGACCTGGGCCTGAGCGACCGCGACTACCAGGAATGCCGGGCGCTGTTCGGTCCCGCGGGCCCCACGCCCGGCTCCGCCTACGAGATCCTCGGCGTCGCGCCCGACGCCACCGAGGCGGAGATCAAGAAGACCTACCGCCAGATCGCCCGCGAATACCACCCCGACGTGCTGCAGAGCAAGGGCCTGCCCGCGGACTTCATGCAGTTCGCAAAGGAGAAGCTGCAGAAGGTCAACGAGGCCTACGACGTGATCAAGAAGGAGCGCGGCTTCTGATGCCCGAGCTGCCCGAGGTCGAGAACGTCGCCGCCGCCCTGCGCGCCGTCCTGACCGGCCGCCGCCTGACCGGCCTGCGCGTGCGCTTCGCGGGCGTCTTCGAGCCGAACGCGCGGGCTTTCCGCCGCGCGGTGACGGGCAAGCGCCTCGACGGCGTCCACCGCCACGGCAAGTACCTGATCCTCACCTTCGACGCCGACGGCGACGCCCCCGCCCACGCCATGCTCCACCTGCGCATGACCGGCCAGGTCTTCGTCGATCCCTCGTACCGGCCGGACAAGCACGTCCACGCCGTCTTCGACTTCGACGGCCAGCCCGTCTTCTACCGCGACGTGCGCAAGTTCGGACGCTGGACACTCGTCGACGACGCCGAGCACCCCTCGGCCATCGCCCACGTGGGGCCGGACATGCTGAAGGTGCGCTACAAGGCCTGGTCGGAGCGGGTGTCGCGCCGCCGGGCGCCGTGGAAGGCCGTCCTGCTGGACCAGGGCGTGGCCGCGGGCCTGGGCAACATCTACGTGGACGAGGCGCTCTTCCGCGCCGGGGTCCACCCGCTGACCGTGCCGACCGATTCCGACCCAGCCACCGCGCGGCGGATCTTCGACGCCGCCAAGGGCGTGCTGCGCCTGGCCGTCAAGCACGGCGGCACCACGTTCATGGACTTCCGCGACTTCAAGGGCAAGCCGGGGAATTTCCGGCGCAAGCTGCGGGTGTTCGGGCGGACGGGCGAGACCTGCGGGCGTTGCGGGGGCACCATCGAGAAGAGCGTGGTGGCGGGGCGGGGAACGCATTTCTGCGCGGGGTGTCAGGCGCGCTGACGACCTGCCAGGATCGCGCCCGCGAGCACGAACCCCAGGGCCGCCGCTTGCCAGCTCCACGGCGTGGCGACCAGATCCCCATCCAGCAGCGTGGTCCGTATCAACGCGAACTTGGCGCCGTAGTAGGCGGCCTTCGCCGCGAGCACCGACACGCCGGCCGCGACGCCGGCCCGCCCCCACCTGCGCCAGACCCGGAAGAACACCACCGCGTTGAGCGCCAGCTCCCCCTGGATCAGCACCACCTTCGGAAACACCGGATGCCCGCTCGTCAGCATGGACAGCAACGGCAGCCACAGCGCCATGACCAGCGCGTTGCGGTGGCTCGAGAAGAGGATGGCCGCGAAGAGCAGCAGCCGCATGGGGTCCAGGTAGTACAGGGGCAGCGCGGCCGCGTGGAACAGGGCGGGCACGGCCACCACCAGCGCGCAGAGCAGCCCGTCCAGCAGGACGGTGCGGCGACGGGGTGCGGTGAGCGCGTGCGTGGTCATGGCCGGACTCTAGCACGGATCACCGGCACCCGCTTGTGAAAGCCTCCCGCGCGTGCGACAATCGGCCCGTCCCCGCCCCGGAGTACCATGACCGCTTCGCACGACTGCTCCACGACCCTCGGCGCCCGCCTCCTGCTGCGGCTGACGGGTTTCCTCGCCCTGGTCTGGTTCCTGATCCGCGTGATCCCCAGGCCTTCGCGCGCGGCCTATCCCTGCCAGCAGGCGGCCTTCCCCCTGGCCAGCGCCTTCGTGCTGTGGGTGGTGGGAACACTGGCCTCGTGGCGCTTGCTGGGCCGGAGCCGGACGCTGTTCGCGGACCGGCGCCGGGCGGCGGCGCTGGCGTGCGTGGCCCTGGCCGTGATCGTCGGCGGGGCCGCCTGGCTGTGGCAACCGAGCACGCCCGCGCTGGCGGATCCGCACCCCGTCCTCGATCCCGTCGGCGTGCCGCGGGGCATACATCCCGGCCGCGTGGTGTGGTACCACGATCCCGACGCCACCGACTGGGCGGGGCCCGGCGACGGCCACTGGTGGGAACCCGCGCACACGGACCAGGCGGTCGTCGAGGAGATGCTCACGCGCTGCGTCGAGGAGCTGACCACCGAACCGGTCCCGGCCGACGCCTGGAACGCCCTGATCCGGCACCACAACCTCGCCCACGGCCGCGGCGACGTGGGCTACGCGCCCGGCGAGAAGATCGCCGTGAAGGTAAACCTCGTCGGCTGCCACTACATTCCGGGCTGGGGCGGCACCGACGCGGAGAGCTACGACCTCACCTCCTACCTGGACTACATGAACACCTCGCCCCAGGTCATGCTGGCGCTGCTGCGCGGCCTGGTGAACGAGCTCGGCGCGGCCCAGTCGGACATCACCATCGGCGACCCGCTGGCCCTGTTCCCCAACCAGTACCACGCCATGCTGGCCGGCGAGTTTCCCGACGTGAACTACCTGGACCACCAGGGCGGCACCCCCGAGCACCCGCGCCGCCAGGCCCGGGACTCGGACGTCCCCCTGTACTGGAGCACCGACACCTCCGGCTACCTGCAGGACCACGTCCCGGTGTCCTACGCCGAGGCCAACTACCTCGTCAACCTGGCCAACTTCAAGAGCCATTCGCTGGCCGGGGTCACGCTCTGCGCCAAGAACCACTACGGCTCCTTCGTGCGCTACCCGGTGGAGGACGGCTACTTCGGCCTGCACCAGAGCCTGGCCGCGCGCACGCCCGACGAGGGCAGCTACCGCGCCCTGGTCGACCTGATGGGCCACGCCCACCTGGGCGGCAAGACCGTGCTCCACCTGGTCGACGGACTCTACGCGGGCAGCCATCCCTACGACCTCTCGCCGCTGATCTGGGACGCCGCGCCCTTCGACGGCGACTGGACCTCGAGCCTCTTCGCCTCGCAGGATCCGGTGGCCCTGGAGTCGGTCTGCCTGGACCTGATGCAGCTCGAGGGCGACCCGCGCCTCTACCCGCAGATGGCGGGCGCCGACGACTACCTGCACGAAGCGGCCCTGGCCCACGCGCCGCCCTCGGGCACCTTCTACGACCCCGACCACCCCGGCGACGTGCAGCGCCTGGCGAGCCTGGGCGTGCACGAGCACTGGGCCGATCAGGTGTCCATGCAGTACAGCGGGAACCTCGATCCCGGCACGGGCATCGAGCTGCGGCGGCTGGTGTCGACGACCGCGGTGCCCGCCGCGGGACGCCTCGCCGCCGCCTGCCGTCCGAACCCCTTCAATCCGCGGACGGAGATCCGCTTCGAGCTGCCGGTGCCGGGGCGCGTGCGGCTGGAGGTCTTCGACCTGAGCGGCGCGCGGGTCGCCGTCCTGCTGGACGAAACCCGCGAGGCCGGCTTCCACGCGGTGCCCTGGACCGCGCACGACGACGCCGGGCGCGCGTTGCCGTCGGGCGCCTACGTCTATCGGTTGCGTCAGGGAACGCTCTCGGTGTCGGGTAAGATGAGCCTGGTCCGCTAGCGATTGTTGAAGACGCCCGCGATCCCCGCCAGCACCAGCGCCGCGCCCGCCAGGGTCCAGCCCGTGACCGGTTCCGCGATGACCAGCCAGCCCAGGAAGACGGCGATCACCGGATTGGCGTAGGCGTAGGTCATGACCAGCTGCGTCGGCAGCAGGCGCAGCGCCGCCACGAAGGCGGTGAAGGCGATCACCGAGCCGAACAGCGTGAGGTAGCCCCAGGCCCACCAGGCCTCGCTCGAGGGCGGCGTCCAGGACTCGCCCAGCAGCAGGATCGCCGCCGCGAAACCCACGCCGCCCCAGAGGTGCTGCCAGGCGGAGATGGACTGGACGGAGAGGTCGGGGCGCCGCCGCGCCATCCAGATCGAGGCGATCGCCCAGGTGATCGGCGCGATCATGAGCGCCACGACGGCCCACAGGTCCGAGGCGTCGCCCGCCCGGATCACCGGCCACGAGAGCACGCCCACGCCCGCGATGCCGATCAGCAGCGAGCCGATCATCTTGGGCGACGGCATCCGGCGGTCCAGGATGGCCTCGGCGGTGGCGGACCAGATGGGCATCACCGCCACCAGCAGGGCGGCCAGGCCCGAGTCGGCGTGCGTCTCCGCCCAGGTCACCAGGCCGTTGGCGCCGACCCACATGAGCTGGCCGGTGCCGGCCAGCACGATCACCTCCCGGCGGGTCGGCAGGAGGCGGTGCCGCCGCAGCGCGGCCCACGCGAAGAGCAGCAGGGACGCCGCCACGACGCGCATCAACGCCAGGTGGAAGGGCGCGAATCCGCCCTCGGGACGCACGGCGATGCGGATGGCCAGGTAGGTGCTGCCCCAGACCACGTAGACCAGGCCCAGGTTGAATAGACCCAGGCGGTCCAGGGCCGGGGCACGGTCGGCGGGCGCGGGGCGGTTCATGGTCAGACCTGATCGGTCAGCAGCAGGCAGACCTCTTCGAGGAAGAGCCGGTCCTCGGGTCCGAAACGGGCGTGCGCGAAGGAGTTGATGTCCAGCTCGGCCACCACCTGCCCCGCCCGGTAGATGGGCAGGACGATCTCGCTGCGGGTGTCGGCGTGCCCGGGCACGTAGTTGAGCTCCTCGGCCACGTCGTCCACCACGATGGTGATGCCGCGCTCCGCCACTTGCCCGCAGACCCCCTGCCCCACCACGATGCCGCCGGGATCGAGCCCCGCTCCCGCCTGCGGCCCGATCATCAGCTGCCGCGCGTGATCCGGATCCAGCAGGAAGAACGCGACGCAGTCGAACCCCTCGAACCCCTCGTGCAGCAGCGTGGCCACGCTCTGCAACTTGTCCTCCGCACGATGCTCGCGACCCAGGATGGTGCGGATTCTATCGATCATTTCCTTGTAGCGGCTCATTGTACTACCCTCGGCGGGGGATGTGTGTTGGGCCGCGGCACGCACGAAAAAAAAAAAAAAAAAGGACAAACAGGCCAACAAAAAAACACACCAC
>CAZTWK010000014.1:0-3678 GCA_964617805.1 uncultured Fibrobacteraceae bacterium | reverse complement strand
CCGGGGGGGGGGTTTGGGGGCCGGGGCGCCCCCCCCAACCCCGCAAACTGGGGGCCGCCGGGGGCCAACACCCCCCCCGCGACGCAGTACAAGACCCCTACGGCGAACCTGTCATAGGGTCCGCCGATCCTAGGTGCCATCTCATGGAGATGCAAGGGAGAGGAGGGGAGGGGGCACACGCGCGCCGAAGCGATGTGGCTTATGTGAGCGCCGGCGCGTGTGTGCCCCCTCCCCTCCGCTGTCCCTTACAACCCCATGAGTTGCTGCACATACCTGGGAGCCGGCGAACCGTATGAAAGCAGTTCGTCGTGGAAGGTCTTCAGTTCGAAGTCGCTCCCATAGCGCTCTTCCGCGAGCGTGCGCAGCCGGTTGAGCTCGAGGTTGCCGACGTAGTAGGTGGACAGCTGGGTGGAGCTCATCTGGGCGCGGCGCCACTTGCCGGCGGCCTCGCCCTGCTCCTGGAAGCCCTGGCCGGTCATGAGGTCCAGGGCCTCCTGCTCGGTCATGTCGCCGCAGTGGATGTCCTGGTCGATGATGGCGTTGATGAGCAGGCGCAGGCGCATCTTGAGCTGCTGCAGGCGCACGCGAGGGCCGCCGTAGCCGAACTCGGCCATGAGCTGCTCGGCGTAGGTGGCCCAGCCCTCGACGAAGACGCCGCTGCCGAAGAGGGCCCGCACCGGGGTGGGCGCCGCGAAGGCGTTGCTGTGGGCGATCTGCAGATAGTGGCCGGGCGTGCCCTCGTGGATGGTCAGGTCCTCGAGCATGTAGTCGTTGTACTCGCGGAAGTAGGATTCCTTCTCCGCGTCGCTCCAGTCGGCCGGGGGCGGCGAGATGGAGTAGAAGGTCTTCTCGTTCTCGGCCAGGGGGCCCGGCGCGTCGCAGTAGGCGATGGCGAAGCCGCGCTGGTATTCGGGCATCACGATGATCTCGACGGCGTCGTCGGGCAGGGTCACCAGGTCGTGCTCGGCGACGAAGGCGGTGCAGGTCTCCAGGTTGCCGCGGGCCTGCTCGACGATGGTCTCCTCGGTCGGGCGGTCGTCCGCCAGGCGGTCGAGCACCTCGCCCACGATCTCGGCCATGGGCAGGTCGCCGACACCGGTGCGCTCGGGGTAGAACTCCCGGTACAAAGGCAGCGCCAGCTCGTACATGACGTCGCGGGTCTCGGCCAGGTCGCGTTCGGCGGCGTCGCGGATCTCGTCCAGGGACAGGTCCGACTCCAGGGTCAGGCGCAGCTTCGTCTCGAAGCGGTCGCGGCCCAGACGGAACTCGCCCCCGGAGCGCGGCAGCAGGTCCTCCTCCAGCCAGCGCCCGTACGACTCGAGGGCGGCGATGGCGCGGGCGCGCGGTCCGACGAAGTCGGCGCGCAGGTCCGGCTCCTGCTCCAGGAAGGGCGCCAGGTCGTCGAGGATCAGGCCGATGGTGCCCCGGTTCTGGATGATGGCGGTCTCGGTGTAGACCCGCGGCGGGTTGTCGAGGATCTCGCGCGCGGCGTCCAGCGCCGCGGGCACGCCGTCGAGACGATCCATGAGATCCTCCAGCCGCTCGCGCAGCGGCGCGAAGTCCCGCGCCACCAGCCCGTAGATGGCGCCGCCCACCGTGTGCACCAGCGGGTTCCAGCGGTGGGCGCCGATCTCGTCCACGGCGAAGACGGTCGATTCCAGCTGGTTGCGCAGGATGGCCAGGTCGATGCGGTTGCCCTCGCTCAGCTTCCCTTCCTTGATCCGCGACAGCGAATCCAGGTAAGCGGCCGCCAGGTGCCGCCGGGCCTGCACCCCCTCCTCCGACCGGTCGGTCAGCAGATGATCGAAGCGATGGTCCCCGTAGGCCGTGGCCGCCTCCGGATCCATGCTCAGCATGGTGTCGATGTACCGGTTGGCCAACCCCTCGAACACCTCGTCCACCGACGGCCCCGACGCACACCCGACCCAGACCGCCGCCAACACCAACAGACCGCAAACACCCACGTAACGCATGACGACCTTCCTAGAGTTCAAGTGGAGATCCGCAGTATAGCCCCCGTTACACGCCTATGCGAGATAAACCGCTCCTGGGGCCGGATCCCAACCTTCGAGACGGATTCATATCGGGGAGACGGCAAAGCCCTGGGCATGGGGGCCCTGCTCCGGGGGCGCATGGAGGGTCCTGGAGACATGGAGGTCGGAAGGGCCCGGAATTCGAGCGAGCCTGTCACAGGAAGTGACAGGTGAGCGGCCCCCGGAACAGGGCCCCCATGCCCAGGGCTTCGCCTCGGTCTGCGCGATATGTACCGTCTGGAAGGTTGGGATCCGCGCTCTAGGCGACGGTCTCCATCTGCCGCATCGCCAAAGACACGACCTCGTCGACCTGCCGCTCCCGCACGTACTCGCGCTCGATCCCGGTGGGCCCGAGATTGGCGACCTGGCGCGCCGGTTCGACCACGCGGGGCAGACGGTCGGCGAAGGACTCGAGCTCGGCCATGGTCACCGTGCGCGTGATGCGCAGGGCGGTGTCGACGATGGTCAGCACGTCGCGCAGGAGGTTCTGGCGCCGCATCTCCTCCACGTAGAGCATCATCTTGTAGGGCATGACGCGCTCCACGTAGAAGGTCCGGGGATCCTCGACGCGGCTGAGCAGGCGCTCCTCGTTGCGGAAGAAGAGGGTGGCGGAATGCGTGATGCCGGGTTTGGCCTGCAGGATGCGGCGGTAGCTCTGGGGGAACATGTCGGCGTATTCCGGCACCTCGGGGCGGGGGCCGACCATGGACATCTCGCCGCGCAGCACGTTGATCAGCTGGGGCAGTTCGTCCAGCTTGTAGCGGCGCAGGAAGCGGCCGCAGGGCGTGATGCGCGCGTCGCCGCCCACGGTGAGCCGGCCGCCGAGCCGGTCGGCGTCGCGTACCATGGAGCGGAACTTCCAGATACGGAAGCGGCGGCCGTGCAGGCCGAGCCGCTGCTGCCGGAAGAAGACCGGTCCGGGACTGGTCAGCTTGACCGCCAGGGACAGCACGACGTACATGGGCGACAGCAACACGAGGCCGCTCGCCGAGACGACGATATCGATTATGCGCTTGAACATCGACTCCCCCGGGCGTTTCAGATCCGTCTGTGACCCGTGACCGCATGCAAATGGCGTTCCGCAACGGTCCCGGGCGCCGTCGACGTCGCGATTCGGGCCTCCTGCCCTGCGACGCCAGGGGTCTTCCCAAGGTGATGGAGGTATGATATACAGCCTGCGAGGGGCAGAACAAGGTTTTTTCTGGGGTTAAAATTTACCATGCGAATATGTTGGAAATGGTTCTGAACGCCGGTATCGTGTGGAAGTCGCGGGCGCGGCAGGGAGGCCGTCGCCGCCGACCCACTCTTGTCTTCACCCGGAAAGAGCGCCCATGAGAGACAGCTTCCTGCCCTTCTCGCCCCCCTTCATCGGCGAGGAAGAGATCGCCGAGGTCGTTGACAGCCTGCGCTCCGGATGGATCACCACCGGGCCCAAGACCAAGCGCTTCGAGCAGGAATTCGCGGGCTACCTGGGCGCCCCCGCTGCCCTCGGCCTGAGCTCCTGCACAGCCGGACTGCACACGGCCCTGGAGGTGGCGGGCATCGGACCCGGCGACGAGGTGATCACCTCGCCCATGACCTTCACCGCGACGGTGGCCGTGGTCGAGCACACCGGCGCCCGCCCCGTGCTGGTGGACGTGGAACC
>CAZTWK010000013.1:0-80451 GCA_964617805.1 uncultured Fibrobacteraceae bacterium | reverse complement strand
GATGCCGATCAGGATCACGATGCCGATCATGGCCATCATGTTGAAGGGCGTGCCGGTGGCCATCATGATCCAGAAGACGCCCACCGAGGCGAAGGGCACGCAGCTCATGACCACCAGCGGGTGCAGCAGCGACTCGAAGAGGCTGGCCATCACGAAGAAGACGCAGATCAGGGCCAGCAGCATGTTCATGCCCATCTCGCTCTGCTGCTCCTGGCCGCGGCGGATCTGGGAGCCGAAGTCCCAGCCGTAGCCGATGGGCAGCTCCAGGCCGTCGAGCAGGACGCGGAACTTGTCCAGGGCGGGATCGAGCTGCTCGCCGTCGTAGGTGCCGCGGATGGTGATGCCGGACTTCTGGTTCTCGCGGAAGATACGGCGCGGGCTGTCCTCGATGCTGAAGTCGGCCACCTGCCCGAGCTGGATGGCGCGGCCCTCGACGGCGCCCACGGTGAGGATCGCCAGGTTCTCGATGCTCTCGCGGTCGCTCGGATCGAGCACCACGATCATGTCCACTTCCTTCTGGCCCGTGTTCAGCCGCGGCAGCTGGACGCCGCGGTAGGTCAGGCCCATGATCTGGGAAATGGTCTCCGGCGTGACGCCCACGCGGGCGGCCGCCTCGCGGTCCACGTGGATCTGGATCTCCTTGTGGCCGTCCTCGCCGTCGGTGCGCAGGTCGCCCACCCCCTCGACCGAGGCCAGCAGGCGCTTCACCTCCTGGCTGATCTCCAGCAGCAGCTCGGTCTCCTCGCCGAAGACCGTCACCGCGAAGGTCTTCACGCCCGAGCCCTGCCCCTCCTCGTCGCCGAACTGGTACTGCAGGCCGGCCTGCTTGGGCAGGTTCTCGCGCAGGTCGTCGCGGATCTCCTTGTAGAAGCTGTCCGACACCACGCCCGACTCGAAGAAGAGGCTGATGCCCCCGCGGTCGGCCGTGTAGAAGATGTAGATGTCGCGGATGCCCAGTTCCTCGCGGCGCGTCTCGAGGTAGTCCTCGGCGAGCTGCACGCAGTCGCTGGTGCGGTACTTGTCCATGGGATCGGTGAAGTGGCAGCGGATGTAGAGGCTCTCGCGCCGGATGCCCTCGTCGCCGAAGGCCTCGGGCTCGAAGTTGGTGATCTTCATCATCACGATCGTGACCGTCAGCACCGCGGGGATGATGACCAGGGCGGTCAGCAGGGGATGGCGCAGCGCCGTCCAGCCGAGCACGCGCAGGTAGCGGCGGCGCAGCACGGCCAGCCAGCCGTTCTCGTGGACGGCCCCCTCGGCGCGGGTCAGGCGCACAGATAAAGGCGGGATCACGGTCAGGCTCATCAGCAGCGACAGCACCAGCATCACGCTGATGGTCACGCCCACCTCGCCCAGCCACACCGACATGTTGTCGGCCTTGCTGACCATGATCGGCGCGAAGACGATGATCGTCGTGAGCGTCGAGGCCACCACCGCGCGGCCTACTTCTTTCGTGCCGCGCACGGCGGCGCTCAAGGGCCGCGCCCCGGCGCGCTGCCGGCGGTGGATGGACTCCAGCACCACCACGGCGTTGTCCACCAGCATGCCCACGCCGAGCATGAGGCCCATCATGGTCAGGATGTTCAGCGAGCGATGCGAGAGGTAGAGGAAGACCGCCGTGCCCATCAGCGAGAGCGGGATGGCCACCGACACCACCGCCGTCATGCTCAGCCGGCGCAGGAACAGGTAGAGCACGATGATCGCCAGCAGCGAGCCGATCAGCCCGCCCTGGAAGAGGCTGCGCAGGGAGTTGGTGATCTGGTCGGCCTGGTTGAAGAAGGCGAAGCTGCTGATGCCCTGCAGGGAGGGATCGAGGTTGATGCGCGCCAGTTCGTCCTCGATGGCGCGGCAGACCTCGACCGTGTTGTAGCCCGAGGCCTTCTGGATCCAGAAGGCGATGGCCGGCTCGCCGTTGAGGCGGCGGCCGTAGCTGAGGCCCGGCGCGCCGTAGATCACGGTGGCGATGTCCTGCAGGCGCAGCCCGCGCGTGTCGATGGGCAGTTCGCGCAGGTCGTCGACGCCACTGAGGCCGCTGACGGCGCGCACGTCGTAGCGCAGGCCCTCGTCGGTGACCCTGCCGACGGTGAGCTCCACGTTGGCGGCGCCGAGGATCCGGAACAGGTTGCTCACGTCCACGTTGTGCTCGAGGATCTTGTCGAAGTCCAGGTAGATCGAGGCCTGGGTCGGCAGCACGCCGTCGATGTTGACGCGCCCCACGCCCGGAATGCGCTGCAGGGGCGCGATGATCTTCTGGTCCAGCAGGTCCCAGCCCTCGGAGAGGTCGCGTCCCTTGGCGGCGATGCGGCCCTCGATGATGGGGATGTCGTTGGTGTCGAAGGTGATCAGGAACACGTCGCGCACGTCGGCGGGCAGGTCGGCGCGGATCTGGTCCACCTTCTCCTTGACCTCCATGCGCAGCAGGTTGATGTCGCGGCCCCATTCGAACTCCACGCCCACGAAGGCCTGGTCCGCGTCGGAGTAGCTGTCGAGTTCGCGCACGCCGCCGAGGGTGGCGAGCACCTCCTCGATGGGCAGCACGATCTCCTTCTCCACCTGGCTGGGGATGCCGTTGGGATAGGGCACGACCACGCCGATGAAGGGGAATTCCACCCGGGGCAGGAAGTCCAGGGGCATCTTGTAGATCGAGACCCCGCCGAGCACCAGGATCGTGAGCAGGACCATGGCCATGGTCACCGGGCGTCGCAGGGAGAGGCGTGTCGCCCACATGTCAGGACTCCCCCCGCACCGGGCTTGCGAAGGGACGTCCGCGCGACGGCGCGCGACGGCGCGCCCCGGCCGGCACCTCCGCGCCGGGCGTGATCAGGGTGTAGACGACCGGCACCACCACCAGGGTCAGCAGCGTGGCGAGCAGCAGGCCCGAGATCACCGTCACCGCCAGGGGGGCCCGCAGCTCCGCGCCCTCGCCCAGGCCCAGCGCCATGGGCAGCAGGCCCAGCACCGTGGTCGCGGTGGTCATCACGATGGGCCGGAAGCGCTCCTGCCCCGCCTGCAGCACCGACTCGTAGAGTCCGAGCCGCCGGCGCAGCTTGTTGATGCGGTCCACCAGCACGATGCCGTTGTTGACCACGATGCCCGCCAGCATGATGGCCCCGATCACCGCGATCACGCTCACCGCCGTGCCCGTCAGCTTCAGGCCGTAGACGGCGCCCACCAGGGCCAGCGGCACGGTGAACATGATGATGAAGGGATAGACGAAGCTCTCGAACTGGGCCGCCATCACCAGGTAGACCAGGAACACCGCCAGCAGGATCGCCATCTGGAGCGAGCGGAAGGACTTCTGCATCTCCTCGTTCTGTCCGCCCAGGGAGACGGAGATGTTGGCCGGCAGCGTCAGCGTGTGCAGGCGCGTCTCCAGTTCCTCTGACACCGAGCCCAGGTCGCGCCCGGCGAGGTTGGCCGACACGATGGCCACGCGCTTGCGTCCCAGGCGGTGGATCTCCGAGGGCCCGCGCACGACCTCGGTCGAGGCCACCGCGCCCAGGGTGATGGGGATGCCCCCGCGCTCGGCGACGATCAGGTCCTGCACCGCCTGCAGGGTCGAGCGCTGGTCGTCCTCGTTCAGCACGCGGATGTCGATGTGGCGCTCCCGCTCGCGGATGCGGCTGGCGACGGTGCCGCGCACCTTGCCGCGCACCGTCTCGGCCACGTCCGAGAGCGTGAGGTCGTAGCGGTTCAGCTTGTCGCGGTCGAAGGACACCCGCACCTCGGGCGAGCCGGGCACCATGCTCAGGCGCACGTCGCGCAGGCCCTCGACCCGGGCCATCTCCCCGGCGACCAGCGAGGCGGTCTCCTGCAGGTCCTCCAGGTTGAAGCCGTAGACGTCCACCTCCACCGGCGCGTTGAAGCTGAACAGGGACTGGCGCCGCAGCTTCTGGGTCACGTCGGGATAGTTGGCGAGCACGGCGCGCACGCCCTCGAGCACCTGCTGCTCGCGCTCGCCGGTGGCCTCGTCCAGCTTGACGTGGATCTCGGCCCGGTTCTCCTTGCGGCGCCGCGCGCTGGTGTCGCCCTCGCGGCTGACGCCCACATCGGAGGCCGTGAGCACGACGCCGTCCACTTCGGCCAGCTCGCGCTCGATG
This sequence comes from uncultured Fibrobacteraceae bacterium, assembly GCA_964617805.1. Taxonomy (GTDB): domain Bacteria; phylum Krumholzibacteriota; class Krumholzibacteriia; order LZORAL124-64-63; family LZORAL124-64-63; genus JAHIYU01. The sequence goes on along the minus strand of CAZTWK010000013.1, from coordinate 76,351 downwards.
GCGGCCACGCGGGCGTTGGTGCGGCTCAGGGGCGTGCCCTCGGGCAGCTCCAGGGTCAGGGTGAACTCGCCCTGGGCCAGCGGCGGGATCAGCTCGCTGCCGAGGGTCGGGAAGAGCAGCACGGCGCCGGCGGCCAGCACCAGCACCAGCGTCAGCACCAGCCCGCGGCGCAGCAGGGCGCCGGTGAGCAGGCGCGTATAGCCGGAGGTCAGGCGGGGCCACAGCCAGCCGAAGCCGGCCGTCAGCGGCACCATCAGCCAGCCGCCCAGCCGGCCCAGGATCCGGCCCAGGGCCTTGACGAGGGTCACCGCGAGCACGGGCACGAAGAGCACCACGCCCAGCATGGCCACCCGCGGGTACCACCAGACGTTGCGGCGCTCGCCGGCGAAGCGGGTCCAGGCGAAGAGCCGGCCGCGGAAACCGAGCGGCGCGCCCCCCGCGTCCTCGTCGCCGCGCCCGCCCCGCGCGCCCCAGGCCGTGGCCATGGGCGCGAAGGTCAGCGCAACCACCAGCGAAACGAACAGCGAGAAGGTGACCGTCAGGGCCTGGTCGCGGAAGATCTGCCCCGCCACGCCGACCACCACGAAGACGATGGGCACGAAGACCGCGACGGTGGTCAGCGTCGACGCGATCACCGCGCCGCCCACCTCCCCCGCGCCCCGGATGGCCAGGGCCGAGCGGTCCGGCATCGCGCCACCCCCGCGGGCGGCGTTCTCCCGCTTGCGGTGTATGGATTCGAGCACCACGATCGAGTTGTCCACCAGCATGCCCACGCCCAGGGCCAGTCCGCCCAGGGACATCACGTTCAGGGACACGCCCCGGGTGTGCATGAGGATGAAGGTGGCGATGATCGAGATGGGGATCGAGACGCCGATGATCAGCGTGCTCCTGAAGTCTCGCAGGAAGACGAAGAGCACCAGCACGGCCAGCAGCCCGCCGAGCAGCGCGTTGTTGCGCACCTCGGAGATGGCCTTGTCGATGAAGACCGACTGGTCGAAGAGCACGTCGACGCGCACGCCTGCGGGGAGTTGCTCGCGCGTCCGCTGGAGGTGGCGCCGCACGCGGGCCGCCATCTCCACGATGTTCTGGTCGCCCTCCTTGTAGACGGCGATCTCCACGCTCTCGCGGCCGTCCACGTGGGTGATGGTGGTGCGCTCGCGGTGGGTGCGCGTGATGGATGCCACGTCGCGCAGCTTGACCGGCCGCCCGTCGATCACGCTCACGGTGACCTCGCCGATGTCCTCGAGGTTCTCGAAGCGGCTCAGGGTGCGCACGATGTACTCGGCGTTGCGGTCGCGCAGGCGCCCGCCCGAGGCGTTGATGTTCTCCTGGGCCAGGGCCAGGTTGACCGTGGCGATGGGGATGCCGAGGGCCGACAGCCGCGCCTCGTCCACCTCCACCTGGATCTCCTCCTCGAGACCGCCGGCCACCTTGGCGGCCGCCACGCCCTGCAGCGACTCGATCTCGCGCTTGAGCACGTCCTCGGCGATGTTGCGCAGCCGCACCTGGGGCATGTCGCCCCAGAGGCCGATGCGCAGCACCGGGTCCAGCGACGGGTCGTACTTGAGCAGCACCGAGGGCAGCGCGTCGTCGGGGGGCTGGATCATGTCGATCTTCTCGCGCACGTCCAGGGCCGCGTAGTCCATGTCGGTGCCCCAGCCGAACTCGAGCGTGATCTGGGACAGGCCGGCCTGGCTGATCGAATGCACCCGGCGCAGGCCGGGCACCACGCCCACGGCCTCCTCCAGGGGGCGGGTCACCAGGTTCTCGACGTCGACCGGCGTGGTGTTGGGGATCTCCGTCTGCAGCGTGAGGCTGGGGTAGCGGATCTCCGGCAGCAGGCGCATGTCGAGGCGGCCCAGGGCGACCATGCCGAAGACCACCGCGGCGAGGGTGGCCATCCAGATGGTGACGGGATGCGTGACGGCGAAGCGGATGGCTTTCACGTGTGGTCTCCCCCTACTGGTGTTCGGCGATCGCGAGCTGGGTGTCCTCGAGCGCGACGCTCAGCGAGTCGGTCACCGACCAGCCGACCTCGGCCGCGTTCAGGGCCTCGAAGTGGGAGCCGGTGCGCAGGCCGCCCTGTCCGGCGACCACCACGAACGCTCCTTGCTCGACGCCGTCCAAGATCTCCACATACTCTTCGTCATATAGCCCCGCGTTGATCTCCACCTTGCGCACGGTGTCGGCCTCCGCCACGAAGACGCTGCGCAGGCCGCCCTCCTCGACCAGGGCCAGCTTGGGCACCGACAGGGCGTCGTGGTGCGTGTCGGTGGTGATGCGCGCCTTCACGAAACCGCCGGCGCGCACCAGGTCGGCGCCGTCTTCGAGCAGCAGGGTCAGCCGCACGGTGCTGGTGGCGGGATCGACCACCGGCGCGATCCTCTCGACGCGGGCCTCCAGGTCGCCGCCCACGGCCTCGGGCGTGATCAGCACGCGCTGGCCGGGCGACACCTTCAGGGCGATATCCTCGGGCAGATACACCCGCACGCGCATGGGCGAGAAATCCGCCAGCGTGAACAGGGGCGCGGTGGCGCCGACCTGCTGGCCGAGCACGATCTTGCGATCGGTCACCTGTCCCGCGAAGGGGGCGCGGATCAGGGTCTCCTCCAGGGTGATGCGGGCCAGGTCGCGGTCCGTCTCGGCCAGCTCGAAGGCCGAGCGCACGACATCGAACTCCGAGTCGCTGATCAGGCCCTCGTCCATCATGGCCCGGTTGCGTTCGAGCTGCCGCCGCTGGTCCTCCAGGCGCAGCTCGGCCTGGCGAAGCTGCACCTTCTCGCGGTCGTTCTCCAGCTCGGCCAGGACCTGTCCCCGGCCGACCCAGTCGCCCTCCTCCACCGAGAGCACCTGCACGCGCCCCTGGGTCTTGGCCACCAGGTCCACCAGGCGGTCGGCCTCGACCACCGAGGCGGCCTTGTAGTAGGCGGCGATGGCCCGGCGCGACACCTGGGACAGCTCCACCGGCACGGCCACGATCTCCTCCTCCTCCTCGTCCGGTTTCTCCTCGCCGGCCGCCACGGCGGCGGAATCGGCGGCGGCGGCCTGGGCGTCGGGCGAGTCGCCGCCGATGGGCAGCATGCCGGCCTGCCAGAGCGCGATCGCGGCCACGGCCAGGACGATCACCAGGGACAGCGGGAAAAGGATGCGTTTGCGGGTCATGGGGATGCCCTTCCGGGAAAAGACGGATCGATGACGTTCACGGAGATCAAGGACGCAGGGCGACCCGGAAAGGTTGCATGTTCCGGCGGCGACGCGGTTGCCCCGCGCACGGGGTTTCCGTACCGTTCACCACAGGACGACCCCCGTCGGAAGACACCCCACTGTTTTCCCCGACATATCTGCAGGAGCCGCCCGCCCTTTCCGGCGGCGGCGGATCCGCCTGACCGGCAACTTCACGCGGTCTGACGCGGCGGGCCCGGGTGTCGCTAGGCGGCTCCTGCTTTCTCCCCCGCCGGGGGATGACACGCCCCCTCCGAAATGCTAGGGTCCCGGACGCATCCCGGGATCACGACGCGTAGAGGAGGCAGGGGCATGATAATCCGCAAGCTCGCCGAGGTCGACACCGAGACCGTGACCATGGAGGGCGTGCAGGGCGCCGTGAAGCAGCTCGTCCTGGGCGACGCCGACGGCGTGCCGGCGTACTCGGTGCGGGTCTTCACCCTGGAGCCCGGCGGCTTCACGCCGCGGCACGAGCACACCTCCGAACACCTCAACTACATCATCTCGGGACGAGGGGAGCTCGTGGATCCCGAGGGCGTGCCGCGCCCGCTCGGAGCCGGCGACTTCGCCTACGTCCAGCCCCACGAGCTGCACCAGTTCCGCAACGCGGGCGACGAGCCCTTCGTCTTCATCTGCGCCGTGCCCAAGGCATACGAATGACATCGGTGACTCAGCAGCGACGAGACGTGTCCATGACCTGTCGGGACGACCCCACTACCCACGAACAGGAGACGACGACATGAGAGACCTGATCAAGCGACTGCTGATGACGACCTGCATCCTGCTGCTGGCGACCACGCTCGGCCTGGTCGGCTGCGACAAGGCCGAGGAGACCGCCGATACCGCGGGCGAGGCCGCCGAGGCCACGGGCGACGCCGTCGACGAGGCCGTCGAGGCCGGCGAGGACGCCCTCGAGGCCGGTGAGCAGGCCCTGGACGAGGGCGGCGAAGCCGTCGAGGAGGCCGCCGAGGACGCCCAGCAGGCCGCCGAGGATCTGAAGGACGAGATCGACCACTGAGCCGATGTCCGAAATACCGGGGAGATCCAGGCGCGGCTCCGCACCGCCGCTCCGCAGCCGAGCAGCCGCGCCCCTCTCCCGGTGGTCCTTGACCCCCGGATCTGGTATACTCAGGACAATATCTATCCTGTAATCGTTCAGGTGGGGGCCTGGGGGAGATTACGAGATGTTCCGGTGGCTCAAAATGCTGCGCTGGGACTGGCGCGACGAGATCGGTCGTTTCAACCTGTTGAACGGCGTCTGGATGCGCACGCCCGGCCGCCTGGGCTTCCACTGGCGCCACACGCACATCCCCCCCTATTTCGCCGCCGCGGGCCGCAACATCAGGATCCACGAGGGCGTCCGTTTCCGTGGCATCCACCGCATCCGCTGCGGTGACGACGTGGAGATCGGCGTCGACAGCTTCCTGCAGGCCAGCGGGGGGCTCGTCCTGGGCGACCGCGTGATCACCGGGCCCGGCACGCAGATCTGGACCATCAACCACGTCTTCGACGACCACACGCGGCCCATCGCCGAGCAGGGTTACGAGCGCGCGCCGGTGGTCATCGGCGACGACTGCTGGCTCGGCGCCGGCGTTTTCATCATGCCCGGCGTGGAGCTGCCCGAGGGCTGCGTGGTCTCGGCCCACAGCGTCGTGGCCTGCAAGAAGTACCCGCCCTACGCGATCCTGGCCGGGCACCCCGCGCGCGTCATCGGCCGCCGCGACGCCCAGGACCAGAACCCCGCCAACCTGGCGGCGGAGAACCGCGCATGACCGTCTCCTACGACCTGATCACCGGACCCGGCCGGCTGCGTCTCTACAAGCTCAACACCGACTGGAAACGCGAACGCGCCGTCGAGGTTCGCGGCCCCGCGGGCGAACTGCTGGCCGAGGGCCGCTTCCCCGCCGGGGCCGACACGATCGAGTTCGCCGGCCTGCCCGACGACCGCGAATGCGTCGTCCGTATCCGCCACGCCCACCCGCTGAAGCGCCTCTTCGCCGCCACGGAGACCCTGCGCGCCACGCCCGCGCCCAGGCGTCTGCGCACCCTGGTCTCGGGGTCCGGGCGCTGCGGCACGGTCTCGCTGGCGCACTACCTCGACGGGCTGGTCTACCGCGACGGCGCGGTCTGCACCGCCCGGCACGAATCGCTCTGGGAGCACGTCCTGCCCCCCCTGGCGGCCGGCGACCACGAGGCCGTCGCCGTGTTCGTGGCCGGCTTCAACCACCACATCGAGTCCTCGCCCCACTTCTCCCTGGTGCCGGAGCTGATCGCGGCCGACACCGTGGTGCACCTGATCCGCGACGGCCGCCGCGTGGTCCAGTCGGGGGTCAACCGCGACTGGTACGCCAAGGACTCCCTCTGGAACGCCATCAAGCCCGACTTCCCCGGCGACGTCTTCGAGAAGTGCTGCCGCTTCTGGGCCCACACCAGCCGCAACATGGCCGGCGTGGCGACCGTCACGGCACGGCTGGAGGACCTCAACGCCTCGCCCGGGACCCTGGCCGCCCTGGTCGAGACCCTGGGCCTGGCGCCCACGGAAGCGACCTTCCCGCTGTCCAACACGGGCCGGAAGGCCTCGACCTTCGACCACTGGTCCGAGCGGGAGCGCGAGGTGTTCGCGGAGATCTGCGGGGAGGTCATGGACCTCCACTATCCCGGCTGGCGCGAAGAGGGGTGACCCGCCGGGGCCACCCCTGATCCGTTGCCGGATTCTCTCGCGCTCACTTCCGCAGCTTGACCACGTCCCCCGTCTCGAAGCCGCTGCCCTCGACCACCTCGACGGTCGTCACGCCCTCTTCCACCTCGGTGGCCTTCACCACGCCCACCGTCTCGTGGATGACCTTGAGCACCTTGCCGGTCTTGGGGTGCTTGACGACCTTGCTCTGCCGCAGCACCTCGAACTCCATGCCGGTCCTGATGCCCAGCTCGGTGCCGCCGTCCACGAAGAGGTACTCGTCGGCGGTGATCAGCAGGCCCTGCCAGGGACGGTTCTTCGTCTCGTCCTCGAGCTTGTCGACCACGGAATCGATCACCTTGCGAGTGGCCTTGCCCACCACGTGGTCGTCGAAGCGGTCGGTATCGCCGAAGGAGAACTTGCGGGTGTCGAGCTGCAGGGACTTGGAGGTCTCGGTCTTGGTGACCGTCTCGGCCCAGATCACCTCGCTGGTGCCGATGTCGATCAGGCGCATGTCCACGGCCACGCGGCCGGTGTAGGACCCGACGGAGGCCTTGCCGCCCAGCTTCTTGAGCGCGCCGCCGACCTTGCCCTCCTTGTAGCCGAACTCGGTGATGGTGGCCTTGACCAGGATGTCGCCGATCTCGAACTTCTGCTGGGCCGCGACGCCCGGATTGGCCAGGTCCGACATGCTGAGGTTCTTCTCGGCCAGCAGCTCGCCCAGGGCCGCGCGCTCGAAGACGCGGAACTTGCCCGTCTTGACCAGGGCCGTGATCAGCATGTCGGCCATGCCGGTGCCCGGTCCGGGCCCGTGGTACCAGCGGTGCTCGGCCTTGTCCTCGAACTCGCCCACGATGATGCGGAACTTGATGCCCGGCCCGTCCGCGGCCCCGGCGAGGCCCGCGAATCCCACCGTCATGGCCAACAAGACGGCCCCCAGCATGAAGTTGCGTGATATGCGTCCCATGGTCCCTCCCTCGTATCGTGCGTGTCGATAGCTCCCGAAACCGGACCGCACCATAGCACGAACCGCCCCTGAATGAAAATTCATCTCACATGTGACTTTCGGCGCGCGGGTCTGTCTAAGGTCAGGAAGATCCTGACGAAAACGTCCGCCCGCCCGGACTGCGACCAGGTGAGAAAGGACTCGTTCCATGTATTACAAGATCGAGCAGATAGAGGGTATCGGACCGGTCAACGCCGGCAAGCTGGCGCGGGCCGGCATCGCCACCACCGAAGACCTGCTGGACCTCTGCGCCGACCGCGACGGCCGCGAAACCGTGGCCGAGGTCTCGGGCGTGGACACGTCGCGGATCCTCAAGTGGGCCAACCAGGCCGACCTCATGCGCATCAACGGCATCGGCCCCCAGTTCGCCGAGTTGCTGGAGGTCGCCGGGGTGGACACGGTCAAGGAGCTGCGCCACCGCAACGCCGACAATCTGGCCGAGACACTGGACATGATCAACGCCGAGCACATGCTCACACGCGTCACGCCCGCCGCCACGACCGTAGCCAAGTGGGTGGATATGGCCAAGACGACCGATCCTCTTATCCAGCACTGACCGCAACGCCCCTCGCCCGAGGCGACGCCCCGGCCACGGTCGGGGCGTTTCCCATAAGAGGTCTAGAGCTCGAGCGAGCGCAGGAAGCGCGCCACCAGGTTGCCGGTGACGGTGCGGCGGTAGGCGACGGTGGAGCGTACGTCGTCGATGGGCGTCACCTCGCCGGCGGCCAGCGCCGCCGCCTCGCGGCAGGTGTCCTCGCGTCCCTGGGGCGTGAGCTGGCGCCCCTCCAGCCAGGCCATGGTCTCGCGCAGCAGGACCGCGGTGGGAGCCACGCTGCCCGCGGCCAGTCGTACGTCCCGCAGTCGGTTCAGCTTGTCCAGCCGGCAGCGGCAGGCCAGGTTGACCCGCGCGATGGACTGGGCGCGGCGGGTGCCGGCCTTGTAGAAGGCCTGGCGCAGCCGGTCGTGGGGCAGCGGCAGGGCGACCGCCGTCACCAGTTCGTCCGGCCGCAGGTCGCAGACCCGGTAGTCGGTGTGGAAGTCCTCGGCTGGGATCTCCCGCGTGCCCCCGCGGGACGCCGTGCGGACGACGGCGTCGTGGGCCAGCAGGGGCGGCACGGCGTCCGCGCCCGGCGAGGCGTTGACCAGGTTGCCCCCCAGCGTGCCCGCGTTCTGCACGGCGGGGGCGCCCACCAGGCGCGCGGCCTCCACCAGCGAGGGGAATTCCCGGGCCACGAGGTCGGAGCGCATGAGCTCGGCGTAGGTGACGGCCGCGCCGATCTCGAGACGGTCGCCGACGATCCCGATGCCGCGCAGTTCGGGCAGGCGCGACACGTCGAGCACGATCCGCGGCCGCGCCAGGCCCAGGTGCATGAGCACCGACAGGTCGGTGGCGCCGGCGACCACGGTCGCCCCGCCGCCGGCCTCGGCCAGCACGTCGAGGGCCGCCGCCAGGTCGGCCGGCAGGTGCACGACGGCCGCGTCGTCGTCGGAGGGGATCGGCGGCGCGATCTTCCCGTCCGGGGACGCCGCCGCCGGTTCGCCGCCGCCGTCGAGGGCGGCGCGCTTGACGGCCTCGACCACCCGGCCGTAGCCGGTGCAGCGGCAGAGGTTGCCGGCCAGGGCCGTGCGGATCTGCGCGTCGCCGGGGGTAGGGGTCTCGTCCAGCAGCGCCCGCGAGGCCATGACCAGCCCCGGCGTGCAGAAGCCGCACTGCACCGCACCCTCGTCCACGAAGGCCGCCTGCACCGGGTCCGGCGACGCGGCGTCGCCGAGGCCCTCCACGGTGACCACGCGTCGGCCGTGGGCCTGGTAGACGGGCATCTGGCAGGCGTTGAACAGGCGGCCGTCCACCATCACCGCGCAGGCGCCGCACTCGCCCTCGCCGCAGCCCTCCTTGGTGCCGGTCAGGCCCAGCTCCTCGCGCAGCACGTCGAGCAGGCGGCGCAGGGGCTGCACGTCCAGCTCGCGGCGCTCGCCGTTGACCGTCAGCGCGATCCTCACGACGCCACCTCCGACCGGTTGTCCAGCAGGCGCTCGGGCGTGAGCGGGATCTCGTCGCCGGCGTAGCCCAGGGCGTCCTCGACGGCCGCGACCAGGGCCGGCGCGCCCACGTTCATGGGCAGCTCGCCCAGGCCCTTGGCGCCGTAGGCCCCGCGGTCGCAGGGCTGCTCCGCCAGCTCCACCTTGAAGTCCGGCGCGTCCAGGCAGGTCGGGATGATGTAGGTGGACATGCGGTCGTTGAGGTAGCGGCCGCCCTCGGCCTTGACCTCCTCCAGCGAGCCCCAGGCCAGGCCCTGCAGCACGCCGCCCTCGATCTGGCCCACGCAGAGCACCGGATTGATGGCGCGTCCGATCTCCGCCACCGTCGTGCAGTGCAGCGGGCGGATCTCCAGGGTATCGGTGTCCACCTCCACCTCGACCACGGCCGCGCACCAGGCGTAGCCCTGGTAGGCGTCGCCCTGGAAGCGGGACTGGTCCCAGTCCATGTCCGGGTCGGGCTCGTAGCGGGCGGTCGCCTCGCAGGGCGCGGCGGCGCCGTCGGCTTCCGCGTCGAGCAGGTTGCGGCAGGCCCGCACCAGGATGCGCCCGACGACCATGGTCGTGCGCGAGGCCACCGTGGGCCCGCTGTCGGCCACCACGCTCGTGTCCGGCTGGTGGTAGCGGACGCGCTCCGGCGGCAGCCCGAGGGCCTCGGCGGCGATCATGGGCAGCACCGTCTCGGCGCCCTGGCCCATCTCCACGCTGCCAATCAATACAGCGACCGAGCCGTCGGTCTCGCGCCGCACCTTCACCTCGGCGGAGATGCGGGTCTCCCCGTCGCCGGTGAAGCCGCCGCCGTGGAAGACCAGCGCCGAGCCCACGCCGCGGCGGAGGGGCCCGTTCCCGCGCGCGGCCGCGTCGTTGTGCGCCGCGGCGGCCTCGCGGCGCGTGTCGTAGCGGCCGGCGGTCAGGGCCCGCTCGTAGACCGAAGCGGCGGCCGCGTCCCGCTCGTCGAGACGCTGGCCGAAGGGGAAGACGTCGCCCGGCCGCAGCAGATTGCGCCGGCGGATCTCCACGGGCGACAGCCCGGTCTCGCGGGCCAGGCGGTCCATGTGGCGCTCAGCGGCGAAGATGGACTGGGGCACGCCGAAGCCGCGGAAGGCGCCGTTGGGTGGCGTGTTGGTGGCCACCGCCCGGCCGCGGATGCGCGCGTGGGGCACGCCGTAGGCCCCCGCCGCGTGGAGAATGGCCCGCGAGAGCACCACGGGGCTCATGGTCGAGAAGGCGCCCGCGTCGATGATCACGTCGATGTCCGCCGCCAGCAGCTTGCCGTCGGCCGCGAGGCCCGTGCGGTGACGCACCACCGAGGGATGGCGCTTGGTCGTGACGGCGATGTCCTCGTGGCGGTCGTAGATCATCGAGACCGGGCGCCCGCAGTCGAGGGCCAGCACCGAGGCCTGCAGAGCGAGGATCGACGGGTAGTCCTCCTTGCCGCCGAAGGCGCCGCCGGTGGCCGACTGGCGCACCGTGATCCGGTCGCGCTCCAGGCCGAGGGCGCGGCACAGGGCGTTGAGCACGTAGAAGGGGCACTGCATGGAGCCGAGGATCTCCACGCCGCCGCCGTCGCGGGGCGTGGCGATCACGCCCTGGGTCTCCAGGTAGATGTGCTCCTGGTATCCGGTGCGGTAGGTGCCCTCGACGACGGTGTCGGCCGCGGCGAAGCCCGCCGCGAGATCGCCGCACTCGACCAGGTAGTCGGAGATGACGTTGTCCTCGCCCCAGATCACCGCCGCGCCGTCCAGGGCCGCCTCGACCGTCAGCACCGGCGGCAGGTCCTCTATGTCGGGCGTCAGGGCGGCCAGGGCGGCGGCCAGGGTCGCGCGGTCGGGGGCGGCGACCAGGGCCAGGGGCTGGGTCGCGAACCCGATGTCCGGGTCGGCCAGCAGGGGCAGGTCCTCCTGCACCATGGCCACCACGTTGGGGCCGGGCAGGTCGGCGGCGGTGATCACCGATACGGTGGACCAGTCGAAACCGGGGTCGCGCGCGATACCGCGCAGCCGACCGCGCGCCACGGGCGAGCGCAGGGCGCCGCCGTACCAGGCGCCGGGCACGTCGATGTCGGCGATGTAGCGGGTGCGGCCGGTCACCTTGTCCCAGGCATTACGATTCTCCAGAGGATGTCCCACGAAACGCAGGTCGTCCATGGGATCACCCCTCCGCGTGGGCCGCCAGCGCGGACAGCACCTTCTCGGGGGTCAGGGGCAGGTCGCGGATGCGCACGCCGACGGCGTTGGCGACGGCGTTGGCGATGGCCGCCGGCGGCGTGTCGATGCCGATCTCGCCCACCGACTTGGCGCCGTAGGGACCGCTGGGCTCGTGGCTCTCGACCAGCTCCGCGCGCAGGCTGGGCAGGTCCTCCCGCGAGGGGATCTTGTAGGTCATCAGGTCGCGGGTGCGCAGGTGGCCGCGCTTGCCGTAGCGCACGTCCTCGGTCAGGGCCAGGCCCACGCCCTGGGCCAGCCCGCCCTCCACCTGCACCAGCGCCAGGTTGGGATTGATGGCCTGGCCGCAGTCCACCACCGCCACGTAGTCGACCAGCTCCACCCGGCCGGTGGCCGTGTCCACCTCCACCTCGGCGAAGCCCGCCATGTAGGGCGGCGGCGACTTCTCGCAGAGGTGGCTGCCGGTGGTGCAGAGCTGCTTCTGGTGCTCGTTGTAGAGCAGGCGCGTGGAGAGGTCCTCGAGGTCGATCGCGCCGTCGGGGCCGACCACAGACGCGCCGTCGAAGTCGGCGGCGCCGGGCTCGCAGCCCAGGGAACGGGCGCCTTCCTCGATCAGCGCCGCCTTCATCTTCAGCGCCGCCTCGCGCACGGCGTGCCCCGAGACGTAGGTGGTGCTCGAGGCGTAGGCCCCGGTGTCGAAGGGCGTGCGGTCGGTGTCCGAGGAGTAGACGATGATGCGGTCGCTGGCCACGCCCAGGGTCTCGGCGGCGATCTGGGCCAGGACGGTGTCGCTGCCGGTGCCCAGGTCGGTGGCGCCGACCAGCAGGTTGAAGGATCCGAAGTCGTTGAGCTTGAGCGTGGCCGCGGCCATGTCGATGCCGGGGATGCCCGAGCCCTGCATGGCCAGCGCCATGCCCACGCCGCGCACCCGGTCGGGGCCGGCCTCGCGCCGCGGGTACTTGTCGTCCCAGCCGATCAGGGCCTTGCCGCGGCCGACGCAGGCGGGCAGCTTGCAGCTCTCGACGGTCATGGCCACGCCCTCGGTCCCCTCGCCCATGATGGCGAAGATGGGCGAGGTCTCCCCCTCGGCGATCATGTTCAGCTCGCGCAGGGCCACCGGCTCCATGTCCAGCTCGTGGGCCAGCTCGTCGAGGGCCGACTCCAGGGCGAAGTTGCCCTGGATGGCGCCGTAGCCGCGGAAGGCGCCGCCCGGCACGCGGTTGGTGTAGACCGTCTTCCCGCCGAAGCGCACGGCCTCCACCTTGTTGTACAGGGGCAGCGTCTTGGCGCCGGCGACCATGAACACGGTCAGGGCGTGCTCGCCGTAGGCGCCCGTGTCCGAGAGCACGCGCATGTCGATCGCCCGCAGCCGGCCGTCGCGGTGGGCGGCCAGGGTCACGTCGAGACGCATGGGGTGGCGCGTGTTGGTGGCCTCGAAGCACTCGCGCCGCGAGTAGACCATCCTGGTGGGCCGGCCCGTGCGCAGGGTCGCCAGGCCGCAGAGCAGCTCGCCGTGGATCATCTGCTTGCCGCCGAAGCCGCCGCCGATGCGGGGCTTGGCGACGCGGATGTCCTTGACCGGCATGTCCAGGGCGCGGGCCATGATGCGCCGCACGTGCCAGGGCGTCTGGGTGGACGAGACCACGTTCAGCCGCCCGTGCAGGTCGAGCCAGACGCCGCAGGCCATGGGCTCCAGGGCCACGTGCTGCTGGGCCTGGGTGCGGTAGGTGCGCTCGAGCACGACCTCGGACCCGGCGACCACCGCGTCCACGTCGCCCACGTGCATCTCGTAGGCGCTGGCCACGTTGTTGGCGGGGTCGAAGCCGATGGGGAAGTTCTCGTGGGCCTCGGGCTCCGGGTGCAGCACCGAGGCGTGTCCCTCGGCCGCCTCGTAGTCGAGGACCGGCTCGAGTTGCTCGTACTCCACGGCGATGGCGTCCAGGGCCGCGTCGGCCTGGGCCTCGGTCACGGCGGCCACCACGGCCACCTCGTCGCCCACGTGGCGCACGTACTCGTCCAGGATGAAACGGTCGCGCGGCGAGGGCTCGGGGTGCCCCTGTCCCGCGCGGGTGACGGCCACGCGGGGCACGTCGCGCCAGGTCAGCACGCAGGCCACGCCGGGCAGGGCCGCGGCGGCGGCGGTCTCGATCGAGGCGATGCGCGCGAAGGCGTGGGGGCTGCGCAGGGCCTTGACGATCAGGGCGTCGCGGGGCGCCAGGTCGTCCGCGAAGGCGGGGCGGCCCATGACCAGTCCCACGCCGTCGATCTTGGGCAGGTTGCGGCCGATCTCGCTCACGAGCTTCCCTCCAGGTACTTGCGGATGGCCCGCGTCTGGCTCACGTAGCCGCTGCAGCGGCAGAGGTTGCCGGCGAGGTAGGCGTTGACGGCCGCGTCGTCGTTCAGCGCCGACGCGTCCAGTTCCCCGCGCATGGCCACCACCGACATCACCAGGCCCGGCGCGCAGTAGCCGCACTGGTCGGCCCCCTCGGCGGCCATGGCCTCGCCCAGGCGGCGCGCCTCCTCGGGCACGCCCTCCACGGTGAGCACCGCGTGGCCGTCCACGCGGCCGGCGGGCACCGCGCAGGAGGGCACGGGCCTGCCGTCCAGCAGCACGGTGCAGGCGCTGCAGGAGGCGGTGTCGCAGCCGTACTTCACGCTGCTGATTTCGTGGCGGCGCAGGGCCGCCAGCAGGGTCTCGCCGGGTTCGATCTCCCAGGTGACGGCCCGTCCGTTGAGCTCGAAGTCGATCCTCACGACAGCACCTCCTCGACGGCGCGCATCACCAGGACGCGGCAGAGCGTGCGGCGGTAGTCGCTCGAGGCGCGCACGTCGTCGCCGAATTCGAGCTCGGCCGCCGCCGCCTCGCCGGCGCGGGACGGATCCCCGCCGCCGTCGACCGCGGCCATGGCCCCGGAGCAGAGGCGCGCCACGCCGGGACGGGCGCCCACGGCGATCCGCGTCGCGCCGTCGCGCCGGACCGCCGCCACGTTGAGGACGGCGAAGTCGTTGTGCGTGCGCGTGAGCTCCTGCCAGGCGGCGCGCCCGGGGTCCGCGGGCAGGATCACCGAGGCGAGGATGTCGCCGCGCCCGGGCTTGGTGTCGAGGAAGTCCGCCAGCGGCATGCGGCCCGCCTGGTGCAGGGTCACGTCCGCGCCGAGGGCCAGCAGGGCGGTGGTCAGGTTCGAGAAGGCGTAGCGCCCGTAGACGGTGCCGCCCATGGTGACGAGGTTGCGCATCTGCACGCCCACGATGCGCTCGACCGAGCGCGCGAGCATGCCGTCGGCGTAGCCGCGCAGAGCGGGCTCGGTCTCGAGCATGCGGTAGGTGGCCATGGCGCCGATCTCCAGGCCCTCGTCGGTCGCGCGCACGTAGTCGAGGCCGGCGTCGAAGAGATCGACGGCCACCTCGAAGCGGCGGCCGGCCAGCCGCAGGTAGGCGCCGCCGCCGATGATCGCCGCGTCCGCGTGCTCCGCGAGCAGCGCGGCGGCCTCGTCCAGCGACGCGGGTTTCAGGTAGGTCCGCACCGTCATGTCTGTTGCTTCCTCCGTCACGGATCGTGCGATTCGAATCCCGTTCATGCCAAGCTAGCACAAGGTCACGCCACGGCCAAGGCGCGGAACGGCGGCGCGAATGTCGATCCCCATGTCCGATGGTTGCTTAAGATGCCCCATGACACCCGTTTGTATCCCGCGAACGGGCGCGTATGTGACTCTTTCGTGATGATTGAATGTTATGATTGTGGTCGGTCAACATCACCAAGAATCCAACCTCAGAGGGGGAGCTTGCTCATGCCCAAGCGAGTGCTCATCGGCTTGACTGCCGCCATCATCCTGACCGCCTCGGCGACGATCGCCCTGGCCGGCGTGATTCCCGTCAACGGGAAAGAGACATCCGTCGAGCTGGTCGCCGAGAAAGCCGGCGGCCTGAAGTATCACATCGAGGTCGGTGACCTCCAGACCCTCGAGGTTTCCACCAAGGGCGGCGATTTCGTCCGCCTGGTGCTGCCCGGCTTCCACAGCAGCCACGACGTGGGCGCCCCCGAGCTGCCCATGGTCAACAGGCTGGTCGCCCTGCCCCACGGCGCGCACGCCCGCGTCGAGGTGAGCAACGTGCGGACCCGCACGGTACGTCTCGCCGAGCACGGCATCGACGCGCTGCTCATGCCGGCCCAGGCGCCCATGCCCAAGAGCGCGGACGCGGCGAGCTGGCCCTTCGACTACGACGCCGCGGCCTACGCCGTCGACGTGACGACCCGCGACCTGGCCGCCGTCGTGCCCCAGGGCCGTCTGCGCGGCATGGACTTCGGCCGCCTCGAGTACGCGCCGGTGAGCTACCGCCCCCTGGCGGGCGAGCTGGAGATCGTCGTGAGCGCCGACCTGGAGATCGTCTACGAGGGCGGCGACCGCGCCGCCGGCGACGAGCTCTTCGCCAAGACGAACAGCCCCTTCTTCGACCACCTCTACGCGCAGCTCGACGGCTCGCGCGGCCTGCACGACAGCCATCCCGACAACGTGCGGGACGTGGTGACCATGGTCATCATCACGCCGGCCGAGTTCCAGTACCAGCTGACCGACTTCATGAACTGGAAGACCCAGCGCGGCTTCCACGTGGTCCTGGGCGTGATCGGCACCCCCGAGGTCGGTTCGACGACCACCTCGATCCAGTCCTACATCCACGACCTCTACGACAACGCCACGCCCGCGCTGCCCGCGCCAAGCTTCGTGCTCTTCGTGGGCGACGTGGCCCAGTGCCCCACCTTCTCGGTGAGCGGCGACGCCACCGACCGGCCCTACTGCGCCGTCGACGGCGACTACATCCCCGACATCTACTACGGCCGCTTCTCGGCCACCAACGCCACCCAGCTGCAGGCCATGATCGACAAGAGCCTGATGTACGACCAGTTCACCATGCCCGACCCGAGCTACCTGGGCGAGGTCACCCTGATCGCCGGCGTCGACTCGGGCTACGCGGCGACCCACGGCAACGGCCAGATCAACTACGGCACCACCAACTACTTCAACGCCGCCCACGGCATCACCAGCAACACCTGGCTCTACCCGGCCTCGAGCGGCAGCGTGGAAAGCGCCATCATCCAGACCGTGAGCGACGGCGTGGCCTTCATCAACTATACCGCCCACGGCAGCCAGACGAGCTGGGGCGACCCCAGCTTCACCCAGTCGAACATCAACAGCCTGGGCAACTACGGGAAGTACTGCCTGGCCGTCGGCAACTGCTGCCTGACCGGCACCTACGACTACAGCGAGTGCTTCGGCGAGACCTGGCTGCGCGCCGTCGACAAGGGCGGCATCGGCTACATCGGCGCCAGCAACAACACCATGTGGAACGAGGATTTCTGGTGGGGCGCGGGCTCCTGCCCCTCGGGCTCCATCGACGCCAACACCTCCTTCGCCGAGACCGGCGTCGGCGCCTACGACGGCGCCTTCCACGACCACGGCGAGGGCATGGACCTGTGGTACGTGACCAACGACGCCCTGGTCTTCTCCGGCAACCTGGCCGTGCAGGAGGCGGGCTCGGGCAGCACCTCCTACTACTGGAACATCTACAACCTGCAGGGCGACCCCAGCCTGAGCGTCTACTATGGCGTGCCCGATCCCAACCCGGTCACGGTCGACGCCATGGGCGGCACCTCGATCACCGTCAGCGCGGTACCGGGCAGCTACGTCGGCCTGAGCCAGGGCACGACCCTGATCGGCGCCGGCAGCGTGGGCGTCTCGGGTTCGGTGACCATCGACTTCATCGCCACTCCCAGCGGCGGCCAGCCCCTGCACATGGTGGTCACCGCCCAGAACCGCGAACCCTTCATCGACGACATCCTGATGGCCGCGCCGGCCATCGATCTCAACTTCACCGCCTGCAACGAGACCCTCGAGCCCGGCGAGACCGCCACGGACGTGCTGCGCATCTCCAACGTGGGCGAGCCCGACTCGCAGCTGGACTACGAGCTGAACGTGCAGGCCGAGAACCCCTACGAGAAGGCCGTCAAGAACGTGACGGGCTCCACGGTCTCCTTCGCCGAGACCGAGTTCCTGTCCGGCGAGACCACCGACCTGCACGTTTCGGTCTACAACGGCAGCGACGACTACGAGTGGCTGACCGACGTGGAGATCGACTTCCCCGCCGGCGTCACGGTCAACTCGGCCACGTCGCTCACGGGCGGCTCCGCGCCGCTGGACTTCACCGGGCCCACCGGCGACGGCGTGACCGTCAACTGGCACGGCAACGACGGGAGCTGGGGCGCGCTGCACGGCGGCGAGACGGCCACCGGCACCATCAACGTGACCTTCGACGGGTCGCTGGGCGGCGAGCAGACCTTCGGCTGGTTCGTCCAGGGCGACATCTACGGGTCCACGCCCCACGACCTGAGCGGCAGCTTCACGATGACCGCCTCGGGCCCCTCGGTGCACGTGACCTACCCCGACGGCGGCGAGACGCTGCCCTGGGGCAACGCCTACACGGTCACCTGGGACTTCGGCGGCGACCTGACCACCGTCAAGCTGGAGCTCAGCCGCAACGGCGGCGGCGCCTGGGAGACCCTCGTGGCCAGCACGGCCAACGACGGCAGCGAGTCGGTCGTGCTCGCGGGACCGAGCACCAACCAGGCCCTGATCCGCGTGTCCAGCCTGGACGGCACGGTCACCGACCAGAGCGACGCCGTGTTCACCCTCTACGAGCTGGTGACCTGGCTGACGCTCGACATCCTCGCCGGCACCGTGCCCGAGGGCCTGTTCCACGACGTGGACCTGGACTACGACGCGACGGGATTGGCCGACGGCACCTACACGGCCTACGTGCTGGTTGATCACAACTGCGGCGGCGGCCCCGAGGTCGTGACGGTCACCCTGACGGTCGACTCGTCCACCGGCATCGGCGACACGCCGCGGACGCTGCTCCTGACGGGCAACTACCCCAACCCCTTCAACCCGCAGACCAAGGTGAGCTTCGCCCTGCCGCGCGACGGCGCGGTGCGGCTGGACGTGCTGGACGTGCGCGGCCACGTGGTGCGCACGCTCCTCGACGGCGCCCTGCCCGCCGGCAGCCACGAGCTGACCTGGGACGGCACCGACGACACCGGCCGCGGCGTGGCCTCCGGCGTGTACTTCGCGCGCCTGCGCCACGACGACCGCGAGCTGACCCACAAGATGCTGCTCAACAAGTAGCGTCGGACCGCAAGGGGAAGCCCCCGGCCGCGCGAGCGGCCGGGGGCTTCTTCATGCCCGGGAGTCGTGCCGGCTAGCGGTCGCCCTCGTCGGTCAACCGCCGCCACACCTCGTCTATCACGTAGTTCCGGCCGCCGGCCTCGAAGGCGCCCGTGTGGTACCAGAGTCCGTCCTCCACGCGGCAGGTGAAGGTGGCGTCCGCGCTCACCAGTTCCGGGTGGGAATGGTAGCGGACCGTCTCCACGTAGACGTCGCCCTCGCGGCGCCAGGTGCCGCCGCCGCCGAATATCGCGCCGTCCCCGCCCTGCACGGCGAAGGAGAAGCGGTCGTCGTTGAGGATCTTCACGGTGTCGCCGGGGCCGGGCGCCTCGCCGACGTCCAGGTCGTGACCGGCGGATCGCACCAGGACCCAGGATCCGCGCACGTCGCCGGCGCTGCCGGCGCAACCCGCCAGGAGCAGGGGCAGCAACAGTGTCAGAATCGCTCGTCTCGCCATGGTCACTCCTTCGGTTGGGCGGGGGGGGGGGACGCCGATTCGATCAGATCCGGACGCCGCGGTCAAGCCTTCCGCCGCTGCGGACCGGGCTCGTGGGCCAGCAGGTCCCCCGGCTGGCAGTCGAGGGCGGCGCAGAGGGCGTCGAGGGTCGAGAGCCGCACCGCGCGGGCCTTGTTGTTCTTGAGGATCGACAGGTTCGCCAGGGTGATGCCCACGCGCTCGCTCAGTTCCGTGAGGGAGACGCCGCGGCGGACCATCACCAGATCCAGGTTGATCTTGATGGACATGACGCCTCCTCACACCGTGAGCGCTTGTTCCTCGGCCATGACGGCCCCGCGACGGATGGCCTCGCCGAGCACCACGATCAGCCAGCCGAGCAGGAAGGCCGACCCGTCGTCGGTGATGTCCACCACCAGCGTGGCGCCGCGCGCCGCGACCAGCGACGTGCCCCAGGACGAGAGGACCAGCGTCACCAGCGACTCGAAGACGGCGATGCCGACGCTCACCAATCCGATGCGGCGCACGCGCACGGCGTTCGCCACGGTGAAAGGCTCCCCCTTCATCACATCCCGCACCACCGCCGCCAGCAGGCGGAGCACCCAGAAGATCAGCACCACCAGGGCCAGGATCAGCAGCATGAAGAGCCAGTACCACCAGGGATTGGCCATGACCAGTTCCAGCTCCGCCGAGATCCGGCTCAGATTGGCGCCCGTCACGGCGGGGCCGAGAGGATCGAGCTCCACCGCACCTTCGTCCAGGGCCATGCGCACGGGCATGGACACGCCCATGTCCACCGGCAGATTCCACCACAGCGGGCAGATGACCAGCAGGTATCCGGCCAGGGCCACCCCCACCAGCAGGCACAGTCCGCGCAGGCCCTGGACCAGGCCCACCAGCCAGCGCCCGCCGTGCTTTCGCGTTCGATTCGACATGCCGTTCCTCCTGGTCTCGCTGCCTCGGTAGACAGTCTGATTATCGGCCAATATTTATCGATAGTCAATAAATATTTATTGAAAATCGCTATATCTCTGCGAAACGTACATCGGGACGCATATCGGGACTTATCCCGCGGCCGGTCCTTGGCGTATCCTGCGTCAGCCGTCCGACGCCCCACGTCTTCCACAAGCAGGTTCCCTCATGAGCCGTTTCCCGAGCTTCCGACACGCGCTCCCCTCCCTGCTGCTGATCCTCGCAGTCGCCGGCGCCGGCTGCGCCGACCGCGTCGACGTCGCGGCCTTCCCCGACCTCGCCGGCCCCTACCTGGGCCAGGGCGAGCCGCCGGCCGAGCCCGCGCTCTTCGCGCCCGGCGTCGTCAACAGCGGGCTCGCCACGCGCGACGTGGCCATGACCCCCGACGGCCGGGAGATCTACTTCGGCGTCAACGTGGGCAACTACTCCCTGAGCACGGTGCTCGTCACCCGCCTGGTCGACGGGCGTTGGACCGAGCCCGCGACGGCCGCCTTCGCCGAAGATCCCCGCTACATCGTGATGGAGCCCCACGTGAGTCCCGACGGCCGCCGTCTCTTCTTCGCCAGCGACCGGCCGCACGGCGGCGACGGCCCCCCACGCGACGACCATGACATCTGGGTCGCCGAGCGGGAGGGCGACGACTGGGGCGCGGCCCGCCCCCTCGAGGGCGGGGTCAACAGCGACCAGCCGGACTTCTTCCCCTCGGTCACGAGCGACGGCACGCTCTACTTCACGCGCGACGATCCCGGCCGCTCCCCCAGCGTGATCATGCGCGCCCACCGGCTCGCCGACGGGACCTACGGCGAGGCCGCGTCGCTGTCGGACGCTGTGAACATCGGCCTCACCCGCTTCAACGCCTTCGTGGCGCCGGACGAGAGCTACCTGATCGTCCCCGCCTACGGCATGCCCGACACCCGGGGCGCCACCGACTACTACGTGGTGTTCCGCTCCCCCGACGACGCCTGGAGCGAGGCGATCAACCTCGGCGACCTCGTCAACACGGACGGCGGCAACGAATACTCGGCCTACGTCTCACCGGACGGGCGCGCCCTCTTCTTCATGAGCGCGCGCCAGGACCTGGCCGCGCGGGCGCCCACGCCCTTGACCGTGGCGGCCCTGCGCGAGCTCCACGCCGCGCCGGGCAACGGCCTGGCCAACATCTGGTGGCTGGACGCGTCGCTGCTGGAGCGCCTGCGGCCCTAGCCCGCGGCCTGTGACCTTTGCGCACCGGAAGGTGTCGAAACCCCGGACGGAACAAGAGGGAGAAGCAAGACTCATGACCCACAAGCGACTCGGCCCCCTGGTCCTGCTGGCGGCGCTGACTTTCGTCGCCGGCTGTGCGAGCCTGCGCGACATGAACCTGGACGACCTGCTCACCGCCCCCCTGGACGAGGAGACGGTGGCGGCGGGCCTGCGCGAGGCGCTCACCGTCGGCACCGGCCGCGCCGTGGCGACCACCTCCGCCGAGGACGGCTTCCTCGGCGACGCGGCCATCAGGATCGCCTTGCCCCCGGATCTGCGGAGTGCGGCGGGCACCCTGCGCGATCTGGGGCAGGGCGATCACGTCGACGCCTTCGTCGTCCTGATGAACCGGGCCGCCGAGCAGGCCAGCGCGCTGGCCGTGGACCCCTTCGCCGACGCGGTGCGCCGCATGACCCTGGCCGACGCCTTCGCCATCCTCGACGGGACGCCCGACGCGGCCACCAGCTACTTCCGGACACAGACCGAGGACAGCCTGCGCGCGCGCTTCCGGCCGGCGGTGTCCGGGACCATGCAGCAGACGGGTCTCTACGACGATTACGAGACGTTGCTGGCCTTCTATGACGTGCTACCCATCGGCGACAAGCCCTCGCTCGATCTCACGGGACACATCACCGACCGCACCCTGGACGGCCTCTTCCACTGGCTGGCCTTCGAGGAGGAACGGATCAGAAACGACCCCATCGCCCGCACCACGGATCTACTCAGACGCGTTTTCGGGCGATGAAATTAAAACATTGTGTCACACGGAGTTCTATAATTAAAGTATCTCTTGACAGATGGAAATATCGGGTACAGAATGTGCTATCACCCCTACAAGGAGGTGGGGTTCACCCTGACTATTTGAAAATCAGAACAACAATTGAACATTATTTTCATGTTTATAGTGTAGACTTCAAAAAAGTCATGGTATATAATGTAAGACCATTACGGGAGATCAAACTACACCTAGCATCCACATCGGTCGACGCCCGGACCGACGACCAGAGCATAAGACCCGTAAGGACCCGTAGCGATGACACCGATCGACGACAGCAGCCAGCTGCGTGAACATGTCAAGGCGTTGCCTGACCATGAATTGCCCCAGCTCTTCACGGAAGAGCGGGCGGTTATGGTGTTGCCGCACCATCGCGGTGTCTACCGGCATCTGCGTCGCGTCTTCGATATCGTCGTTTCGGCCCTGGCCCTCGCGCTCTTCGGTCTCTTCCTGCCCCTGATCGCACTGGCCATCAAACTCGACTCGCGCGGACCCGTCTTCTACACCCAGAACCGCATCGGACAGAACCGCCGGCGGCGCGAGTACGACACCGCCGGTCCCGAGCGCCGCAAGGTGATCTATCCCGGCCGCCCCTTCCGCATCTACAAGCTGCGGACCATGCGGGTCGACGCCGAGAAGAACGGTCCCCAGCTCGCGGCGGAGCACGACAACCGCGTCACGCGCGTGGGCCGCCTGCTGCGGCTGTCGCGTATCGACGAGGTGCCCCAGTTCCTCAACGTCCTGAACGGGTCGATGACCCTGATCGGACCCCGCCCGGAACGCCTCTGCTTCGTGCGCCAGTACGAGCGGGACATCCCCGGCTACTGCGACCGCCTCTACGCCGCGCCCGGCATCACCGGCCTCGCCCAGGTCAACAACGGCTACGACGAGGACCTGCGCTCGGTACGCCGCAAGCTCCTGTTCGACCGCTTCTACATCGTCAGGGGCAGCCTCAAGCTGGACCTGCGGATCCTGATCTCCACGGTCCGCGTGGTGCTGACGGGCGAGGGCGCACGCTAGACCCCTGGTCAAATCCCGACTGATATGGTATTATATCAAGGCCTCGGCGGTCGGCTCTTCCCGAATCCGCCTGTCGCCCGTATACTGGAGAGGCTCCCCCCGCCCCTTTCCTCTTTTCCGGAACCCAGTGATGAGGACTGAAACATGATCGCCACCACGTCGTTTGACGCTCGCCCCCATGCGCGGGCCGTCCAGACCCTGTTGCTTATTCTGCTGACCTTCCTGCTGGCCCTCCCGGCCGCCGCCGCCGACCGCCGCGCCGCCGCGGCCGCCCTCGCATCCGACGTGAGCCCTCTGGCCGCCGTCGAGATGTTCCGGGCCGACCGCGTCGACCACGAGGTCGCCAAGCTCGAGGACCTGCAGACGGAGGGGCTGGGCGTGCCGCCCCGCTTCGCCGTGCCCCAGACCACCGCCCTCTCGCCCGCCACCCACGGCACGTGGGAGCAGCTGGACGAGAGCACCCTGCTGTGGCGCATGCGTGTGTCTTCGGAGGGCGCCCTGTCCCTGAACCTGGGCTTCGGGCGCTACCACATGCCCGCCGGCGGCCGCCTGCTGATCTACCCGGCCGACGCACCGGACGCGGCCATCGCCTTCGACGACGCCGACAACAAGGCCCACGGCGAACTGTGGACGCCGCTGGTCGAGACTGAGGAGCTGGTGGTCGAGGTGACGCTGCCCGTGAAGGCCCGCGACCTGCTGACCCTGGACCTGACCTCGGTCAACACGGGCTACCGCAAGTTCGGCGACATGTTTCCCAACAAGGCCGGATCCTGCAACAACGACGTGGTCTGCCCGGAGGGCGACGGCTGGCGCGACGACATCCAGAGCGTGGCCGTCTACCAGCGCAACGGCGCCTGGGCCTGCACCGGCGTGATGGTCAACAATACGGCCGAGGACGAGCGCAACCTCTTCCTCACCGCCGACCACTGCGGCCTGACCAGCGGCGCCTCGACCATCGTCGTCTACTGGAACTTCCAGAGCCCCACCTGCGGCGAGCAGGGCAACGGCGACCTGAGCCAGTGGCAGAACGGCTCGACCTTCCTCACCGGCAGCGGCACCTCCGACTTCACGCTGGTGGAGCTGGACGACGTGCCCGATCCCGCCTGGCAGGTGGCCTACGCCGGCTGGGACAACACCGACAACGACCCCGTCACGGCCGTGGCCATCCACCACCCGAGCACGGACGAGAAGAGCATCAGCTTCGAGTACGATCCCTGCACCACCACGTCCTACCTGGGCACCTCGGTGCCCGGCAACGGCTCCCACATCCGCGTGATCGACTGGGACGACGGCACCACCGAGCACGGCTCCTCCGGCTCGCCGCTCTTCGACCAGAACCACCGCGTGGTGGGACAGCTGCACGGCGGCTACGCGGCCTGCGGCAACAACGATTCCGACTGGTACGGCCGCGTGTCGACCTCCTGGGGCCTGGGCCTGAGCGCCTACCTCGACCCCCTGGGCCTGGGCGTGACCGAATTCGACCTGCTGGCCCCCTACGCCACCGGCATGCGCGTCAGCGCCGGCAGCTACGACGGCCAGGGCGACACGGGCGGCCCCTTCACGCCGTTCGACTTCGACTACACGGTGTCCAACAACAGCGGTGATCCCCTGGACTACCAGGTGAACGCCGATGTGAACTGGGTGGACGTCGCCAACGCCAGCGGTACGATCCCCGCCGGCAGCGAGGTCACCGTGACCGTCTCCTTCAACGCCAACGCCGACGCGCTGGGCGTCGGCACCTACGCCGGCACGCTGTCCTTCGTGAACACCACGGACCACGACGGCGACACCGCGCGCGGCCTCAGCCTGCAGGTCGGCGTACCCCAGGTCGTCTACGAGTGGGACATGGACACCGATCCCATGTGGAACACCGAGGGTGACTGGGCCTGGGGCCAGCCCACCGGCGGCGGCGGCCAGTACGGCAACAACGACCCGACTTCCGGCTTCACCGGCAGCAACGTCTACGGCTACAACCTGTCCGGGGACTACACCAACAACATGCCGGAGCGGCACCTGACCACCGGCGCCATCGACTGCGGCGACCTCGAGGCGGTCTCGGTGAAGTTCCAGCGCTGGCTCAACGTGGAGCAGCCCACCTACGACCACGCCTACCTGCGCGTGAGCAACGATGGCGTCGCCTGGACGACCCTCTGGCAGAACGGCGCGGTGGTCGAGGACAACGCCTGGTCCGAGCACGAGTTCGACATCTCCGCCGTGGCCGACGGCCAGTCCACCGTCTACCTGCGCTGGACGCAGGGCACCACCGACGGCAGCTGGCTCTACTCGGGCTGGAACATCGACGACGTGGAGATCTGGGCCCTGCAGCCCGACCAGTTGAGCGCGGCCGGGGAGCCGAGCCGCCGCCTGGCGACCCTGCACGCCAACGTGCCGAATCCCTTCAACCCCCAGACGAGCGTGTCCTTCGAGCTGACGGCCCCCGCCCGGGCGCGGCTCGCGGTCTACGACATGCGCGGCCACCTGGTGCGCACCCTGACCGACGGCGCCCTGCCCGCGGGCACGCACACCGCCATCTGGGACGGCCGCGACGCCGCCGGACGCAGCATGCCCAGCGGCGGCTACGTCTTCCGGCTCAGCGCCGGCGGCGACACCCAGGTCGTCAAGGCCCTGCTGGTGCGCTGACGTCCCGGCAACACGCGATGCGGCGGAGATCCCCGGGTCTCCGCCGCGTCACGCCCCCTCCCAGGCCATGTATCGGCCGCCTATCTCATCATACAGCAATAACCTGCCCCGTTTGCATGGCAACCGCCGGGTGGTGGCGCGCGTAGTCATGTGGTACAATAGATATGTGCCCGTGAGGGCAGGACACCCTCGAGGGGCACTTGTCGGGGAGGGTGAGATGACGGTCAAGATCTACAGCGCGCCTTACTACTACACGCTCGCGCGCGACATCCCGGGCGAAGTTTGCCGACTGCTGACCAAGCTCGCCGGCGAGGAAGTGAATCTCCTCGCCTTCAACGCACTCCCGGTCGGGCCCGACGAAACCCAGCTCATCATCTATCCCTTCAACACCACCTGGCTCGCCGACGTGGCCAGGCACACGGGCTTGATGCTGAGCGGACCCCACCATGCGTTCATCGTCCAGGGCGACGATGAACTCGGAGCCCTGGTGGACATCCACCAGCAGCTCAGCGACGCCAACATCAACGTGGAGAACTCGAGCGGACTCTCGGACGGCAAGGGCGGCTACCGCTACATCCTGCACGTCAGCGAGACCGACTACGAGAAGGCGGCGGAGATCCTCGGCGCGGCACACGTGCCGTCCAAGTGGGACAACTTCGAGCTGAAGATCCCGCGGAACTTCGAAGCGCAGATGTGAGGCGGATGGCGGGCCGAGCCGGTGCCCGCAGGGACAGGCGGATCGGGAACGCGGCTCAGGCCGCGCGCTCTTCGCTCGTCTGTGCTAGATAGCCGCGCAGGGCGGAGCCTTCCAGCCGGCGGTCGAGTCTCACCTCGTGGAGCATCACCCAGCTCATGATCGGACGCGACGCGTGCTTGAGCAGCGAGCGCAGCGACTCGCGCGCCGTGGGGTTGTTGCGCACCCAGCGCGAACGGA
The DNA here is from genome assembly GCA_964617805.1 of uncultured Fibrobacteraceae bacterium. Taxonomy (GTDB): domain Bacteria; phylum Krumholzibacteriota; class Krumholzibacteriia; order LZORAL124-64-63; family LZORAL124-64-63; genus JAHIYU01. Next base: position 49,990 of record CAZTWK010000013.1, on the reverse strand, counting down.
CCACGCGGGCGGCCGCGTGCTCGAGCCGGGCCTGGGTCTGGCTGCGGATGGTGCGCAGGCCGAACCCGTCGGCGTCGCGCTCCAGGTAGGCGTCGATCAGGCCGTGGGCCTCGTCCACCAGGGATTCGTGCGAGAGGGTGGTCAGGTGCGTCACGCCCTCGCCGGCCCACACCGCGCCCAGGAAGGCGTCCGGCGTGTCACCCGCGGCCTCGGTGCTGGCGCGCCCGACGAAGCCCGTGTGGGTGTCGCTCGAGGCGGTCAGCGGCAGGTCCAGGTCGGCGGCCAGCCCGGCGGTGATCAGGTTCTGCAGGGGCGTGCGGGCCGCGTTCAACTCCAGCATGTCGAAGCGGGCGGCGATCTCGGGCACACGGGCGAAGTCCACGTCGCCGCGCTTCAGCTCCCGGCGCTCCCACCAGGTGGGATGGTTGTACTGGCAGTGGATGTCGTGCGCCCGCGCGTAGGCCAGCAGCTCGTCAAGGGTGGTGACCCGACGGCGGAGGCGGGCGTAACGGTCCGGGTCGAGCCCGTAGAGGTTGACGTGGATCGTGAAGCCCAGGGAAGGATCGAAGAGCGTGTGCTCCACGCCGGGGATCACCAGCGCGCGGTCCGCCTCGGGCAGCTGTCGCATCAGGGCCTCGTAGCCCTCCATGGTGTCGTGGTCGGTCAGGGCGAAGTAGTCCATGCGGCGATCCGCGTCGGGATGCCCGAGGGCGGCCTCGAAGAGGGCGCGCGGACGCAGCGCCGGAAGGTCCGGCACGTCGAACGAGTATGAGGAATGGACGTGGAGGTCTGCTTTTCGGGTGTTGAGCGACATGGTCGAATAACTTAGGGCGCATTGAACGCTGCGCCAGCGGCGATGGGCTCTCGCCCGGTAACAGGTATCATGTGCATCGGGTTACGGGGAGCCGGAATCGAGGTTGACGGCTTCATCCCCCCTGCGGGCAGGTTCCCCGAGCAGGATTCTGATACGGCGGGCCAGGCGGGAGGTTGCGCCGCCGTCGATGCGGCCCAGCCGCTGCTCTGCCAGATCGCGCTGTCCCGGCGCGCGCGCGTCGAGGCGGGCACGCACCGTCTCGACGAGTTCCTCCGGCGAACAGGAGGGAGCCACGGCCAGGGTCCGTTCGCGCGAGGGCGGCAGGTCGGCGGGCCAGGCATGGGGCTCGAGGCTGCGGGCCAGCACGGCCGGCGTGTCGAAGAGCAGGGCCTCCCAGAAGGCGCCCGACAGGTCGCTGACGGTGCAGTGGACGTCCGGCACGTGCACGTGGGAGTGACCGCCGGCCGGCAGGACCTCCGCCCCCACCGCCAGGGCGAAGCGGCTCACCCGTTCAGGATTCGAGAGCGGGTGCGGCGAGACCAGGACGTCGCAATCGCGCGCGAGCTCGGTGAAGGCCGCGTGCCAGCGCCGGGACATGAGCAGGCCGCGCTCCTCCACGCCGGGCCCCCAGGTCGGCAGCACCAGCAGACGCCGCCGGCCGATGGGCGCGGGATTCGCGAAACCTCCGCCCGCGGCCAGGAAGCGGTCCAGGTGCAGGTAGCCGTCGGGCGCGAAGGACCAGTCGTGAATGGTCAGGCCGCCCTGGCGGTGCAGGCGCGCGCCCGTGGCGAGACCGTCTCCGTCGACCACGCGCACGCCGTGACGCCGTCGCGCCACGTCCGCGCTGGTGCCCGGCTTGCCGCTGCGTCCGTGGGACAGCACCACCAGATCGACCGGGCGGCCCAGGTCGCCGAGCACCTCGCTCATGGCCTCGTAGTTGAAGTGGGCGTTGACGATCACGTCCAGGTCGTAGTGGGCCACGGCGCGGGCGGCGGTGGCCGCCTCCTGCCCCGACTCGAGCAGGACGCAGGGCGCGTCGGGGAATTCCCGGCGCACCAGGTCCCGGCCCGGTCCGGCCACGAACCAGATGCCGCCCAGTTCGGCGTAGAGGTCGCGCAGATGCGAGAAGATGTGGGCGCGGCTCCAGGCCGGCACGGCGCTGTAGAGCCACCAGCCGATGCGCGGCACCTCCGCGCGCAGGCGCGTGCTGTCGATGCCCTCGGTGTGGGGCAGCGTGACCAGCTCGACGCCCAGTTCGTCCAGCAGGTGCTCGCCCCAGTGGCGGCGGTAGGCGGCGGGATCCCAGTCGTCGCCGTGGAAGACGCGCGAGACCCGGTGGCGCCGGCAGAGCTCCGCGCGGTCGCTGCCGATGACCACGTCGGCGGCCAGGCCCAACTCGCGCAACGCCGCGGCGCGCTCCAGTTCGGAGTTGGCCGGCTGGACGCCCTTGTAGTCCCGCACGACGGCGTCCGTGTGCACGCCCACCACCAGGCGGTCGCAACGCTCGGCCGCGCGGCGCAGCAGGTTGACGTGCCCCTCGTGGCAGAAGTCGTACACGCCCAGGGCGAGCCCCGTGACGCGGCGTCGCTGTTCGCGCCACGCCAGGGCGGCGCCCGCGACAACCATCAGGCCGCCGGCGATCCATGTGATCCAGGTCAACATGGGTCCAATATCGGCAGCCGGTGTGGTATCTTGACGATTCCTGGAGGAAACGGCATGTGCGGAAGATTCACCCTGGCGCTCTCGCCCGAGGAACTGGCCCAGCTCATGGCCCTGGACGCGGCCCTGGACCTCGAGCTGGGCCTGCGCCCGCGCTTCAACATCGCCCCGGGCCAGGACATCCTGGCCGCGGTCCAGGAGAGCCCCGGCGGCCCCCGCGAGGCCCGCGCCTTCCGCTGGGGGCTGGTGCCCGCGTGGGCCAAGGACCCGGCCGTCGGCTACCGCATGATCAACGCCCGCGCCGAGACCGCCGCCGACAAGCCCTCCTTCCGCGAGGCCTACCAGCGCCGCCGCTGCCTCGTGCCCGCCGACGGCTTCTTCGAATGGCAGCGCACCGGAGGACGCAAGCAGCCCTGGGTCTTCCGCGTGATCGACGAGCCGGGTTTCTGCATGGCCGGCCTCTGGGAGACCTGGCGCCCCCCCCAGGGCGATCCCCTGCACACCTGCACCCTGCTGACCACCGCCGCCAACGACCTGCTGCGCCCGATCCACGAGCGCATGCCCGTCATCCTGCGCCGCGAGGACTACGAGCGCTGGCTCACCGCCCAGCCCGACGCCGCCGCCGGCCTGCGCGACCTGCTCCAGCCCTTCCCCGCCGACGCCATGACCGCCTGGCCCGTGAGCGACCTGGTCAACAGCCCGCGCAACGACGCGCCGGAATGCGTGGAGCCGGTCGAGATCGAGGAGCCGGACGAAGAGGAGCCCGGCGGTCAGATGTCGTTGCTCTGAATCATGTGTCGAGGGGGATCTCGACGATCTTGATGACGTTGGTGTGCCCCGGCTGGTGCAGCGGCAGCCCGGCGGTGACCACCACGGTCTGGCCGGGGCGGCAGCAGCCGCACGTCACGGCCAGGCGCACGGCGTCGCCCTCCAGCTCGTCCAGGTCGTCGCGCGGCTCGGCCATCATGGGGATGGCGCCCCAGATCAGGGAGAGGCCGCGCCATGTGTCGCGCTTGTCGGTCATGGCCAGGATGGGCTGGCGGGGACGGTGCTTGGCCACGAGATGGGTGGTGCTGCCCGAGCGGGTCAGGGTGATGACGGCCGCGGCGCCGATCTCCTCGGCCATCTGCACGGCTGCGTGGGCCACGGCCTCGTTGGTCGACAGGTGTTCGGTCGCGGCGAAGCGCTCGCTCCATTCGCGGAAGGGGAAGACCGCCTCGGCGGCCTCGGCGATGCGCACCATGGTCTCCACCGCCCCGACCGGGTGCGCGCCCACGGCCGTTTCCTCCGAGAGCATCACCGCGTCGCTGCCGTCGAGGATGGCGTTGGCCACGTCGGAGACCTCGGCGCGCGTGGGGGTGGGGCTGTCGACCATGGTCTTGAGCATCTGGGTGGCCGTGATCACCGGCTTGCCCGCGGCGTTGGCCCGGCCGATGAGCGACTTCTGGATGGCCGGCACCTGCTCCATGGGGATCTCCACGCCCAGGTCGCCGCGCGCCACCATGATGCCGTCCACCAACGACAGGATCTCCTCGATGTTCGCGATGCCCTCGCGCTGCTCGATCTTGGCGATGACGGGCACGCGGCGACCCGCGTCGGCCATCACCGCCAGGCAGGCCCGCACGTCGGCGGCGTTGCGTACGAAGGACAGCGCCACGTAGTCCACGCCGTGCTCGAGCCCGAAGCGCAGGTCGGCGATGTCCTTCTCGTCCATGTTGGGAGCGCTGACGGTGCCGCTGGGCAGGTTGATCCCCTTGTTGGAGTTCAGCTCGCCGCCCACGTTGACGCGGCACGTCACGTCCTCGCCGTCGACCGACTCGACGCTCATGTCGAGGGCGCCGTCGGCCAGCAGCAGGGTGTCGCCGGGCTTCACGTCCCGGGGCAGGTCCTTGTAGACCAGGGAGACCTCGTTCACGTCGCCGGGCACGTCCCGCGCCGTGAGGACGAAGGTCTGGCCGTGCTGCAGCTCGACCGGGCCGTTCGCGAAGCGGCCGATGCGGATCTTGGGGCCGGCCAGGTCCTGCAGCACTGCCACGGGCCGGTCCAGGCGCTCGCCGACCGCGCGCAGGTCGTTGATGATCTCCAGCTTGGTCTCGCGATCGCCGTGGGAGAAGTTCAGGCGGGCCACGTCCAGGCCGGCCCGCACGAGGCGTTCGAGCATCTCGGGCGAACGTGACGCGGGACCGATGGTACAGACGATCTTGGTGCGGGGCATGGGACTCCTTTATGGCTGGCGGGAGTCTATCACCGGCGGCGTGAAGCGGTCACTTGACAAATTTATCAGACTAGTCTATATTTTAGACCTGATCGGCAACCGTCACGCCTCGAGAGGGGATTCGACATGAACAGGGACGCCGCCAGCGCGGACATGGCCTACATCCGGGACGTCATGCGCCGCACGCAGGCCCGCATCGACACCCATTCCTTCCACAGCGTGCACTGGGGCGCCATCGTGCTGCTCTGGTACCCGCTGGCCAACTGGTTCTGCAGCCGCGAGCGCTACGACGTGAGCCTGGCGCTGACCATCGGCTGCGCCGTCATCGGCGGATTGTTCAGCGCCCTGCGCGAGATCCGCCTGCGCGGCCGCCCCCGACTCGAGGGCGGCAACACCTTCATCGCCGACCAGGTCAGGCTGATCACGGCCTTCTGCATCGGCGCGGGGCTGTTCTTCACGTTCGTCGGGCCGCAACTGGGCATCCTGGACAGGGCCGCGACCGCCGTCGTCTGGGGACTGGCCTACGCCGTGCTGGCCTTCATGCTGGGCGTCGTCTACACCCGCGAGTACCTCTACGCCGGCGTCGCCATCCTGGCCGGCTCGGTCCTGGCCCTGATGTATCCGCAATACATGGGCTACATCCTGGGCCCCTGCATGGGCCTGGGCCTGATGATCCCCGGCCTGATGGGTGAACGGCGGGTCAGGCGGCTGGCGGCCGGACATGAGTGACCCGGCCTTCGATCCCGTGCTGCTGTCACAGGCGCGACTGGGCATCGTCACGGCCCTGGTCACCCGTCGCGACGCCACCTTCAGCGACCTCAAGGCCCTGCTGGGCATGACGCAGGGCAACCTGGGGATCCACTTGCAAAAGCTGGACGAGGCCGGGTACGTTTCGGTGAAGAAGGAGTTCGTGCAGCGCAAGCCGCGCACGACGGCCAAGCTGACGGCCAGGGGGCGACGGGCGTTCCTGGCGCACGTGGACGCGCTGGGGCGGATCGCGCGGGAGGCGGAATCGGACTGACGGCCCTAATCGTCGCAACACCTCCCCCCGTGTTCCGTATCTTCACGCACCCCCCACGCAAGCCCGGAGCGAGCCATGTCCAAGCGTGTTGTCTTCGCGATCGTCGCGACGTGCGGTCTTGTCGCCGTCGTCCTGCTGTCGGGTCCCTTCGACGGGGAGCGCGACGACGCGCCGCCCCCCGCCTACCGCATCGCCCTGCCCGATGAGCACGGCGGCGACGAGGCCGGCTCCCGCACCCACCCCACCTCCGGCGCCATGGCCGCCATGCAATGGCTCGCGCGGCAGCGTGCCTATCCGGCCGAGCGCTATCCGGAGACCGGCTGGCTGGAGGCCTGGGAATCCGGACGCGCCTTGCGGGAGACCAAAAGGCAGACCGTCTCGCCCTGGGAGCCCATCGGCCCCAGGAACATCGGCGGGCGCACCCTGGCCCTGGCCTTCAATCCGCAGAACCCCCAGACGATCTGGGCGGGCTCGGCCAGCGGCGGCCTCTGGCGCAGCCGCACGGCCGGCGTGGGCACCGCGGCCTGGGAGCGCGTGGAGACGGGGCACCCGGTGCTCGGCGTGTCTTCGGTCGCCATCGATCCGGCCGACTCCAACCTGATGTACATCGGCACCGGCGAGGTCTACTCCTACGACGACACCCAGGGCGGCATCGCCGTGCGGCTGACGCGCGGCAGCTTCGGCATCGGCGTGCTGAAGTCCGTGGACGGGGGCGCCACCTGGTTCAAGAGCCTGGACTGGTCCTACGACCAGGGGCGCGGCGTGCAGGTGGTCAAGCTGGACCCGGACAACCCGGACATCGTGTGGGCCGGCACCAGCGAGGGGCTCTACAAGACGGTGGACGCCGGCGCGAGCTGGCACCGGGTGCACGACGTGGTCATGACCACCGACCTGCTGATCCACGCCCTGGACACGGACGTGGTGGTGGCGGCCTGCGGCAACCTGGGCAGCCCCGGCCGCGGCCTGTACCGCACTGACGACGGCGGGCAGAGCTGGATCCAGCTCTGGGATCCCGACGTGATCCCCGACTACCAGGGCAAGGCCCAGCTGGCGGCCTCGGCCTCGAACCCGGACGTCTTCATGGCCAGCATCGGCAACGGCGGCTCGGGATCCTACGCCACCTGGCTGCTCCGCAGCGAGGACGCGGGGCTCACCTGGTCCGAGGTCTCCGACGTCGACTATTCCCTGTGGCAGGGCTGGTTCTCACACGACGTGGCCATCCATCCGACGGATTCGTGGCACGTGATCGCGATCGGCCTCGACATCCACCACCTGCTCGGCCACGGGCCGTACATGGAGACCCTCAGCGACTGGGGCGCCGCCTACTACGGCCGGGTGCCGGTGGGCGGGCCCGAGGGCCCCGCCGACTACTCCCACGCGGACCACCACGACATCGTGTGGCATCCGACCGATCCGAACGTGATATACTTCGCCAACGACGGCGGCGTATTCCGTACCACCGACGGCGGCCTGAGCTACGAGGGCTGCAACGGCGGCTACCAGACCACCCAGTTCTACGCCGGCTTCTCCAGCTCGGCCGACGACATGCATCACGCCTTGGGCGGCATGCAGGACAACTACTCGGCCCTGTTCGACGGCGACGACGCCTGGATCCGCGTGGTGGGCGGCGACGGCGCCTGGACCGCCATCGATTCCACCAACGAGGACATCATCTACGCCTCGGCCCAGTACCTCTACATCTTCAAGTCCTACAACCGCGGCCAGAGCTGGAGCGTGGTCACGCCCGACCCCATGCTCGGCGCCCCCGGCTTCATCGCGCCCTACGCCCTGTCGGGCCCCGGCAACCCGCTGACCCTCTACGCCGGCACCACGTACCTGCTGCGCTCCGTCAACGGCGGCAACAGCTGGCAGTCCATGCGCTGGCTGGGCGGCAACCCCGCCCTGGCCCTGGCCGTCTCCCCCGCCGACGAGCTGCGGCTGGCGGTGACCACGGCGCCGGTCGATTCGCGCGCCCGCGTCTGGGTCTCCGGCAACGGCGGCGTGACCCTCGGCGACGTGACCGGCAGCCTGCCCGACCGCTACCCGGTGGGCCTGGCCTTCGCGCCGGACGACCGCGACGTCTTCTACGTGACCTTCTCGGGCTTCGGCACCGGCCACGTCTTCGGCACCGACGACGGCGGCCAGACCTGGGACGACCTGACCGGCGACCTGCCCGACGTGCCCACCAGCGCGGTCGTCGTGGATCCCTACTTCCCGGACCACCTCTACGTGGGCAACGACATCGGCGTGTACGTCTCCACCGACCGCGGCCAGACCTGGGAGGCCTTCGCCGAGGGCCTGCCCGAGGCCGTCGTCTGCATGGACCTGACAACCTGCGACCGCGAGCGGCTGCTGCGCGTCTCCACCTACGGCAACGGCGTGTGGGAGCGTGAGATGGTGCCCGGCGCCCCGCTGGCCGTCGAGGACCCGGTCCCGGCCGCGGACCTGCTGCGCGCGGGGCAGAACGCGCCCAACCCCTTCAACCCGCGCACGTCGATCCCCTTCACGCTGGCCCGCGAGGCGCACGTGGCCGCCGACGTGCTCACGGTGCGCGGCGAACGGGTGGCGACCCTGTTCCGGGGGGTGCGGCCGGGCGGCGATCATGTTATCCATTGGGACGGTACCGCGGCCGACGGCCGCCCGGCGCCCGCGGGCGTCTACCTCTGCCGGATCGCGGCCGACGACGCGGCCGCCGTGGTCAAGATGCAGCTCGTACGTTGAGAGGAGCTCGACATGCCCGACATCCTGCACACCTTCACCGTCGCGGCGCCCGCCGCGCAGGTGTTCCGCGCCCTGACCGACCAGGAGGGGCTGGCGTCCTGGTGGACCGAGCAGACCACCGCCGAGAACGGCCTCGGCGCGCGCCTGATCTTCGACTTCGGCGAGCGCTACCACAACACCATGACCGTGGTCGATATGGTCGCCGCCCAGCGCGTCGCCTGGCACATCGACGAAGCCCACCCCGAATGGGTGGGCACCCTGGTCACCTTCGACCTCGAGGCCGCCGGCGACGTCACCCGCCTGCGCTTCGGCCACCGCGACTGGCGCGAGACCACCGACTTCTTCGCGAGCTGCAATTTCCAGTGGGGATACTACATGCAGAGCCTGAAGAGCTACTGCGAGACCGGCGCCGGCCGTCCCTGGCGCGCCGAGAACGAGATCCTGGACTAGATAAACGGGGCGAATCCTCCGCTCGACGTCAGCCCCCTGTTTCTGCCGTCGTCTTCGGGTGGGATCCGCCCCGTGTCGTCGTCCGTTCTGGTGCCCGGTGAAGCCGGAGCCGGTCCGCGTCGAAGGAGTGGCCTCCAGGTAGATGGGACAGACGCGAGCATGTCCGCTCCGCCGTGGGGGTCATGGGTACGCTTCGCGCTACCCCGACTTCCCCGGGCAGGAGTGAGTGCGACGGGGGCGGCGGGTATTACAGGATTTCTCCATGCCGCGCTGGCCCCGTTTACACGTGTAAAACCGCCAGCCGTATTGACATCGCATTGTCTGCTCCGTTAGGATGGAAGCCTACTGGATGTTCAATACGGGAGCCGGATCTTGAAACGTATACACATCGCTGCCCTTCTCTGCTGGACGATCGTCACCGCAACACTGCCGGCATGCGACAGTCCCACGGAATCCGGCACCTCCCTACCTATGAAGTGGTCTTGGTTGCGTCCCATGGACATCAAGCCTACGACGTTGTTCGAGGACGATCAGGGCATGCTCTGGGTGGGCGATGCATTCGGTCGCGTGCTCTGCCACGATGGTGCGGAGTGGACACAATACGACACCAGCCTTGAAAGGAGGATCAACTCGATCTGGTGTTACGAGGGCGTGGTTCGTGCCGTCGCCGACGATGGCGTAATCCTGAGTTTCGACGGCTCTACCTGGACTCGATCAGATGCCCCGTACCCGGTCGATCTATTCAGAATCTGGGGAACGGGAGCGGACAACATCTGGATCGTCGGCTATGCCGGCACGATCCTGCGTCTCGTTGACGGTACATGGGAACGCCTAACGACCAGCGTCATCGAATCCATGTACGCCATCGCAGGCACCGGCCCCGAAGACATGCATTTCGGCGGCGACGGCGGCACATACTTCCATTTCGACGGTCAAGAGTTGACGGCGCCAGACACGATCGTCGAAACAGACATCAAGGATCTGGTGATCGCTCCGGACGGGGCCCTTTTCGTCGCAGCTGGCAGTCTGTTCGAATGCAGAGGTGGGATCTGGAAGAAAGCGGCGGACGGCCCTCCTTGCACGGGATTGGCTTTCGTGGGGGACAGGCTTTTCGGTATGTCCTTCTCGGGGATCATGGAGTTCGTGGATTTCAGCTGGGATCTCACCTACGTCCATTATATGTACCGAATGCACGGCAATGGCGGCGACCGCCTGGCGATCATCGCGCAGGGGGGCGATGTCCTAACCTACGATGGTGAGTTCGATGAACTGCTGACACCTCAAGCGACCTTGATCTTCGACGTAGACGGGTTCGACGCCACCGATGTGTACGCTGTCGGGGCCGACGGTCTCGTGCTGCACTTCGACGGTATCGAATGGCGACCGGAAGACCTGAGCACAGAGAGGGATTTCCACGGCCTCTGGTGCGCCGATGGCGGAAGTATCGTGGCCGTGGGCGACGACGTCTTGGCCGTCAAGAAAGACGACCTGTGGTCAGTCCAGGAGGGGGCCGATCTGGGCTCCATGCACAAGATCTGGGGCACAGGTCTCGATGATCTCTACACTATCGGCTCGCATGGAACGATCCTCCACTTCGACGGCTCCGAATGGACAAAGATGACTCATCCGACGGACCAACTTCTCTGTGGCATATGGGGCAGCGGTCCCAGTGACGTCTACGTGGTATCGGCGGGTGGCTGTTCCGGCGGCGGAGACATCATGCACTACGATGGCGAAACCTGGGAGATCGTCTACAACGCGCGCCGCACGCCCCTATACACCGTGTGGGGAACCGCGGCGGACAATGTCATCGCTGTCGGCTCGGACGGCGGTGATTTCTACCAATACGACGGCGACACGTGGGTGAAGAACGACTACTTGTGGGATCCGCCGACCAACGATGTGCACGGCAACAGTGCCTACAACATCTATGCGGGCGGCTACGAAGGCGGATTCTGGCACTGGGACGGCTCGGATTGGCACATGGTCGAACCGCGGCTGCCCGACCAGCTCACAGACGATATCTGGTGCGCCCCCGACGGCCAGGTCTTCGTGGTAGCCAGACCCGGCGGCATCCTCCGCTACGGCCCCTGATCCTCCCCGTCCGTCACCTCGGCCTTCTCGTCCCCGCCACCCGCATCCTCGTCGTCCTCCCACAACCGGTACTCGTCCCCGAACTGCGCCAGGAACTCCGGGCCGAAGGCGCGGCCGGTCACGTAGATCGGCAGCATGATGACCGTCCCGATGTAGGGGATCGACAGGAGTATCCAGCCGACGCAGCAGGTGACCAGCCCGGCGACCATGACGACGAGGCCGACGGCGATGGACAGCACCAGGAAGAAGAGCGCGAAGAGGACCATGGGCAGGGGGCGCGCGCGCAGCAGGGGCAGGAACTGGCGCCAGCCCTCGAGGATCGTGACGCGGCGCTTGTACATGATGGGCACCACGAACTGGTCGGTCCAGAAGTTGATCAGGGCGGCGGCGAAGCCCACCAGCACGCCGACGAAGCCGAGCAGGACGGCCGCCATGATGCCGAGGCCGCGCCAGGCGCCCCCCTCGACGATGGGGATGATCGTCAGCAGGGCGGGCACCACCATGGCGAGGGCCAGGATGCCGCCGAGGATCTGCACGCCGATGCGCCACAAAAACAGGGAGTCGGCCAGGCCGCCGAACTCGCGCCAGGGCTGGGATACCTTGGCGCGCCTGTGGACCACGTTGTCCAGGAACATGAACTCGCCGCGGGAGCTGAGCCAGGCCAGCGCCACGGCGAAGACCAGCCCGAACAGGATCAGCAGCGCGATGATGCCGGCCTCGAGGCCGCCCAGGCCGAACCAGTTGAAGTCGCCGTTGCCCCAGTCGCCGAAGTCGCCGTCGAAGATGAGGCCCGCGTCGTCGCGGTCGAGCCGGCCCTCGCCGCGGCTCCAGTGGCTGCCGCCGAGGCCCGCGTTGTCCCACAGGCGGGCCAGCCAGGCCGTGAAGCCCAGCACGAACCACAGTTCCAGGTTGAAGGGTCTGAAGAGCATGCCCTTCATGCGGGCCCAGGCACGGCTCAGCGGTGCGCTGTATTCTATGAACTCGACGGACATGATCGGCCTCCGGGCTGATGATCGGTGGTCACGGGACCATTCTTCCCGTATCGTCCTCCAGACGCAAGAACAGGTTGTCGTGTTGCACGGGACGTGACGAGCGGATGGGCGAGTTCTACGCATTGATGTGCGCCGTGGTCTGGGCGGTCGCGGTCATCTTCCTGAAGCGGTCCGGCGAGACCGTCGCCCCCTTCGCGCTCAACATCTTCCGGGTCGGCGTCAGCAGCGTGCTGCTGGTGGCCACCCTCTACGCGACCGGCCAGGAACTACTGCTGGACGTACCCGTGCGGGACTATCTGGTCCTGATCGGCAGCGGCGTGATCGCCATCGCGGTGGCCGACACCATGTTCCACAAGGGGCTGAATATCGTCGGCGCCGGCGTGACCGCCATCGTCGACTGCCTCTACTCGCCGCTGGTGGTCGCCTTCGCCTTCCTGATGCTCGACGAACGTCTGTCGGGATTCCACCTGGTGGGCATGGCGCTGATCATCGGCGGCGTGCTGCTCGCCTCGCGGGTCGAACCGCCGGCCGGACTCGACCGCGCCTGCATGATCCGCGGCGTGCTGTGGGGCGTGGGCTCCATGTTCGCCGTGTCCCTGGGCGTGGTGATGGCCAAGTCCGTGCTGGCGGGCAAGTCGGTGCTGTGGGCCACCACCGTGCGCCAGCTCGGCGCCCTGGTCGTGCTGGCGCTGGCGGCGCTGATCTCACCGCGGCGCGGCGACTACCTGCGGGGCTTCAAGCCCCGCCGCGACTGGCGCTTCACCCTGCCGGGCACCGTGCTCGGCTCCTACGCGTCGCTGCTGTTCTGGCTGGCGGGCATGAAGTACACCGAGGCCGGCACGGCTGCGATCCTGAACCAGACGAGCACGATCTTCGTACTGGTCTTCGCCACCCTGTTCCTGCGTGAGGCCTTCACGCGGCGCAAGTTCGCCGCCGCCGCGCTGGCGATTCTCGGCATCCTGTTCGTCACGGTGTTCTGATCCGGAGGTCCGCATGTTCCGCCAAACCGCTCTCGCCCTGACCGCCACCCTCTTCGCCGCCGCCTGCGCGCTCGCGGACGACGTGGAGCGGACCATGGACCGCATCGTCGCGGCGGCCCTGGCCGACAGCTCCGCCTACGCCCTGCTCGAGGAGATGTGCGACGAGGTGGGACCGCGGCTGAGCGGGTCGGCCAACTATGAATTGGCCGTGGACTGGGCCCTGCGACACATGGGCGAGGCCGGCCTCGTGAACGCGCGCCGCGAACCCGTCACGACGCCGCACTGGGTGCGCGGTGACGAATCCGCCTGGCTGCTCGAACCCCACCCGGCGCGCCTGACCATGATCGGTCTGGGCGGCAGCGTGGGCACGCCGCCCAACGGCCTAGAGGCCGAGGTGCTGGCCGTGCGCGACTTCGAGGAGCTCGACGCCCGCGCCGACGAGGCCGCCGGCCGCATCGTGCTCTTCGACCCGCCCTGGGAGGGCTACGGCCGCACCGTGCGCTACCGCACGCGGGGCGCCATCGCCGCCGCGCGCCACGGGGCGGTGGGCTGCCTGATCCGTTCGGTGACGCCGGCCCTGGACTGCACGCCTCACACGGGCGTCATGCGCTACGACGAGGGCGACACCATCCCGCGCATCCCCGCGGCGGCCCTCTCGGTGGAGGACGCGGCGCGTCTGCACCGCCAGGCCGATCGCGGCCTGCCCGTGCGCGTGCGCCTGGAGATGGAAGCGCGCTGGGAACCGGACGTCGAATCCGCCAACGCGGTCGCCGAACTCGTGGGCGACGAGGAGCCGGAGAAGATCATCGTGGTCGGCGGCCACCTCGACTCCTGGGACGTGGGCTGCTGCGCCCACGACGACGGCGCCGGCTGTGTGATCGCCATGGAGGCCGTCGCGCTGCTGTACAGGATGGGGCTGCACCCCCGCCGCACGATCCGCGTGGTGCTCTTCGCCGACGAGGAGATGACCCAGACCGGCGGCAAGGCCTACGCCGCCGCTCACGCCGACGAGCTGGCCGACCACGTGGCGGCCCTGGAGTCCGACTCGGGGGGCTATCCCCCGCGGGGCTTCACCGCGCGCGGCGACTCGTTGACCCTCGCCCGGCTGGCAGAGATGGCGGCGCCCCTGGCGGAGCTGGGCGCCGACTCGGTCACCGAGGGCTGGGGCGGCGTGGACATCTCGTTCATGGGCGAGGCGGGCGTGCCCCTGATCGGCCACCGCACCGACAATGAGGGCTACTTCGACGTGCACCACAGCCCCTCCGACACCATCGACAAGGTGGATCCCGCCGACCTGCAGCGGAACGTGGCGGTGGTGGCGGCGCTGCTGTGGGCGCTGGCCGAGTCGCCCGAGGCGCTGCGCTAGACGGTTGACCCGGACCGCCGACGTGTCCATGATCAGAGCGGCCCCCTCGAAAGGAACCGCCATGCGCACCCTGCTGTTGTGTACTCTGCTCGCCGTCGTCGCCTGCCCCCTCGCGGCTCCGGCCGAGGACGACGTGAACGCCAAGCTGGACCGGATCCTCGACACCCTCGACGGCTTCCGCCACCGCCTCGACCGGCTCGAGAAGATCGTCGACGACGGCCTGTGGTTCGACCGCGTCGGCGACGTGGCGGACATCGACAAGGTGCGCCTCTGGGGCCCGCCGCGCTGGAAGGAGGAGAGCGACACGGCCATCGGCGCCGGTCAGCCCCTGAAGTTCTGGGCCTACGTCTTCATCCCCCGCGACCACGACCGCGAGGCGAAGGCGCCGTTGCTGGTCTTCCCCCACGGCGGCGTGCACGGAGACTTCACGACCTACTACTACCACATCGTGCGGGAGCTGCTGGCCCAGGGTTACGTGGTCGTGGCTCCCGAGTACCGCGGCAGCACCGGCTACGGCCGCGGCGTCTACGAGAACATCGACTACGGCGGTCTGGAGACCGAGGACGCCCACGCCTGCCGCGCCTACGTGCTGGAGAATTACCCCTTCGTGGACGACGACCGCGTGGGCCTGATCGGCTGGAGCCACGGCGGGCTCATCTCCCTGATGACCTGCTTCCGCCACCCCGACGACTACGCCTGCCTCTACGCGGGCGTGCCGGTCAGCGACCTGATCTCGCGGCTGGGCTACCTGGGCGTGGACTACGCCGCCCTCTACAGCGCCGACTACCACATCGGCCAGACCGTCGAGGAGAACATCGAGGAGTACAGGCGGCGCTCCCCCGCCTGGAACGCCGACAAGCTGAAGACGCCGGCCCTGATCCTCACCAACCGCGGCGACGAGGACGTGAACGTGCTGGAGGTGGAGCACCTGATCAAATCGCTGCAGGCCGCGGGCAAGGACTTCGAGCACGAGATCTACGACATCGCCGGCGGACACAGCTTCGATCGGCTCGACACGCGCGAGGCCCAGGAGATCCGTCTCAGGATCTACCGCTTCCTGGCGCGCCACCTGAAGCCGGCGACGCCGTTCGCCGACGTGAAGGCGCTGCACGCAGCGGGGTACAGGTAGCCATGGGTGATTTCCTGCGCCGACACCTGAGTTGGAAACGGCTGCTGGGCCCCGTGGCCGGCGGCGCCGTCGGCTACGCCGTCTCCTACCTGAGCACCTGCACCGGCAGCACCTGAGGCATCACCGGCAACCCCGTGATCGCGGTCGTCTACGGGGCCGTGGTGGGGTTGGTTCTGGTCTCCGGCGGGGGCCGAAGCGGGTAGCCACAACGACTTGGCGGGGGCCCGTTGACGCGGCCGCCCTGTGTTGATATCCTGATATCAGATTGCCCCACCCCACTGCACGAATCCGCGCAGGAGGTTTGTCATGCGCTTGCTCGTGTGTTGTTGCGTGCTGCTCTGCGCGGCCGTACCCGCGGCCGCCTGGGACTACCTGTGGTGTTTCGAGGCCGACGAGATCCGGGTCGAGGTCGATCTCGCGACCGCCCGGGTGACCCTCGTCCACGAGGCGGCCCTCTACAACTGCTGTCCCGATCCCATCTACTACGACGTGGCCTTCGGCGACGCCACGCTGATGGTCGTCGAACACGCCCTGATCGAGGCCCCCTGCGACTGCGACTGCTGCTACGAGCTGGGCGTCGAGATCCCCGACGCACCGCCCGGCCCGTGGCAGGTCTGGTTCCGCTGGTTCGACCTGGAGTCCTTCGGCTGGGTCGACTGGTTCGGCGAGATCGAGGTACCCGACGTGGGCCAAGGCTACGAGCCTGGCGAGACCGCCTTGCTCAACTCGGGCTGTCTTGACACCTCGGGCGTGACGCCCGGGACACGCATGAGCTGGAGCGTCCTCAAGGGCTGCTATCGATGAGAGAGGTGCCGACATGAAGATGTTGACGATCGCGACCGCCGCCCTGCTGCTGGCCGCCCCCGCGGCCGCCGACTTCGGCCTGTGGTGCGATGACGCGGACGTGGTGCGGGTGGAGGTGGACGGCGCCGACGTGACGGTCTTCCACGACGCGGCCGTCTACAACTGCTGTCCCGATCCCTTCGAGTTCGACACGGCCTGGGACGGCGACCGCCTAGTGGTCACCGAGCACGAGGTGCTGACCAACCCCTGCTTCTGCGTCTGCTGCTTCGACCTCGACTTCACGGTGGAGAACGTGCCCGCCGGCGACTGGATCCTGCGCTTCGTCTGGTGGGACACCGAGTCCACGGGCTGGACCGAGGTCGAGATCCCCTTCACGGTGGACGACGTGGGCCAGGGCGGGCCGGCCATGGTCGGCGAGAGCGGCGACTCGGGCTGCCTGACCTCCTCGGGCGTCGAGGACGCTCCGGCGGCGGTCCCCTGGGGGATGGTCAAGGCCATCTACCACTGATCGCCACGCAAGCAAACGGGCCACCGCCGGGGTGGCCCGTTCTCCCACTATCGTCGTCGCGGCCTAGTGGTGATGATCGTGACCGTGCGCGTGGCCGTGGTCGTGGCCCGACGCGCTCTCGGCCGCCATCCACTTGGCGTACTCGTCGATGGTCCGCTGGCCGTGTGTGCGGATCTTCTCCACGACGTCTGGATCCTGGCTCGAGATGACCGAGATGTGGTCCTCGCCGTTGACGAGCTGGTCCATGCTGACGCCGGCCATCATCAGCCCACCGTAGGACTGGCACATGCCGCACATGTACAGCTTCTCGCCAGCCATCATGCGTTCGCCGGCGGCGTGCATCTTCGCCATCAGCTTGTTGAAGCGCTCCTCGTAGGCCGCAGGCACCGAGGTGATCTCCACCAGTCCGTTGGCGAAGAGGTGGGTGTTCCACTCCATGTTGGCGAAGAGCTCCTGATCCTCGGTCAGGTTCTTGCACATGGCGCAGTTCTCGAGATCGAACCAGCCGCCGGACGGCGCGGCCAGGGCGGCGGCGCTCAAGCACAGCAGCAGAATCGTCGTGTGAAGGGTCTTCATGCGGATCTCCCCCTGGGGTTAAGGACATCTGGCTGATACGAGACAATAATTATCTTTGTTTCACCCCGCCACGCTCTCAGCGGACGGTCTCCTCCACCGGCTGCGGCGCCGCTGCACCCTCGGCCTCCTCGTCGCCCAGCAGGTAGTGGTCGAACCAGTCCAGCTCGCGTTGCTGGTAGTCCAGCATGTGGCTGGGGCGGTTGATGCCATGGCCCTCCCCCGGGTACAACACCAGACGGCTGGGTACGCCGTTGAGCTGCAGATAGCTGAAGAGCTCCACGGACTGGCGCGGGTCCACGGGCAGGTCCTCGGTGCCGTGCATGACCAGCGTGGGCGTGCGCAGGTCCCCGGCCCGCGAGGCGGGGCTGTGCTCCCACATGCGCGCCAGGTCACCGGCCCAGGGCTGACGGTAGCTGTCGATGAAGAGCTGCGGATTGCTCTGCCCCATGGCCGAGACGTAGTTGAAGATGCCGGCGATCGAGACGGCCGCCCGGAAGCGGTCCGTACGCGATATCACGTTGTTGGTGGACAGGCCCCCGTAGCTGTAGCCAGTGAAGCCCATGCGTTCGGGGTCGGCGATGCCGCGCTCGACCAGGGCGTCGCAGGCGGCCATCAGGTCCAGGTAGTCGTCGGTGCCGAAGTTGCGGTACACGCCGCGCAGGAAATCCTCGCCGTAGGCGGTGCCGCCGCGCGGATTAGCGATGAAGACCGCATAGCCCCGGTGGGACAGGACCTGCCAGGGGTAGCGCGTGGTCCACAGGTTGCCGTAGCGCGAGTAGGGGCCGCCGTGCATCTCCATGACGAAGGGGAAGGGGCCGTCGTCGAGGTCCTCCCCCGGCGGCAGGAAGAGGAAGCCCTCCACCGTGACACCCGCGTGGCCGGGCAGCTCGAGGCGCAGAGGCGGCGTCAGGGCGTGGGGGGCCACCGCGTCGTCGGTGTCGTCCAGCCTGCGCGCGCTGCCGGGCTTGCCGGCCCACACGGCGCCGGGCCTGTGCAATTCGCTCTCGCGGAACGCCATCACGCCCGCGGCCATGTGCAGGGCGCTCACGTTACCAGGCAGGTCGGTCACGGGCTTCAACTCGCCGCTGCGGATGTCGGCGCCGTAGACGCCCATGTCACGGCCCGCGGCGACACGCAGGTAGACGTGGCGGCCGTCGGGCGACCAATAGGGCGGATCCGCGGGTGTCGAGCCGTAGCCCGACAGGCACAGGGGCGTGCCGTCGGTGAGGTTGCACGTCTCGCCCGAGTCCAGGTCCCGTAGGAAGAGGTCCTTGAGGTTGAGGTAGGCCCGCAGGTCGTCGCCGCGGTCCATGTACCAGGCCAGGGTGCGGCCGTCGGGGCTGAAGGCGGCCAGGGAGGCGTGGCGGTCGGGGTCGCTGATCATCTCCAGCTCGCCGCTCGCGACGTCCAGCAGGCCCACGCGCTGCTCCTCGTCCACCAGGCTGGAGAAGCGCTCGTTGTAGGTGAGGGCCAGGGTCTCGCCGTCGGGCGACCAGGCCAGGTGGTGGATGTTCAGGGGCGCCTCGGTGAGCTGGCGCGGGTCGGTGTCGGCGGGGCCGTCGGGCAGGACGTCCACCAGCCACACCTGGTCGAAGTCGTCGGGCTGCTCGAGACGGTCGAAGACGGACCAGTCGGCGCGGTCCTCGTCCTCGGCGTCGGCGTCCTCGTCGCTCTCCGCCTCGGCGGGGGGCGCGAGCACCGCCAACGACGCGCCGTCGGGGGCCCACCAGTGGGCGCTCAGACCGTCGGGCAGGTCGGTGACCGGGCGCGGCTCGGTGCCGTCGAGGGGGTTGATCCAGACCTGGGCGGCCTCGTCGCGCGCGGCGACGAAGCTCAGGGCGCCGTCGGGGCGCCAGGCCAGATCGGAGATCCGGGAACCGTCGAAGGTGATCTGGCGGGGGACGCCCCCTGCGAGATCGGCGACCCACAGGTGGTAGGTGTAGACGTCGTCGGCCAGGTTGCGGCCGCGGCGGACGTAGGCCACGCGCGTGCCGTCGGGCGAGACCGTCGGCGAGACGAGGACGGGCACCTCGAGGAAGGCTTCGAGGGTGAAGGCTTCGTCCTCCGCCGCGGCGACCGGCGGGATCGCGCCGGCGATGAGCAGCGCCAGGGCGCAGAGAGAGATGCGTGTATGGAATCGATTCATGGCTCCTCCAGGGTCGGGCCGTTCTGCTCGCGAGGCCAGAAAGGATAGACCACGGGCGCCGATCCTGTCTTTCCCGAAATACGGGGAGACGGGTACACCTACAACTACGGGCGGAAGATCGAGCCCAATCCCCAGTCCGAGACCATCATCATCGACGTGCCCTACTGCACCGTGATCGACCAGATCGTCGTCGACACGATCTGCACCGGCACACCATCGGACATAAAATCATCCCCCGGAATAAGTTCGTACGTATTATCGTATCTTAATTTGCCTATATTGGCTTAAGATTGAAGAAACGCGTTGAATATTGTATGATCGATAGATCTAATCTGCCCAACTCCTCGTGACTCCGGAGGGAAATATGAAATCGACGTTTTTGCGTATTCTGCTGACCGCGGCCGCCGCAGTCGCCCTGGCCGCACCCGTGCTGGCCGGGAACGAGGACTTCAGCGGTCCACCTGCGGGCACCGTCATCGAGGGCGCCGAGCCCGGCGGCGGCACGGCCCCGGGGACCTACTTCGCCGACTTCACGGTCTCGGTGACCAACAACGGCGGCGGCCCCCACTCGCTGATCATCTTCGATTCGGGCAATCCCACCGGCGGGGACAACGACCTGGGCACGCCGAACAGCGACTTCGGCGGCCCCGGCATCGGCTCCGGCGGCGGCGCGGGTGAGACCGGGGAGAACAGCGTTCCCCTGTACAACCTGCTGATCTGCGCCGAGGACATCGTCGACGGCAACGGCGACGGCCTGGTGGACGATCCCGACGACGAGGCCGGCGGCTGCACCATCGTCTTCGAGTTCGACTACGTGGTAGACCTGGTGTCCATCGTCTTCGTGGACATCGACTCGGAATCGGTCGAGTACGAGGTCTCGGAGTTCGGCGTGCTCATGGGCGGCGACGAGGGCGTCGACCTGGGCAACAACTCCGTCCAGCACGTGGACCTGACGCCCTTCTACAGCGTGGACCGCCTGGAAGTGGTCTTCAGCAGCAGCGGCGCCATCGCCGAGTTGGAATTCCACCCTGCGGCCATCGCCAACGAGGACTCGGACTGGGGCGGCGTGAAGCGGATCTACAGGTAATCCCGCGGATATATCGACCTGAAGGAAAGGACCCGGGACGCCCCGGGTCCTTTTCACGTCGTCACCAGCCATTGCTGTTTTGATGTTTGACCCAAGAAACATCACCCCGGGGTGATGCGGATATGACTTTCGGTGAGCCGCTGGCCGGGCGGACGCAGCAACCGGCGCCGTCTAGTGGAAGATGGCCTTGATCCCGCCCCAGGTCGACGTCTCCCCGCCCACCGGACCCTCCGTCGTGATGACGAGCCGCGGCGGATAGGCGTGGGGCGCACCGCCCACGTAGATGCGGTCCATCCGCCCAACCTCCGAGTACACCCCGCAGACGAAGAGCCCCGCGCGCGCGGCGCCGTCGACGATCAGGTCCTGGACGTGGCCGGTGACCGTGAAGTGCAGGTCCACATTCGCCTGGCCCGGCGCCACGATGTCGAGGGCGGAATACATGTCGAGGTCGGCGCGGGGCAGCGGCACCTCGCCGCCGGTCGCCGCGTAGCCGAAGGCCGCCACGTAGGGCAGCCCTTCCTCGTGGCCGGTCTTGCGCACCACCAGTTCCGCGGCGAGGATCGTCTGGCCGGGATTGAAGGCCGTGAGGTCGAACTCGGCGGAGGCGCCCCACTCGGAGTCGCAGCCCCAGGCGTTGCCGCCCACGTGCAGGCTGTAGGCCGTCGAGACGGTACCGGCGGCGAAGTCCGGCTCCACGGGGCAGGCGCCGACGCCCTCGACGCGCTCGTCCTCGCCCGCCTGCAGCAGGGGCGCCGTGAATTCCTCGGTCGCGCCGGCGGGCGCGGCCGCCGACAGGGTCAGCGCGAAGGCCGCCAGCACGAGCGTCGTGATCCTGTGCCTGGACATGAGATTCTCCCTCCCCCGGACGTCCGGAGCTATTTCTTCGCCTGTTGCCGGGCCCAGCTGTCCTTCAGCGAGACGGTGCGGTTGAAGACCGGCACGCCGGGGCGCGCGTCGCGGCTGTCCACGCAGTAATAACCGTGGCGCATGAACTGGCAGCGGAAGCCCGGTTCGGACTCGGCCAGTCCGGGCTCGAACCTGCAGCCGCGCCGGACCTCCAGCGAACCCGGATCGGGCTCGGCCTCGCCCCCCTCGCCGGGATGGGGATCGGCGAAGAGGTGGTCGTAGAGACGCACCTCGCCCTCGACGGCATGGGCCACGGAGACCCAGTGCAGGGTACCGCGCACCTTGCGGCCGTCGGGCGTGGAACCGCCGCGCGACTCGGGGTCGTATGTGCAGCGCAGCTCCGTGACGTTGCCGTCGGCGTCCTTGACCACCTCGTCGCAGGTCACGTAGTAGGCGTGCTTCAGGCGCACCTCCCGTCCCGGCGCGAGACGGAAGAACTTCCGCGGCGGATCCTCCATGAAGTCGCCGCGCTCGATCCACAGCTCCCGCGAGAAGGGCACCGGGCGCGTGCCGTCGTCCTCGTTCTCGGGATTGTTGACGCAGTCGAAGTCCTCGACCTGGTCCTCGGGGTAGTTGGTGATCACCAGCTTGAGCGGATCGAGCACCGCCATCACGCGGCGGGTCGTGAGGTTCAGCTCCTCGCGCAGGCAGTGCTCGAGGAGCTGGATGTCCACGGTGCTGTTGGCCTTGGCCACGCCGATGCGGTCGCAGAAGTCGCGGATCGACGCAGGCGTGTAGCCGCGGCGGCGTAGGCCGCTGATGGTCGGCATGCGCGGGTCGTCCCAGCCGTCGACGACGCCGTCGGTCACCAGGCCCAGCAACTTGCGCTTGCTCATCAGGGTGTGGGTGAGGTTCAGGCGCGCGAACTCGATCTGCTGCGGATGGTAGACACCGAGTTGATCGAGGAACCAGTCGTAGAGCGGCCGGTGCACCTCGAACTCGAGGGTGCAGACGGAATGCGTAATGCCTTCGAGGCTGTCCTCGAGCCCGTGGGCCCAGTCGTACATGGGATAGATGCACCAGTCGGCGCCGGTGCGGTGATGCGCGGCGTGGCGGATGCGATAGATCAGGGGATCGCGCAGCAGCATGTTGGGCGAGGCCATGTCGATCTTGGCCCGCAGGACCTTGGCGCCGTCGGCGAACTCACCGGCGCGCATGCGGCGCAACAGATCCAGGTTCTCCTCGACACTGCGGTCGCGATACGGACCGGCGACACCCGGCTCCTTGACCGTGCCGCGCGTGGCCTTGATCTGCTCGTCGTCCTGGTCGTCTACGTAAGCATGGCCGGCTTCCACCAGTTGTTCGGCGTATTCGTACATGCGCTCGAAGTAGTCCGAGGCGAAGCAGAGCCGGTCCTCCCAGTCCGCGCCGAGCCAGCGCACGTCCTCGGTGATGGAGTCGACGTACTCCTGCTCTTCCTTGGTCGGGTTGGTGTCGTCGAAGCGCAGGTTGAACTTGCCGCCGAACTTCTCGGCCAGGCCGAAATTGAGCAGGATGCTCTTGGCGTGCCCGATGTGCAGGTAGCCGTTGGGTTCGGGCGGGAAGCGCGTGTGGACGCGGCCCTCCCACTTGCCGGTGGCGTTGTCCTCGCGAACGATCTCTTCGATGAAGTTGCCGGTATCTTCGGACATCGTTTGGGTTCCATCCGGGTTGAAAGGAGTGCGGCGCCGAGGTTCCGCTCCAGCATATCCGGAATCGGAGGGACCGTCGACGCCGTTGTGCGGGCCTACTTCGCCAGGAAGGCCGTGGCCAGTTCGACGCTCTTGGCCGGGCCGACCTTGATCTGCTGGTCGGCGACCTTGCCGGCCTCGTCGATGATCCAGTGGGAGCGGATCACGCCCAGGTAGCTCTTGCCGTAGAGCTTCTTCTCGCCCCAGGCGCCCCACTTCTCCAGGACCTCGTGCCCGGGGTCGGAGAGCAGATCGAAGCCGAGCTGCTTCTTCTCCTTCCAGGACGCCAGCTTCTCGGGACTGTCGGGGCTGATGCCCAGCACCACGGCGCCGCCGGCGTCGATCTCGGGCAGGGCCTCGGTGAAGCCGCAGGCCTGGTTGTTGCAGCCGCCGGTGTTGGCCTTGGGGAAGGCGAAGAGCACCACCTTGCGGCCCTTCAAGTCGCTCAGCCTGACCTTCTCGCCGCGCTGGTTGAGCAGGGTGAACGCGGGGGCCTTCTTGCCGATGTCGGGCATGGGATCGGTCCTCCTGGTAGATCGGCTCGGGTTCGGCGCCTCCAATGTAGGCGCCCGGGGCGCGCACGACAACGTGGCCGCGCCCCTTGGGCAAAGAAAACTCCGCCGGACCCCAGAAGGCCCGGCGGAGCGCGGCGGATGCCGTCGAAACTAGGACTCGGTCCGCTCGGCGAGCTTGCGGGCCTCCTCGGTCTTCTGCTCGAAGGCGGCCTTCA
The DNA here is from genome assembly GCA_964617805.1 of uncultured Fibrobacteraceae bacterium. Classification (GTDB taxonomy): domain Bacteria; phylum Krumholzibacteriota; class Krumholzibacteriia; order LZORAL124-64-63; family LZORAL124-64-63; genus JAHIYU01. The sequence continues at coordinate 26,122 of CAZTWK010000013.1, read as the reverse complement.
TCTCGTCGGCGCTGTGGCCGCAGCAGCCCTTGCCGGCCTCGAGAGCCGTGGCGCAGCACTTGTGCATGCCGGCCTTGGCGGCGAAGCGGGCCTTGACGTCGGCGACCTTGTCGGTGAAGGCGGCCTTCATCTCGTCGACGCTGTGGCCGCAGCAACCCTTGCCCGCCTGGAGGGCCTCGGCGCAGCACTTGTGCATCTCGGCCTTGGCGACCTGGCAGGCCTCGTAGTCGGCGCAGGCGGCCTTGACGGCCTCGGCGCTCTTGCCGCAACAGCCCTTGCCGGCTTCGGCGGCGGCGAGGCAACACTCGCCCGGCGCCTTCTCGGCGGTACAGGCGGCGGCGGTGGTGGTGGCGCAGGCCTTGGCCTTGCCCTTGGCGGAACAGCCGGGGCCGGCGACGGCGAGGCTGGCGATGGCGGTCAGGGCCATGGCGAGCACGATCAGGGTAGTCAGCTTCTTCATGATCAGTATCCTTTCGAACCGTTGGCTTCCGGATGCCGGATCCGTTCCGGGCGGTCTTGTCACGTACATGTCAGAGTGAAATACTATACTTTTATTACAAGAAACCTGCAACGCGGCCGGCGCAAATCACGTGCGGCGCTTAGAACCCCGAACATCCTGCCGAAAAAAATCTTACAGATTCAACTACGGAGGGACAACGGTCTACCGCTCAGATCGACCAGGCGGCGGGCCAGGCCGTGCAGGGGGACGCTCTCGTCGGACAGCCCGGCCTCCTTGACCGCCCGGGGCATGCCGTGGACGACGCAGCTGCCCGCGGACTGAGTCAGGCAGCAGCACTTGCCCGTCTTGAGGAAGCGGACGCCCTCGCAGCCGTCGTCGCCCATGCCAGTCATCACGACCGCGAGCACACCGGCCTCGTCACGGATCCCGCCGAGGGACCGGAACAGCACATCCGCCGAGGGCCGGCAGTTGTTCACGGGCGGCCCCGTATCCAGGCCGATGCGCGCGACGTCGCCGCGCCGCCGGACCACCATGTGCACCCCACCGGGCGCCAGGTAGGCGGTGCCGGCGGCCAGCACGTCGCCCTCGGAGGCCTCGACGACACGCAGCGCCGACCGTGCATCGAGATCGCGGGCCAGGGTGGCCGTGAAGAAGGGCGGCATGTGCTGCACGATCAGGATGGGGTGGGGGTAGTCCGCGGGGAGCCGGGGCACGAGCTCGCCCAGCGCCATGGGGCCGCCCGTGGAGACCGCGACGACGGTGATCCAGAAATCGTGATCGGGCGCCGGCCGCCCGGCGGGTCGGGACGGACGCCGCTTGACCGGGGCGGGCCGCGCGCGGCGGCGGGTGTCGCCGGTCCAGCCGCGGCGCCGGACCTCCCGCGGCCGTCCGTCCCAGAGGCTGCCCAGCAGGGCGCGGATCATGGACTGCAGCTCGTCGACCCCGTGCGCCGAGGGCCGGACGATGACATCCCAGGCGCCGCAGGACTTCAGGTCCGTCGCCGTCGCCTCGTCGAGATCGCGCTCGGGCACCAGGGCGATGACCTGCAGGTCCGGCTGGGCCAGCTTGAGGGTCATCAGCAGGGTCCGGCCGAGCATGTCGGGCAGCTCGGCGTCCAGCACGATGATGTCGAACTTGCCGCAGGCGGAACTGGCCAGGGCCTCCTGCCCCTTGCCCACGGCCTCGACCTCGCCGATCACGAGCAGGCTTGCCAGCACGTCCCGTACGGACCGCCGGCAGGACCGGTCGTTCTCCACCACCAAGACATTCAGACCCATGCGTCGTCCCCATACGACAGAAATGCGGATCGGGCGCTCCGTCGCGACGGTGCGCCTCCTCTTCCAGGTAGGGATCGGCGGAATGCGGGGTCGCCTTAGTCCAGTTCCACGCCCACCGGGCAGTGGTCGGAGCCGTGGACCTCCGGCTGGATCCAGGCGCGCCGCAGGCGCGGGCGCAGGGAGGCCGAGACGAGGAAGTAGTCCAGACGCCAGCCGATGTTCCGCTCGCGCGCGTTCACGCGATAGGTCCACCAGGTGTAGTGGCCGCCTCCCGAGTCGAACTCGCGGAAGGTGTCCACGAAACCCGCCGCCACCAGGGCGTCGAAACCCGCGCGCTCCTCGGCCGTGAAGCCGGCGTTGCGTTCGTTGGCCTTGGGATTGGCCAGGTCGATGGGCTTGTGGGAGACGTTGAAGTCCCCGCAGGTCACCACGGGTTTGCGGGTCTCCAGCTCCCGCAGGTGGGACAGGAAGGCGGCGTCCCAGCGCTGCCGGTAGTCCAGGCGCGCCAGTTCGCGCTGGGAGTTGGGGGTGTAGACGTTGACCAGGAAGTGGTCCGCGAACTCGAGGGTCAGCACGCGCCCCTCCCCGTCGTGCTCTTCGAGGCCGATGCCTTTTTGCACGGTCAGCGGTTCGCGCCGGGAGAAGGCGGCGACGCCCGAGTAGCCCTTGCGCTCGGCCGGATTCCAGTAGGTGTGGTAGCCGTCGGCGAAGGGCGGCACCTGTTCGGGCATCGCCCTAGTCTCCTGCAGGCAAAGGACATCCGGTTGCTCGCGCGCGAAGAAATCGGCGAAGCCCTTGGACAGGGCGGCCCGGATTCCGTTGACGTTCCAGGACAGGTATCTCATGGGCGCGCTCGCCTTTCGGTGCGGCTCGGATCTTGCTGCCCGCTCTTGTAGTCAAGTCCACGTGAGGCAATCCGATACTCCACGAGGAGCGTCGGGATAGGATCGTTCCCAACGCGCAACGACGCGGACACCGATCAATCGGGAAGGTTGCCATGGTCGCTCGCAAAAGGCACGCATCTAAATTCGTCATCCTCGTCGTCCTGCTGGTCGCCGTGACCGCCATGGCCGACGAGGCCGTGCTGTGCGGCACCATCATGGCCCATGCGGACGGTCCCGACGCGCCCGGCGCGTGGCGCTACGAGATGCGGGTGAGCTGGGACAACGAACCCGCCTCCGCGCTGACCCACTTCAACGTGAAGCTCGACGACGGCGAGAACTGCACCTACGAGGACATCCGCTCCTACCTGATCTGGGACTCGCCCGCGGGCGAGGGCCGCAGCGCCGGCTCCAGCGCCATGCTCTACTTCGACGCGGTCCTCGAGATGGACGGCGACCCCGGGCTCCTGATCGACGTCCCGCTGCTGCGCTACGCGCCCAACGACATGAGCCAGTCGCGCCCCGGCCCCCAGGGCGTGGGCGTCTTCGTCTTCTGGTCCGACCTGCCCCCCTGGCCGGTCGACGCACCCAACCTGCTGCTCAGCGAGCGCTTCGGACGCCACTACGTCTTCGGCGAACTCGAGGGCGTCTTCCCGGCGCTGCCTTGCGATCCGATCACTTCGCAGGAGCTGAGCTGGGGCACCGTCAAGGCGGGGTACGCGCGGTAACCGAACGACAGCCCGCATGAACCGAGAGGCGATCCTGGATCGCCTCTCTTTCGTTTGGACAGATGTCAGCGGGCGACGAGGATCTCCAGCTGGTAGGGCAAACTCCGCTCGCCGCGATCACGTCCGTTGCGGTCCAGGACGGTGGCCCGCGCGAAGGGGGATCGGCGCAGCAGCGACAGCCACTGTCGTTCGGTGTAGGTGCGGAGGTCGTAGACGTGGTCGTGGTGTTCGGTGCCGCGGGGGCGCTCGATCATGGTGTGGGCGAGGACGCGCTCGCGGCGGCTGCGGGACCCGGGACCGGGCGGCAAATAGCTCACGAGTTGGGTCGCCTTGCAGCGGCCGCGGATGGCGGTCCAGACATCCTCCTCCGGGGGATCGCCGCGGGGGTCGGTCAGGCTGAGACCCACGACGTAGAGTCCGCCCGGCACGAGGCAGCGGGCGACGCCCTCGAGATGCGCGAGCAGTTCGCGGTCGGAGGCCAGGTGGCGCAGGGAATTGTCGGGAATGTAAGACAGGTGGACGGTGCCGGCCGCCACGCGCGCCGAGAAGTCAACCATGGGGGCCCGGAAGACGCGGGCCCGCCGGGAAAGGCCACGACGGCGCAGCGAGGCGCGGGCATAGGCCACCATGGCCGCGTCCAGATCGAAGCCGAGGGTCCGCCAGCCCCGTCCGGCCAGGACCCGCAGGTTGCGCCCGGTGCCGCAAGCCGGTTCGAGGCATACGGTTCGGGCGCCACGCGTCGCTGCGAGGGGTCCGTGACGCCGGTATATGCGCTCGAGAACGTCGATCTCGGCGGCGGTGCCGGGAGTGGCGAGCATATCCAGAATTCGCGGCTGATCGTACAAAACAGGACCTCCACGACAGAGTATCTCAATTAATCCAGCAACTTGTAAACTTCCGCTGAATAGTGTAAACTCCCTTGATGTCATAGGTATTTAGCGGAACCGTGAGTCGTCGCGCCCGGCGATCCGCCCCGCCGGTTCCTAGTGTCCGCCCCTAACCCGGGAGATTCCTTCAATGATGCACCAAAGTTCCTGCGCCCGCATTGCACTCGTCCTGCTGTCGATGCTCGTGCTGGCCTCGACGGCCATTGCCCACGACGACCAGGTCTACAACCCGGACCGCAGGTCGGATGCTCCGGCCTACTCGCCCAACCGTCTCGATCTCATGAACGAGAGCTTCGAGGACGCCTTCCCGCCCACGGGCTGGGCCATGATGAGCCTGGGCAACGCCAACGAAGAGTGGATCCAGACCTCCTCCGCCGCCCACAGCGGCACGTACAGCGTCGCGCTGCCGTACTGCTCCGCGGCCGAGACCATGAACGAGTGGCTGGTCACGCCCGCACTCGATTTCTCGACCCTGTCCGTCATCCGTATCGAGTTCTACGAGGACGAGAGTTACTGGGACAACTACGGCGACCACCACTACGTGATGGTCAGCACGACCAGCCAGACCGACACCGGCACCTTCTCGGTCGTCTCCGACATGACGCCCGGCAGCCACAGCATCGCCGGCTTCGACGGCGGCCCGGTCACCGTCGACCTGTCGGCCTACGCCGGCGAGTCCACCGTCTACGTCGCCCTGCGCTACACCGGCTCCGACGCCGACAACTGGTACGTGGACGACGTGCGCATCTACGAGCCCTGGCTGCACGACGTGACCGCCGTAGACGTGGTGCCCGACGACTGGCAGTTCGCCGGCGGCGGCAGCATCCCCATCCAGAGCATCATCAAGAACGTGGGCCGCAGCACCGAGGACTTCGACGCGGTGTGCACCATCCAGGAGAACGGCATCCAGGTCTACCAGGAGACGGTGGCCGTGGCCGCGCTGGCTCCCGAGGACTCCCGCAATGTCATGTTCCCGGCCGTGCCCCTCGCCAGCGGCGCGTACTACGACATCGACGTCCAGGCCATGCTGGGCACGGACATGGACACGTCCAACGACAACCACGGCGCCTTCTTCGACACCTACACCCTGCCGCACGTGCCGCTGGGTCTGCTGAACACCCAGGCTGACTGCGGCCCCTGCGCCCCGGCCAACCAGCACCTGGACTCCTACATTCCCACCCAGGGCAACGACGTGGCCATCCTGCGCATCCACGTCTGGTGGCCCGGCACCGACGCCCTCTACTTCGCCAACGTAGAGCAGAACGACTTCATGGCCAACGGCACCGGCGCCGACTACGCGCCGCACCTGCGCATCGACCAGGTCGTGGACGTCGGCTCGGACGGCTCCATCTACGCCGCGCGCTTCAATTCGCGCAAGAACTGGAAGAGCCCCCTGAACATCTCGCACCAGTGGCATCCGGAGACGGAGACCGTGATGGTCGAGGTGGAGATGGTGCAGTACATGCCCCCCGAGTGGGATCTGCGCCTGCGCGTGGCGATCACCGAGGACAACGTGTACGAGCCGGGCACCAACGGCGAAGACTGGCATAACCAGGTGTTCCGCTACATGTACCCCGACACGGACGGCTTCGTGGTCCCGTCGGCTCCGGGCACCTACCGCTTCGCGGCCCACTGCCCGGTCAGCCTGGAGACCTGGAAGTACGGCGACTTGCGCGCCACGGTCTACGTCCAGGACAACGACAACTGGAAGGTCCACAACACGGCCACGGCCTTCCTGCAGGACATCATCTACACCGTGGGCGTCGAGGAGCAGGCTCCCGAGCTGCTGAGGGTCAAGGGTAACCACCCCAACCCCTTCAACCCCGAGACGAAGATCGAGTACGAGCTGGCCGCCGACCGCCAGGTCAACGTGTCGATCTACGACGTGGACGGCAGCCTCGTGCGCACCCTGGTCAACGGCCTGCAGTCGGCCGGTTCCCAGAACGTGATCTGGGACGGCCGCGACAACGCCGGCCAGACGGTGTCCTCGGGTACCTTCTTCTATCGCATCGACGCGGGGGACATCTCCGAGACCCGCAAGATGACGATGGTGAAGTAGGTACTACGCGACAACTGGTGCGGACGTGGCTGTGTGGCCGCGACCGCAGGGACACTTGCCGGCCGCCCTCGAGGGCGGCCGGCTTCGTTCGATTCGCTACGCCCTGCGGTCGCGGCCACACAGCCACGTCCGCACCGTTCCCGGTAGTGCCTACTGTCATCCTCGTTAGAGGGGAGTGGGGAAAGTGATGGACTCAGTTACTCGGGGGGGCACGCGTTGTGTGAACGCGTTGAGGGCAAGGGAGAGAGGTGAATGTCCCCTGACGAGGGGCGTAGCGAATCGAGCGCGGACGGCCGCCTCGAGCGGCCGTCAAGCGTCCCCTCGTCAGGGGACATTCACCTCTCTCCCTTGCCCCTCATCGATGCTCCAGCACCATGGCGAGCGCCCGCGCCGAAAAGCGCTCCCCCTCCTTGCGCGGCGCCGCATCACAGGACATCCGCACCACCCGCAGCCCCGCTTCTTCGGCCATCCGCATGGGCTCGGATTCGTGGTGGAACTCGTGGACGTGGTCGCGCTGGGGGGATTCCAGGGCGGTGGAGACGTAGGCCAGGCCGCCGGGGGCCAGGAAGCGGGACACCGACGCGAAGAGGGGACGCGGATCGGCGAGATGCTCGGCGAGCATGGCGGCGACGACGCCGTCGTGGCGGCCCTCGGCCAGGTCCAGCTCCAGCACGTCGCGCACCTCGAAGCGGGCGCGGGCGGTGTGGGGCGAGGCGGCGGCGAGACGGTGGGCGATGCGGATCGCCGGGGGGCTGATGTCGTAGCCGAGAAGCGTGGCGTCGGGACGGTGGTCCAGGGAGACCAGGCCCATGGCGCCGTGTCCGCAGGCCAGCTCGAGGATGCGGGGCGCCGCGGGCAGCCGGTCCAGGAAGGCGTCGCGGAACAGGGACAGGTGGCCGGCCATGCTGGGCCAGAAGGCGTAGATCAGCACCGCGGCCCACATGTAGGGCGTCATCACGTCGTCGTCCTCGTAGACCTGGTCGATGATCCGCGGCAGGTCGTCCGGCGTGTAGGCGCCCGCCTTCTCGTAGGCGTGCTTGGCCTGGGCCACGTGGAGGCAGTACTCGGCGTAGCCGCGGGCGGCGTCGGCGAAGACCGTCTCCCCGTAGGCGTCGCGGGACCAGGCGGCCAGGGGATCGCAGAGCCAGGCGCTGACGTCCCGGTTCGCTTCGTAGGCCTCGCGGGCGGAAGCGGCGTAGAGGCCGGGCAGGGCCTCGAGGAAGTCGGTTCCGGACGCGGTCCGGGTGATGGTCGTCATCTCAAGCCTCGCAGGATGTCGTGTGACGGACGATGCGGGTGAAGGGGCGGACCAGGTCGCGGCCGTCCCAGGGCGAATCGAAGACGTGCATGGCGCCGAGCCGCACCAGGCGGTCGACGCCGCGGGCGGCGGCTGTCGCGACCAGCCGCGCCTCGGCGTCGGGATCGGCGAAGGCCAGGCCGACGGTCTGGACGTCGCCGTCGCAGAGTCCGGCGGCGTCGGCGGCCTCGCGCACCTGCACCACGTGCAGGATGCGGCCCTGGGCTGGACGCGGGCGTGTCGGCGCGACGCCCGCCTCGGGCCCGGGATGGAGCAGGATCGACCAGTGCGGAGCGGCCGGGAAGCGGGCGCCGGCGCGCGGGTCGCCCAGCAGGTGCTCGGCGCGGGTGCGGGCGGTGGCCAGGGCGCGGTCCGGTTCCAGGACGGCGCGCGGGTGGCGTTCCTGCTCGCGCTCGAAGGCCGCGCACAGGGAGTCGATCAGGGGCTGGGGGTCGTCCTCGGGACGGAGTTCCACGCAGAGGGTCTGGGGCGAGGAACAGGCCTGCTGCTCGAACTGCCAGACGTCGCGGGCCAGCCGCGTGCACCAGCGTTCGCGGGCGTCCGCGTCCTGCCAGGCCTCGCGGTCCATGACGGCGAGGGAAGTGCGCGGGCCGAAGATCGTCAGCCGCGTCCAGTGTGGGAAGGGGAGCGAGCGGACGGCGGTGACGGCCTCGGCGCCGCCCCAGATCATGGCGCCGTCCGCGTGGCGGGCCATGGTCTCGTGGCAGCGGCGGTCGGTGCCGGCGAAGGAGACCGTCGCCAGGCGGCGGGCGAGCCGGCCGTCGGGATCGGCCTCGGCCAGGGGCGCCAGCAGCGCGTCGACGGCGTCGGCCAGGGCCGGCGGCACGCGGACCAGGGCCGCGTTGCCGCCGAGCAGGGCGCAGACCGCCGACAGCAGCGGCTGGACCTCCACGTTGCCGGCGGGCCAGTGACCCACCAGACCGACCGGATGGGCGCGCAGTCGCGCGCGGCCCTCGCATCGCCAGGAGCCGGCGAGATGATCGTCGCCGAACTCGCGGCGCATCAGGGCCTCGAGCGAGCCGCGCTTGAGCCAGAGGGACAGGAAGACTGCGCCGGGCACCTCGCGGGCCGGCGACGCGGGGATGGCGCGGGACCAGCGGTCGCAGGCGTCGAGGAGCGCGTCGACCGACGGCGGCTCCTCGCGCAGGACGGCGCGCAGGGCGCGGGCGGCGGCGCGCACGTCCTCGCGGGTCGCCGCGCGGACGACCTGCGGTGCGCAGGGCGGAGCCTGGGTCGCGACGCTCATGACGTCACCTCCTGAGGACGACAGGCGTCCACGTTGCCGCAGCCGCGCGTCTCGACGCGCGGGGCGCGGCCGGCGAAGCGGAAGGCCGGACCGGGGCGGCCGCAGGGGCAGCCGTCCTCCAGCGCGACCGTGGCGAGATCCTCCGTCAGCAGCAGGTGGCCCGGGAAGCTCTCGGGCAGCACGCTGCACACCTGCAGCAGGCCGGTCTCCCCCTCGCCCACGGGCTCCAGGGTGAGCGGGTCGCGCACGATCACCTCGCCGGTGACCGGCGCGTGCTTGTTGCCGTAGGGACAGTCGGGATAGACGATGCCCAGGTTCTCCACCATGCCGTAGTAGTCGATGACGCGTTCGGGGTCGCAGCCGAAGACCGCGGCCGCGGCGGCGGTGAAGTCCGCCTTGGAGACGGCCTCGTCGGCCAGCTTCTTCCAGCCGCCGCTGTGGAGCAGGTGGATGTCGGCGAGGCCCAGGTCGAGGCCGCTCTCGGCCAGGGGACGCACCAGCGACGTCCACAGCACGGAGGTGAAGCCGTACACCAGGCACGGGCCGTCGCCGTGCGCGTCGACGAAGGCGCGCAGGGCGTCCACGTCGGGCGCGGGCACGTCGTCGGGACCGGCGCGCAGGCCGTAGGTCGTCGAGGACGCGAAGGGGAGCAGGGCGCGGATGGCGGCGCCGCGGGCGCCGACCTCCGCGGCGGCGGCGTTCGACGCGGGCACGTCGACCACCAGGTAGGGGCGACGCTCCTCGCCGACGAAGTCGCGCAGGATCTGCACCGCGCCGCGGGTCATGCGCAGGGCCGTGGTGCGGTCGACGGCGATGCGGCTCGGCGCGCGACCGGTGGTCGAGCTGGAATGAAGCTCGCGCATCACGTCCGCCTCGGCCACCAGGGCCAGGGGCGGGTTGCGCTTGAAGACGGTGACGGGCAGCCAGGGCAGGTCGGCCACGTCGGCGGCCTCGTCCGGCGTTACGGGCCAGTGGCGGACCACGTTGGCGTAGGCGGGCGAGCGCGACGCGGCCCGGCGCACCTGCTCGCGCAGCAGCTCGAGCAGGAGCGGGCGCCGCTCGTCCGGGGACAGCCCGAAGGCCGGCCCGTCGAGCAGCGCGTCGATGCGCGCGTCGGTCATCACGCCGGCACGTCCGCGAACTTGCCGCCGGCCACCGCGAGGATGGCCGACACGTCTTCCATGGCCATCAGCTCGTCGATGTCGAAGGTGGTGCCGAGGGCGTCCTCGAGGTTGGCCGCCAGGACGGCGTGGCCGAGGGAGTCCCAGCCGGGGATGTCGTCGGGGCCGGCCCCGGGGACCACCGTCTCGGGGTCGGTGCCGAAGGACTCGTGGAAGGCGCGGCGCACATTCTGCAGGAGATCCTGATCGTTGCTCAATTGCTCGCTCCCGGTCGCGGGTGTCAGATATTCGACCGGGCGCTGGGACGGCGTTTCAGGAGCGGTGCTGCTCGAGATCTGGCTGGGAACGGGCCGGATTGCCGAATACGAGCGACTTTTCCGGCATGTCCGTCGTCACGACGCTCCCCGCGCTGACACGGCAACACGCGCCCACCGTCACGCCCGGCAGGATCGCGGCACCGATTGCAAGCAACGTGCCCTCGCCGAGGCGGGCCTCGCCGGCGGCCGAGGCGTGGGGCATCAGGGAGCAGCGGTCGCCGAGGTGGGCGTCGTGCCCCACCGCGGCGTTGACGTTGAGGAAGACGAAGTCGCCGAGGGCCGCGTCGCCGCAGACCGCGGCGAAGGGGGCGACCACGGTGCCGCGGCCGAGGGTGGCATGGAGTGAGACGAGGGCCCGCGGGTGGACGTAGGTCTCCCAGGCCAGGCCGAGGGACTCGTACTTGGCCAGCGTGGGCGCCTTGTCCAGGGGATAGCCCACGGCGAAGACGGCGCGGCGGCAGGCGCCGTCGTAGGCGCCGGGATGGACGACGGGCAGGCCGAGCACCTCGCCGGCGTCCAGCTCGTCCAGGAAGGCGACGGGCTCGTAGCGCGCGTCGTCTCGCAGGTAGCCCAGGACCTCCTTGCCCAGGCCGCGCGCGCCGACGATCAGGATGTCAGTCATGGGGATCCTCGCAGTACGGTTTCGGGTCGTCGCAACATAGCACAGTCAGCCCGTCCAGTATGCGACGAACCCCCGCTCGCAGAAGTCCTCGTCGCCGTCGAGGTCCAGACCGGTCCGCGCGAGCCGGTCGCGCTCGTCGTCCCAGCGCTTGTACAGGAACCACATGCGCGACGGTACGTGGTAGATGCTGGCCGCGAAGCCCCAGCGCTCGCACAGCAGCGCCATGCCGCGGTTGGTGAAGAAGGCCACGTGGACCGGCAGCAGGTAGAACCAGTCGGGATCGCGCGGGATCGCGCCGCGCACCAGCGTGTGCAGGGACAGCACGCCGTCGTCGTCGACCAGTCCCGCCACCTCGTCGAGGGGCTCGAGGCTCAGGACGTGTTCGAAGAAGGAGGTGCTGATCACGTTGCCGTAGCGGGTGGCGTGCAGCCGCGCCTCGTCCAGGTAGTCGGGGCGGTCGCCGTGCATGTAGCGATCGTACTTGAGGACGGGCAGGCCGCGGGCGGCGAGCATGTCGGCCAGCTTGCCGTCGCCGCAGGCGTAGTCGAGCCAGGGCAGATGGCGGGGCAGCAGGCCGAGACGGGCCATGCGCGCGATGTTCTCGTCCTGGGCCGCGAGACGCTCCAGCCAGCGCGGATCGGCCGCGGCGTGGTCGCCGCCCTGGTACTCGCCGTGCACGCGCTCGTTCAGGTCCTCCCACGCGTCGCGCGACAGGGCGGCGTGGGTCGCCGAGAAGACGCATCCGCAGGCGGGACAGATACGGTAGAGGACCTCGCGCAGGCCGTGGTGGCCCCCGAAATCCTTCGTGAAGAAGGGATCGGTGCCCGTTTTACACACGAGACAGTTCATCACGGCTACTCCCCTTGCTGCCAGGCATGCTATCATCGCGCGCACCGACCGGAAAGGACGAGCATGCCCGACAATCTCGCGGACGCCGCCCGCGCCCTGCTGGACTCCCGCCACGCCGTGGCCTTCACGGGGGCCGGCGTGTCGGTGGAGAGCGGCATCCCCACCTTCCGCGGACCCGACGGCATCTGGAGCCGCTACGATCCCGCGTCCATCGAGCTGGGCTTCTTCCTGACCGACCCGCGCGCGTCGTGGCTCGTGATCAAGGAGATCTTCTACGACTTCTTCGGCAAGGCCGAACCCAACGCCGCCCACGCCGTCCTGGCGGACCTCGAGACCGCCGGCGTGATCCGCGAGGTCGTCACCCAGAACATCGACAACCTGCACCAGGCGGCGGGCAGCCGGGTGGTGTGGGAATTCCACGGCAACTCGCAGCAGCTCGTGTGCCTGGGCTGCCGCGCCAGGCGCCCGGTGGACGAGGTGTCGCTGGAATCGCTGCCCCCCCTCTGCGCCTGCGGCGGGCTGTTCAAGCCGGACTTCATCTTCTTCGGCGAGGGGATCCCCGAGCCGGCGCGCAGCCGCTCGTTCAAGGCGGCCGAGGACTGCGACGTCATGCTGGTGATCGGCTCCACCGGCGAGGTGGCGCCGGCGTCCATGCTGCCGGGCCTGGCCAAACAGACCGGCGCGACCGTCATCGAGATCAACCCGGAACCCTCGCTGTTCACCGACGCGACGACGGACATCTTCCTGCAGGGCAAGGCGACCGAGATGATGACGGCCCTGGCGGCCGCCATGGAGGACTCGACACCATGACCACGCGCGACGACGGGCTCTATCTGCTGTTGATCAGCATCCACGGCCTGATCCGCGGCCACGATCTCGAACTGGGACGCGACGCCGACACCGGCGGCCAGACCAAGTACGTGGTGGAGCTGGCGCGCGCCCTGGGCGAGCACCCAGGGGTCGGGCGCGTGGAGCTGCTGACCCGGCGCGTGGCCGATCCGCGGGTGGGCGAGGACTACGCGCGCCCCGTCGAACAACTGGCGGAGCGGGCGTCCATCGTGCGCCTGGACTGCGGCGGCGACGAGTACCTGCCCAAGGAGGAGCTCTGGGACCACCTGGACGAGTTCGTCGACCAGACCCTCGACCACATCCGCGCCCGGGACCGCCTGCCCGACATCCTCCACAGCCACTACGCCGACGGGGGCCACGTGGGCGCGCGCCTGACCCACCAGCTCGGCGTGCCACTGGTGCACACGGGCCATTCCCTGGGCCGGGTCAAGCGCCGCCGCCTGCTGGCCGACGGGCTGGCGCGCGAGGAGATCGAGTCGCGCTACAACATCGCGCGCCGCATCGAGGCCGAGGAGGAGACCCTCAGCGCCGCCGAGCTGGTCATCACCAGCACCCGCCAGGAGATCGACGAGCAGTACGGGATGTACGACTACTACAGTCCCGAGCACATGCGCGTCATCCCGCCCGGCACCGACCTCTCCCGCTTCCGGCCGCCCGCGGGCGACGAGTGGGGCAGCAAGGTGGCCGCCGGCCTGCGCCGCTTCCTGACCGCGCCGCGCAAGCCCTTCATCCTGGCCCTCTCGCGGCCGGACCGGCGCAAGAACATCATCACGCTGATCGAAGCCTTCGGCGGCTCGCCCGAGCTGCAGGACGCGGCGAACCTGGTGCTGGTGGCCGGCAACCGCGACGACATCCGCGACCTGGACATCGCCGGCCGCGAGGTGCTGACCAACATCCTGCTGGCGGTCGACCGCACCGACCTCTACGGAAAGGTCGCCTATCCCAAGCAGCACGCTTCCGACGACGTGCCGCTCTACTACCGGCTGGCCGCCCACGCCGGCGGCGTCTTCGTCAACCCGGCGCTGACCGAGCCCTTCGGGCTGACCCTGATCGAGGCGGCGGCGAGCGGCCTGCCCATCGTCGCCACCGAGGACGGCGGCCCGGTGGACATCACCGAGAACTGCCGCAACGGCCTGCTGGTCGATCCGTTGGACCGCGAGGCCATCGCCGCGGCGCTCCTGGAGGTGCTCGACGACCGCGAGCGCTGGCGGGAGATGGCGGACAACGGGCTCGAGGGCGTGCGACGCCACTACGCCTGGCCCGCCCACGCCGCCAAGTACGTGGCCGAGCTGGAGCCCCTGCTGGCGCGGGCCGAGCCCCTGCCGCGCCGCGCCGTGTCGCGCAGCGCGCGGCCCTACCGCGACCGGGCCATCTTCACGGACCTCGACCAGAACCTGCTGGGCGACCGCAAGTCCCTGGCCGAACTGCTGCGCGTCATCCAGGCCAACCGCAAGCGGGCGGCCTGGGGCATCGCCACCGGACGCCGCCTGGACTCGGCCCTGCGGGTCATGCGCGAGTACGGCATCCCGCGGCCGGACGTGCTGATCACCAGCCTCGGCACCGAGATCCACTACGCGCCGGGGCTGACCCGCGACCGGGTCTGGTCACGTCACGTGGACCACCTGTGGCATCACTGGGAAGTGGAGCGCATCCTCGCCGACATCCCGGGACTCGAGAGGCAGGCCAAGAGCGAGCAGAGCGTCTTCAAGCTGAGCTACTTCATCGATCCCGACGTGGCGCCGTCGGTGCAGGAGATCCGCAGCCTGCTGCACATGCGCGAACTGTCGGTGAACGTGGTGCATTCCTTCGGGCAGTACCTGGACGTCGTGCCCATCCGGGCCTCGAAGGGCTTCGCGCTGCGCTGGTACTGCGACCAGCGCGAGGTGCCGGTGGAGCAGGTGCTGGCCGCGGGCGGTTCGGGCGCGGACGAGGACATGATGCGCGGCAACACGCTGGCGGTGGTGGTGGCCAACCGCCACCACGAGGAGCTCTCGGACCTGGCCGAGGCGGAACGGATCTTCTTCGCCACGCGACCCTTCGCCGGGGGCATCCTCGAGGCGCTGGACCACTACGACTTCTTCGGGGCCTGTCGGGCCCCGGAGGCCTGACGGATCGCCGGCTCCCCGATCACGGATCCATATCGCTGAAGGAGACGTTCACCTGACTGTACTCGTTGCAGCCGTATGCGGTCATGCTCCAGGTGCCCGCGCCGGCGGCACCGTGGATGTCCACCTCCGAGATACGGTCGCAGGTTCCGGTCCCCTCGTCGTGATAGAAGACGTAACTGCCGGTGTACGAGTCGATGTCCACGTCCTCGAGCCGGTAGCTGAGGTAGCGGGTCTGGCCGCCGGTGTAGGCCTCCGTGTAATCGACGTCCAGCCACTCTATCATCCGGCTGTCGCCCGATAACGCCCCGGTGACGCTGCCGGTGCGCACGAGTTCGTAGCCCCCGAAGTCCTGGACGTAGTCGATGACGAAATCGATCTGCCCCAGGGACACGCTGCCCTCGGCGTTCACGCTTTCCTCGTGATACTCGTTGTGCTCGATCGCCCCCGACGGCGCCCAGGTAACCGTGGCATCAAGGGTGATACCGATGCTCATGGCGTCCACCTCGTGCAGGGGCAGCGGCCGGCAGTGGACCATGATCTCGTCGCGCCGCGTGGTGTCTCCCTCGTAGAAGCCCTGCAGGTAGGCGTAGTAGGTCAGGATCTCGCAGTCGGTCAGCGACCGCTCGTCCATGGTGTCGCTGGTGCCGTCGCCGTAGTCGATGAGGACGAGGTCGGTCCAGGCGGGGGGCGCGTCCATGGACAGGTCGAAGTGCGCATGGGTGTCGCCGCCGGTATAACCGTCGCCGTTCAGATCGTATCGCGAATAGTCATCGATCCCGCTCGTGGACTCGAAGGCCTGCACGTAGACCTCCAGGTCGTTCTCGTCGAAGACGCCGTCGCCGCCGGCCACTCCGCCTGGCCGGCCCACGTCCAGGATCGCCTTGCGCACCGTCGGATCCGCGTACCTGTCGAGGGAGAGCACGGCGGCATAGGCGTCGATCAGGCCCGGGATCGTCGAGTCGTAGGCGTGCACGATCTTGCCGCGTATCTGATCGGGGGACAGATCCAAGTCCAGATTCCACAAGTAGGCGGCCAGGCCGGCGACGAACGGAGACGAGAGCGAAGTACCCTGGTCCACCGAGATCGCTCCGTCGCAACAGGAGATCGGGCCGCCGCTACAGGGATCGGTCTCGTAGCAGCTCATCACGACTGATTCCCCGACGGCCCTGACCTCGGAGCCGCGGCTCGAGAACGCGCTCTCCTGCCCCCCCCCAGTCCGAACTCCCCACCACGAGGACGTCCTGCAACGGCGAGGCGAAGTCCGGATTCACGGCGACGTGATACGTCCAGGCCACTTCGAGTTCGAGGCTGTCTCTCTCGCTCACCCCGGCCCCGTTGATCACGTCGGTCAGATCGTCGAACATGTGTGCGGTCGTGAACGGCGAGTTGTAGCGGGACTCTCCATCGTCACCTGGCTCCCGGCCCGCGTTGCCGGCCGAGCAGGCGTGCAGGAAGTCGTGGGAACCGCCCGCGATGAGCGAACGCCAGAGAATGCTGTCCAGGGCGAGCCTGAGCTTCTGGTCCGCCGTATTCGGTTCGTTGTAGCCCAGGCTCGTATTCAGGACGAAAGGCGTGTCCGTCGGCAGCTGGTCGTGGATCTCGCGGAGCTTCTCGGGCCACGTCAGGCCACCCACATGCACCGAACGGATCTCCAGGAGGTTCCGGGGCGCGGGACTCGTCCCGGTCGCACCGTCGGCGTCGAAGTCGGCGCCGATGACCGAACACACGCCGTAGCCGTGATTACCCACGTGGTATCCGTCGATTACCAGCAGGGTGGGATCGCCCCAGCCCGCCAGCATCTGCTGGCAACCGATATCGGGATGGGGGAGGTCGGCGGTGTAGTAGTCCGGCACCACGACGATCATCTTCTCGTCGTAGGTCAGCGCCAGATCCTTCGCGGTCCAGGCCGCCGGGAATTTCGCGAGTCGCAGATTGTGAATGGGTTGGGCGCCGTATGGCGGCATGTCCTTGAGCTTGTCGACGTCCGGCGGCGTGAGGTCGGGCTGGTGAGCCGTCATCACGAAGACGAAGGCGCCGCTCGCGACGAGACCGGCCTCGTCCTCGTCGACGACCGCGGGGATCTTAAGGGTCAGGAAGATGTCGTCCGGGTGCATGGAGACGATGCGCGCACCGGCCGCATCGAGCGCGGCGTTGATCTCGCCCACGGTGGCGTCCGGATCCACCATGGCGTTCAGGCGCGTGGTGAACAGCCCCTCGACGATCTCATGGTCGGGCGCCGGCGAGGGCGGCAGGTGCACCAGGGCCCCGACGGCCCCGTCGCCGTCGTCCCCTTCAAGCAGCACACCGTCAGGATTGGGTTCGGGATCGGGATCGGGGTCGGGATCGCCGCCGGGACCGGCGGGATCGGAGCCGCAGCCGAAGATCAGGACCGCGACGGCCGCGAGCAGGGCGAGGACGATCAGGCTATGGAGTCTCGTCATGTCTGCTCCTAGTCGCTCGTTGGCGTGTCGCTCATGTAGACTCGGAACCCGCTGAGGCCGGTGCACGTGTAGTCCGTCACGGTCCAGCCGCCGTTTTCCGCGGCGTTGTTCAAGTAGCTGATATGGCCGCAGGTCGCCGGGCCGACCACCTCATAGGTGATCCACTGGTAGTCGGGGTCCGCGCTGTAGCCCGTGAACGGCACGTCCGTCATGGCGTAGAAGACGCGCTGCAGATCACCCCAGAAGGGCTGCACCACGTAGTTGGCGTTGAAGGCAGCCAACGACCGGCCCCCGTCGGCAAAGGTTCCGGAGATCGACCCCTGGACTGGAACCTTGCGACCCTCCGCATCGACCGCCGTATCCACGTTGAAGGTGAAGCTGTCTCCGTTGACGCCCCCCGCGGCCATTATGTACACCTCTAGATTCTCGAAGTCCTGGGTGTCGCCCGAGGGGTGGTAGGTGACCGTCGCCGCGAAATGCAGTTGGACGTTCATCCGCGTCATGGCCGCGGTGGGAATCGGGATGCAGTCGACCATGATCAGATCGCGCTGTGCCTCGTCGCCCGAGTAGAAGTCCGGGTGGTAGGCGTAGTACTCGAGGATATCGCAGTCGGTCAGGGCGGTCTCGCCGCCGAGCCACTGGGGCACCGGATCGTAGGTGAGGTCGAACTTGGCGGTGGTACTACCGCCGGTGCGGCCGTCGCCGTTGAGGTCGTAGCGGGAATGGTCCTCGGCGCCGGCGGCGGCGTTGAAGGCCTGGACGTAGAGCGTCAGATCCTTCTCGTCGAAAACGCCGTCGCTGCCGGGCTGGCCGTCGGCGCCCGACACGTCGAGGATGGCGTCACGTACACGATGGTCGAAGTAGAAGTTGTCGAGCGAGAGCACGGCGATGTAGGCGTCGACGATGCCGGGGGTCGACGAGTTGTCGTAGGCGTGGACGATCTTCTCGCGCACCTCCGCCACGGTGAGGTCGGGGTTCAGGCTCCATATGTAGGCGGCCAGACCGGCAACCTGCGGCGCGGCCATGGAGGTGCCGCTGTAACGGGCCACGTTGCCGTCGCACAGATCCGCATCGGCGCCATGGGCCGGATCCTGGGTATGACAGGGCGCGTAGACACGCTCTCCGCAGGCGCGGACCTCGGAGTTGCGTCCAGAGTCGCTGTGTTCACCGCCACTGGCGTTCGAATTACCGACCACCAGCGTGTTCGTCATGGCCGTGGCCGCGGCCGGCGTGCGGGTCGTGACATTCTCCCACATGGCCCAGAAAGCGGCGCTATCCGCCTCGCTGAGACCCTGGTTTCGCAGCGGTTCGCGCAGGTCACCGAAGAAGTGGCTGATCGTCGTGTACCAGTTGAAGCGTGCGTCGCCCGCAAGGCCGGGATCAGCTCCACCGTTGCCCGCGGTGGTGATGTGAAGGAAGGAGTCGGCATGGGGCGCGAACATCTCGCGCCAGGCCAGAGCATCCTGCACGGCCTCCAGGCGATGGCTATTCAACCAGTATGCAGGATACCCGAGGCTGGTGTTCAGGACGAATGGGGTGTTCAAGGGGAGATGCTTGAGGAGATCCTGCAACAGATCGCGAAAACCGACGAGCGAGATCTCGAAGGACTGCAGGTCGAGCTGGTCTTCCGGATAGGGGTGGATGCCGGTGGGCCGGGTCCCGTCGTAGTTGGCCCCGATGGTGCCGCAGACGTGGTAGCCGTGATTGCCGACACACACGCCATCAGAGAATGCGACCAAGGTGATGCCGGCGGTCTCGAGGAAGTCCTGGCAGTCGATCTCCTCGAGGGGCTCGTCGTCGGCATAGGAATCGGGTACCAGGATAGCCACGCGCGTGTCGATGTACCGGGCCAGGCCCTTGGCGTTCCAGGCCGCGGGCATCCTCATCACCTTGAGGTGCTCCAGGGGCTGGCCGGAGGCCGGGGGCAGGTCCTTGTTCCCCATGCCCGCGGAGACGGGCATTTCCGGCAGGAAGGCGTAATCGGGCTGGGCCATCAGGAAGGCCCCCGACGCCACGAGCTGGTCGCCCAAGGCCTCCGCCTCGGCCGCCGAGGCCACCGCCGGGATCTTGAGGGTCAGGAACAGGTGGTCCGGCAGCATCGAGACGATGCGGGCGCCGGCCGCCTCGAGCGCCTGGTTCACTTCCGCGACCGTCGCCTCGGGGTCAAGGAAGGCCACCAGACGGGTCGTCAGCAGCCGGTCTTCGAGAACGTCCGTCTCGTCGACCGGGGATGGCGGCAGCTCCACGAGGGCCTCGGCGGCCTCGTCAGCATCGTCACCCTCCAGCAGCACGCCGTCGGGATTGGGTTCGGGATCCGGATCGGGATCGGGATCGCCGCCGGGACCGGCGGGATCGGAACCGCAGCCGAAGATCAGGGCCGCGAGCAGCAGACAGCAGGATACGGTGACGATAAGACGCGACATGGTCATCCCCCTCTGACCTGAGCATCCGCAATTGCATATGCCGGACAACGGGCACGCGGCCCGATCGAACTCGTATCGCGTTGAAAGGGGGGTGCCTGGCGGCACCCCCCGGAAAATAGCACAAACCCTTGCCAGCAAACGAAACTATTTGATCAGGACCACCTTGGCCGAACTGGCCGCGCCTCCCGCCCGCAGCTTCACCAGGTAGAGCCCGGCGGAGACCGCGCGCCCGGCGTCGTCGCGCCCGCGCCAGACCAGGGCCGACTCGCCGGCCGGGGCCGGACCTGCGTACAGCGTGCGCACGTGCCGCCCGTCAGCGGCGTAGACGTCCAGCGCGACCTCGGCCTGACGGTCCAGGCGGAAGCGGATCTCGGTGGCCGGATTGAAGGGGTTGGGCGCGGGCGGCAGCAGGCGGGCGACTGCGGCCGCGGTCGGGGGCTGCGCGTCGGGCACCGCGGTCAGGTCGCCGCCGGCGCCGAGCACGGTGCGGAACCCGAAGCTGCCGTCGCCGAAGAGTTCCGCCTCCTCGGTCAGGGGCAGGTCGCGGCGGTCCCAGCCGGCGTGCAGGGGCGCGGGCGTGAAGCTCGCGTCGTCGTACAAGAGCGTGATCGAGGCCTCCCCCGCGCGCAGGCGGTACCAGGTGGAGGTCTCGGGGGCGGGGCCGTCGTGCTCGCGGACGAGCTCGCCCGGGCCGTGCAGCAGCAGGCGCTTGAGGTCCGGGCTCAGGCCCAGGCGCAGGTAGAGGTCGCCGCCCACGGTCTCGGCGACCTGGGTGGACAGGGTGTCCGAGCCGGCGGCCAGGGTGTGGGTGAGCTGGACCAGGCCGTCGCCGGACACGAAGTCCAGGCCGCCGGCCAGCAGTGTCGGCGTGAAGAGGTCGTCGGCGTAGCCGCTGTTCATCACCTTGAAGGCGGTGCAGCGCGACGCCCCCGCGTCGGCGTACTCCTCCTCGCCCGGGGCCGAGGGGTTGGCCACGGGGTTGCCCAGCAGCAGGACGGCGTCGTCGCGGTCGCCGTCGAAGCGGGCGGCCAGCAGGCAACGGCCGCCGCGATCTTGCCAGAGCAGCCATACCCGGCCGTTGCGCAGGATGAACTCGTCCACGCCGTCCAGGTCGGCGTCGGCGGACCAGGCGGCGGGCGCCGCGTGGGGCGACAGCAGGCCGTTGCGCACCGAGTCGGCCCAGGCCGAGGCCAGGGCCAGGCCCACGGCGTCGCGGGTGTGGTTCTGCAGGCGCAGGGCCCACGAGCTGTGGCCGTCCCAGCTCGTGTCCGGGTAGAGCCAGTTGCCGAAGCCGTCGCTGTCCTCGTAGTCGGTGTTGTCCTCCTCGTGCCAGGCCGTCTCGTAGATCATGGCGCTGAAGGCGGTCTCGGCCAGGAACTTCAGCTCGCCGGCCGGGGCGGCGGCCACGGCCGACCAGGTCTCGTACATCAGGGTGCCCGGCGAATTGAGGTCGCCGTGGGGCGTGCCGCTGGGCAGGCCGGGGCCGTCGGCCTCCGGCCCGACGCCGCGGGCGTGGTAGTCGCCCTGCGGGCCCGAGATCACCGGCACCAGGTCGTAGAAGCTCTGCTCGTTGCCCGGCACGCCGCCCGCGCTGTTGTAGTACCAGTTGTGGTAGCTGTCCTCGCAGGCGTGCTGCAGCCAGTGGTAGGTCATCACGTCGAGATCGGTGCGGGTGCCCTGCTCGATCACCCAGGCGCCCGGGTCGGCCAGGGCGCGATCGGTCATCTCCGCCAGGGTCACGACCTCGATCCAGGGGTGATTGGCGATCCAGCGGATGGAGGTCTGGTACTGGATGGGGTTGTCGTTGGGCTCCATCTCCCCCGAGACCGCGCCGAAGCTCTTGCCGGCCAGAGCCTCCCAGTCGTCGAAGACCAGCACGAGCTGGGGCTCGTAGCTCTCGGCCTTGTCGATGAGGCTGCGTCGCGTGTCCGTGTGCAGTCCCTCGTCCTGGACCCAGAACTTGTAGCGGTCCTCGCGGTGGTTGATCATCCAGCAGAGCACGCCGTTGATGCGATGGGCCTTGTGGCGATAGACCTGGTCGGGCCACTCCGACTCCCCCGGATAGAACCAGTGGTGCAGGTGGGCGGCGGCGTCCAGGTAGGTGGCGGCGTATCCCGCGGCGGAGATGTCGGCGAAGGTCAGACCGTCCAGGGGTGCGAAGCCGGTCGGCAGGGAACGGATAACGCGCTCGGGCACGTGCATCACCTTGAGGTCGGCGGGCGCCAGGTCGAAGAGCGCCGCGTGCAGCGAATCGGTGACCGCGAAGCTGGCCGCATTCGCCGGCCCCTCGAAGTACGGCATGATGTGCTCGGCCAGGACGCCGCCGATCAGGCCGCCGGGGCGGTCGTTCTGGTCGGCGTCGGCGAACAGCTCGATCTCGTTCAGCAGGTTCGGTCCGTCGCTGGGATCCGTGACGCCGAAGGGCGAGACCGCCCAGGCCAGACTGCTCAGCAGAGTGCCGCTGGCGTGGATGTTCAGGGGAACCCCGAAGATGCGGTGGGTGTCGAGCGTGCGGATGAAGCCCGTGCCGCCCGGGATGCCGGTGTTCCACTCGGGATCGTGGACGTGCACGCGCAGCTCGTCGCCGCGGTTCAGGGACTGGTTGCCGTGGGCGATGGTGGCGTACTGCACGCGGCCGCCCTGGTCGTCGTCGCGGACGGCGCCGTTGAGCTCGCCGTCGGCGCAGCCGCGGTCGTCGTCGACGATGGCGTCGGCCAGGTCGCTGGACGCGTCGCCCGCGCTGCAGGTCGTCTCGGCGAAGTCCTTGGCGGTGACCACCTGGAAGTGGACCACCGACGAGCCGTCCCAGCCCGCGGTCAACAGCATGCCGCGGGGCACGCGCATCTCCACGGCGTCGAGTTCGCGGTGCCAGTAGCTGCCCATGAACATGTAGTTCCAGGCCGTGCCGTAGCCGCTGTCGTAGACGTTGAAGGTGGAGCCGGCCACGTCGCCGTCGGCGTAGAGGGCCAGGCACACCTCCCAGGGGTTGCCGGTGCGCACGTCGAGGTAATCGGGCAGCCACTCGGCGCCGCCCAGGGCGCAGTCGATGGCGATGTACAGGTTGACGTTGCCCTGCCACCCGTCGGCCAGGTCCAGGAAGTCCACGCGCAGGTAGACGTCGTCCCCCTCGTAACGCTGATAGAAGCCGATGATGTCGCGGCCGTCGTCGTGGCCGTCGTTGAAGACGTAGACGTCGTCGCCGGCGTCCAGGGCACGCACGTCGTTCCAGGCCCAGTCCTTGAACTCCTCGTGGTAGGTCCAGCCGGCCAGGTCGGTGCCGAGGACGGGGCCGGGGCCGACGGTGATGGCGGCGGCGGGAACGGCGGCGAGCAGGACGGCCGCGCAGATCAGGACCAGGCGCTTCATGGGGACTCCACGGGTTGACGATGCGGGGTTGTCGGGTCGCGGCGCATAAGGATACCACATGGGTCGGTTCATGCGCTACGATGCCGGAAACACCAACCGGGACGGTTCTCATGTACGGAGTGCGTCATCTGCCCATGATCGGGGCCCTGCTGCTGTTGGCGGCCACGACCGCCGCAGCCCAACCCGTCGCCGAGTCCGTCGGCGACGACATGGTCCGCTTCCACGCCTCGGCCGCCGCCCGCGACGCCGCGCTGCCCTCGCTGTGCCTGGTCGAGCCCCTGGCGGCGACCGGACCGGCGCCGGACGACTGGCGCGTCACACCCATATTCACGCGCGCCATGGGCCGTCCCAGCGTCCACATCCGCATCGCCGCGGACACCGACCTCTACGGCACCGGCGAGGTCCCCGGTCCCTTTCGCCGCAACGGCACCAGCACCGTGCTCTGGAACTTCGACGCCTACGGCTGGGACACGCGCACGCCCCACCTCTACCAGTCCCATCCCTGGATCCTGGCCCTGCGCGCCGACGGCACGAGCTTCGGCGTGCTGGCCGACACCTCGCACCGCTGCCGCATCGAGCTGGCCGGCGACATCCGCATCACGGCCCAGGGGCCGGAGTTTCCCGTGATCATCGTCGAGGGCGACACGCCGCAGGACGTGGTGCGCGCGCTGGGCCGCCTGACCGGCACCATGCCACTGCCACCGCTCTGGGCCCTGGGCTACCACCAGTGCCGCTATTCCTACACGCCCGACGACCGGGTACGCGAGGTCGCGCGCGAGTTCCGCGAGCGCGAGATCCCCTGCGACGTGATGTGGCTGGACATCGACTACATGAACGAGTTCCGCTGCTTCACCTTCCACCCGCTCGACTTCCCCGATCCGGTAGGCCTGACCGACGACCTGCACGCCGACGGCTTCAGCGTGATCAGCATCATCGACCCGGGCATCAAGATCGACCCGGGCTGGCCGGTCTACGAGACGGGCACGGCGCGCGACGCCTGGGTCAAGACCCGCACCGGGCGCGACTACGTGGGCCACGTCTGGCCCGGCGCCTGCGTCTTCCCCGACTTCACGCGCGCCGACACGCGCGACTGGTGGGCCGACCTCTACGGCCCCTTCCTGGCCAACGGCATCGACGGCGTCTGGAACGACATGAACGAGCCGGCGGTCTTCAACGTGGACAGCAAGACCATGCCGGTTGACAACCGGCACCGCGCCGATCCCGAGCTGGGCGGCCCGGGCCCCCACGCGCGCTACCACAACGTCTACGGGATGCTCATGGCGCGGGCCACCTTCGAGGGTTGCCTGCGCGCGCGGCCCGACAGGCGTCCCTTCGTGCTCTCGCGCGCCAACCACCTGGGCGGGCAACGCTGGGCCGCCTGCTGGACCGGCGACAACACGGCCAACTGGGCCCATGTCGACATGTCCATCTCCCAGGTGCTGAATCTGGGACTATCCGGCCAACCCTTCAGCGGCCCGGACATCGGCGGCTTCTGCGGCCCCGGCGACGGCCAGCAGTTCGCGCGCTGGATGGGCTTCGGCGCCCTGTTGCCCTTCGCCCGCGGCCACACCGGCAAGGGCAACGTGGACAAGGAGCCCTGGTCCTTCGGCGCCGAAGTCGAGGAGACCTGCCGTCTCGCCCTTCAACGCAGGTACCGCCTGCTGCCCCATCTCTACACGCTGATGCGCGAAGCCTCGTTGACGGGCCTGCCGCCGGCCCGGCCGCTCTTCTTCGTCGACCCGACCGACCCCGCCCTGCGCGACGCCGACGACGCCTTCCTGCTGGGCGACGGCCTGCTCGTGTCGTGCAACACCTCGCCCGGGCGGGCGCCCGCGCCGGTCCTGCCCGACGGCACCTGGCGCGCCGTCTCTCTGGTCGAGGGCGACGGCGCCGACCTGGACCAGCCCGTGCTGCTGGTGGGCGGCGGGCACATCGTGCCCCTGGGTCCGGTGGTCCAGTCGACGGGCGAACGCCCCCTCGACGAACTGGAACTGCTGGTCTGCCTGGACGACGCGGGCCGCGCCGAGGGCGTGCTCTACGAAGACTCGGGCGACGGCTTCGGCTACCGCGAGGGCGAATACCGGCTGACCTGCTTCACGGCGGAGAGCCGCGACGGCGAGGTGGTCGTCAGCGCCGACGTGGTCGAGGGAAACTGGCCGCGCGCGGAGCGGACGGTCACGGTGCGGCTGCTGACCGACGGCGGCGACGTGGTGGGCACGGGGAGCGAGGCGGGGCCGATCGTGGTCGCGCGTTGAACCGCGTCGACATCGAACACTGCACGTGGAGCATGCGAGTGCCTATCGCTTCGTCTACCCTCGGCTCCGGCCTGGCGGGGATCCGAACTCTCGAGACCGCTGGATATCTTAAATCCCTGGTGTCGCCGCAGTACCTGTACTTGTGGATGTGCGGCGGAGTCACCAGTTGCGCCAGAAAGGGATAGCTTACTGATTCGTCGAATCGTATAGCGATTTGATCCTACTCCACGAGAATCGCTCGGTGGAGACCATAGTGGTATAGTAAATCGAGATCGTGCAATCCAACGCTGGATCTGACCATCCCGATTCGAGTGTGCAAGGGTTGCAGTCCGAAGCCGGCCATGGATCAGCTATGACCGCGGTCAGGACTTGATCCGAGCCGACCAGACCATTCAGGTCATCGGGATAGCATTCGGACAGCCTCTCCCAGTCGGACCATCGTCCAACCGATTGTTCAAACGAAGTCGGGGATTGCCATGATGTAGAGACACCGATATCCGAGTTGCCGTCTGCCACTGTCCAAGGCATGCTCGTGCTCGAGAGCGATACGAGTAGATCTAAATCACACGTTTGCCAGCTCCCCTGGCCACCCATTGAGCAATAATGATGGGCATCGTCATCACCGGACGTGTTCACGGCTACGACGACGCTATCCACGGTGACATATGCAAGTGGGACGTCGAATTCGGCTTGTGCCCTGTAATACAGCAAGGGGATTGTCCCGTGCAGCTCAAGGGTCGGGAGCTGAAGGGTCAACACATCCGCCGTTGCATTGATTGCAAAGACGATGAGGATGGTGATCGCTGATATCAACCGCACGGGGAACTCCAGAGGATAGTGTCTAGATCTGGATGATCCGATATGATGCAAGTCTATCACATCAAAGCAATGTTGTGAATCACCCCGGGGTATAGG
>CAZTWK010000012.1:0-82391 GCA_964617805.1 uncultured Fibrobacteraceae bacterium | reverse complement strand
TCCCCGAGGAGGCCTTCGAATCCGACGCTTGGCATGAAATCCCACACAAGCGCGAACTCGGTCTGGGCCGGGACCTGGCATTCGAATTCGTCTCACGGGAGCTGCCTGCGGATCAAGAACGCGTTCAGCGTATCTTCAGCCGGCCGGGAGCCTACGCACAATACAAGGACCTTCTCGATGAGCGAGGCGTCCTCGAGGAGTGGTACGCGTATGAGGATGCCCGTCTGAAAGAGGCGATTCTCGAATGGTGCCGGGGCGAGGGAATCGAAGTCACGGGATGAAGCTTGCAGCAGAAGTCACCGTTGACCCAAAGGGGTCCTGTTGGGCCGGGCCAGCGGCACCTTCGTGCAGGATGTCGTGCTGAAGCCGGAACAACAGTGGCGCGTGCTGGCGGCGCTGCGACTCAACACGGGGCCGGACCGCCGGACGACAGTTTACATGTGTAAAACCAGCGCCCTTGTCGCTGATAGAGGGGATCGACAGCATCGATGCCACGGGTATCTACGTCGCTCCCTGGAGCGTTCCCGAACCCCACTCCTACTATGCCAGCAAGCTCCGGGTCGTCGAGGACCTGGTGGGAGTGATCAGGGGTCTCGGTCCGGCGGCGCGGGTTGACGCCCCAGGCCCCCCTGGAGATCCGGTACTGGGAGCTTGTGTCCGGGAAGTGACCTATGCACGACCAGCATGAATTCACACTCGGCCCCATCGGCTACGTCCGCTCCCCCGTCAGCGAACCCGTCGATGAGGGGTGGGGCGATTCGGAAGCGACCATCGTTGTCGAGCCCGCCCTGCGCCCGGGCCTGCGGGGACTCGCCGACTTCTCCCACCTCGTAGTGGTGACCTATCTCCACAAAGCGTCCTTCGATCCCGAACGCCACCTGGTACGGCGCCCGCGCGGCCTGGAAGAGATGCCCGCGGTCGGGATCTTCGCGCAACGCGCCAAGGATCGGCCCAATCCCCTCGGCATTACCTGTGTGCGGCTGGTCGCCGTCGTGGACGAGGGCGTGCGGGTCCGGGGGCTGGACACCATCGACGGCACGCCCGTCCTCGATCTCAAGCCGTACTATCCTCAATACGATGCACCGCCGGATGCGCGCGTGCCCGACTGGGTCGAGGTGCTGATGCGCGGTTACTTCTGAGGCTGCAGCTGTCGCAGTCGATCGTGCTCCCGTCGCGGTTGAATATCGTGTATCATGCACTCTTCACTCTCGGGAGGAGCCGTCATCATGACACGTATGCCAGACAAGACACCGTCGCGGCCGACCTGCAGCAGGACATCGAGGACAATCCCATGAGCGGCGAGCGGGCGACCTAGGGGGACGTGAAGTCCATGTACGAGGAGAAGAAATGACGTTGCTCAAGCGGATCCTGTGCGCGGTCCTGCTCCTGCTCGCCGCCCCCGCCGCGGCCGACGACCTCCCCACCGCCCCCGACGACATCCTCGGCGTCTGGGAGACGGCCCACGACGACATCAACTGGTCACGCATCGAGATCACCCGGGAAAAGGGCCGCTACTACGGCCACATCGTCTACCTCAACTCCCCCGTCTACCCCGACGACGGCATCGACGGCCCGCCCGGCCAACCGCGCACCGACCGCAACAACCCCGACGAGACGCTCCGCGACCGCCCCGCCCTGGGCATGGAACTGATGCGCGACTTCCGACACGACGACGGCGACGGCAAGTGGAAGGACGGCCGCATCTACGACCCCAAGAGCGGCAACGAGTACCGCTGCAAGCTCACGCTGAAGGACGCCGACACCCTGGAAGTCTTCGGCTACAAGAAGGTGGGCTTCGTCAAGCTGGGGCGTAACACGGCCTGGACGCGTCACAGACCCTAGCTAAGACCTGACCAGCCGCCACAGCCCCACCAACAGCAGCACCGGCAGGATCAGCAGCACCAGGAACTGGATCCAGGCCAGGAACACCGCGACCGACGTCATGTCGCCCCCCGGCAGACCACCGAAGAAATAGACGCGGGAGCCGACGCGTGCGGCCAGGGCCAGCCCGGCCAGCACCAGAGCGACCACGACCACCGTGCCGCCGCCGAGCCGCTTGAGCCGGTGGGCGGAGCGGTCGGTGGCGAGC
The DNA here is from genome assembly GCA_964617805.1 of uncultured Fibrobacteraceae bacterium. Taxonomy (GTDB): domain Bacteria; phylum Krumholzibacteriota; class Krumholzibacteriia; order LZORAL124-64-63; family LZORAL124-64-63; genus JAHIYU01. The sequence goes on along the minus strand of CAZTWK010000012.1, from coordinate 80,302 downwards.
AGCCGCCAGATCAGCAGCCCGCCGACAACCAGCACCGCGAGCTTCAGCCCGGCACTGAACCAGCCCATCCCCATCCCGCCGAGGGCCAGGAATTGATCGCCGGGGATGCGTCCCAGGGTGCCGATGCCGAAGTTGGTCAGCACCTCGGCGGCCAGCAGCAGGAAGAGCAGGGCCAGGGCACCGGTGATCATCCAGCTCAGGCGGAAGCTGCGCCGGCGCTCGGGATCGGCGATGGCGAACTCGCCACTGAGGTCCTCCGGCTTGCCCAGCCGGCGGCAGGCCACCAGGAAGGCCTCCTCCTTCGAGAGGCCAGACGCCTCCAGGGCGCCGACCTCCTCCCGCAGGTGGTCTTCCAGTTCGTCCAGGTCCGCGTCGCTGAAACCGGGCTGGGCCGCCAGGGCCGTCCGCCAGTTCTTGATGGCCGTGTTCAGGTCGAACATCCCGCTTCCTTTCCCCACAACCGGTCGAGCACGCCCCCGACCAGCTCCCACTGTTCACGCCAGCGGGACAATTCCCGTCGGCCGTCTTTCTCGATCCGGTAGTAGCGGCGCTTGCGCCCCGATTCCGCGACCCGCCAGTAGGACGCGATCAACCCCTGCTTCTCCAGGCGGCGCAGCACCGGGTAGAGCATCCCGTCGGACCAGGCGATACGGTGGCCTGACAGATCCTGCACTTCCTTGATCAGGGCGTAGCCGTACCCGTCGCCGCGGCTGAGGATGGACAGCACCAGCGGCGTGGTGGAGGCGGCGATCAGTTCCCGGTTGAGCGTCACGATCCGTCCTTTCGGGCTCCATACATTGTGCAACTATACATAACTCATCTATGTATGTCAAGCCCATGAAACCGCGACGCCCCTGTTGCAGGGGCTCCTCTCGCAACTACCGCGATATCAAAGGATTACAGTCTGTACACGTGTACCCGGCCGATCCCTACATCCGGTACACCCCGAACTTCACCGGCGGAATCGGCGCGTTGAGGCTCGCGGCGATGGCCAATCCCAACACGTCGCGCGTCTGCACGGGGTCGATCACCCCGTCGTCCCACAGCCGCGCGCTCGAGTAGTAGGCGTGTCCCTCGGTCTCGTACTTCTGCAGGATGGGCTCGACGATCTTGGCCTCCTGCTCGGGCGTGAGGGTCTCGCCGTGGCGCGCGGCCTGGTCCTGCTTGACGCGCAGCAGCACGCCGGCCGCCTGCTCGCCGCCCATAACCGAGATCTTGGCCTGGGGCCACATGAAGAGCATGCGCGCGCCGTAGGCCCGTCCGCACATGCCGTAGTTGCCGGCTCCGTTGCTGCCGCCCATGATCACCGTGAACTTGGGCACGGTGCTGTTGCTCACCGCGTTGACCAGCTTGGCGCCGTCCTTGGCGATGCCGCCGTGCTCGTAGACCCGTCCGACCATGAAGCCCGTGATGTTCTGGAAGAAGAGGATCGGAATGCGTCGCGCGTTGCAGAGCTCGATGAAATGAGTGCCCTTCAGGGCCGACTCGCTGAACAGGATGCCGTTGTTGGCCAGGATCCCCACGCTGTAGCCGTGGATGCGCGCAAAGCCGCAGACCAGGGTCGTGCCGTAGCGGGGCTTGAACTCATGCATCCGGCTGCCGTCGACGATACGCGCGATGACCTCCTTGATGTCGAAGGGCTGCCGCGGGTCGGCCGAGGCCACGCCGTAGAGCTCCTGGGGATCGTAATGGGGATCCTCCGGCGACGCGGTGGGAATGGTGGCCGTGTTGACGGGGCCCAGGTTCTCCACGATATCGCGCACGATCTTCAGGGCGTGGGCGTCGTCGTTGGCCAGGTGGTCGGCCACGCCGGAGATACGCGTGTGCACGTCGCCGCCGCCCAGTTCCTCGGCGGTCACGTCCTCGCCGGTGGCTGCCTTGACCAAGGGGGGGCCGCCCAGGAAGATCGTGCCCTGCTCCTTGACGATCACCACCTCGTCGCTCATGGCCGGCACGTAGGCGCCGCCGGCGGTGCAGTTGCCCAGCACGGCCGAGATCTGCGGGATCTCCAGGGCCGACATGCGGGCCTGGTTGTAGAAGATGCGCCCGAAGTGCTCCTTGTCGGGAAAGACATCCGCCTGCAGGGGCAGGAAGGCCCCGCCCGAATCCACCAGGTAGACGCACGGCAACCGGTTCTCCAGGGCGATCTCCTGGGCCCGCAGATGCTTCTTGACCGTGAGCGGATAGTAGGTGCCGCCCTTGACCGTGGCGTCGTTGGCCACGACCATCACCTGTCGGCCGTGGATGGCGCCCACACCCGTCACCACGCCGGCGGCGGGCACCTTGTCGCCGTAGACCTCGTGGGCCGCCAGGGGCGAGAGTTCCAGGAAGGGCGTCCCGGGGTCCAGCAGCCGCTCGATGCGTTCGCGCACCATCAGCTTGTCCTGGGACAGGTGGCGCTCCCGCGCCCGCTCGCTCCCCCCCTCGCGGACTTGCGCCAGCTCCGCGGCCAGGGCCTCGGCCATGGCCCGGTTCTGCTCGGCGTTGTCGCGATAGGCCTGGTCGGACGGGTCGATCCTCGACGTGATGCGCTTCATCTGGACTCCTGCGGCTGGGGCCGGGGTTGGACGTCGCCCGGGATTATAGGGGCTGCCGGGACCGGCGGTCCAGCCCGGAGCGAAAGGCTTCGCGCGACTTGTGGAGCCGCCGTCCGGCGCTTAGCTTTGCGGCCATGAACGAGACCTTCTGGATCCGCAACGCCACCGTGATCACGGGCGAGGGCCTGCGCGAGGCAGACGTGCGCGTCGAGGGCGCCCAGGTCGCCGAGGTCGCCGCGCGCCCCCACGCCGCCCCCACGGCCGCCGCCGACGTCGACGCGTCCGGCCTGTGGCTGCTGCCCGGCGGCGTCGACGCCCACACCCACTTCGGCATGCCCCTGCGCGACGGCCTCGCCAGCCGCGGCTGGCGCGACAGCAGCGAGGCCGCCCTGCGCGGCGGCACCACCACCGTCATCGACTTCGCCAATCCGGAAAAGGGAGAGCCCCTGCCCGACGCCCTCGCGCGCTGGCGCGCGGCCGCCGACGGCGACTGCCTCTGCGACTACGGGCTGCACGCGACGGTGCGCGAGATCGGGCCGGAGCGCCTGATGGAACTGGAGGACGTGGTCGCCGCGGGCGTGCCCACCTTCAAGGCCTTCCTGGCCTACAAGGACCGCCTGATGCTCACGCCCGACGAGATACAGCTGCTGATGAAGCAGCTGCGCGACGTGGGCGGGCACCTGCTGGTGCACGCCGAGGACGGCGAGCGCAACGCCGCGGCCGAGGCGGAGCTGGTCGCGGGCGGCCACACCGGGCCGTCCTGGCACACCGCCGCCCATCCCCCCGCCTCGGAGATCGAGGCCGTGCGCACCGCCATGCTGCTGGCCGAGGAGACGGGCTGTCCGACGACCATCGTCCACCTCTCGACCGCCGGCGGCCTGGACCTGGTGCGCGGCGCGCGGGCGGTGGGCGTGGACATCAACGTCGAGACCTGTCCCCAGTATCTCTTCCGCACCGACGACTGCTACGCCGAGAACGGCGACCGGGCCCTGACCGCGCTCATGTCGCCCCCCTTGCGCAGCGACGCCGACACGGCGGCCCTGCGCCGCGGCCTGGCCGCCGGCGACATCTCCTGGATCGCCACCGACCACTGCGAGTTCCCCCTCGACACCAAGCGCCGCGAAGCGGCCGGCGGCTTCCACGCCATCCCCAACGGCGCCGCCGGCGTGGGCGAGCGGCTGCTGGTGACCTACACCCTCGGCGTCTGCGCGGGCCTGCTCGATCCCGGAAGCTGGATCCGGCTCTGCTGCGAACAGCCCGCCGACCTGATGGGCCTCGGCGGCCGCAAGGGCCGCATCGCCCCCGGTCACGACGCCGACCTGGTGCTCTTCGATCCCGCGGCCGAGGGCACGGCCCTGCCCTTGAACGCAGATTCATCCGTGTGGACCGGTAACGATTGGCACGGCGCCGTGCGAGACGTCTGGCGGCGCGGAGAGCATGTTGTTGCAAACAATGACATTACGGACAGCCCCACCTCCGGGGTCTTCCTGCCGCGGAAAAGCTGATATCTATTACGGATTAAATTGATCTTGATTCTGATATGTGATATCGTCCCTTCAAGAGTCTACTGAAAGACTCTCGTTTCGGGTCAAACAAGCGGAGTGCATGGCGGAGGTGACCATGCACAACGTGACCCGAATAACGTAAGGGGGAACAGAATGAACAGACTACTGAACCTATCACTGCTGGCCGGCCTGACCGTACTGGTCTGCGGCGCCAGCCTCGCCGTCGCCCAACCGGACAATTACCTCGAGTTGGTCGATCCGGCGAAATCGCCCATCCCGGCGAATTGCTCGGTCTGGGAGGAGTACCACCCCAATCCGGGCGTGCTTCATCACCAGGACGATTACGTCGACGGGAGCGGGGACGGGGAAGTCGCCTTCTGCGACTACATCATGCTGGACGGCGTCTGGCACCACATCGAGTGGGTAGGTCCCACCTATCATCTCGAATGCGGCGTCTACGAGCCCTGGTCCAATCCCAACCCGACCGGGGAAGATCCCACGTGCGAGGACTGGATCGAACTCTATCCCGATTACGGGAACATCTGGCACGTGGACCAGTGGGACGATAACGGCGACGGTGTCGTCAGCCCGTGCGACGGCATCTTCATCCGCGGCCAGTGGTGCCACATCACCGACATCAAGCTGAACATCCGCACCAAGCAGGAGGATCCGAACCCCAACGAGGACATGTCCTGGGGCGACGTCAAGGAGGGGCACCAGTAGAGCCTCTCGCCTTCTGGCGGGTACACGAGGAGCCGCTCGGTCCCCTGGATCGAGCGGCTCCGTGTCGCCGGGAGGGATTCAGTACTGGTAGGAGGCCCGCGGGATGACGAGATCGTGTCCGGAGGTCTGCCATTCCTCGACGCCGCCATGGTACCAGCGGATGTCGCGCCAACCCAGGCGGGCCGCCTTGGTGGCCGCGTTGCGGCTGCGGATGCAATCCGTTCCGTAGCAGAAGAAGACCAGCGGCGTGGAGAGCCGATCCGCTTCCGGCCAGTGGGTATCCAACTGCGACCGGAAGCCCGCCTCGAATTCGTGCGAGGGCATGCTGACCGCGCCGGGCAGGGTACCCTCCGCGAAGTCCGTGAAGTGACGCAGGTCCATCAGCACGAAATCCCGCGGCAGACCGTCGCCCTCACGCTCACGCGACATCATCCCCCTCAACTCCTCCGTCTCGACGATGCGAACCACGGGTCTCCCCACGTCGAGCCGCCATTCGTAGATTCCGCCGGGGTAGATCCTGACCGAATCCACGCCGGCCTGGCGCAACAGCAGGTAGCCCAGCCCCTGCTGCTGCGGCGTGCCGCCGCAGAGAATGAACTCGGCGCCCAGATCGATGGGCGTGGACGGACGCGCGCCGAGTTGCTGCAACGCCTCGCGCAGCTCGGTACCCTCGGGGACGGCGCCGTCGGCATCCAGCAGCAGGTCGGGATCCAGGGGGAGGCTGTGGGGAATGTGTCCGTCGCACCAGCGGGTGCCGCGAAGACTCAGCTGGCCCGTCAGCGCGCCGCCGTGCCGGCCGGCGAGGACCTCCGCCTGGTCCGGCGTCAGCGCATGGAGACTGAGCAGCTCGCAATCATCGCGTCCGTAGCGTTCCACCACGTAGTCGGCATCGACGTAGATGCCGGGGTAGACCGGATCCGGCGCTTCGTCGCGAAGCCACGGCGGATACACCCGCTCGGCCTGAACAGGTCCGATCGCACCCAGCACGAGCACGATCGAGAGCAACTTGAACGCATGCGACGATACCGACGTCATGGGGCTGCCATCTTTCTTGACGGGATGAACATGCCCCACAAGCTAGCACAGGCGCTCCGCTTCGGCAGCCGCCGACGTACGGGAGATGCGCGAGAGCCCGACGTGTGATAGAATCAAGGGACCGATGTGCAGCCCCCGCCAGCATCTCGCTCCGAGGTATGTCATGCGTGTAACGTCGATGTCCGTCGTCGTCCTCGTCTCAACGTGCTGGGTCTCGTGGGCCGCGCCCGCCCTGGCCGACCGCGCCGTCGTCGTCGAGGACTTCGAGTCCGGCGCGCCCGTGCTGACCTCCTATCCCGGCCAGGACGACGATCCGAACGATTGGTCGCTGACCTCCGACACCCACGGCGGCGCCCAGGCGCTGCGGCTGTACGGCAACACCTGGAAGATCCAGGACATCTCGGCGACTGCCGTCACCGACAGCACCGTCTGGCAGATCGCAGTCAAGGTCGGGGACCTGGGCGAGATGCACGCCTTCGGGGTGGGCGACGGCACGCGCGAGCTCTTCTACACCTTCGCCGGCGAGGATCTGCCCGAGGACGAGAACTGGTGGACCCTCTACCAGGGCGCCTTCTCCCGCCACGAGTGGCACGTCTACCTGTTGACCGTCGGCGAGGACTGGCGGGCCACCTTCGGCGACCTGCCCACCGTCACGCGCCTGTTCTACGTGAACGACGACGACGCGGGCTCGCCCGGCGAGACCTGGTTCGACGAGATCGCCGACGTCACCGCGGACCTGCCGGTGGCGCCCGCGGCGGGCATCCTGCAGACGGTCACGAAGCTGCGCCGCGGACCCGACGGGAAAGACCGCGCCACGGTGGAGTTCGAGGCCCTGGTCAATGACCCGGACTCGATCGACCACACGTACCACTGGGACTTCGGCGACAGCACCTTCAGCGACGAGGCGAATCCCACGCACGTCTTCACCCTGACCGCGGACCACGCCTGGACGGTGGGCCTGACCGTCACCGACCCCGACGCGCTGTGCGGCTACGCCGCGGCGCAGGTGGACGTGGATCCGGGGGGCGGGACGGGGCCGATCACCGTCAACTTCGTGGGCGACATCTTCACCGGCCGCCGCTACGAGGATTCCGGCGGCATCATCGACACCCACGGCATCGAGGCCCTCTACGAGCCCACCCTGGGCATCTTCGGCGAGGCCGCCGACGTGAACGTCTGCAACCTGGAGGTCTCCTACACGGACCGCGGCACGCCCCATCCCACCAAGAGCGTGGTCTTCCGCAGCCGGCCCGAGAACATCGTCGGCATCCAGTACGCGGGCGTGGACATCGCCGACCTGGCCAACAACCACATCATCGACTACGGCGAGATCGGCATGCTCGACACCATCGACGGGCTCGACGCCCTGGGCATCCCCTGGTTCGGCGCCGGATCCAACGAGGAGATCGCCCTGCGGCCGACCTTCTGGACCGAACGCGGCATCCGCCTGGCCTTCGTGGGCCAGAGCAACCGCTGCGGGCGCAAGTGGAACTACCAGCCCTTCCTGGACGCCGGCCCCAGCAAGCCCGGCTTCGCCTTCTTCATCCCCCAGAACCTGCCGCGCGCCATGGACGGCCTGCACGACCTGGCCGACGTGGTCATCATGCAGACCCACAGCGGCGACGAATACCTGGCGGCGCCGGGCAAGGCCGGCGGGCCGCCGGTCACGCCATCTGTCCTCGAAGCCGCCGAGATCGGCCCCGGCGATCCGGATTTCACCTTCCTCAACGAGCCCACCCTGGGCGAACGCGACCTGCGCCGCGCCAGCCTCGACGCCGGCGCCGACATCCACATAAACCACCACCCCCACGTGCTGCAGGGCTTCGAGAGTCACGACGGTAAGCTCATCGCCCACTCCCTGGGCAACTTCATCTTCGACCTCTACTACCCGGAGACCTTCCCCACCCTGGTGCTGACCCTGGAGATCGAGAAGAGCGGCATCGTCGGCACGCGTTTCACGCCGGCCTGGATCGACGACTACATCCCGCAGCCGGCGGTCGGCACGCTGGGCTACGAGATCATGGACCGCATCGCCGACTACAGCACGCCCATGGACGCCCTGGTCACCATCGACCGCGCCACCGACACGGCGCGGGTCTACGCCACGCGCGCAGGCATCGATTCCACCACCGTCGACCACCCCTTCGAGCTGACCCTGAAGGAGATCGACGGCTGGTGGACCTCCGCGCCGACGGCCCTGCCCGACATGGGCGATCTCTCCGCCCTGGCCGACGCGGGCGGCGTGCCGGGCCTGGAGATGCGCTGGGGACGGGAGATCCTCTGGCACGGCGGCTTCGAGGACGAAGGCGCCACCTTCTGGGACGACAACACCGAGGACGAGTGGCTCGACACCGACCAGTTCCACGGCGGCACCCGCTCCCTGGCCCTGCGCCGCCGCGACTCCGACAGCGGCCAGACCGGCACCGACCTGGAGAAGCACCTCCCCTGCGACCCCGCGCGCGAGCACTCGGCCCTGGGCTGGCTGCGCGCCGACAACGCCGCCGAGGCGCGGATCATGGTGCGCTTCTACGCGAGCCGCTACACCGAGACCCCCCTCAGCAGCACCGACCTCGAGGCCCGCTTCACAGGCAGCTGCGACTGGACGCCCCAGTGGATCGATCTGGTCACCCATGAGGACGCGATCTACTTCGAACTGCGCTGCGGCACCGAGCCGCCGGCCTCGGGCACCGGCCTGAGCTGGTTCGACGACCTGGCCCTGGTGGAATGGGAGGCCTGGCAGCCCGCCGCCGCCGGCGCCACCGTCCCCGCGCCCAACAACTACCGCTACGTGCAGGTGCGGGCCCCCGCGGAGGCGGTCCTGGCCCAGTTGACGATCACCGAGACCGTCTACGGCGATCCCGCCACGGCCGTCGAGGGGCCGGGCGGCCCGCCGAGGCCCGGACCCCGGCTGCGCGTCAACCCCAATCCCTTCAACCCGCGCACGACCATCCGGCTTGACCTGCCGCACGGCGGGGCCGCCGAGGCGGTCGTCGCCGTCCACGATCTGCGGGGCCGGCGGGTGGCACTGCTGCACCGGGGCCCCCTGAACGGGGAAAAAGTGGACCTCGTGTGGGATGGCCGCGATGAGGGCCGCAGGGTTCTCTCCAGCGGTATCTACTTGGTACGAGCCAAGTTGGACGGACAGACGGTGTCCACCAAGATCACCCTGCTGCGCTGAGGCCCCCCGGAATCCGTATTTCGGCCCCGCTCGAACTTGATGATCTGTTATAATTATATTTGATGAATCATAGTCCTCTAGAAGGAGTCGTCATGAGACACGGATCGGTCTGGCTCACCCTGGTTCTCGGCCTGTCTACCCTGATCACCGGAATCGCCGTCGCGGACGCCCCGGAGCGGGCGACGCCACGCGTGCGGGAACTGGACGCGCCCCGCAATCCGCTGGAAATCGTCGCCGCGAACCCGGCGCGTGTCGCCGACCCCGTTCGCCTGGCCGGTTCGGCCCGGACGCGGGCCAACGCCGCCGGCAGCCGCCTGGCCTTCCCGGACCTGGACCTGCGCGCGGCCGCCAAGGCCGCGCCGGTGGCGCGCGCGCTGACGCCCGCCGGCCCCCCCCGCACGGCCGCCTTCGACGACATGTCCTGGCTGGAACTGGACCGTGACGGCACCGGCGCGGCAAAGACCGTCCGCGACGCCACCCGCGACGCCCCCTGGTCCACCGACCGCCTGCTGGCCGACGCCACACACATGAACGACGCCTTCTGCGCCCTGGCCGTCAGCCCCACCACCGGCGACCTCTACGCCGTCTTCGAGGCCACCGACCTCGGCGGCACCGACCGCGACATCCACATCGCGCGCAGCCAGGACGACGGGCAGACCTGGGACGTGTGGGAGATGCCGTCGTTCCCCGAGGACGAGTACATGCCCGACGTGGCCATCGACGCCGCCGGCTTCATCCACGTGGTCTGGATCCGCGACGACGGCTACATCGTGCGCACCCGCTCCGCCGACGGCGACGATCCCACGAGCTGGGCCTGGATCAAGGGCCTGTTCACCGACTCCATCAACGCCACGCCCACGGTGGCCGTGACCGGCGCCGGCGACTTCGCCACTCTTTTCATTGCCGCCAGCTACCAGGAGATCAACTACGACCTCTACCAGTGGGAATGGACCCTGATCTGGATGTGGTCCACCAACGCCGGCAACACCGTCAGCTTCGACTACCTGGTCCCCGACGGCTATCCCGACCTCTGGCCCGACGCGGCCCTGGACGGCGCCCTGGCCCACCTGATCAACGGCGAGGCGAGCGTCTACGGCGACCCCACCCGCATCCTGCTGGCCACCGACGCCGTCAGCGGCGGCTTCACCGACTTCATCGACCTCTGCACCTGGACCACCAACAGCTGCGGCTTCCCGCGCGTGGCCGCCGCCACAGGCGAGGTCTTCGCCGTCTTCCAGCACGACTTCGACGACGGGCTGGGCAACATCGACGGCGACATCATCTACGCCTTCTCGTGGGATTCGGGAACGAGCATGTTCGGTCCCTACGAACTGGTCGCCGACGAGTACGAGAGCGTCGGTCCCACCGTCTTCACCCGCGACGGCATCGTGGGCTGCCTGTGGCTCGACGCGCCGCCCAACGCCGACGAGTTCGACGTGGCCGCCCGCCAGGCCGGCGGACACGGCCATCCGGATAACTTCGGCGACATCGAGATCGTCACCGACCAGAACCTGGCCGAGCCCCAGTACCGCTACCTGGACGGCGCGGTGGGCGACGACCTGCTCCACGCCGGATGGATCGACCGCCGCGACACGCCGACGGAGGGCCACAACGTCTACACCTGCGAGCGCAGCACCCACCCCGACCTCTCCCCCTTCGTGCCCGAGGGCTGGGAAGCCGCGCTGGTGGGCAGCATGTTCGCCGGCGAACGCGAGACGGGCTACCTGGCCGCCGGGCAGCGCGCCTTCATCAGCTTCGCCTTCATCAACGACGGCCTGGCCGACACGAGCGTCGAGTTCCGCATCGAGCTGTCGGTGGACGGCATCCCCGTCGCCGCCTGGACCATGCCGGGCGGCCTGGACGTGTCGACCTACGTGACCATCGAGGACCACCAGCTCATCCTCGGCGCCGGCCCCCACGAGATCTCCTTCGCGGTCGACACCCTGGACGAGGTGCCCGAGTCGGACGAGACCGACAACGTGGTGGCCGAGACCTGGATCTGGATCGACGGCGACCCGCTGCTGCGCGCCGAGCCCGACTTCGTGACGCATCACTTCGCGCAACCGCCCCTGCTCGCCGGCCTGGACCGCCTGGCCGCCGATCCGCCGACCCGGCGCGTCGGCCACCTCGAGGTCCTGGACGCGCGCCTGCGGGAGGCCCTGACCATGGCCGCCCCCGACGGCACCCTGGCCGTGATCGTCGAACCCGTCCTGCGCCTGGACGCCCACGCCCTGGACGCGGCCCTCGGCGGCGCCCCGCGCGGGGACCGCCGCGAGACCGTCGCCGCCGCCCTGCGCACCACCCTCTCCCGCGCCGGCGACGAGCTGGCGCCGGCCTTCGCCGCCCTGAGCGCGGCGGGCGATCTGAAGCACACGCAGGACCTGTGGCTGGCCGGCGCCTACGCGGCCGACCTGACTCCCGACGGCGTGCGGGCCCTGGCCGCCGACCCGGCTGTGGGCCGACTGTGGCTCGACGACCGCAAGAGCCGCACCTACGCCGCGTCCGGCGAGCCGGCGCAAGGCGAGAAGGCCCTCGCTTGGCACCTGCCCCGGGTGGGCGCACCCCAGGCCTGGGCCCAGGGCTTCGACGGCGACGGCGTGCTGGTGGGCCACGTGGACACGGGCGTGTCCTACGACCACCCGGACCTGGCCGGCCGCATGTGGGACGGCGGCCCGAGCTGGCCCCACCACGGCTACGACGCCGTCGACGACGACGACGATCCCTACGAGGGTGACACGGAAGTCGTGCACGGCACCCACACCGCCGGCCTGATCGTCGGCGACGGCAGCGGCGGCACCGAGACCGGCGCCGCCCCCGGCGCCACCCTGATGGCCCTGCGCGCCGTGCCCGGCTACTACAGCGACATGGTCGAGGCCATGCAGTTCGGCCTCGACAACGGCCCGGTCGACGTCTTCAACTTCAGCGCCGGCTGGGACGACCCGGCCAACGACCTCAAGGAGGCCAACCGCGCCAACGCCGACGTGCTGCTGGCCATGGGCATCACCTGGATCACCGCCGCCGGCAACGGCGACGGCTACGGCGGCCACTACCCGCTGCCCCAGGACATCGGCACGCCCGCCGACTGCCCCGATCCCTGGTTCGGCGCGGCCGGCCACTCGTCCGTCATCGCCGTGGGCGCCACCACCTCGTCCGACGCAATCTGGGCTAATTCGAGCGTCGGGCCCACAATCTGGGACATATCCGGCACCGACTACGACGACTATCCCTATCCGCCCGGCCTGATGAAGCCCGACATCTCCGCCCCCGGCGTGGACATCACCTCCACCTACGGCAACAGCGGCTACATCGCCTACTCGGGCACCAGCATGTCCTGCCCCCTGGTGACCGGCGCGACGGCCATCCTGCTGCAGGTCTCGCCCGGCGCGGCCCCGGCCCTGCTGGCCGAGGCCCTGGAGACCTCGGCCGTGGACATCGGCGCCCCCGGCCGCGACAACAGCGCCGGCGCGGGCCTCCTGGACATCCCCGCGGCTATCGAGGCCCTCCCGCTGCAGGGCGTGGAGACCTTCGTCGTCCACAACGACGGCGTGCTGCCCCTCTCGCTGGACGCCGTGACCTGGTCCGCGGCCTGGCTGGACGTGACGCCCCTGAGCGCCCGCGTGGATCCGGGCGACTCGGTCGTCTGCCGCGCCACCTTCGATCCGGCGGGCCTGGGCAACGGCCTCTACTACGACGACATCCTGCTCGACTCGGACGATCCCGCGGCCCCCCATGCGGTGAGGGCCAAGCTGATCATCGGCGACGTGACCGGCGTGGACGGCCCGCCGGCGGCCGTCGCGAGCCGCCTCGCCAACTACCCCAATCCCTTCAATCCCCGCACCACCCTGCGCTTCGATCTGGCGCGGGCGGGACGGGTGGAACTGGCGGTCTACGACCTGCAGGGACGGCGGGTGCGCGTCCTCGTGTCGGAGACGAGGCCGGCCGGGCGGCACGAGGTGAGCTGGGACGGCCGGGACGACCAGGGCCACGGCCTCTCCAGCGGCATCTACTTCGCGCGGGTCGTGTTGCCCGACGGCGCGCATGCCGCACGGAAGCTGACGCTCGTGCGGTGATCGCCGCTGGTGGACGAGACGGCGCTCGGGTACGATGGCCCCGGTTTCATCGATCCTGCAACCCCGTCCCCACGAGAAAGCGATCCCCCGTGCGCATCGGGCTATACCACGGCTACGAACTGTCCGGCTCCGGCAGCAACGAGTACACCCGGTACCTGGCGCAGGCCCTGGCGGCCGCCGGCCACGAGATCCACGTCGTGTGCCGTGAGGACGATCCCGCCGGCATCCCGCAGGTGGCCCGAGCCCTGGCCTGGCACCCCGACGGCCGCAGCGAAGAGCTCTTCGCGCGCGAGACCGCCGGCCCCGGCTACACGCTCCACCAGCTGCCGCACGGCCCCATCCGCCCCGTCTACCTGACCGACAAGCAGCGCGAGGGCGACGTCAAGTCCTTCATCGACCTGGACGACGACGAGCTTGCCGTGTACCACCGACGCGAAGAGGCCCTGCTGCGTGCCGTACTCGCGGAGTGCCGGCTCGACGTCCTGCAGGCGAACCATCTGGTCTACCAGCCGGTCGCCGCCGCGGGCCCGTGCCGCGAGACGGGGACGCCGCTGGTGATCTACCCCCACGGCAGCGCCATCGAGTACACGGTCAAGCGGGACAGGCGGTTCCTGCGACTGGCGGCGGACGCCCTGGCCGGATGCTGCGGCGTGATATTCGGTAACCGGGAAGTGCGCGACCGGGTGCTGGGGCTCTATCCGGAACTGCGCGAACAGATCCTGGCCAAGCTGCGGATCGTGGGAGTCGGCGTGGACACCGCGCTCTTCCGGCCGGTGGCCCGCCGGGACAGGGGGGCGGCCATCGAAGCGCTGATCGCCACGCGGGGCGGGGGCGGCAAGGCGCCCCGCCAGACCGCCGAGCTGCGCGAGCGCCTGGCCGGCGGCGACCTGCAGGCGGTGCAAGGCTACTGGGACGCCTACGACCACGCCCGCCCCGACGACGACCTGGACGCCCATCTGCACCGCATCCCCTGGGACGGGAACGTCCTGCTGTTCGTGGGGGCGCTGACGGTGGGCAAGGGCCTGCAGAGCCTGATCACGGCCCTGCCGGCCATCCGGCGGTCGGTCCCGGACACGCACCTGGTCATCGTGGGCGCGGGCGCCTACCGGGAGGTGCTGGAAGCCCTGGTCTTCGCCATCGCCGGCCAAGATCGTGAGCTGGTGAAGCATCTCTGCGCCCGCGGTCTAGATCTCGACCGGAACGAGCTGTCCGGTCCCTGGCGCGACGTCGAGGCCTACCTCGCCCGCGACGACAACCTGGCCGTCCTCCTGGACCACGGCCGTGACCTGGACCGCCACGTGCACTTCCTCGGCCGCCTGGATCACGACCGCCTGCAGCACCTGTTCCCGTGCGCCGACCTGGCGGTGTTCCCCTCGGTGGTGCCCGAGGCCTTCCCCCTGGTGTTGATGGAGTCCCTGGCCAACGGCGTGCTGCCGGTGGTCTCCGATTTCAGCGGTTTCGCGGACGGGGTCGACGAGCTGGTGCCCATGCTGGGCGAGGACATCACCGCGCGCATGAGAATCCCCATGGACGACGCGATCCGCATCGAGAGCCTGGCCGACAATCTCACGGGTCTTCTGGGGGATGGCAGCGGTGAGGATCGCGGCGGGGATCTCCGGCGCATCGCTGAGAAACACTACGACTGGCGGCTGCGGGCGGACCAGATGGTCCGGGCCTTCGGCGAACTCGTCTCCGGGAAGACCGACGACCAGCCGCCGGGATGACCGCGCTCACCTGTCCGGCCCTAACGCTTCACGAGGATTTCCTCGAAAAGATCCACCACCTCCGGCGCGTCCATCTGCGCGAGCCCGAACAGGGCCGCGCGCATGACCTCCGGCCGCTCGGTCTCGCGGGCCAGGTCCAGCAGGATGGGCAGGGAGGACTCCTCGTCGAGCTGGCTCAGGGCCCAGACGGCGTGCTCACGCAGCTCGGCGCTCTCGTCGTCGGCGCGGGCGACCTCGCTCAGGGCGTCGAGGGCCTTCTCGCCGGCCAGGTAACCGAGCCAGAAGAGCACGTCTTCGCGTACCTCGTCGGGGCGGTCGCGGTCGCGGGCGATGGCCAGCAGGCCGGGCCAGATCTCGGCGTCGCAGGCCACGGCGGCGCCGAAGACCGCGTCCTCGGCCACGTCCCCGCGCGCGGTGGCGGCGACGTGCAGCAGCCAGGCGGCGACCGCGGCCGGGTCCTGTTCGCCCAGGTCGATCTCGCCGCGCCGGGCCTCGCGCCACTCGCCGCCGATGCGCAGCTCCAGATCGCGCACCTCGCCGCCGGCCAGCCGCACCTCGAGGCGGGCGGGGCCGTTGCTCACCTCGCCGCAGCGCCAGTCCCCCGGTTCCTCGTCGCCGCCGCGGGAGATGATCCGGCTGCGGCCGTCGCCATAGACCCCGTCGCGGACCTTGTACAGCAACCTGTAGGTCCCGTCGGGGCGACCCGACACAATTCCATCCGGGTCCCCGGCGGCGACGGCCGCGGCCATCAGCACGAGCAGCATCACCGACACGCACGCGCGCATGCCTAGTCCTCCTCGATGAGCTCGATGAGGAAGTCGGCGACCCGCGGATCCTCGAACTGGCCCAGCCAGAAGATGGCCTGGTGGCGCACCTCCGGATCGGTCTCCTCGCGCACGATCTCGATGGCCAGGTCCACGGCCTCCGGATCGTCGATCTGCGACAGGGCGTAGCAGACCTGGGTGCGCATCTCGGGATCCTCGTCGGACTGGAAGATGCTGCGCAGCATGGGCACGTCGATCAGGTCCATCATGCCGGCGTGGTGCAGAGCGTGCTGGCGCACCTCCATGTCCAGCGTCTTGTCGTTGATGATCCCGACGAACCACGACGAGGGCGGCGGGTCGTCCAGGTTCGACATGCCGTACATGATCATGGACTTGAATTCCATGTCGCCCGTCGTCTCGAAGAGGTTCATGAAGACCTCGGCCAGGCCGTCGCGGTCGGACTGGGACAGGGCGAAGGCCGCCTGGCAGCGGGTCTCGGTACCGAGGCTCTCGTCGCCGACGATCTCGAGCAGGAGATCGTCGGCGCGGCGGTCGTCGCTCTCGCCGATGGCCATCAGGGCGGCCTGCTTGACCTCCTCGTCGTCGGTGCGGCGGTAGGCCTTGACCACGGCGTCGAAGGCCGCCTCGGATCCCATCTGGGCCAGCCAGAACATGGACTGGGCCAGCATCTCGGGATCGGTCTCCCGCGCGACCACCTCCAGCAGGATCTCCTCGGCCGCCTCGTCGTCGACCTGGGCCAGGACCATCAGGGCGTGGCGCTTGAGATCGACGTCGGTATCCTCGGCGGCCAGCAGTTTCTTCAGCAGGGGCAGGGCGCGGTCGGGATCCATCATCATCAGGGCGTTGAGGGCCGCCACGCGGGCCTCGCGCTCGTGGTCGTCCCGCGCGTGGACCATCTCGTGGACGCGGCGCGCGGCGTGGGCGTCGCCCAGTTGTGCCAGCGCGGCCGTGACGCGGGCGCTGAGGGCCTCGGCCTCGCTCATGGTGGGCGAGCCGGGGAAGCGCTCCATCTGGACCTCGAGGGCCTCGAGGGCCTGCTGCAGGTGCTTCTCGTGGCCCATCTTGTAGAAGGAGAAGGCGCGCCAGTAGAGGGCCTCGGCGGCCAGGTCGCCCTGACGTTCCTGCTCGTAGACCTGCCGGTAGAGTTCGGCGGCCTCCCGGTACTCGGCCCGGTTGAGGGCCGCGCGCGCCGCGTCGTAGGTCTCGTCCGCGGGCGCGGCGATGACCCGCACGGCGCCGGCCACCAGCAGCACGGCCAGCAGGCCGACGACGACCAGCCAGATGCGATCGGTCCAGTTGCGCGTTTCCATCTCGTCCTCCTTCTAAAGGCTCAGGCGCACGGTGCCCGGCTGGACGACCGCCCGCAGTCTCTCCAAGGTCGCCCGGTGCTCCAGGCCTGTCTCGATCCAGTCGCGGTCCTCGCTGCGCAGCGGGCCGCCGAGCTGGGCCAGCTGGGCCAGCGTGAATTCAAGGTCCGCCAGCAGGGGTCGCAGGTGCGGGTCCGCGCCCACGCGCGAGTCGAGCAGCAGGCGCGTGTCCAGCAGCAGGCCGCTCGCCCAGGTCGCCAGCGTCGCGTCGGCCGCGGCGGCCTCCTCGGCCGGCAGGGGCTGCCCCACACGGAAATCCGTCAGCAGGATCTCGGCCCGGTTCAGCACGTCGGCCGTCATGTAGGCCAGCATAGGATCTTCCAGGGGATCGGCGGCCGTGACCGTCGTCTCGCCCCTGGGCGCGGACCCGCTCTGGGGCAACCAGCGGCTCAGGCCGATGCCCAGCAGCAGCAGCGCCGCCGCGGCGGCCGGCCACCAGAGCCGGCTGCGGGCGTAGCGGCGCCACGGACCCTCGACCACGCGGCCGCGGCGGCCTGCGCGGGCGGCGTCGATGCGCGCCCACATGCGCTCGCGCGGGGGGACGGGCGGTCGTCGCAGTTCGCCGGCGACGGAATCGATCAGGTCGTCCAGGTCGTCACGTTTCATGCCTCGGACTCCAGGTTCGGTCCGGCCAGGGTGCCGGACAGCAGGTCCTTGAGCTTGGCGCGCGCCCGGGAGAGGCGCGCCTTGGCCGTGCCCACGCGGGTGCCGAGGACGTCGGCGATCTCGCGGTGGGTATAGCCCTCCATCTCGTGCATCACGAAGACCAGGCGGTGGTCGTCGGACAGGGCGCCGACGGCGGCGTCCAGGGCGCGGCGCAGGTCCAGGTCGGCGGCCGGCACGCTGCGGCCCAGGGTCTCGGCGTCGGCCACGAGGGTCTCCCGCTCGCGCGTGCGCTTCGCCTTGCGCAGCCCGTTGAGGACCACCGAGGCCGCGACCGCCCGCAGCCAGGCCCCGAAGGGGGCTTCCGCGCGCCAGTCGCCGATCCTGTCGAAGGCTCTCAGGAAGGTGTCCTGGGTGAGTTCTTCCGCCATCGCCTCGTCTCCGCACATGCGGTAGGCCAGCCCGTACACGCCGTCCACGTGTCGGTCGTAGAGGGCCCGTTCAGCCTCGGCGTCGCCGTCGAGGATCCTGGTTCTGAGCTGGCGTTCGTCCACCGACGTCTCCGCTGGGGTTCGGGCGGGCCGATCAGTCCCGCCGTGGGTGCTCGTACCTATATAGACAGCACGACCGGGGCCGAGGGTTGCATGCGAATCCGATTTTTTTTGAGACGGACGGGAACGTCAAAAGATGCGGCGGCTGAGGAAGGTCCAGCCGCCGGTGCGGACCTGGACGCCGGGAACGGCGTGCTCGCCGACCGAGCGGCCGTGGGCGTCGTAGAGGTCGACGCGAAGGTCGTGAACCCCCGCGGGCAGGCTGAGACGGGCCAGCGCGATGCCGTGGGGTAGGGTGAGCCAGCCGCGAGTGTCGGCGCGCTCGGTGGCGGCGCCGAAGAGGTTGACCAGCAGGCCGGCGAGCTTGCTCTCGTCCTCGGCCTTCTCCTGGGCCACAAACTTCACCAGGGCCCGGGCGATTGTTTTCAGCAGGATGTTGTCGAGGTCAGCCTCGAAGCGAAGGACCGCCCGCCCCGCCACGTCCTCCACCAGCACGGTGCGGGTCTGCCCGCCCACGGTGCCGCTGCTCACGCGCGCGCCGGCCACCGCCGGCGGCTCGTCGACCAGTTCGGGTATCGCGAGGCGCAGCCAGTAGGCGATGTCCCGGCTGCTGCGCCAGCCGTGGTAGTAGCGGCCGTGGAGGGCCAGCGACCAGGCGTCGTAGTCGTCGTGGAAGTCGTCTTCCTCGAAGATGGGCAGGTCCAGCTCGCGCGACTCCCGGTGGGGGGCGTAGCCGAGCTCCACGAAGATCACGACCTCCCCCGTCCCCTCCAGGGGTTCCAGCGACGCGGGCAGCAGACCGGGCAGGCGGGCCTCAAGCTCGTCCAGTTCGGAGCGGAAGCCCAGGCGGGTGCCCGTGCGCAGCAGGTCCGCACCCAGCCAGGGCGGGATCTCGGCCGCCAGGGCGCCGGCGGCGTCGGCGTAGGCCAGCGCGGCGTGGCGATAGGCCAGGAAGGCCGCGTTGATCTCGCCGCCCCACTCGTGGATCATGCCGCGCAGGTAGTGCAGGAAGGCATTGTTGTCCAGGACCGGATCGCGGTCCTCCCCCTCCTCCTGCGCCGCGTCCGACCATTCGCGCAGCCGGATCTCGGCCTTGCGCGCCTCCACCAGGGCCTCGTCGCGCTCGCGCAGGTAGGCGTAGTTGAGGGCCCGGTAATAGGGCACCAGCGCCATCTCGTAGGGTTTGGCCCGGTAGTCGATGGCGCCGTCGCTGGTGACCATGGACAGGGCGGCCTGGCTGACGCTGCGGGTGTAGAGGTCGTCCGACAGCAGCTCGGCCTCCTCGAAGACCTCGTTGGACGCCTGCCAGCGGTCGGCGTAGTGCAGGACGAGGCCGCGCTCGAGCAGATTGAGCAGTCGGTCGTGGCCCTTGGCGCCCTCGTCGATGACCGCCAGGGCCTTGTCGAAATCGCCGCCGGCCAGATCGCCGCGCAGCATGCGGTGGCGTTCCACGTAGGTGGAGCAGCCGGTCAGGCCGGCTCCCGCCAGGAGCAGGAGCACGGCCGCGGCCGCCACGCGAGTGCGCGCGGGCGTGATCACGGACGGTACCCGTCGCGGCTGACGTACTTCTTGATCTTCTTGAAGCCCGCCCAGACCTTCGTGTTGTCCTCGAGATCGATTAGGTAGACGTCGGTCTGGTAGAACTTGACCTCGTCCCCCTCCTCGCGGTCGATGATAGTGTTGACCTCGCCCAGCATCATGTAGTCGGCGCCCAGCTCGCGGCCCCAGTTGGCCATGGAGGCCTCGGAACTGTACTGCTGCTGGTCGGCCCGCTCGTCGCGGAGCTGCTCGCGCTGCTCGGCCGAGGCGACCATGCGCACGCGGCCGGAGTTGATGAAGGCGCGCTCCACGTCGGCCATGAAGACGTCGACGGGGATGTGTTCGGAGGACTTGTTGTAGATCTCGCCCACGATCACCGCGGGTTTCTTGCCCTCGGCCAGCAGGTGGTTCTCGACCCAGGGGCTGTCCGTCGCCTGGTCGATGAGTACCCTGGCCACCTCGCGGCTGTCCACGTCGTTCCAGCGGCCGGAGAGGTCGTAGGTGGAGTCGGTGTCGACCCGCGTGACGGCCTTGCCGCCGCCGCAGCCGCCGAGCAACGACAGGACGGCGAGCAGGGTCACGAGAATCGCCAGGTTCGTTGACCTTTGGTTTCGCACGGTGGTCTCCTTCGTTCTTTCGCGCCGTCCCCTCTGACGGACATCGCGTTCCAGGGTTGCCCTCTTTTTTGGTCGAAAAGCGTGTCGAATCGCGCTCGGGGAGCGAACGCTACAAGATGCGGGCCAGATCGGGATGATAAGCTGTTGTGGTACGCCCCCGTCGCGTGGAGTATAAGGGGGGCTCGGGGACAAACCAACGGAGAATGAGGCCATGAGCGAGCGCGATCTCTTCCTGCTGACGAACGCCGAACCGCTGGTGACCATGGACGGCGCACGGCGCGTCCTGGACGGGGGCTGGGTGGCCGCCCGCGACGGCCTGATCACCGCCGTGGGCGACGGAGACCCCCCCGCCGAGATCGACGGCGCGCCCCTGGACGCCCACGCGCGTCTGGACGCGAGCGGCTGCGTGGTGCTGCCGGGCCTGGTCAACACCCACCACCACCTCTACCAGACCCGCACGCGGGCCTGGCCCGGCGCCGTCGACGCCGAGCTCTTCGACTGGCTGCGCACCCTCTATCCCGTGTGGGCCGAGCTCGGCGACGACGATTTCCACGAGGCGGCGCTGGTCGGCTGCCGTGAACTCCTGTCCAGCGGCTGCACCACCACCACCGACCACCAGTACCTCTTCCCGCGTGACGCCTCGCCCGAGCTGATCGACATCACCATCGACGCCGCCCGCGAGGCCGGCATCCGCTTCCACCCCACCCGCGGCAGCATGTCGCGCTCCCAGAAGGACGGCGGCCTGCCCCCGGACTCGGTGGTGCAGGATCCCGACACCATCCTGGCCGACAGCGAGCGGCTCATCGCCCGCTACCACGACCCCGCGCCGGGCGCCATGACGCGCATCGCCCTGGCGCCCTGTTCGCCCTTCTCCATCACGCCCGAGCTGATGACCCGCACGGCGGAGCTCGCCCGCGCCCACGGCGTGCGCCTGCACACCCACCTGTCCGAGACCCGCGACGAGGACGCCTACTGCCGCGAGATGTACGGCATGCGCCCGGTGGACCTGCTCGAGGACACGGGCTGGCTGGCCGACGACGTGTGGCTGGCCCACGGCATCTGGTTCGACGACGCGGAGATCGCCCGGCTCGGCCGGGCCGGCGTGGCCATCGCCCACTGCCCTACATCTAATATGCGCCTGGGCTCGGGGATCTGCCGCGTGCGGGACCTGAAGGCGGCGGGTTGTCCGGTGGGCCTGGCCGTGGACGGGTCGGCCAGCAACGACGCCTCCGACCTGCTGGCCGAGCTGCGCCAGTGCCTGCTGCTGCACCGGGTGACGGGCGGCGCGGCGGCCATGACCGTGGACGAGGTGCTGGAGATGGCGACCCTGGGGGGCGCGGCCTGCCTGGGCCGCGACGACATCGGCGCGCTGGAGCCCGGCCGGGCCTGCGACCTGGCGCTCTTCGACCTGGACGACCCGGCCTACGATCGCGTGGGCGACCGGGTGGCGGCCCTGTTGCTCTGCCGGCCGACACGGGCCAAGGCGGTCGTGGTCGGCGGCTCGCCCGTCCGCATCTGAATTACGGATCAGGAGTAGTCGCCGCGCCGGAAGATCCAGAATCCCAGGCCCGAACACGCGAGCCCGATGACGATCGGGTAGGTCATGGCCCAGACCAGGTAGCCGGCGTGGCCGAAGTTGTCCAGGATCACGTAGGCGGCCGGGCCCAGCAGCACGAGCTGCGGATCAAAGAGCAGCATCGACGCGGTGCGGAAGGACTGCATGGGGTTGGCCAGCGAGATGGCGACCGCGGTCTCCGCGGGCAAGCCCTCCTTGATCAGCGCGCCCAGCAGGATGAGATCCAGGAACAACAGCAGGAACAGCCACGTGAGGAAGGCCCCCGCCTGCGCCACGTCGGTCGAGCGGGACATGGTCGAGATCAGCATGCCGATCCCGAGGAAGCACCAGGCGAGCGAGGCCAGCAGCCCCGAGTAGTAGAAGACGTCGAGCCAGGGTATCGCCACGCCCTTGACGACGCCGTAGGCCACCGCCAGGAACATGGCGGCGAGCACCGGCAGGTAGACCACCAGGAATCGCCCGGCCAGCTTGCCCCAGTACCAGGCGCCGATGCCCACGGGCAGGGCCAGGACGTACTCGAAGATGCCCGCTTCGCGGTCGCCGACCACCGACCGCACGGTGGTGATGAGCATGAAGATGGGCAGGATGGCCATGGTGATCTGGAGGTAGGTCACCAGCAGGCGCGAGAGACCGGTGAAGCCCATGATCCTCGACTCGGTCAGGCCCGAGATGAACAGCCCGACCATCACGCCGCCGAAGACGATCGTGTACACGAAGAACCACCGCGCGCGCAGCGATTCGCCGATGTCGGTCCGGGCCAGATGGATCAGCTGCTTCATGGTGCGTCGTACCTTCCGGGATCGCGTCCCGAGACGGGTCCCGCGGTTCAGTGGGCCCGCTGCCTGCGGTCATGGATGAACGCCACCGCCCGGGCGTAGTCCAGGGCGCCCTCGTCGCGCTCGGCCTGGGCGCCGAGACCGAAATCCATGGGCGTGGTCTTGCCCTCGACGTACCAGGCCGCGCGGGCGTCGATCCACTCGCCGTCGCGCCAGTCGGTGACCCACACCTCGGTGCGGGAGTCCGCCTTCCAGTCCTGCTCGTCCAGCCAGAAGACCGCGCAGCCGACGTCGTCGAAGAAATGGAGCCGGGTCTTCTGCCCGGCGCTCCCCCCGCGGACCTGGGCCGCGTAGTGGCGGTCGCTGACGGCCATCGCGCAACGGGCGCAGGTGTCTCGATCCCAGCGCACGTCGCCCGGCCCGGTCTCCGGTTTGCCGGAACAGCCCGCGAGCACGGCGGCGAGAGTCAGCAGGGCGAGATACGAGGTCGCTTTCATGGATCACTCCTTCATTTCGATGGCCCGCAACGAGGCGGCATAGCGGGACAGCATGCCCAGGAAGCGTAGCCGGTCGGGGCCGGCCACGCGCCCCCGCCAGACGACGCCCTCTTCGTCGCCGTCGAAGTTCCAGTGGACCACGGCCTTGGCGAAGGCCGGATTCGCGGCGTTCAGGCGGACCCGGCAGGTGAGGATGCCGGCCATGTCGACGCGGTCGTCGACGTGATCGTTGAGCACGATGTGACCGCGGTCCAGCTCTATCACGCGGTTGACCAGGGACGCGACCTCGTCGAGACGGTGGCTGGAGATGATCATCGACACCCGGTCGCGTCGCTCGGCCAGCAGTCCGAAGAAGACCTGTCGCGCCATGGGGTCGAGGTTGGCGGCCGGCTCGTCCATCACCAGCAGATCGGTCTCGCGGCCCAGGGCGATTCCGATCAGCATCTTCTGCTTCTCGCCCCCGGAGAGCTTGACGAAGGGCCTGCGCCGGATGGCCGCGACGTCCAGGCCGAGCTGTTCGATGACCGTGTTCATCGCCGCGGGATCGCAGCCGCAGATCTCGGCGGCGAAGTTGACCAGCTGCCCGACCGTCATCTTGAGCGGGGGCGGCAGCTGCGGCACGAAGCCGATCCGCCGCAGGACCTCGGAACGGTGGGCGCGGGGATCCCGGCCGTCGAAGGCGACCACGCCGTCGTGCGTGTACTCGCCCAGCAGGCAGCGGATGAGCGTCGTCTTGCCGGCGCCGTTCGAACCCACCAGGGCGATGCGGTCGCCGCGCGCCACCTCGAGGTCCACGCCGTCGAGGACCCGTGTGCGCCGGAAGGACTTGCCCAGTTTCTCGCAGCGGATCACGTTCGCTTCCCCATCCCCTTGAACTTGAACGACAGCGCGCCGGTGGGGCACACGTCGATGCAGCGGCCGCAGCGGGTGCAGTCGGCGCCGGTGGTCGTCTTCAATCGCGTCCCGCGGCCCTTGACTGTGCAGTTCAGCGCGTGCGGGACGAGGCACGCCTGGCGGCAGGCGCCGTCGTAGAAGCACTTGCTCAACTCGTGCTCCACCTCGAGGGGCGAGGTGACGCCGACCAGCCCGTAGGTCAGGCCGATGGGACAGGCGTAGCGGCACCAGGCCCGTCGCGAATAGAGGATCTCGAAGACCAGGAGCGCCAGGACCCAGGCGAGGGCGATGCCGGGCCCGTAGATGAGCGCGCGGCTGAGGATACCCGTCGGCGAGATGGTCTCGAAGACGGTGTAGCCGGTGACGAAGGCCAGGGCGGCGAAGATCAGCCAGAGCCACGTCCGCGCCCGGCGGTCGAAGGCGTGGTGCTTGACCAGCTTGCGGCGTGCCAGCTTGACGTGGATCATCTCGGCCAGTTCGGACAGGAGGTGGTACGGGCACACCCACGAGCAGAAGGTCCGGCCGCCGAGCAGCCACCAGAGGACGAACACGGTGATGACGCCGATCAGCAGGTTGATCAACACCTGCTTGAAGGCGAGCATGACCTGCAGCGCGGCGTTGAGGTCGGCCATGTGGAAGCCGACGAAGCGCGACCCGGTCAGGGCGCCCTCGAGCGCCTGGATTTCCAGCTTGTCCGACACCACGAAGAAGAGGTTCACCGCGATCAGCACGGACCAGCGGCGGCGGCGCCAGATCTGGGGCGAGGATGCCTTCTTCAGGCGTTCCTCCTTGATGTGCTGGGACATGTCCCGGTCCCGGTTGGCGGCCTTGAGGTCGTGGATCTCCTGCGCCTTGGTCGAGATCTCGTCCTGCGCGGGCCGGCGGGGCTCGCGTCCCAGCATGACGGCGAGGGAATCGATCAGCTTCTTCACGCGATGACCCCCCTTCCCTCGTCGTCCATCACGATGACGCCCGGCTCGGCGGGACAGATCATCTCGCAGACGCCGCAACCGACGCAGCCGGACAGTATCTCCGGCGCATAGGTCGCGCGGCCGCCGGCTTCGCCCGTCTCCACCAGCCGGATGGCGGGCTCGGGCGGACACTGGTTGGGATCGCCGGCGGGCGGGCTGCCCGCGGCGCACTGGGCGATGCGGATCTCGATGGGGCATTGCCGGACGCAGAGGTCGCAGACCTCCAGGTCGTAGGGATGGTCGCTGACGCGGATGGGGTTCCAGCGGTCGATCTCGTCGTAGCGCAGCTTGCCCTGGAAATCGGCGCCGCGGGCGAGGCCCTCGAATCCCTCGCCGCGGATGGCGAGACAGCGGTCGGGGCGCTCGATCTTCGCCACCGCCATCCTGGCTTCGTGGGGATAGTTGATGTGGTGGGTCAGGGCCCCGGTGGGACAGGCCAGCACGCATTGCAGCCCGTCGCACGAGAAGTCGCAGGCCTGTTGCCGGGAATCGATGTAGGGGGTCCCGTTGCCGAAGCCGTCCGTCAGGTCGGCGAGCCTGATCGCCTCCACCGGGCAGACCTGGACGCACTGGCCGCACTTGATACAGGAGGCCAGGAAGTCGTCCTCGAGCAGGGCGCCGGGGGGACGCAGGCGCTTGGCCCAGCCCTTGACCAAGGGCACGAAACCCACCAGCGACGCGCCGACGAAGCCCGAGACCAGCGCCAGGGTCCTCAGGAAGTCGCGGCGGGGTGGCTTGGGCGGCTTGCGGCGGACGCCCTCTTCTCTAGCGCTCATCGCGGCCCGGGGGCGGGAGCGGCGGCGAAGCGGCTTCGCGCGCGTCCCGGGGAATCCCCGTCTCCTCCTTCCCAATCCTGGGCGCATCGTCCCTGACCAGCAGATTCGGATCCGAGAACGGGGCCAGCCTCTCCAGGAAATCCAGGGTTTCCAGCAGGGGCGACCCCTTGAAGAACTGGGCGTAGGGCCTGTCCCGCCAGATGCGGTCGGCGTAGGCATAGATCTCGTGGGGCGTGTCGCCGATTCCGTCCTCGTCACGGTCGAAACCGGCATAATCGGACCAGTAGTTCCCGACCCAGTCGTTCCGGTTGGCGGTCTTGCCGCCGCCGACGAAGACCTGGGTCAGGTTGTCGGCGATCCGGTTGCCGGTGAAGATGTTGCCGTGCCAGTCGTTGAGGAACCGTATGCCGATCCCGTTGTAGGCGATGAGGTTGCCCTCGAAGCGGTTGATGGTGTCGGGCTGGTACGGCGACACGTCGATGTAGAGACCGCTGGCGCAGTAGAGGACCTCGTTGTCCTCGATGATCAGGTCCGAGGTCTCCTTGAAACCGATGCCCACGCCGGTCGGACCCGCGGCGTGCGCGATGAGGTTGCCGCGGACGACAACCCCGTCGCTGTACATCAGGAAGATGCCCACCGCGTTGTTGTAGTACTCGTTCCCCTCCACGAGGTTGTACTTGGAGTACATGAAGTGCAGCGAGTACCTGCTGTCGCTCAGCCGGTTGCCGCGGAACACGTTCTCCGACGAGTACCAGACGACCATGTCCCTGACGTCGGTGCAGACGTTGTCGAAGATCTTGTTGTGGAAGCTGTACCAGAGACGCACCGCGTCGCCGCGCTGGCCGAGCTCGAAGGGCTTCGAGCTGATCCTGTTGCGCCGCAATATGTTGTGCTCGGACTGCTGCAGATCGATGCCGAACAGGCAATCCTCGATCACGCAGTCCTTGATCATGTTGAAGTTGCCCCGGACCTGGATGCCCGAATCGAGGTCGTTGTAGGACACGCCGGAATTGGTGAGGTGCAGCCCCTTCAGGGTGACACCGTCGGAATCGACGTAGATCACGGAGCCTTCGCCGCCGGCGTCGATGGTGACCTTGCCGCCTCCCTCGATGGTGATGGGGAAGTCGATCATGACCGGACCGGCGTAGACCCCGGGCGGCGGCGTGAACGTGGCGTTCTCGCCCGCGGCGTCCACCAGGTCCTGGAAGGGCGGAAGATCCGCGGCGCAGACCGGCGGAATCGAGGCCACGAGGGACAGGGCGAGCGCCACCGTCAACGCCCTACTCGTCTTCGGCATCTCGAGCCTGCTGCGACCTGAGGTAGACGGCCACCGCCAGCAGCACGGAGAACAGGACGATCAGCCAGAATCCGAACGCGGGATAGGAATTCGTGGTGAACTGGGCGACCTTGCCCTGTCCGAACACGGTCGGCATGAAGGGCGTGAGGGTGAAGGCCCCCATGCTGTTCATGTTGTGCCCGTACCAGCCCAGCCAGATGGCGTACTCGAGGACGAAGAGCAGCGGCAGGGTCATGGGTATGAAGACCAGCAACCGGTTGAAGAGGCCGCGGGGCTTGCGCGCGACCAGTAGCAGCAGCACCATCACGCCGATGATTCCCCAGAAGACGATGTTGCCCGCGCTGGTCATCCGCGACACCATGGGGCCCAACGTCTCCTGATCCCGGAAATACCGGCCCAGGCTCCGTCCGTAGTGCCAGGACAGGAGCTGCCGGCCCGACCCCCGCCAGGGCTCCGTGGCCCCCAGCCGGCGGGCCATGTCGGCCTGGTACGTCGAGCGGAGGTACGCGATGCTCCTGGCCTTGCCCTCCAGATCCTCGAGGGATTCCTCTTCGCCACCGCTCCCCTCGGTTTCCCCGCTTTCGGCCAGGGAGGCCTTCAGGCGTTCGATGAGAGCCTCGCCGGGCGTCATCTCCGCCTCGGCGTCCTCATCCTCCTCCACGCTCTCGCCGAGCACGGTGATGCGGCCCTCGAGGTAGTCGGCATCGTGGTGCTTCAGACCGTCGGCGCCGTACCAGGTCAAGCCCATCCAGACCGCGATGAGCGCGAAACCGGTCGCCATCACCACGACACGCACAGCCGGCCTGGTGATGATGTAGCCGACCAGCATCACGGCGACGAGCGCGAGCAGGAAGATGGAGAAGAAGAGCTCGACGGGGCCGCCGGAGGCGATGGGATACATGCCCACGTAGTGGTTGATCGTGTCCATCTCGTGGACGCAATCCAGGGCTTCTTCCGACTGGATCTCCGCCTTCTCCACCAGCTGGCAGCCGTTGAAGACCCCATTCAGGTGGAAGAGGATCCGCACGCCGTCGGGGAAGGATTCGGCAGGATAGTTGGGCGCCTCCAGGGAGACCCACCAGATCGGGCTGTTGTAGATCGGGATCAGCAGGATCACCGCGGCCACGATCAGGACGCCGCTGACGAGAAACCTGTTCTTGGCATTCATGCCCGTCCCTTTCCTGCAAGCGAGCAGACGGTTCGCACGGCTCCCGCCAGGGGGAGTCGGTCGCGCGCCCGCGCCCGGCTCCATGTTCGCCGATCCGTTCCGCCCGTCAATCGAAATCCGGGTTCAGCCAGTCCTTCGAAGGCGCCAGCTTCTCCTCGGGTACGGGGATGCGCGAGACGTAGTTGATCACCATCTGCATGTCGGCATCGCTGAACTCGGCGATCTGCTTGACCATGTCCGGGTTGGCGTTGCGACGCTTTCCGTCCCGGATCCACTCGAACTGGCGCAGCATGTACAGGTAGTGCTGGCCCTGGATCAGGGGGTAGAACTTTTCGGGATCGCCGACGCCGTCATCGCCGTGGCACTGGACGCAGTTGGCGATGTAGAGCGCCTTGCCCTGCTCGAATTCGGGCGTGCCCTCGGCCCACTCGCCCTTGCCGTTGTCGGGATTCATGGGCAGCTGCTCGATGTAGGCCGACACGTCGGCCAGCGCCTGCGGGCCGCCGATGGACGCGGGCAGGGCGAAGGGGTACATCGTGGGATTGTCCCGGTTCAGGTCACGGATGTCGGCCAGCTGCTTGATGGCCACCGTGTAGGGCTGGCCGGCCAGCTGGGGGAAGGTGCCGTCCGGCGTGCCCCAGCCCTCGGGGAGGTGGCAGGCGGAGCAGACCTCGTAGACGACGCGGCCGTTGTCCAGGTCGGGGGTGAGCAGGAGGGCCTCCTCCTTCTCGCCGCCTTCGTCGTTCCAGGCCAGGACGCCCGGCGCCGCCAGGCACGCGGTCAACACGATCATCATCGGGAACAGCCAGAGCTTCTTCATGATGTCTCCTTGGATCGACCGTCGACGATCGACCGCTTGCTCAGAACGCCTCCACGACTCCGCCGAGCCTGGTTATCTCGGCAGGGAGGCTATGTACTCGGCCAGATGGGCCATCTCTTCCTCGTTGACAAGATGCATCACGCCCTTCATCCCGGCAACAGCCATGCCGTTGGCCCGGGCGCCGCTCTTGATGTCCTTCATCTGCTGGAGCGCGTACTCCGCGTTGTGACCCGCGATCCGGGGGTAATCCGCCAGGATCGGCGAAACCGCGTCCTTGCCGTGACAGGCCGTGCAGGTCTTGGTCCTGTAGAGCTTGGCGCCGGCGGATTCCTCGTCCACGACGCCGGTCCCGATGGGCAGGTCGCCGCCGAGCTCGGTCGCGATGTAGGCCGCCAGGACGGCGATCTCCTCGTCGGTGCAGCCGTCGATGATGGGCTTCATGGCGGCCGCCTGGGCATTGGCGCGGGCGCCGCTCTTGATGTCCATCATCTGTTTCAGGGCGTACGCCTCGCCCTGTCGCGCTATCACGGGATAGCTGGGCAGCAGGGCGGTGATCCCGTCCTCGCCGTGGCAGGTGTGGCAGGTCTTGTCCCTATAGAGCTGGGCGCTGGCGGACAGGGGCTCCGGCTCCTCCCTCGCCTCGGCGAGCCCCTGGCGGGCACGGGCCTCGGCGATGCGTTCTTCCCGGTCGGCGCAATCGCAGGCGACCAGCAACAGCATGATCAGCAGACAGCAGGACAGCAGGACCGTCTGGTAGGTACTCTTCATGCTTCAACTTCCTTGACTTACCGACTTATCCGGGCACGGATTCCCGGGGCGATCCCCCCGGAAATCCGGTACCCGGATATCCGTTGCATGAACCCGATTTCGGGCGGACGGACGTGGGTCCGTTCCTAGTTCTTCACGGCTCCATTCTGCTCCAGGAAGGTCTTGGCGCGCAACCCCAGATCGGCGGTCTTGACCTGGTACTGCCACCACTGGTTGGCCCAGAGCATGGCGTTATGGTAGTCGCCCTCGGCGGCCGCGGCCTCGGCCTTGGCCTTGGCCCCGTCGGCGAAGCCGAGCTGATCGGTGGCGTCCTCGACCAGGGCGACGACCGTCGGGAAGTCCTGGTAGTTGTGACTCGTGATGAACGCCACGACCTGGTTGATCACTTCCTGGGTGGCGACGTTGGTCGCGACCTGGGCCTCGTAGTCGGCCTGGGTGTAGGTCGTGCCCTCCTCCATCACGGCGTCATCGGCCACGTAGCCCTTGGGCTGCACGAGCATGTAGCCCTGCATCTCGAGGTGCAGCGCCGAGCAGAACTCCGTGCAGTAGTACGGGTAGACGCCCGGCTTGTCGGCCGTGAAGGTCGCCGAGGCGGTCTTGCCGGGCTCGATGGACAGCTGCACGTTCTGGCCGTACATGGCGAAGCCGTGGACCTCGTCCTGGGCCCGCTCCAGGTTGGTCAGGTGGATCGACACCACGTCGCCCTCGGTGACCTCGATGATCTCGGGGTTGATGTGCGAGCGAATGAGAGTGCCGTAGATGTGGACACGGTTGCCGTCGCGCTCGACCTTCTCGCGACCGGCACGAACCCGGTACGGCGACCTCTCGTCGGCGCGGCTGTTCCAGCCGGTCTTGTAGTTGATCACGGGCTTCAGCTTGTCCGCGCTGATGGCCACCGCGTAATGCGGCTCGCCCAGGGGCAGGGGCATGTCGTACAGCAATTGCATCTGGCTGCCGCCGATGTCGATCAGCTGGTGATTCTGCGGATGCAAGGGACCCACCGGGTTGAAGCGGTCGATGGACAGCTTGTTCAACGCGACCAGGTACTTGCCGTCGGGAGTCTTGGAATCCCCCTCCATCGTCATCAGGTGGCCGACGTTGTAGTGGATGGGGATGGTGCCGAGGATCTGACCGGTGCGGTAGTTCCACTTGGTGATCTGCGAGTCGACGTAGATGGACGTGTAGCAGACCCCGTCTTCGGAATCGAACTGGGTGTGCAACGGTCCCAGGCCCACGTTGACCGACTTGTCCAGAGCGACATCCAGGGCGATGATCGGCAGTCCGTAGGGATCGTAGTCCTCGAAGTTCTTGTCCGCGATGGCCTTCATGATCTTGTCGAAACTGTAGACCCAGGCGTGGGAATCAAGCTTGCCGGACACGATGATGCTCTTGCCGTCCGGTGTGACGTCACAGCCGTGAGGGCTCTTCGGCTCGGGAATGAGGAACATCAGCTCTTCCTTGATCGCCTGCTCCATGGTGATCAGGTAGGCGCCGTTCTCCTTCTTGACCTTGCCGGCCGCGACGAGCTCCGCGGCCTTCTTCCAGTTGGTGATGTGCAGGAAGTCCGTGTCCTTGGACGAACAGCCGGCCTCGAAGGGCGGCCGGCCGCGCTCGATGCCGCCGACGTAACGCTCGGAGCAGAAGGAGTTGTTGAAGCCCCAGCCGTAGCTCGGGCCCTTGCCAGCGTCGCAGAGGTCCTGGCTGTAGGGCGGCATCTCGAAGGTGAACGAGCTGTCGCCGTCGATGCGGCCCGTCTCGCGGTTGAACTTCCAGTAGGTCAGTCCGCCGCGGTACTCGTCGTTGAACTTCTCGAGGGGCACGAAGTCCTGGGAGAACGGCGCCGCGTACTGGCTGGCCTCCATGACGTATTCCGTATTGGGCGTCACGAAGCAGCCGCCGTGGTCGGACTTGAAGAAGGGATTGACCATGATCTGCTTGGTCTCGAAGTCGTGGAGGTCGACCACGGCGATGCGCGGGTTCGCCTTGTCGTTGATGAACAGGTAGCGCCCGTCGTACTCGCCGTCGGTTTCCGAGATGGCGGGATGGTGGGTGTCGCCGAAGGTGATGTCCTTGCCCAGGATCCGGCCCTGCGCCAGCACGGCCTTGGACTCGTCGTCGTAGCCGTACCCCTGCCAGGGCTCGGGCGTGAAGACGGCCACGTACTTGAGGATGCGCATCGACGGGATGCCGTAGACGATGAGCTGCCCGCTCTGGCCGCCGGAGCTGAAGCAGACGTAGTCGTCGCGTCCGCCGGTGGGCACGTAGGTCTTCGCCGCCGCCAGGACGTCCTTCTCGGTGAGGCCACGTTCGGTCATCACCTCTTGCAGGGTCGTCTGGGCCAGGACCGGACCGCTCAGGGTCGTGGCCAGCAGCACTCCGCAGAGAAGCAAGAACCGCAGCTTGTGTTGGACTTTCATCGTGACCTCCCGTATCTGGGGCTAGAGGACCGGACCGATCCGGTGAATCCGGAGCAAGTTAATGAGGATTAAATCACTCATTTTTCAGGCCGAAACATAGTACCCAAGAGGAATCGAAAAGTCATCCTCTATTTTGGGCCGGACTCAAATCTATACCTGGCCGTAGAGAATCACAAGTATATTGTTCTTCAACAGTTAATAGGATATCCGATATCGATTCACACGGGATCGGCGTCGCCCTGCAGCCAATATCCTACGGCGCTGATTGGAGTTACGCCCGCCACTCCATCGAGGACGAGCGCCAGGGGTTCGGGTCCGCCTTCGTCCCCCCGGCCGCGGAGCGGACCAGGTTGAAGACGACGAGGCCCAGGCCGATCAGCAGCACGGCCATGCCCCCGGAGGAGACGGCGGCGAGTCCGACCATCCCGTCGGGTATGAGCTGGAGCCCCTGGGGCAAGCCGCGGGTGCCCATGATGATCTGGGGGAAGAAGGCCAGGTTCAGACCGGCCAGGTAGACCAGGCCGCTCACCCGTCCCAGCAGCGGGTGGTAGTTGCGTCCGGTCATCAGCGGCCACCAGTAATGCAAGCCGGCCAGCAGGGCCGTCACGACGCCGCCCATCATCAGGTAGTGGATGTGCGCGGTGCTGAACAGGGTCGGCGCGAGGTAGCCGCCCACCGACAGGTTGGCCCGGAAGAGGCCCAGCAAGGCGCCGATGCCGCCGCACAGCAGGAAGGCCACCGTGAAGGTCGTGGGGGCCGCGCAGGCGACGGCGCCCCGCGACAGCGTGGCCAGCCAGCAGTACGCGATCAGGGCCACCGGGATCACGGCGATCATGGCCAGGACCGAGAAGGAGAAGCCGGCCGCGGCGGTCTGGCCGGTGCCGAACATCTGGGTCCCCCAGCTGGCGAAGCCCGCGGCGAGCAGGGCGACCAGGGAACCGGCGACGATCCTGTGACCGACCAGGCCCTTGCGGCTGATGCCGGAGACGACGTCGGAGATGATACCGATCGCCGGTATCGTGGCGAAGAAGGCCGCGGGCGTGACCACGAACCAGAAGCCGTTCTGCCAGAGCAGGGGGTCCGCGCCGCCGGCGAAGGGTCCCCGGCCCGTGGCGTTGGCCACGGCCAGCAGGACGATCAGGACGGCGAACGCGATGCCGGCCACCACGAGCACGTAGCCCGTAAGGTAGAGGGACCAGGACAGGATGGGCATGTCGAGGAATCCCATGCCGTCGGCACGTCGGCGGTGCACGGTGACCAGGAAGTTGAGGCCCGTGAACACCCAGCTCAGGGCGATCAGCGCCAGGCCGGCGGCCATGAGGCCGAGCGAGCCGCCGTCGATCAGGGAATAGGGCGTCCGGAAGGTCCAGCCGGTCCCGACGGGGTACACCGACAGGGACGCCAGCACCAGGAGCGTGCCGATGACGAGGAAGCGGAAGCTGCAGCGCGAAAGACGCGGCATGGCCATCTCGGTCGCGCCGATCTGGAGCGGCAGCAGGTAATAGCCGACGGCCGACGGGATCACCGGCACCAGGAACATGAAGACCATGATCACGCCGTGATAGGTCAGCATCCGGTTGAGCAGCGCCTGGTCGATCTCCGCGCCGGAACAGGCGGCGATCCTCATGAACACGGCGATGACGGCGCCGAGCAGGAACAGGCCCATGGTCCAGCCCAGGAACATCGACGCGATTCTCTTGTGGTCGCAGGTCGAGGCCCAGGTTCCGGATCCCCGTTCGTCCCCGAGGCCTCCCCCGGTGGCCGCAGTCGCGATGCCGTCGTTCATCTAGTTATCCTCCTGGCCGCCGGCGGCGAACCGGGACAGCGTCTTGAACCACTCCGTGAGCGCTTCGATCTCCTGATCGGTGATCGTCCCCTCGTAGGGCGTCATGACCGGTTCGAAGCCGTCGATGACCGACACGTTCGGCTGCAGGATCGACTCCGCGATGTAGGCGTCGTCGACGAGCACCGATTCGCCGGAGCGGGTCATGAACGTGTTGCCGTACATGTCCAGGAAGCTCGGCCCGACCCGCGCGGAGCCGTCCGTGCTGTGGCAGGCCGCGCAGCCCTGCCGGTTGTAGAGCATCTCGCCCACCTCGGCCATGGTGCGGCCGGCGAAGATGTCGCTCACGGCCAGCCGCCAGGCCTCGTAGTCCGCGGGGCGGTGAACGACCAGGGCCGTGTGCATGTCCGCGTACCATTCGCCGCTGTACACGCTGCTGCGCAGGTCGAAGGTGTCGGGCCGGTCGGCCTCGAACCAGACGCGGGTGGTCCGGTCGGGCAGGATACCCTGGTTGATCCGCAGGGCCGGGATGGACAGCGAATGCACCACGTCCGCGGATCGCAGGTCGAGCTGGACGGGCTGGTCCATCTCGACGTGCAGCGTATCGGCCACGTGGCCGTCGGGATAGGCGAACTCCCAGTCCCACTGCCGCGCGGTGACCTCGATGACGGAGGCGCCGTAGGGCGGCGCGCTCCGGTCCAGGTAGCCGCAGAAATCGGACGCGAGGACGAAGACGGCCAGACCCGCGGCGCCCAGCACCCACAGCCCGAGCAGGCCGGGGTGCACGGGGCCCGTGACATCCCAGCGCGGGTTGTCCTCGGGACGTCGGAGCCTGGCGATGTACGTCGCGGCCAGGCCCACCACCAGCACCAGGGCGAAGATCGCGGCCCACAGGATGCCGGTGAAGGCCTCATCCAGCCAGAACGCGTGCTGGGACGCATCCGGGGGGAACCACGCCGACAGGCTGCCGGCTCCGAGGAAGTGTGTTGCTCCACTCAAGATCTGGATTCCTTTCGTGCCGCCGGCGAGTCGTCCGCCGGGGACAGGTGGCCTATGGCTCCGACGTCTCCGTTGCGGCCGCGTACCTGCGGACCAGCGCGTCCTTGGCGTCCTCGATGGACATGCCGACGACGCCCTGCTCCTCGTCGATCCACCTGTAGCCCTCTGCCAGCCTGGCCCTCTGGGCGAAGGCGTCCTGCGTGACCTGGGCGTCGACCGGCGTCAACGCCTTGCGTTCGGTCTCGGCGTCCAGCGCGGCCGCGAACCCGCCCTGCAGGAACAGCGACAGGGCGAAGAGGAACGCCACCGCGGCGAGCGCGCACGTCACGACCGCGGCCGTGTTGAATCCGGTTTTCGCTGACGACTTGACGGCTGCTCCCATCTTCAACTCCTAGGCGTTCTCGAATCTCAGGGAATCGTCCAGACGCGGATCCCGCGTCGGTACCAGCGAATGGCCCATGGCCAGCCGGGTGACGACGGCGAACCAGATGCCGCCGACGCCCAGGAAGCCGGTCACGTCCATGGGCCCGAAGACGAAACTGTCGCTGTATTCGGGCATGACCACCCAGAAGAGATCGATCCAGTGGGCGGCGATCAGCCAGCAGGCCCAGAAGGCGAGCATCTTGCGATTGCGCTTCGCGTAGCGGGAGATCAGCCCGCAGAAGGGCAGGGCGAAGGTGGCGAAGACGGTCGCGAGACCCAGCCAGCCCCAGCCGTTGCGCGACCGCAGCAGGTACCAGCCGGTCTCCTCGGGTATGTTGGCGTACCAGTAGAGCATGTACTGGCTGAAGGCGATGTAGCCCCAGAAGAAGGTGAAGGCGAACATCAGCTTGCCGTAGTCGTGGAAGTGCTCCGGACTGATGATCCTGGTCAGGCGCCCGGTGTTCTGCAGGCCCATGGTGACCAGGGTCAGGACGGCGATGAAGCTCACGAAGCCGCCGGTCCAGTAGTAGACGCCGAAGATGGTGCTGAACCACAGGTGGTCGACGCTCATGAGCAGGTCGAAGGCGGCCGCGGCGACCGACAGGGCGCCGACCAGCAGCGCGAATCCGCTCATGTTCTCCATCTTGCGGGTATGGACCAGATCGCCGCTGTCGTCCTGCCTGACCGACCTGCGCCAGAAGTACCAGGAGAGCAGGGTCCACAGCGCGAAGTAGATCACCCAGCGCGCCGAGAACCAGCCCGTGCTCAGGTACGCCGCCTTGTGGGCGAGGCCGGGGCTGCCGGCGGCCTCGGGCGCCGCCCAGCCGTAGATCCGGCCGGAGAGCAGCAGTATCGGCACGGCCAGGAGCAGCAGCACCGGCATCACGGCGGCCATGACCTCGGCCATGCGCCGCACGACGACGCTCCAGCTGGCCTTGGTCACGTACTGGAGAGGCACGAAGATCAGGGCGCCGACGCTGATGCTCAGGAAGAAGGCGAAGTTGACCAGGTACGAGAACCCGAAGCGGGCCAGGCCGTCGCCCTCGCCCAGGCCCAGCACGACGGTCGCGGCCAGGCCGATCAGGCCGACCAGGCCGCTGATCCGGAACACCCGTCGCCCCAGGCCGTCCAGGGTGGTCTTCGTGTCGTCCAGGGTGGGTACCAGTTGGTGAGCCAAGTCAAACTCCCCGTGCTCGTCCGGCTTCGTGGCCGGCGCTGAATCGGTTCTGGCGGATCTCCGCCCCTTGCCGGCGCCTCATCGCTCCAGGACTCCCCGGTCGCCCCGGGGCACGTCCTCGATGGTCGCGTTGCGGGTCAACTGCAGCGCCCGCACGTAGGCGACGATCGCCCACCTGTCACCGGGCTCGATCTGCGGTCCGTGGGCCGGCATCGTGCGGATGCCGTTGGTGATCGTGTTGTAGATGTGTCCCGCGGGCCGATCGACCACCGTCCGGCTGGTCAGATCCGTGGGCGGCGTCCAGGTGCCCTCGGCCAGCGCCGCGGCCCGCAGGTGCACCGGCCCCTTGCCGTCGCCGCTCAGGCCGTGGCAGGGCGCGCAGAAGACGCCGAAGCGGTCTTGTCCCCTGTCGACGAGTTCGCGGGAGACGGGCACCGGTACCCGCTCCAGGTAGAGCGAGTCGCGCAGGGCGCCCAGGAAGTAGCCGTCGTCGTCGCGCAACATCCCCCGCGCCACGGTGCCGGCCGGGGGCTGTCGCATGGCCATCCCGTCCGCGAAGAAGGGATTGGCGGCCTGGGGCTTGTGGAAGGACTGGTCGTCCATGTCGTGGACGACCCGGATGCGCGTCGTCTCCCGCCCGCCGTGCCGGGCCTTGTACATCAGCCCGAGCGGGATGAGGCTCAACGCCGCCAGGAGCAACAGGACG
Source organism: uncultured Fibrobacteraceae bacterium (assembly GCA_964617805.1). Classification (GTDB taxonomy): domain Bacteria; phylum Krumholzibacteriota; class Krumholzibacteriia; order LZORAL124-64-63; family LZORAL124-64-63; genus JAHIYU01. Next base: position 43,020 of record CAZTWK010000012.1, on the reverse strand, counting down.
TAGATGATGATACGCGGCATGGGTCAGCCCTCCGCCCTTTCTTCGCTCATGTCCACGACCTCCTCGACCACGAGACCGCCGAGGGAGTTCATGAAATCGCGGGTCTCTTCCAGCTGGAACCTGGGGTCCCGGGCCTCGATCACGATGAAGAAGCGGTCCTGGGAGGCCCGCCTGAACCTCCGGCTGGAGAAGAGCGGATGGTGCAGCCTGGGCATGCCGTTCAGCCCCCACATCCCGAAGAAGGTGGCGAAGGCGCTGAACAGGACCGTCAACTCGAAAATGACCGGAACGTTGGCGGGCAGGCCGAAGAGCGGCTTGCCGGAGATGATGAAGGGGTAGTCGACCGCGTTCATCCACCACTGCATCAACACGGCCAGGACGAGGCCCGTGAGGCCGCCGGCCAGCACGATGAAGGGTAGTTGGGTACCCTTGATGCCCATGGCGTCGTCCATGCCGTGGACCGGGAAGGGCGAGTGGACGTCCCAGTGCTTGAAGCCCTCGTCCCGGCACTGCTCCGCCGCCGTGAAGAGTTGGTCGGCCGAATCGAATTCCGTCAGCAGTCCGTAGACGGCCCGGGGTTCGTCATGGGCGCTCATCGGTCATCCCCTCCTTCCCCCTCGACATGCGGTATGTCGCCGTGGTAATCGCCCACCGAGCGTCGTTCGCCGCCGTGGGGGTCGGCGATCGTCATGACCGTCTTGACCTCGGCCATGGCGATCATGGGCAGGAAACGCACGAAGAGCAGGACCAGGGTCAGGAACAGCCCGAAGCTGCCCACGAAGGTCAGCACGTCGATGGTGGTCGGCCTGAAGTAGTCCCAGCTCGAAGGCAGGAAGTCGCGGCTCAGGGACGAGACCGTGATCACGAAGCGCTCGAACCACATGCCGATGTTCACGAAGATGTACATGACCCACATCACGCCGACGTTGAGCCGGATCTTCTTGAACCAGAAGAGCTGCGGCGTGACGACGTTGCAGGTGACCATGGTCCAGTAGGCCCAGGCATAGGGGCCGAAGGCGCGGTTCACGAAGGCGAAGGATTCGTTGGGATTGCCGCCGTACCAGGCGATGAAGAACTCCGTGGCGTAGGCGAAACCGACAATGCTGCCGGTCGCCAGGATGATCTTGTTCATGTTATCGAGGTGGTGCAGCGTGATGATGTGCTGCAGACCGAACCACTTGCGCGCCGGAATCAGTATCGTGCCCACCATGGCGAAGCCGCTGAAGACGGCGCCGGCCACGAAATACGGCGGGAAGATCGTGGTGTGCCAGCCCGGCAACTGGGCCGTGGCGAAGTCGAAGGACACCACCGAGTGCACCGAGAGGACCAGCGGCGTCGCCAGTCCCGCCAGCAACAGGTAGGCCTTCTCGTAGCGGTGCCAGTGACGGTGGCTGCCCCGCCAGCCGATGGCCAGGGCGCCGTAGACGATCTGCTGCAGCTTGCCCTTGGCGCGGTCGCGCAGGGTGGCCAGATCCGGCACCATGCCCGTGTACCAGAACAGCAGCGAAACGGTGGCGTAGGTGCCCACGGCGAAGATGTCCCACAGCAGCGGGCTGCGGAAGTTGGGCCACATGGCCTGGTAGTTGGGAATCGGGAAGAGCCACCACACGAGCCAGACGCGCCCCACATGGATGCCCGGGAAGATGCCGGCGCAGATCACCGCGAAGATGGTCATGGCCTCGGCGAAGCGGTTGATGCTGGTGCGCCATTTCTGGCGCAGCAGGAAGAGTATGGCCGAGATGAGCGTGCCCGCGTGTCCGATGCCGACCCAGAACACGAAGTTCACGATGGCCCAGCCCCAGCTGACCGGGTTGTTGAGTCCCCAGACGCCGACGCCGGTCACGAACAGGTAGCCGATCATCAGGAAGAGAACGCCGGTCAGGCTCGCCGTGAAGGCGAGGGCTATGTACCAGGCCCTGGGCGTCTTCCTCTCCAGCACGATGTCCGAGACCTGCTCGGTGATCGTGGTGAAGTCGTTGTCGCCCAGGATCAGCTCGACCGGCCTCGTGGGGTCGTCGGTCGTATTGTCTCTGAGGTCGATGGCCGACTGGTCCATGCTTCAGGCTCCAGTTCCGTTTGGTCGCGGTCCCCGGAACGGGGTTCCCGCTGTCTCGCCGCTAGCCATGGGCTTCGTCCCGATGGCCGTGGGTGCCGTGATCGTCGTCGTGACCGGATGCCGCGGCGATCTCCGGATTCGGGTTGCGGATACGCGCCAGGTAGAACGTCCGCGGCTTGATGTTCAGGTAGTCCAGCAGATCGTACGAGCGGCTGATCCCCCGCATCCGGCTGACCCGGCTCTGCGGATCGTTGAGATCGCCGAAGACGATGGCGTCGGTCGGACAGGTCTGGGCGCAGGCCGGCAGGACGTCGCCGTCCTCGATCCCGCGTCCGGCGACGCGGGCGTCGACGCGGGCCTTCTCGATGCGCTGGGTGCAGTACGTGCACTTCTCCATGACGCCGCGCGCGCGCACCGTCACCTCGGGATTCAGCACCAGGCGTTCTGTCTCCTCCAGATCCGCGAAGTTGTTGAACCAGTTGAAGCGGCGCACCTTGTAGGGGCAGTTGTTCGAGCAGTAGCGCGTGCCCACGCAACGGTTGTAGACCATGGCGTTGAGGCCCTCGTCGGTGTGCACGGTGGCGGCCACCGGGCAGACCTGCTCGCAGGGCGCCAGCTCGCAGTGGGCGCAGGCCACGGGCTGCTGGGCGCATTTCGGGTCCTCCGGATCGCCCAGGAAATAGCGGTCCAGGCGCAGCCAGGACATCTCCCGGCCGCGCGCCACCTCGTCCTTGCCCACCACCGGGATGTTGTTCTCGGCCTGGCAGCCGATCACGCAGGCGTTGCAGCCGATGCAGGTGTTCAGATCGACGGCCATGCCCCACTTGTGGCCCTCGTACCCGAACTCCTGCCAGAGCGATTCCAGGGGCGGATGGTGGATGCCCAGGTGGTCGACGAACTCGGGATGCTCCCGGTAGTCGTGCAGCGAGCCCTCGCGCACCAGCCGCGGAACCCGCTTCTGGATCTCGTCGGCGCCGGCGGCGTCGATGGCGTGATGATCCTGGGTGGTGGCCAGGGGATACGTGCGCCCCGTCCTGTGCAGCTTCAGGTCGGCGCCCCCGTCCAGGTGGTCCCAGGTGCGCAGCCGGTAGGCGTCGAAGCCGACGGCGTTGCCCACCCGGCCGGCGTCGGTGCGGCCGTAGCCGAGAGGCACTGTGACCGAGTTCCGCGCCTGCCCCGGCAGCACGTACACCGCCATCTCCAGCGAACGGCCCGCGTAGGCCAACTCGACCAGGTCGCCGTGGCCGACCCCGAGCTCGTCGGCGGTGGCCGGGCCCAGGATGGCGGCGTTGTCCCAGGTCAGCTTGGTCATGAAATCGGGCATTTCCTGCAGCCAGGCATTGTCCGCGAAACGGCCGTCGTGGCTGGATTGGTCCTGGGCGAAGCTGATCTCCAGGTTGTCGGGGCCCAGATGGGCGTCCGGTACGGGCGGGACGAGGCGACCGGCGGCGAGGACGGGTGACGCCGTGTCCGTCGCTTTGCTGTCGGCCAGCCAGCCGTCGTGGATGAAGCGGCGCCAGCGCTTCTCGAAGCTCTTGCTGTCCGCCGGGGCCTTGCCCGAGCCGCCGGTGAGGCCGTCGTAGGTGTCGCGCACCACCTGGTAGCCGTCGCGGGGGGCGTAGTCGATCATGGCCGAGAGGACTTCCGTGGCCGTATGTCCGTCGAAGAGGGGCTCGATCAGGGGCTGCACGGACATCAGGGTGCCTTCCCAGGCGGTGGCGTCGCCCCAGCTCTCGAGGTAGTGGGCGCGCGGGACGTGCCAGGTGCAGGCGGCGGAGGTGGCGTCCCTGCGGTGGCTCAGGTGGACGCTGGTCGCCGCCTTGGCGACGGCGGCCGCGAAGTCCAGGTCCGCGGGCGCGTTGTAGACGGGATTGCCGCCGAGGATGACCAGCGATTCGATCCGTCCGCCGTTCAGGTCGTCGACCAGCTCCGCCAGGGTGCCCATGGCCGGCATCGCGAAGGGCTGGTAGGTGATGGGGCCGTCCGTGTTGCCGAGCGCCGCGTTGAGGACGGCGACCAGGGCGTGGACCTCGGGGGACTGGCGCGTGCCGGCCAGCAGCAGGCTCCGGCCGCGATGGGACATCAGGTCCCGGGCCAGGGCGCCGACGTGGTCGGTGCCGGCCGCGTGGCCGCGCCACTCGGCGAGCCCGCCGCCGTCGATACCCGCACCCGCGGGCAGGCGCAGACCCTCGCCCAGCACCAGTTCGGCCGCCAGCGCCCGGACGGCGGCGTCGATGTCGGCGGCTGCCGTCGGGAAGCGGTGGTCCGCCATGCCGCCGGTGACGGAGAAGCCGGGCTCGAAACTGTAGAGACGGTTCATCTCGCCGGATTCGGGGTCACGGCCCGCGGTGAACTGCTTGCTGTTGCGCAGGGCCGTGGGATGGTCCTGCAGGAGGTTGGCGTCGAAATCGACGATGACCTCGGCCCGGGACAGGTCGAGCTGGGGCCGGGCGGCCGTGCCGAAGGCCAACTCGGCGCCGAGCATCTCGTTGCGCCGGCAGACCGGTTCCCAGGCGTAGACATGGCCGCCCTCGTCCGCGATGCGCCCGAGCAGGCCGTGGATCGACGGTGAGCTGGTGGCCTCCGTCAGAACGGCCACCTTGTTCCAGCCGAGGCGGCGGTAGTGCTTGCGCGCGAAGGAACGGAAGGCGTCCCAATCGGACTCCGCGGCCCCGCCGCCGGAGCGATCGATCACGGTGCGGCTGCGGTCGGGATCGTACAGATCCAGGACGCTGGCCTGGGCGAAGGCGCTGGCGGCCCCCAGGCTCAGCGGGAAGTCGGGATTGCCGTCGATCTTGATGGGCCGTCCGTCGTAGCTGGTCGCCACCACGGCGCTGGCGACCGCGCCGAGCTCCATGGTGGTGGCGAAGGACACGGGTTCGCCGGGCACCGCGCCCTCGGGTCGCCTGGCGAAGGGAACGATCTTCTCCTCGGGCCAGCGACAGCCGGCCAGCGAGGTCATGGCGACCGAGGCGGACATGATCTGCAGGAAGCGACGGCGCGACAGGCCGCTGACGGGGGGTTCCAGCCCCGCCGGGAACTCGTTCTCGAGCTGCAGGCGGAACTCGTCGGTATCCGCCAGTTCCTGCAGGCTGCGCCAGTAGCCCTGTCCGTCCCGACGCCCATTGAACTTCTCAGACATTCGAAACCCTTCCTAGCGGTGACAGGTCGTGCAATCGGTGGACGGGGCGATCCGGTGCTCCGCGCGCAGCCGGGCGCCGAATTCCGCGGGATTCCCGTCCGGCATCCAGTCCATGTCGGTCACCCGGTCCAGGGGTCGCAGATGAGGGTCGGGATCGCGGTGGCATTCCAGGCACCAGCCCATGTTCAGGGGGGCGACCTGCTCCACGACCTCCATGCGATCGACGCGGCCGTGGCAGCTGACGCAGCCCACGCCCGACTGTATGTGACCGGCATGGTTGAAAAAGACGAAGTCCGGAAGATCGTGCACGGCGATCCAGGGGATCGGCTCGCCCGTGGCGGCGCTTTCGCGCACCAGCGACAGCTTCTCGCTCTCGGGCAGGACGGTCTGGTGGCAATTCATGCACGTCGCGGTGGGCGGTATGTTGGCCCGCGCCGAGGTCTCCACGCTCGTGTGGCAGTAGCGGCAGTCCATCTCCAGCTGGGTCACGTGCAGGGCGTGGCTGTAGGGAACGGGCTGCTCGGGAGCGTAGCCGACCGCCGAGGTCTGGGGCGAGAAGAGGGTGGTGAACAGCACGACCAGGTACAGCAGGCCGCCTATGGCCGCGACGGCCGAGATATCCCGCAGTCTGTTGGTCCACCTGGGGAAGATGTACTTGTCGGTGATGGTGTCGACGGGATCGGGATCACGGCCCGGATCGAGGCCTTGGTTTTCCTCAGCCAAGCGATTCTCCCCCTATCGTCCACAAGACGCACACCCCTGGCGGGGCGATCTTGCGAGTCCCGGAAAGTGGTCAATCAGTTGCTGAATCGGTGGCAAAGTATAAAACCGGCCATCGCCCGTGACAATCTAAATCTGGAGTCATTGACACTATAATACGTCAAGACGGATGTTGAGGGGCGTGCAGCAGAGATGCCGGCTCCAGATGTCGCCGCATCCCGGTCGATCCGAGCCGAGACTAGGCCCGCTGCCGCTCCCACTCCTCCTTGAGCATCGCGAAGATCAGGGCGTCCGTCCATTCGCCCCGCTGCCAGTGGCTCAGGCGGTGGTGGGCCTCCTGGCGCATGCCGAGGCGCTGCATCACGGCGATGGCCGACAGGTTGCGCGGGTCGGTGTTGCCGATCACGCGGTGCGCGTCCAGCTCCCCGAATAGGAAGTCCAGCATGAGCTGGGTGGCGACGGTGGCGTAGCCCCGCCGGCGGTGGTCCGGGTGCAGGGCGATGCCCAGTTCCGGACTGGCGTGTTCGGCTTCGGGGAACTTGACCCCGCAGTCGCCCACCATCTCGTCGTCCTCGGCGCGGCAGATGATGAACTGGAACCAGGTGCCCGGCTTGCCCGGCTCCAGGCCGGCCTGCTTGTCGGCCAGTTCGTGGGCCTCGCTCTCCGAGTCCGGCAGCCAGTCCTGAAAGCGGGACACGTCTTCGAGGGCGCGGTAACTGTAGAGCGTCCCGGCATCCTCGGGTTTCATGCGGCGCAGATAGATCGTGCGCGCCTCGAGTTTCAATTCGGTCATGGCATCGCTCCTTGCTGGGATGGTGTTACGGGTTCGCGCGGCGCCTGGTTGCACCGCCGGCCCTCATATCCAACCTGTCGCGCGCCTGGTCGAGCAGCGCGTCGCTTTCCTGCAGGAAATCGTCCGCCAGCGGCCCGAGCCAGTCCTTGACCCGGGCGAAGCTGTCCATGAAGGCGTCGCGGTCGCCGCGCTCGTAGACCTCCAGCATGCGGGCGAAGAGATCGTGGTAGCGGTGCGCCAGCTCGCGGCCCTCGGCCGATCCGAAGATGATGTCCGCGTAGAGTTGCGGATCCTGGGCGAAGAGCCGGCCTACCATGCCCAGCTCCAGGCGGTAGATGGGCGAACTGAGGGCCAGCACCTCCTCCAGCGCGGTCTCCTCCTCCATCAGGTGCAAGCCGTAGACGAAGGTGGCGAAGTGCCGCTGGGCCTGGATGGCGCCCATCAGGCGGTCGTGGGCGGCGGGCTCGATGATGACCGGGAAGGCGCCCCAGATGCCCAGCTGCTCCAGCAGCCACGCGCAGCCCGCGGCGTCGCGGCCCGGGCAGTGGACGAAAACCTGCTTGGCCAGCGAGGGCACCGAGTGGCCGAACATGGGGTGCAGCCCCACCACCGGTCCCGGGTGGACCTCCAGCATGCGCGCCAGGGGCGCCGCCTTGACGCTGGTGATGTCGGCCAGCACCGCGTCCGCGGGCACGCGCCCGCGCAGGGCGTCGATCACGTCCAGGGTGTCGCAGATGGGCACGCCGACCAGCACCAGGCCCGCGTCGGCGAGCAGCTCGTCGGCGCGATCCCAGTCGTCGCGGTCCAGGACGCGCACGGGGTGGCCCGACGCCGCGAAGAGACGCGCGAAGAGGCTCCCCATGCCTCCGGCGCCGCCCACCAGCACCACCGGCCAGGCCTCGGGCGCGGCGCGGCGGTAGCCGTGGTCGCCCTCCGCCCGGTAGGAGTCGCGCATGATGCGGCGCAGCACGTCCTCGAGCAACTCGGGGTGCACGCCGCGGGCTTCGGCCTCGTCGCGCCGCGCGAGCAGCATCGCCTCCTCGCGCTCTGGCACGTAGACGGGCAGGCCGCGCGACGACTTGATGGCGCCGATGCGGCTCACCACGTCGCGACGCCGCGCCAGCAGGTCGATGAGCTCGCGGTCGACGCGGTCGATCTCCTCGCGCAACCGGTCCAGGTCGCGGTCGGCGGCTGGGTTGTTCTCCACGGGAGCCTCCTGGGCTTGCCATCCCTCGGCACGCCTGTATCATGACGCGGTCTCGCGATATCTTCAATGACGAGGATCATATGACAGATTCACACGAAAACGCAGCCTGTCCCGCGGCGCCAGCCGCCCCGCGCCGCCTGTCCCTGCTGGACCGCTGGCTGACCCTGTGGATCTTCCTGGCCATGGCGGCCGGCGTGATCCTCGGCTGGGCCTGGCCGGGTTTCGGCGACTGGATCGGCCGCTTCGACTCCGGCACCACCTCGGTGCCCATCGCCGTGGGCCTGATCCTGATGATGTACCCGCCCCTGGCGAAGGTACGCTACGAGCGCCTGGGACTGGCCTTCCGCGACGTGCGCGTGCTGCTGCTCTCGCTGGTGCAGAACTGGCTGGTGGGGCCGGTGCTGATGTTCGTGCTGGCGGTGATCTTCCTGCCCGACCGCCCCGAGTACATGACCGGCCTGATCCTGATCGGCCTCGCGCGCTGCATCGCCATGGTCATCGTCTGGAACGACCTCGCCGACGGCGACGCCGAGTACTGCGCCGCCCTGGTGGCCTTCAACTCCATCTTCCAAATCCTCTTCTTCCCCGTCTACGCCTGGTTCTTCCTGAGCGTGCTGCCGCCGCTGCTGGGGCTGGAGGGCGCCCAGGTGTCCATCACCATCGGCGAGATCGCGCGCAGCGTGCTGATCTACCTGGGCATCCCCTTCGCGGCTGGCTTCCTCACGCGCACGATCCTGCGCGGGCTCAAGGGCGACACGTGGTACCGCACGGTCTTCGCGCCGCGCATCTCGCCGCTGACCCTGGTCGCGCTGCTGTTCACCATCGTGGTGATGTTCTCGCTCAAGGGCGAGAAGATCGTCGAGCTGCCCCTGGACGTGCTGCGCGTGGCGCTGCCCCTGCTTATCTACTTCCTGGCCATGTTCTTCGTCTCGATGTACATGAGCCGGCGCGCGGGCGCCCCCTACCCCGCCGCGGCCTCCCTGAGCTTCACCGCCGCCAGCAACAACTTCGAGCTGGCCATCGCGGTGGCGGTGTCGACCTTCGGCATCCACCACGGCGCGGCCTTCGCGGCGGTCATCGGGCCGCTGGTGGAGGTGCCGGTGCTGATCGCCCTGGTGGGCGTGGCCCTGCGGCTGCGCGGGAGGTTCGCGCCGGCCGCGCGCCGGCCCCGCGCGCCGGCCGCGCGCGGTTGAACGCGCTCATTCGATGGTGTATAATCCCCCTGACCCCCGCCATTCACCATCAACCAAGGGGGGTTGAAATGGTCGAACGCTATCGTCGGATCGTATCCATGCTCCTGATCCTGGTTCTGGGTGCCGTTCCCGCCACAGCCTACGAGCTGCTGCTGGACATCGACACGGACTGGGATCCCACCACCATCAACGAACTCACCTACGAGACGAGCGCCATCGTCAAGCTGATCCTCGCGCCGTCCTATCCCGACGAGCCCATCGGCCGCGTGGAATTCGGTCTGGGGGGATCCTGCCGCGAATGCGACCTGGTCCATCACTACGGGACGGTCCACAACCTGATCACCGGCCCGCAGATGTGGATCCAGGCCGCGGCCTTCGAGAGCGGCTGGGACGCCGCGCTCACCCTGGGCTGCATCGACAACCCGGGCTTCCATCTGGTGCTGTGGTTCCAGCCTGTCGGCGGCGGCACGATCAACATGACCGATGCCGTCTTCATCGCCGAGTTCGAGGTCTGGGTGGCCGATCCGGTACCGGCGGGCTGCTCGCAGCCCCCGAGCAACCTGGCGGTCATGCCGTACCAGGGCGCGTACTGGAACTACATCCAGCTGGGCGGTCCGGCCATTCCGAACGCGTCGGAATCCTGGAGCGCCATCAAGTCCATGTACCGCTGATCGGATTCGTCTCACGAACGGGCCGCCTCCCCGCGGGGAGGCGGCTCTTTTCTTGCCCGGATTACGCTTGGCAATATGGCCATATCGCCATATATTTGAATCCATGATCGACCGGGACGCCATACAGAGACAGGCCGGCGTGCTCAAGGCCCTGGGCCACGAGTCGCGCCTGCTCATCGTGCACCGCCTCGGCGAGGGCGACTGCACCGCCGGCGAGCTGACCGAGCTCGTCGGCTCCGACCAGTCGACGGTGTCGAAGCACCTGGCGCTGCTGCGCCTGCACGGCATCGTCATCGACCGGCGCGAGGGCAACCGCGTCGTCTACTCCCTGCGCACGCCCTGCGTGCTCGACTTCTTCGCCTGCACCGGCAAGGTCATTTCGGAGCTGGGTTCGTGAGCGCGCGCGCGCAGTGGCGCCCGGCGGCCTGGATCGTCGCGATCTTCGCGGCCTGCTACTTCCTGCCGGTGGGCGCGGCCCGCTTCGACGGCGCCCTGCTCGAGGCCTTCCATCTCGTCCGCTGGTACGCCCGCGAGCACGTGCTGCTGTGCCTGGTGCCGGCCTTCGCCATCGCCGGCGCCATCGCCGTCTTCGTACGCCAGGGCGCGGTGATGCGCTACCTGGGGCCGCGGGCGCCCAAGGCGGTGGCCTACGGCGTGGCCTCGGTCTCGGGCTCGGTGCTGGCGGTCTGCTCGTGCACGGTGCTGCCCCTGTTCGCCGGCATCTCTCGCATGGGCGCGGGACTGGGACCGGCCACGGCCTTCCTCTACGCGGGGCCGGCGGTGAACGTGCTGGCGATCATCCTCACCACCCGCGTGCTCGGGGTGGAGCTGGGCGTCGCCCGCGCCGTGGGCGCGGTCGTGTTCAGCGTGGTGATCGGCCTGCTCATGAGCCTGATCTTCCGGCGCGAGGAGGCGGCGCAGGCCGCCCCCGCGGAGATGCCCGACGAGACGCCGCGCCGGCACCCCCTCGAGGACGTGCTCTTCTTCGCGTCGCTGATCGCGGTGCTGGTCTTCGCCAACTGGCACTGGGGAGACGAGGCCTCGTCCTTCTGCTGCTCGGTGGAGACCGCGAAATGGTGGCTGGCCGGCGCGGCCCTGCTCGCGGTGGTCGCCCTGGCCCGGCGGCGCCGGGGCGAGCTCGGCGCCTGGGGCGCCGAGAGCTGGGGCTTCGCGCGCCAGATCCTGCCCCTGCTGCTGCTGGGCGTGCTGGCCGCGGGCCTGCTGTTGGGCCGGCCCGGGCACGAGGGCCTGATCCCCTCGGATTGGGTGGCCCGCATGGTGGGCGGCAACGGTCTCGGCGCGAACCTCTTCGCCTCGGTGGCCGGCGCGCTGATGTACTTCGCAACCCTGACCGAGGTGCCCATCCTGGAGGGCCTGCTGGGCGCCGGCATGGGCAAGGGACCGGCCCTGGCGCTGCTGCTGGCCGGCCCCGCCCTGTCCCTGCCCAACATGCTGGTCATCCGCAGCGTGCTGGGCACCCGCAAGACCCTGGTCTTCGTGGCGCTGGTGGTCGTCATGGCCACGCTCAGCGGCCTGATATACGGATCGATCTGATCGGAGAAGCATGAAGAGCATCAAGATACTGGGCACCGGCTGCGACAAGTGCGAGACCCTGGCGGCCCGCGCCCGCGAGGCCGCCGAGAACCTCGGCCAGCCCTACGAGCTGGAGAAGATCTCGCAGGTGGCCGAGATCATGACCTACGGCGTGATGATGACCCCCGCCCTGGTGGTCGACGGCGAGGTCAAGACCGTGGGCAAGGTGCCGTCGGTGCCGGAGCTGATGGGATTGCTGGCATGACGCGGCGCGCGCGCGTGGCCGTCGTGCTGCTGGTCGTGGCCGTCGCCGTCACGATCGTGGCGGTCAAGGAAAGCCGGCGCGACGACGGCGTCGAGGGCGCTCTCTCCGGCGGCCTCCCCCGCCTGGTCGACCTGGGCAGCGACAAGTGCGCCCAGTGCAAGATGATGGCGCCCATCCTCGACGACCTGCGCGAGGAATACGCCGGCCGCTTCGACGTGCTCTTCATCGACGTCTGGAAGGTCGAGAACGCCGCCAAGGAGTACGACGTGGACGTGATCCCCACCCAGATCTTCTTCGCGGCCGACGGCGAGGAGCTCTACCGCCACGTGGGCTTCTACTCGGGCCAGGAGATCCTGGCCAAGTGGGACGAGCTCGGGGTGGCGTTCTGATGGAGACGCTCCTGACCACCATGGCCGAGGCCGTGTCCGGCGGCCTCGCCCTCGCCTTCGGGGCCGCCTTCGTCTGGGGCGTGCTCAGCATCGTGCTCAGCCCCTGCCACCTGGCCAGCCTGCCCCTGGTGGTGGCCTATGTGGGCGACGGGCGCACCGACGACCGACGCGCCGCCCTGCTGTCGACGACCCTCGCCCTGGGCATCCTGCTGTCCATCGCGGTGGTCGGCGCGATCACCGCGACAGCGGGCCGCATTCTCGGCGACGTTGGGATCTGGGGCAACAGGGTCGTGGCGGCCATCTTCCTTGTCATCGGCCTGCACCTGCTCGGCGTGCTGCCCTTGCCGCTGCCGTCGGCGGGCGCACGCTCCGGCGGCCGCCGCGGCTTCACGGGCGCGTTGCTGCTGGGACTGGTCTTCGGCGTGGCGCTCGGTCCCTGCACCTTCGCCTTCCTGGCGCCGGTGCTCGGGGTGGGCTTCAAGGAGGCGACCGCCGCGCCGCTGCGCGGCGGCCTGCTGCTGCTGGCCTTCGGCCTGGGCCACTGCGGCGTGATCGCCGCCGTCGGCGCCAGCGCCGCCCGCGCCCAGCGCTGGCTGGACTGGCACGAGCGGTCGAGCGGGGCGGTCTGGCTGCGGCGGGTGTGCGGGGGGTTGATCCTGCTGGCGGGGTTCTGGTTGCTGTGACACCCCTCAACGTGAAAGTGTCCGAAAGGACCAACCCGTGATCCGGTCTGCCATCCTCTTGTTGATCATGGCTGGCGCTGTCCACGCCGCGAATGCAGGCGAGGGAGACAGGGACAGGCTGCTGAGCATCTCGGACCTGCCGATACAAGATCGGCAGCAAGCCGCCGAACGCTTCCTGGATCATCGTGGAAAGCATACGTACACCCATCATGGCCCGAGCCCCGAGGTCATCGTCTACTCCGGTCCAGGCCGCGATCTGCGGCTTGTCGGCGATTTCACCGACTGGCAGCCGCGCATCCGGATGAAGCACATCCAGGGCACGAACCTGTGGTACTACGAGACCTCGTTTCCAGCCGACGCCCGCATCGATTACAAGTTCGTCCGCGACGGAGAGTGGATCCTGGATCCGCTGAATCCCTACACCTGCATGAGCGGTTTCGGCCCCAACTCCGTCTTCAGAGGTGTCGACTACCGCCTACCCCCCTTCGCGGTCGGCAACAAGATGAGACCGGGCCAGTGCAGTCTCGATACTTTACACGTGGAAACGCCCCAGGTCGGCGGATCGCGTAGAGTCGTCGTGGTGACGCCGCCCGGGATCGCTGGTCCCAATCGACGCTACCTCCTTGTACACGACGGGCTCGAGTACATATCCCTGGCCGAACTGGATCAAGCGATGGCTTGGGCGGTGAAGTCGATCGATCCCTCCGACCTCCCCATCTGCGTCTGCGTCCCACCCGGCCGCCGCACCGAGGAATACGCCACCACACTGCAGGACGACTTCAGCGCCTTCGTCGTCGACACACTCATGCCGCTGATCGAGACGCGCTACGGCGCGCGCGGGCCGTGGGGCACCATGGGCGCCAGCTACGGCGGGCGCATCTCGATCCACCTGGCCCACACTTATCCCGACCGCTTCGACCGCGTGGCGGCCATGAGCCCCTCGGTCACGGATCACCAGATCCACCGCGTCGCGGACCTCGATCCGGCCGCCCTCAGGCTCTACGTGAACTGGGGGATCTACGATATCAAGCGCCTCATCCCGGGCTGCGAGAGCTTCGTCAAGATGCTGGAAGAGAAGGAATTCGAGCACTTCGTGGAAGTGAAGCCTCAGGGCCACTCCTGGGGCTTCTGGCGGGATTCGCTGATCCCGGCCCTGACCTACCTCTACGGCACGTCGCCCTGAGCCTCGGCGGGCACGGCGGGCTTCACCTTGAACGTTTCCTCGCGCCGCACCTGCACCGTGCCGGTCTTCGAGCCCCTGGGTTTGGTGACGTAGCGCGCCCGCGTTCCCGTCACCGCCACCTGCCGCGATCCCCGCAGCTTGCTGTGCCAGGCGGCCACCGCGGCGGCCGCCTTGACGGTGGCCTTGTCGGGCTCCTCCCCCGCGGGCACCTGCAGCACGACGTGGCTGCCGGGGGTGCCCTTCACGTGGAACCACCAGTCGTTGGGCCGGGCGATCTTCAGGGAGAGCCGGTCGTTGTCGGCGTCGGTGCGGCCGGCGAGCACGACCCAGCCGCCGGGCAGCTCGTAGCGCCAGAGTTTCGGCTCGGGGGGACGGCGGTCGCGGGGAGCGCCCATCAGTCCACGTAGCCCAGGGAGCGGAGGCGCTCGATGCGCGCCTCGTCGAGGGCCTGGTTCTCGGCCACGTCCTCGTCGCCGGCCACGGGCGAGAAGCCGACGATGCGCAGGAAGAAGCCGTCGGCGCCCGACGCGGGCGCGAGGGTGGCCCGGAAGACGTCGTCGGCCACGGTGACGTAGCCGATGTGGGTCTCGCGCAGGTTGGCGAAGCCCTCGGGCGCGAAGTCGACGCCGTCGACCGCGAAGACCTCCTCCGAACCGTCCACCTGCAGGGTGCCGCGGCCCATGACCCGGGCCGAGAGACGGTACTCGCCGCTGGGCACGGCGATCTCGAGGCTCGCGGGGCCGGCGCCGCGCCGTCCCAGCAGCCAGTGCTTGCTGTTGTGGACCGAGCGCAGCCAGCCGGGACCGTCGCCGGGATCGATGTCCCCGGCGCGGGGCGAGCGGCTGACCTCGCGCAGGTCGGCGTCGACCTGGGCGTGGTTGGTGCCGAGCGCGAAGGGCACCTTCGGCTGGACGAAGCTGACCGCCGCCTGGTAGCGCCGGTAGCGGGGACCCATGGCCTCACGGTAGGCGTCGAGCATGTCGTGGACGACCTCGGGACGGGCGGCCCACAGGTCGCGGGTCTCGAGGACATCGGCGCGCACGTCGTAGAGCTGGCCCGAGAGATCGACGACCGCCGGGGCGGGATCGGCCAGCAGCACCGCGTCCGGATCGGCGAAGATGCACTTGAAGCGGCTGCTGCGGATGGACCGGGGGGCCATCACGAAGGGCTTGGCGGGCGTCTCGCCGCGCACGTAGGGCACCAGGTCGAGGCCGTCGGTGGACGTGTCCGCGGGCAGGGGCACGTCGAGCAGGCCGAGCACCGTCGGCAGCACGTCGACGCCCTCGCTGGGCGCGTTGACGCTGGCGTGCGCGAGTTCGCGCGGGTAGTGGACGATCAGGGGGATGCGGGCCACCGCGTCGTACCAGTCGCACTGGTGGCCGTAGCGCCCGGTCACCTCCATGAGGTGCTCGCCGTGGTCGGCGGTGATCATGATCAGGGTGTCCTCGAGGCGGCCCTGGGCGTCCAGGTAGTCGAAGAGGCGGCCCAGTTCGCGGTCGTTGTAGCGCATGCTGCCGTCGTAGAGCGCGTCCAGGTAGCGCTTGTCCTCGCGGCTCAGGGGCCGCTCCACCTGCCTGGGGTTGCCGTGCCGTTCGAAGCGGTCGCCGGTGTAGGGCTCGGGGCCGAAGTAGTCGCGGGCGTCGGCGTCGAAGTAGTGGGGCGTGTGGGTGTCCATCATGTGGACGTAGAGGAAGTAGTCCTCTGCGAGGTGGCCGTCCAGCCATTCGATGCAGTGGTCGACCAGGGTCTCGGCGTCGGGATGGATGCGGCCGTCGGGGACGTCGTTGGCCAGGTCGTACAGCTCGTCGAAGTCGTCGGCGAAGGCGGTGCCCGCCTTGATCCAGGGATGGGCCGAAACGACGGCCGTGCGGATGCCGTCCTCGGACAGGGTGCGCGCCAGGGAGGCGGTCTCCGCGTCGGGCACGCGGAAGAGGTCGGCCGGTTCGGTGAGCGGGATCGACGGGCTGGACGGGAACATGGGCTTGGCGAAGTACCGTGAGTAGAACATCTGGGGCAGCGAGGCGCGCGTGTAGGTGGCCTGGGCGTAGTGGTTCTCGAACATCAGGCCGGTCTCGGCCAGGGCGTCCATGCGCGGCGTGGTCTCGCGGCCGTAGCCGTAGCAGGAGAAGCGGTCCGGGCGCGCGGCGTCCAGCATGATGAGGATGGCCTGGCGGCTGCCGGGCTCCCGTCCCCCGCCGCCGCAGCCGCCGAGGGGGGCCAGGGCGGCCAGCAGGGTCAGGGTCGCGAATCCGATGACGGCGATGCGTCTCATGGTTCTCCTTGCGAACATCAGTCCACGTAGCCCAGCGAGCGCAGGCGCTCGATGCGCGCCTCGTCGAGGGCCTGGTTCTCGGCCACGTCCTCGTCGGGGGCCACCGGGGAGAAGCCGAACATGCGCAGGAAGAAACCGTCGGCGCCCGGCGCGGGGGCGATCGTCGCCCGGAAGACGTCGTCGCGGATATTGATATAGCCGACGTGGGTCTCCCGCAGACGGGTGAACAGGTCGAGATCGGACGTGCTGGCGCTCACCGTGAAGACCTCGTCCGAGCCGTCCACCTGCAGCGTGCCGCGGCCCATGATATGAGCCGACAGGCGGTACTCGCCGCTGGGCACGGCGATCTCGAGACGCGCGGGCTCGGCGCCTTGCCGTCCCAGCAGCCAGTGCTTGCTGTCGTGGACCGAGCGCAGCCAGCGGGGGCCGTCGGCGGCGGTCAGGTCCTCGGCGAGCGGCGAGCGCTCGACCTCGCTCAGGTCCGCCTCGATGCGGGCGTGGTCGGTGCCGAGGGCGAAGGGCACCTTGGGCTGTGCGAAGCTGACCGCCGCCTGGTAGCGCGTGTAGCGGGGCCCCATGGCCGCGCGGTAGGCGTCGAACATGTCGTGGACGACCTCGGGGCGGGCCGCCCACAGGTCGCGCGTCTCGAGGGCGTCCTCGCTGACCTCGTAGAGCTGACCGGTGAGATCGGCGATCGCCGGGGCCGGTTCGGCCAGCAGCACCGCGTCCGGGTCGGTGAAGAGGCACTTGAAGCGGTCGCTGCGGATGGACTGGGGGGCCATCACGAAGGGTTTGGCGGCCGTCTCGCCCCGCGCGTAGGGCACGAGGTCGATGCCGTCGGTCGACTTGTCCGCCGGGATGGGCACGTCCAGCAGGCCCAGCATCGTCGGCAGCAGGTCCACGCCCTCGCTCGGGGCGCTGACGGTGGAGGGGCCGAGCCTCGCGGGATAGTGGACGATCAGGGGGATGCGGGCCACCGCGTCGTGCCATTCGCACTGGTGACCGTAGCGCCCGGTCACCTCCATGAGGTGCTCGCCGTGGTCGGCGGTGATCACGATCAGGGTGTTCTCGAGGCGGCCCTGCTCGGCCAGGTAATCGAAGAGGCGGCCCAGCTCGCGGTCGTTGTAGCGCATGCTGCCGTCGTAGAGGGCGTTCAGGTAGCGCTTGTCCATGCGGCCCATGGGCCGGTCCACGTTCAGGGGTTCGTTCTTCGAATCGAAGCTGTTGCCGATGTAGGGCCGGGAACCGAAGTAGGCCTGGGCGTCCTCGTCGAAGTAGTGGGGCGTGTGGGTGTCCATCATGTGGATGTAGAGGAAGTAGTCCCGCTCGATGTTCTCTTCCAGCCACGAGAGGCAGCGGTCGACCATGGTCTCGGCGTCGGCGTGCAGGCGGCCTTCTTCGAGGACCTCGGTCAGGTCGTGCAGCTCGTCGAAGTCGTCGGCGAAGGTGGTGCCCGGCTTGATCCAGGGATGGGCCGAGACGACGGCCGAGCGGAAGCCGTTCTCCGACAGGGTGCGGGCCAGCGACACGGTCTGGGCGTCGGGTACGCGGAAGAGATCGGCCGGCTCGGTCAGCGGGATGGACGGGCTGGACGGGAACATGGGCTTGGCGAAGTAGCGCGAGTAGAACATCTGGGGCAGCGAGGCGCGCGTGTAGGTGGCCTGGGCGTAGTGGTTCTCGAACATCAGGCCGGTCTCGGCCAGGGCGTCCATGCGCGGCGTGGTCTCGCGGCCGTAGCCGTAGCAGGAGAAGCGGTCCGGGCGAGCGGCGTCCAGCATGATCATGATGACCTGGCGTTCGGCGGACTCCGCTCCCCCGCCGCCGCAGCCGCCGAGAGGGGCCAGAGCGGCCAGCAGGGCCAGGGTCGCGAATCCGATGACGGCGTTGCGTCTCATGTTCCTCCGCTTCGTTCGTTCTGGATGCCTCTGTATGTATCTGGATGCTGCCGGTCCCCACCCAACTAAGAGCATCCCCCGGAGCGTTGCAACCCACATTTTCTGGAACGCACGGCCGGTTTTGTAGTATATTGCCTGCTCGGTTTCCCGGTGGCGGTCGCCGCAAAGGTGTCGTCGCCGTATTCATGCGTCCAACACTCATTCACCAGAACAGTTTCGAAGGAGTCTTCGCGATGATCGAGGTACGTGGCGTCACGAAGCGGTTCGGACCGACCGTCGCCCTAGACGACGTGTCCTTCCGCCTCGAACAAGGCGAGATCCTCGGCTTCCTGGGACCCAACGGCGCCGGCAAGAGCACGGCCATGAAGATCATCACGACCTTCCTGGCCGCCGACACCGGCACCGTCACCGTCGATGGCATCGACGTGCTGGAGAATCCCCTGGAAGTCAGAGGCCGCATCGGCTATCTGCCGGAAAACAATCCCCTGTACGTGGACATGACCGTCCGCGAATACCTGGACTTCGTCGGCGAGGCGCGCGGCCTGAGCGGTGCGCGACTCCGCGAGCGACGTGACTGGGTGGTCGAGGCCTGCGGCATCGCCAAGGTCTTCCGCAAGCCCATCATCGAACTGTCCAAGGGGTTCAGGCAACGGACCGGACTGGCCCAGGCGCTGATCCACGATCCCGACATCCTGATCCTCGACGAGCCCACCACGGGGCTCGACCCGCTGCAGATCATCGGGATCCGCGACCTGATCCAGAGCCTGGCGCACCACAAGACGATCATCTTCTCGACGCACATTCTCCAGGAAGTGGCGCCGGTAACCCATCGGGTGGTCATCATCAACGACGGCCGCATCGTGGCCGACGGCGACATCGACGAACTCGAGCAGCAGGCCATGGGCAGCAACCGCATCTACCTGAGCTGCCGCGCCGACGCCGAGACCGCCGCCGAGGCCCTGCGCGGACTCGACAGCCTCGAGTCCGCCGCCCTGATCGGCGACGCCGACGGCGTGAGCCGCTTCGAACTGCGGGCGCCCTTCGGCCGGGAAGTGACCGGCGCCGTGGGCGGCCTGGTCAACCAGCAAGGCTGGGAGCTGCTCGAATTGCACGAGTCCCGCTTCAACCTGGAAGACACCTTCATCGCCTTGACCAAACAGGGCAGTCGAACCGGGGAGGCGAGCCATGTCTAACACGGGCGTCATCTTCCGGCGCGAATTCGGGGCCTACTTCAACAGCCCGATCGCGTACATCTTCATCATCGTGTTCCTGATCATCAACTGCGGCCTGTTCATGACGCCGTTCTTCCTGAGCGGCGCCGCGGACATGCGCGAGTTCTTCAACAACCTGCCCCTGTTCCTGATCTTCTTCATCCCGGCCGTATCGATGCGGCTGTGGGCCGAGGACAAGCGCAGCGGCACCTTCGAACTGCTGATGACCCTGCCCATGAAATCGAGCGAGGTCATGCTGGGCAAGTACCTGGCGGCGATGGCCTTCTACGTCATCACCCTGCTCGCCACCCTGCCCATCCCCATCATGCTGACGATGCTGGGCAACCCCGACGTGGGGGCGATGGCCAGCGGTTACCTGGGCGCCCTGTTGCTGGGCGGTCTGTACATGAGCGTGGGGATCTTCACGAGCGGCCTGCTCCGTGACCAGATCACGGCGTTCATCCTGGGCATGCTCGCCTGCTTCGTGCTCTTCCTGCTGGGCATGCCTTTCGTGTCCGGCACCATCGACGGCTGGATCGGCGGCCTGGGCACCTTCCTGCAGAACAGTTTCGGTCTGATGCCCCACTACCAGTCACTGCAACGCGGCGTGCTGGAACTGGGCGACCTGGCCTACTTCCTGGCCCTGACCGGCGTCTTCCTCGTCCTCAACACGTTGTGGCTGGAAGGGAGGAAGTACTAATGACACCCAAGCGTAAATCATTCCGTATCAGCTTCGCCGTGGCGGTGGTGCTTCTGCTGGCGGCGGCGGTCCTGCTGACCGGCGTCCTCGGCAACTTCCAGGGCGTTCGCGCCGACCTGACCAGTGATCGCCTGTACACCATGTCGCCGTCCGCCAAAACGATTCTCGGCGATCTCAAGACGCCGGTGCAGGTGAAGTTCTACATCACCGGCGCCGACGACATGCCGACCGAGCTGAAGAATCTCGAGCGCGACGTCTCGGACAAGCTCCGTGACTACAACCGTGCGTCCGACGGCATGATCGAGTACTCGGTTCACAACCCGCAGGACGACGAGGAAATGCAAGCCTCGCTCACGTCCCGCGGTATCCGTCCGTTCCAGGTGCAGTCCATCGAGAAGGACGAGCGCAGCATCAAGCTGATCTGGAGCGCGATGACCATCGCCTACAAGGACTACCCCGACGAGGTGTTGCCCCAGGTGCTGCCCCAGTCGCTGGTATCGCTCGAATACGAGTTGCTGTCGCGCGTCTTCCGGCTCACCCAGGAGCGCCAGCCCAAGGTGGCCCTGATCGCCCCGCTGCAGCAGGTCGATCAGCAGACGGCGATGATGTATCTGCAGCAGGGCATGCAACCGCCCGAGCCGGTGGATACCTACGCCTCGATCACGCAACTGCTCGAGCAGGAGCACTACACGGTGGAGCGGATCGACCTGACGGCCGAGTCGCGGATCCCCGAGGACGCCGACGTGATGCTGGTGCTCAACCCCACGGGATTCAACGAGCGCCAGGCCTTCGAGATCAACCGCGCCGTCAGCAACGGCATGAACACGGTGATCGCGGTGCAGTCACACGTCTACGGCTACCAGCCGGGCGCGCGCGAAGCCTACACCATCACCGGACAGGGACAGCCCAGCGGCCTCGAGACCATGCTGGCCGAGTTCGGTCTGACCGTATCGACCGATCACCTCATGGACGACAGTTCCCAGGTGCTGAGCGTGCCGCGCACCCAGAACATCGGCGGCATGCGCTTCCAGACCAACGAGCCGGTGCGCCTGCCCATCCAGGTGCAGGTTACAGACACCCAGATGAGCCGGGACGCGGCCATCAGCAACCGCATCGCCGCTCTGCTCTACCTCTGGGGCTCCGCGCTGGAGCTCGACGAGTCCGTGCTGGCCGAGCACGAACTGGCCCGCACGGTGCTGTTCACCAGCAGCAACGAGACCTGGACCGAGCCCTTCACCGAAGGCGTCATGGCCGGCAGCCTCTTCAGCCCCCAGGGCAAGGAACTGAGGCCGCACCTGCCCCTGGCCGCCGAGTTCACGGGCCGCTTCCCCGACACCTTCGGGGGCGGCGAGCCTCCGGCCTGGCCGGACGCCGCGCCGACCTCGCCCGAGGAGACGGGCCCCGCGCCCGCCGATCCCGTGGCGCCGCTGATGCTGGAGGAGGCCCGCCTGGTGGTGGTCGGCTGCGCCAAGATGTTCGACGACATGGCCGTCGGCGCCGGGCACAACTCCCTCTTCCTGCTCAACGCGGTGGACGGACTGGCCCACGGCGAGGACCTGGTCGCGATCCGTTCGAAGATCCTGACCCAGCGCGTCATCCGGCCCGTCAGCGACGGCGAGAAGGTCGTCTTCCGCTTCCTGACGGTGGCCCTGATCCCGGTGCTGCTGGTGATCTTCGGCCTGATGCGCGCGAACAACCGCAGAAAGGAGGCGGCGCGATGAGCAAGCGGAACCTGTACCTGCTGGGCATCTCGGTGATCGTGCTGATCGGCCTGTCGCTGGTCCAGAAGACCAGCCACGACCGCGCGACCTCCGCCTCGGATACCGACAACGTCCTGGACGCGGTCTTTGTCGCCGAAGACATCAACCGCGTGACGATTGCCCACGCCGCCGACTCGACGGAGGTCGTGCTCGAGCGCCTGCCCGACCACTGGGTGGCGCGCTCGGCCTGGAGCCATCCCGTCGACGGGCGCAAGATCGACGAGCTGCTGGAGATCCTCGACGGCCTCAGCGGCCAGTACCGTTCCGACAACCCGGAGATCCTGGTCGACTACGGCCTGGGGCCCGACGCCGGATCGGTCACGGTGACCCTCTACGGCAAGGAATGGGAACCGGTCTACGCGCTGGAGATCGGACGCAAGTCCGAGCGGGGCGCCGGCGCCTTCGTGCGCGATCCGGCCGGCGACGCCGTCTTCATGACGAGCGCCAACGTGCTGGGCCGGCTCGGCATGTTCGCGGGACCGGCCGCGCCGGAGGACAAGTTCTTCCTGGACCTGAAGGTCTTCGACTGCGCCCGCGAGGACGTCGACGCCATCACCCTGTACGACGGCGAGACGACCCTGGCCCTGGAGAAGGTCTTCGCCGCGCCCGAGCCCGCCGAGGGCGACACGGTGGCGGCGGCCCCGGACCGGAGCACCTGGGAGTGGGTGCTGGTCTCCCCCGAGCGCCGGCCCCTGGCCAAGTCCAAGGTCGACGGCGTCATGAACGCCCTGACCAACGTGCAGGCCGCCGGCGTCGACGATCCGGCGGCGACCATGGAGACCTACGGCCTCTGGAAGGCCCAGCGTCGCGTGGAGGTGGCCCTGGCCGACGGCAGCATGTTCGAGCTGCGCATCGGCGACCTGCGCGAGAACGAGGACGGCACCAAGGACTACTACATGATGACCTCGCAGGATCGCACCATCTGGACCCTGCGCGAGTACAAGGTCGACCAGGTCTTCAAGAAGCTGGAGGACCTGCTGCCCGAGTCCTGAACCGACCGACCGGCCCTGCCGACGCCCGGGAGCCCCGCTCCCGGGCGTTTTTTCTTGATGTTTTCGCGTCGTATGCCGACCATGGGCCTCCACTGCATGACCACTCGCGCCGCTTCGGATCGGCGTTCGCAATCGACGATCCTCGTCAGGAGGCACGCCTTGCCCGACTCCTCGAATACCCGCCCGTCCGGCCTGCTCCTCAAGGACGCCAAGGTCCTGGACTACCTGCCCGTCGAGATGGACGCCGAACCGGCGCCCCGGGTCGAGTCCGTCGACCTGCGCATCGAGGACGGGCGCATCGTCGAGCGCGGCGCGGGGCTCGCGCCGCGCGCGGGCGAGGAGGTCGTGGCGGTCGACGGCCGCACGGTGCTGCCGGGCCACGTCAACGCCCACCACCACCTCTACTCCACCCTGGCCCCCGGCATGCCCGCCCCCGCCGAGACGCCCCGCAACTTCCAGGAAGTGCTGACGGAGATCTGGTGGAAGCTGGACCGCGCCCTCGACGCCGACGCCATCCACCTGAGCGCCGTCGCCGGCGCCTGGGACGCCATGCGCTGCGGCACGACCCTCATCGTCGACCACCATTCCAGCGTGACTTCGGTGGGCGAGTCCCTGGACCACATCGAACGCGGCATCGACGACGTGGGCCTGCGCGGCTGCCTCTGCTACGAGGTGACCGACCGCGGCGGCCCCGGCAGCCGCGACACCATGCTGGCCGAGAGCCGCCGCTACCTGGAGAAGGTCGCCGGCGGCGCGGTGCCCGCCTTCCGCGGCCTGGTGGGCGCCCACGCCAGCTTCACGCTGGAGGACCGCACCCTCGAACGACTGGCCGAGCTCTGCGACGAATTCGGCGTGGGGATACACATCCACCTGGCCGAGGGCACCACCGACCGCGAGATCTGCAACGACCGCGGCTGGCCCGACCCCCTCGAGCGCCTCGACTCCTTCGGCCTGATCCGCCCCGGCGCGGTGCTGGCCCACGGCGTGGACCTGACGCCCCTGGACCTGCAGGTCATCGAGGAAAAGGGCGCCTGGCTGGTGCACAACGGCCGCTCGAACATGAACAACGGCGTCGGGCGCGCCCCCGTGGACCGCTTCCCCTCGCGCGTGTGCCTGGGCACCGACGGGCTGGACGGCAACATGTGGGGCGAGATCCGCACCACCTTCTACCGCGGCAACGAGACCGGACGCGGCCCGCTGGGTTTCGTGGGCGCCGAGCGCTTCTGGTTCGGCGGCTACCGGCTGGCGCGGGAGATCTTCGGCGAGCCCTTCGGCTCCCTCGACGCCGGTGCGCCCGCCGATTTCCTGATCTGCGACGCGCACCAGCGCACGCCCCTGGAGACCGGCAACTGGCTGGGCATGATGCTCTTCGGGTTCCATCCCTGGGACATCGCCGAGGTCTACGTGGGCGGCACACGCCGCTACCGGCGCGGCGACCCCGCGCCCTACGATGGGCAGGCCTGCCGCGACGCGGCGCGCCGCATCTGGGACGGCATGCGGAAACTGTAGACGAACATCCGGGAGATGACCGATGGACCGGACCGAATTCCTGGAGGCCGCCCGCGGCCTCGAGGCCCCCTTGACCCGTTTCCTGCGCGACATCGTCGCCATCCCCAGCCTGTCCGGGCAGGAGGAGGCGGTCGTCAAGCGCATCGCCGCCGAGATGGAGGCCGTCGGCTTCGACGAGGTGAAGTTCGACGGGCTGGGCAACGTGCTCGGCCGCGTGGGCGACGGCCCGCGCGTGATCGCCTTCGACGCCCACATCGACACCGTCGACGTCACCGACCGCGACCAGTGGACCTGCGATCCCTTCGAGGGCAAGCTGGAGGACGGCCGCGTCTACGGCCGCGGCGCCGTGGACCAGAAGGCCGGCATGGCCGGCATGGTCTACGCCGCCAAGCTGATGAAGGATCTGGACCTGCTCGAAGGCTGCCAGGTGTGGATGGTGGGTTCCGTCATGGAGGAGGACTGCGACGGACTGTGCTGGCACTACATCCTCGAGGAGGGTGTCCTGAAACCCGAGGTCGTGGTGTCCACCGAGCCGAGCCACCTGACGTTGACCCGCGGCCAGCGCGGCCGCATGGAGATCCGCGCGACCGCGCGCGGCGTTTCCTGCCACGGTTCGGCCCCCGAGCGCGGAGAGAACGCCGCCACCAAGCTGGCGCCGGCCTGCGCGGCCATCGACGCCCTCAACGACCGCCTGGCCCACGACGACTTCCTGGGCAAGGGCACCTGCTGCGTGACCTGGTTCGGCGTGGAGGGCCCGAGCCTCTGCGCGGTGCCCGACAAGGCCGAACTGCACATCGACCGGCGGCTCACCGACGGCGAGACCAGGGAAACGGCCGTGCGCGAGGTCGAGGCGGCCCTGGCCGAGGCCGGCATCGACGCCGAGGTGTGGATCCTGAACTACGAGGTCCCCGCCTGGACCGGCCTGGTCTATCCCATGGAGAAGTACTACCCCACCTGGGTGATGCCGGAAGAGCATCCGGCCGTGCAGGCGGGCGTCGCGGCCCACCTGGCGGCCCTCGGCGCCGAGCCGACCGTCTCCTGCTGGACCTTCAGCACCAACGGGGTCTCCATCAAGGGCCTGCACGACGTGCCCTGCATCGGCTTCGGACCCGGCGAGGAACGCTTCGCCCACGCCCGGGACGAATACGTCCCCGTCGAAGACGTGGTGAAGGCCTGCGCCTTCTATACCGCTTTCCCCCGCGCCTTCCTCATGACAGACAAAGGTGAATGAAGATCATGGACCTCAAAGGCAAGCACTACATCACCGCCCGCGACTGGAGCGACGCCGAACTCGAGCACGCCCTGGCGACCGCGGCCGACCTCAAGACCAAGTTCCACGACGGCGTGCCCACCCCCCTGCTGCGCGACAAGTCGCTCTTCGCGCTCTTCTTCGAGCAGAGCACCCGCACGCGCAACTCCATGGAAGCGGGCATGACCCAGCTCGGCGGCCACGCCAACGTCCTGAGTCCCGACAAGCTCCAGCTCAGCCACGGCGAGACGGTGCTCGACACCGGCCAGGTGCTCAGCCGCATGGGCCACGGCATCGCCATCCGCAACTGCGACTGGGGCGTGGGCAACAAATTCCAGCGCGACATCGCCGCCATCTCCAAGGTGCCGGTCATCAACCTGCAGTGCGACCTCTACCATCCCTGCCAGGCCCTGGCCGACATCATGACCGTGCGCGAGACGTTCCCCGGCACCGAGCGCGGCCGCAAGATCGTGGTGAGCTGGACCTACGCGCCCTCCTACGTGCGGCCCATCTCGGTGCCCCACTCGGAGATCCTGATGATGGCCCGCATGGGCCTGGACGTGACGGTGGCCCACCCGCCCGAGTTCCAGCTCGTGCCGGAGATCGTGGACGCCGCCCGCGCCGACTGCGAACGCCTGGGCACGACCTTCGAGATCGTCGACGACATGGACGCCGGCTTCGAGGGCGCCCACGTGGTCTACCCCAAGAGCTGGGGCTGCCTGGTCACCGAGCCCGACCGCGAGGCCGCCGTCTCGCACATCGAGAAGTACCCCGACTGGATCTGCGACGAGCGCCGCATGAAGCTGGCCGACCCCGGGGCGATCTACATGCACCCCCTGCCGGCGACACGCGGGCAAGAGGTCACCGATGCAGTCATCGACGGGCCGCAGAGCGTGGTCTGGGACGAAGCCGAGAACAGGCTCCATACGGCCAAGGCTCTCATGGCACTCACCATGTAGGGCCGCGTCGAGGTGCGTGTGCGCATCACGCGCCTCTCATTTGCCAGATCGGCGCGTGATGCGCACACACACCTCAACGCTGCTACGTGGTATGCTATGCGGGGTTGGGTATGGAGGTTCGCTTGAGGATGGGGTTGCCGCCGGTTGATTTGAATCCGCATTGGACGGGGTATCGGTGTGTCCTGTGCGGGAAGGAATTCGGGACGGACTGGGAGGGGTTCGTCTGCGACGCCTGCGGCATCGACGGGATCCTCGACGCCACCTACGACTACGAGGCGATCCGGACCAGGCTGTCCAAGGGCCAGGTCTTCGCCCCCCTGTGGAAGCCCGACCTGTGGCGATTCGCGCCTCTGCTGCCCCTGAAGCCCGCCGCGCCCCACGCCGCCTGGTCGCTGGGCGACACGCCGCTGATGGTCCCCGTCCGGCTGGGCGGGAAGCTGGGACTGCCCGGCCTGCTGCTCAAGGACGACACGGGGCTGCCCTCGGCCAGCCTGAAGGACCGTGCCACGGCCATGGCCATCGCCGACTGCGCCGGCCGGGGCATCTCGCACCTGGCGGCCGCGTCGACCGGCAACGCGGCGGCCAGCCTGGCCGTCCTGGCGGCCCGCGCCGGCTTCGAGACCACCATCTACGTGCCCGCCTCGGCGCCCGCGGCCAAGCTGGCCCAGCTCGAGATGCACGGCGCGCTGGTCATCCGCGTGGACGGCACCTACGACGACGCCTTCGAACGCTCCCTGCAGGAGATCGAGACCCACGAGTGGTACACCCGCAACTGCGCCCAGAACCCCCTGCTGGTCGAGGGCAAGAAGACCGCCGCCTTCGAGATCGCCGACGCCCTCGACGGCCGCGCGCCCGACGCGGTCTTCGTGCCCACCGGCGACGGCTGCATCGTCTCCTCGGTCTGCAAGGGCTTCGCGGAGATGGCCGAGGTCGGACGCCTCGACCGCATACCGGCCGTCTTCGGCGTGCAGGCGGCGGGCGCCGCCCCGCTGGCCGACGCCTGGGACAAGGCCGGCACCCGGGCCGTGGGCTACACACCGGACGACATCCTGGCCGCGGTCAAGCCGGTCGAACCGGAAACCCTGGCCGACTCCATCGGCGTGGGCGTCCCCCGCAACCGCCTGAAGGCCTGGACCCGCGTGGCGCACACCGGCGGCGGCTTCGTGAGCGTGGACGACCACGAGATCGTCGCCGCCATCCGCCTGCTGGCCGAGTACGCGGGCGTGTGGGCCGAACCCTCGGGCGCGGCCGGCCTGGCCGGCCTGATCAAGGCGGCGCACACGGGGCTGGTCGGGGCCCAGGACCAGGTGGTGGTGATGGTGACGGGTCACGGGTTGAAGGATCCGTTGGCGGGGCTCTCCGACTAGGTCAGAACCGCACCCCAGCGCCGGCCAGGAAGTGCACGCCCCAGTCCGTCATGGACGCCTCCCCGTCCACCACGTCCACCCTCACGTGCGACCACGAGGCCCGCACCTCCCCCGACAGGTAGATCCGCTCGCCCAGGTCGAGTCGCCGGCCCGCGCCGACGACCGCCAGGGGCCCCGACACGTAGTACCCCCAGCCGAACAGCCCCTGGTGCTCGTCGAAGACGCGATGGCGGATCGTGCTCTCGGTGTGGGTCAATACCACGCCGGCGCCCGCCATCAGTTCGAAATCCGAGACGGTCCAGAGCCGCTGTACGCTGACCATGTTGTAGCCGTGGGTGAACTGCAGGTCCTGCACGTCCGGCGGCGGGTTGTCGAGGATCAGCTTGTGGTGGAGGAAGTCCAGGGCCCACCCGCGGTCGCACGACCGGCGGACCAGGCGGAAGTCGTAGTAGAAGGGCATGCGGTGGGGCTCGCTGCGCATGCGGGCGTCGATGTCCAGGTCCGGGAAACCGGCCTGGGCGACGTGGACCGCGCGGTCGGGCACCCAGGGCACGCCGCCGTGCATCTCGAAGGCCCAGCCGGCCACCGCGGGAGGCGCGGCCAGGCAGAGCGCGAGCAGGACCAGGACGGGACGGGTCGATCGGGCCAAGGCCGGGTTCCTCTCCGTCGCCGGCGGCACGCCGGGCGACCGGCCCAGAGTGGACACGATCGCCCCCGACCGCAACCCGAAAGAGAGCGACGGGGACGCCGCCCGCGCGCCCCCGCCGCCGACACCGGCCATCGCTACGGACAGACCGGCGTGATCTCCCAGGTCGCCCCCTCGAACCTCCACATCTGGCTGCAGAGCTCCTCGTCCGGCGTCGGATTGTTGCAGTCGGCCGAGCCGCCGCCGCTGGTGAGCCCGACGATGAACATCCCGTTGCGACGCTCCAGGTAACGGGCGCGGATCGTGGTGTCGTACTCGGTGCCGTAGTACCAGGGATCGTTGAAGCCCGTGCCGTGGATGCGGTAGCGCAGCACGCCCGGGATCTCCTCGAAGGAGACCACGATGCGGAAGCCCTCGGTACAGCTGCCGTTGTTGTTCACGAAGTTCGTGTAGCAGTAGTGCTCGCCCTGGTAGGGCTCGAAGGCCGACACGTCCTCGATGAAGACCTCCACCGTGTCGATGCCCGCCACCGTGCCGTCGGTCAGATGGGCCTCGGCGATGCAGGTCACCCAGTCGTCGCCGCCGTCGGAGTCCACGTTGAAGACGGCTATGGGGTCGGTGCTCACCCAGGCGTCGTAGTGGTTGTAGTAGAGGTCGTGGAGCGTGCCGTTGGTGCCGCCGCCGCTCCAGTTCCAGTACAGCGTGCCGTCGCCCTCCCAGGGCGGATCCAGGTAGGGCACGATCTCCAGGGTGCCGTAGGGACAGGTCTGCAGCGTGTCGCTCAGGACGATGTGCTGCTTCTTGACCTCCAGCTCGCAGACGGAGTCGCGGATGTAGGTCTGGTCGCCGCCGAGGGTCACGTAGAGCTCGCAGGTGATCGTCTCGTCGCCCTGGTCGCCCCCGTCGGCGATGTAGTGCACCCAGTCGCTGCTGGTCACGAAGTCGTTGCCCGTGTCGGCGACATCCATGGGATTGACGAGCGTGCCGTAGGCGCCGGGACAGGACCAGTGGTAGGCGTAGGCCCAGCCCGACGGGTAGCCGCCCGTGTCGTCGTCGACCACCAGGGTCAGCAGCTTGGTGTCGTAGACCATCATCTCGGCCTCGCGCGGTTCGATGTGGATCACCGGCGTGGTGACGGTCAGGTCCCAGCTCTCGGCCTTCTTGCAGAGGCCGAAGTGGTAGCCGGTGATCATGTTGTCGGCGAAGTTGCCGATGATGTCGACGATCTTCAGGCAGAGGAAGGCCCGGTTGACGCCGTGGAGGACGGCGCCGGCCTCCGCGGCCGTGAAGCGGCCCGCCTGCAACGCGTCCGAGACCAGGTCGAGGATCCAGTTGCGCATGGTGCCCGTGTTCAGCGTCGCGTCCCAGAGCGTGTGCAGGGCCGCCCAGAACTGGCCGTCCATGGTCTGGTTGTAGAAGTCTGGCAGCTCCGTCGAGACCAGCAGGACGAAGTCGTTCACCTGGCTCGGGATGCCGTTGTCGAAGAGCTGGGCGGCGGTGACGCCCGCCACGTCGACCACGTTCATGAACATGGGCAGGAAATAGTCGAGCAGCATGCACTTCATGGCCATCCACTCACCCTGCTCGATCTCGTAGGCCGTGTAGAGGCTCGGATCGTCGGGTTCCTCGAGGCCCATGCCGAGCAGGTTGAAGCGGTAGAAATCGCGCTTGGCGTCGTCTAGCCACTCGAGCAGGACGGGTTCCATCTCCACGGGCTCGTAGGCCAATCCGCCCATCACGGCACCGACGATGGTGTTGAGCGTGCCGTCGAAGCCGTCGACGGGCGGCACCTCGAACTCCTGCAACAGCTCGGGTGGGTCCAGCCACTGGTCCACATTGTTGGTGTCGCGGTAGCCGAGACGCCAGAGGAACCCGGCCGCGCGCCGCCGGTAGCTGTTCTTGATGGTGACCTTGTTGATGCCGCCCTGGTTGAGAACCTCGACACCGCTGAGCTGCGCGCCCGGCTCGATGATGACGCCCTTCTCCAGTTCGAGCAGGTCCGCGACGACCGCCTCCAGAGCCGCGAACAGCGCCTGGTCCTCCTCGACCACGCCGTCGGGATTGTCTTCCAGCATGGCGGCCCAGGCCGCTTCCAGGCTCGAGAGGTCGAGGGCGGGATCGGCCAGCAGGTCGCGGATCTCGTAGGGCGTGTCGCCCGCCGTCATCCAGGCGCCCACGCCCAGCCAGGCCATGACCTCGGCCGTGGAACGCAGGGACAGCTCGGTCGTACCGGCGCCGAACCAGCCGAGTAGCACCAATCCGTCGTCGGGACCGAAAACGAACGTCATCTGCGTGTGGTCCTCGTGGGTCAGCAGGGAGAAGGCGCCGTCGGCCCCGCAGCTCTTGCTCTCAAGGATGTCGACCACGCGCAGGTCGCTCAGGGTGCCGGTCCAGCCCCCGGGTAGAGCGACGGTGCCGTCCACCCGTTCGGTGGGCACGGATTCGGGCTCGGGATCGGGATCCGGGGCGATCGGATCGTCGCCGCTGCAGCCGGTCAGCAGGGGTACCATCGCCATGGCCGCCAGACCGAGGGCCATGAGGATCGGGATCAGGCGTTTCATTTCGGGACCTCCGGGCGTGAGACATGCTTCCATGTTCGACGCCATGACGATCGCCCAGGGCCGTTACGCGGCCGTTACGCGGCGCGACACGCACGGTGCGGCGTCCGGGAAGCCGGGCGCATCACGTTGGGATCACGCGATTTGCGGAGTCGGGATGATCTGCGGAAATAATTACGGAGTTCAGGCGCGCAGCGCGCCGAGGACGAAGGCCGCGACCTCTTCGGCCCGGTCGGCCAGGGGCGTGTCGCGGCGGCTGAGGACCCAGTCGGTGGCCATCTGGTCCAGCACGCCGAAGATCATGCGGGCCGCCAGCAGGGAGTCGAGGCCGGGACGGAAGACGCCTTCTCGCTGGCCCTGGACGACGACCCCGGTGATGATCTCCAGGTAGTCGCGCAGGCGGCTGCGGCTGAAGGCGTCCAGGAACTTGAGGCTGTGGCGCAGTTCCACCTGCAGGATCACCGCCAGGTCGCGGTCCTGCCCCACCTGCTCCAGGTGGAGCCGCACGATGTCGCCGATGCGGGTGACGGCGTCGTCGCCCGTGCCCATCTCCAGGATGCCCTGGCTGATGAAGCGGTCCATGGCCCGCTCGAAGACGGCGACCAGCATGTCCTCCTTGCTCTTGAAGTAGAGATAGATGGTGCCGTCGGCCACGCCGGCGCGGCGGGCGATCCGCGCCACGGTGGTGTTGTGGTAGCCGCTGGTGGCGATCTCGACGGTGGCCGCGTCGAGGATGCGGGCGTGCTTGTCGTTCTCTCTCTGCGTCGCCACTTGGGACCTCACGGGTGATGAACTGGTCTTCAGTCGCGGCCGGAACGGGCCGCCGTCTGAAGAATGAGTATATCCGAATTCAAGTCCAAAGGGAACGGCTAGGTATTCACGGGGATCGCGGCGGCGGGAAGTCCGCTCGCCCGATCCGGCGTGGGGTCCGCATAATGGGCTTGTTTTACAACACATTATCTCCTGACAGCAAAAATACTCATGAGGCTTCGCAACCATCCGGCGCTAAATGAATGTCCATATCTGTCGATACATTGACACTGGTCGCGAATGCGTCTAGAATAATGAATGATCGTTCATATTTTCCACGAATCCGGGAGTGGTCATGAGCAGATACGTCAAGAAGGTCGCTGTTCTCGGCTCGGGAGTCATGGGGAGCGCCATCGCCGCCCACTTCGCCAACGCCGGCGTGCGGTCGCTGGTGCTGGACATCGTGCCCCCGGACCTGGAGAACGCCGCCGAGGCGGGCCGCGCCGCCCGCAACGCCATCGTCGACGGCGCCATCAAGGCCATGCTCAAGGCCAGGCCGGCCCCCCTCTTCGAGCGGGACCTGGTGTCGATGATCGAGACGGGCAACTTCGAGGACGACTTCGCGCGCATCGCCGACGCCGACTGGGTGATCGAGGTGGTCAAGGAGGACCTGTCCATCAAGAAGAAGGTCCTGGCCGCCGCCGCCGGGCACATGGGTCCCGAGGCCTGGCTCTCGAGCAACACCTCCGGCCTCTCGCTGGCCGCCATGAGCGACGCCCTGCCCGAGGACCTGCGGCCGCGTTTCCTGGGCACCCACTTCTTCAATCCGCCGCGCTACATGAAGCTGCTGGAGCTGATCCCCACCGCGGAGACCGATCCCGCGGTGATGGCGGCCGTCGTGGACTACGCCGAGGTGCGGCTGGGCAAGGGCATCGTGCTGGCCAAGGACACGCCCAACTTCATCGCCAACCGCATCGGCGTCTACGCCAAGTTCCTCACCTTGCGGGTGATGGAGGAGATGGGGCTGAGCATCGAGGAAGTCGACGCCCTGACCGGCCCCGCCATGGGCCGTCCCAAGACCGCGACCTTCAAGCTGGCCGACCTGGTGGGCCTGGACACCCTGGTGCACGTGGCCGACAACGTGCGCGAGGCGGTCGCCGACGACGAAGCCCGCGACGTCTTCGAGCCCCCCGCCTTCCTGCGCACCATGGTCGAGAAGGGGCTGCTGGGACGCAAGAGCGGCGGCGGCTTCTACAAGATGATCAAACAGCCCGAGAAGAAGATCCTGACCCTCGACCTCGAGACCTACGAATACCGCGAGAAGCGGAAGGCCAAGTTCCCCGAGATCGAGCAGGGCAAGACCATGGACGACCTGGTCGAGCGCATGCGCTTCCTGGTCTTCGGCAAGGGCCGCGGCAGCGAGGCGATCTGGCGCATGCTCGCGCCGGCCCTGAGCTACAGCGCCATGCGGCTGGGCGAGATCTGCGACGAGGCCTCGGCCGTGGACCGGGCCGTGCGCTGGGGATTCAACTGGGAGATGGGTCCCTTCGAGATCTGGGACGCCCTGGGCTTCCGCAAGGTCACCGAGCGCATGCGCGCCGACGGCCTGACGTTGCCGGCCTGGGTCGACGCCCTCTACGACGCCGACGCCGAGTCCATCTACCGGCTCGAGGACGGTCGGCTGGAGTCGCCCACCGGCGAGGCCGGCGCCTTCGCCCCGGTACCGGTCAACCCGCGGGCCTGGGACTTCGACATCCTGCGCGACAGCGGCGGCGCCATCCGCGAGAACCCCGGCGCCTCGCTGCTGGACCTGGGCGACGGCGTGTTCTGCCTCGAG
Organism: uncultured Fibrobacteraceae bacterium; assembly: GCA_964617805.1. Classification (GTDB taxonomy): domain Bacteria; phylum Krumholzibacteriota; class Krumholzibacteriia; order LZORAL124-64-63; family LZORAL124-64-63; genus JAHIYU01. The sequence continues at coordinate 9,480 of CAZTWK010000012.1, read as the reverse complement.
TTCCACTCCAAGATGAACGCCCTGGGCCAGGACCACATCCAGATGTGCATGACCGCCTGCGACGAGGCCGAACGCAACGGCCGCGCCCTGGTGGTCGCGAACTACGGGGAGAACTTCTCCGTCGGCGCGAACCTCATGATGCTGATGATGGAGGCCATGGAGGGCAACTGGGAGGACATCGACATGATCGTCCGCGCCTTCCAGGGCATGACCGACCGGCTCGAGTTCAGCCAGGTGCCGGTGATCACGGCGCCCCACGGCCTGGCCCTGGGCGGCGGCTGCGAGGTGACCATGGGCGGCAACCTGACCCGCGCCGCCGCCGAGACCTACATCGGCCTGGTGGAATTCGGGGCGGGCGTGGTGCCCGCGGGCGGCGGCTGCGCCCGGCTCTACCAGCGCCACGTGGACCTGCTGCCCGACCGCGCCGACCTCTATCCCGCCCTGAAGGACAGCTTCGAGACCATCGGCATGGCGAAGGTGGCCACCAGCGCCGCCGAGGCCCGCGGCCTGGGCTTCCTGCGCCCGGCCGATTCCTGGAGCATGAACCGCGACCTGCTGGTGGCCGACGCCAAGGCCGCGGCCGTCGCGCTGGCCGAGAGCGGCTACGCGCCGCCGGTGCCCGATCCGGCCGTGCCGGTGATGGGCCGCAACGGCGTGGCCCTCTGCGAATCGGTGCTCTTCAACATGGAGCAGGCCGGCTACATCAGCGAGCACGACCACAAGATCGGCGGCTACCTGGCCCGCATCCTCTGCGGCGGCGACGTGCCGGGGCCGACCACGGCCTCGCACCAGCACCTGCTCGATCTGGAACGCGAATTCTTCCTGAAGCTCTGCGGCGAGCGCAAGACGCTCGAGCGCATGCAGAGCCTCCTGAAAACCGGCAAGCCCCTGCGGAACTAGGAGAGTTGACATGAGAGACGTCGTCATAGCCCTGGCGCTGCGCACTCCCGTGGGAAAGGCGAAGCGCGGAAACCTGGCCCAGACCCGTCCCGACGAGCTGGGTGCCGCCGCCGTGCGCGGCATCATGGAAAAGGCGCCCGAGCTGGACCCCCTGCGCATCGGTGACGTGATCATCGGCTGCGCCATGCCCGAGGGCGAGCAGGGCATGAACGTGGGCCGCAACATCGCGCTGATGGCCGGCCTGCCCGACGAGGTGCCCGGCATGACCGTGAACCGGTTCTGCTCCTCGGGCCTGGAGACCGTCAACCTGGCCGCCCTGAAGATCGGCGCCGGCATCGACGACGTGATCGTCGCCGGCGGCGTCGAGTCCATGACCATGATCCCCATGGGCGGGCAGCGCTACCTGCCGGATCCCGGCCTGGTGGCCAAGGATCCCGGCACCTACCTCACCATGGGCCTGACGGCCGAGCGCCTTGCGGTCGAGGACGAGCTCGGCCGCGAGGACCAGGACGCCTTCGCCCTGGCCAGCCACCAGAAGGCCCTGGCGGCCATCGAGGCGGGCAAGTTCGTCGACGAGATCGTCCCGGTCGAAACGCGCATCACCAGACCCGGCCCCGACGGGAAACCGCAGGTGATCGACGTCACGGTCGACACCGACGAGGGACCGCGCGCCGACACGTCGCCGGAGAGCCTGGCCAGGCTGCGCCCGGCCTTCAAGCAGGGCGGCACCGTGACCGCCGGCAACGCCAGCCAGATGAGCGACGGCGGCGCCGCGCTGCTGCTGACCACGCCGGAGGTCTGCGCCGAGCTGGGCCTCGCGCCCCTGGCGCGCTGGGTCGGTTACGCGGTGGCGGGCGTCGAACCCGAGATCATGGGCATCGGGCCGGTGGCGGCCATACCCAAGGTTCTGGCTCAGACCGGCCTGAAACTGGACGATATGGATGTGATAGAGCTGAACGAGGCGTTCGCGGCCCAGAGCCTGAGCGTGCTGAAGCGCCTGGACCTGGCACCCGACGACGCGCGGATCAACGCCAACGGCGGCGCCATCGCCCTGGGGCACCCCCTGGGCTGCACCGGCGCCAAGCTGGCCGCCACCGCCCTGCACGAACTGAAGCGGCGCGAGGGCAAGTACGCCATGGTCACCATGTGCATCGGCACCGGCATGGGCGCCGCTGGGATCTTCGAGAGGATCTGATATGAGTAGCGAGAGCAAGGCCTATCCCACCGGCGGCGAGTTCCTGCTGAGCGAGACCGCCCCCGCCGACGTCTTCACCCCCGAGGACTTCGACGAGAACCAGACCATGATCGCCCAGGCGACCTCCGACTTCGTCGAGCAGAAGATCGTACCGCTGCGCGACGAGCTCGAATACGAGGGCAAGACGGAGCTGGGCATGCCCCTGCTCAAGCAGGCCGGCGAGATGGGCCTGCTGATGGTCGACGTGCCCGAGCGCTTCGGCGGCATGGGAAGCAACAAGGCCACCGTCATGGTGATCAGCGAGGTCATCGCCCAGGCCGGCAGCTTCGCGGTGACCCACGGCGCCCAGACGGGCATCGGCACGCTGCCCATCGTCTACTTCGGCACCCAGGCGCAGAAGGAAAAGTACCTGCCGCGACTGGCCACGGGCGAGCTGCTCACTTGTTACGCCCTGACCGAGCCCGGCAGCGGCAGCGACGCCCTGGCGGCCGCCACCACCGCCGTGCTCAACGACGAGGGCACCCATTACGTCCTCAACGGCACCAAGCAGTACATCACCAACGCGGGCTACGCCGAGGTCTTCATCATCTTCGCCAAGGTGGACGGCGAACAGTTCAGCTGCTTCATCGTGGAGAAGGACTTCGGCGGGGTATCGATCGGTCCCGAAGAGAAGAAGATGGGCATCAAGGGCAGCAGCACCTGCCAGGTCATCATGGAAGACTGCAAGGTGCCCGTGGAAAACCTGCTCGGCGAGGTGGGTCGCGGCCACGTGATCGCCTTCAACATTCTCAACGTGGGACGCTTCAAGCTGGGCGCCAGCTCGGTGGGCGGCTGCAAGGCGGCTCTCGCCAGTGCCGTGCCTTACACCTCGCAGCGCCACCAGTTCGGCCAGCCGCTCAATTCCTTCGGCCTGATCCGGCGCAAGATAGCCGACGTGGCGGCCAAGACCTTCATGACCGAGGCCATGCTCTACCGCACGGCGGGACTGCTGGACCGCGCCATCGCCACCCTGGACAAGTCGGCCGACGACTACGACCTGCAGTCGATCCTCAAGGTCGAGGAGTTCAGCATCGAGTGTTCCATGATCAAGGTCTTCGGCACCGAGAGCATGGCGCTGGCCGCCGAGGAAGGCGTACAGATGCTGGGCGGCTACGGCTACTGCTCGGAGTATCCCCTGGAGCGCTTCTACCGCGACGAGCGCATCAACCGCATCTTCGAGGGCACCAACGAGATCAACCGCATGCTGATCCCCGGCATGCTGATGCGCAAGGCCATGAAGGGCGAACTGGCCCTGCTGCCGGCGGCCCAGGCCGTGGCCGACGACCTGCTGGCCATCCCCTCTTTCGGCGACGCGGGCGAGCCCGGGTTCCTGGAGGATGAGGCCAAGATCGTGGCCAACCTCAAGAAGATCGCCCTGGCGACCCTCGGCATCGCGGCCCAGAAGTACGGCGTGAAGCTGAAGGACGAGCAGGAGATCCTGGCCGACGTGGCCGACGTCCTCATGGAGGCCTACGCCTGCGAGAGCGGCCTGCTGCGCACCCTGAAGCGGGCCGAGGCCGACGGCGAGGAGGCCGCCGCCCTGATGGCGCGCATGACCACCCTCTACGTCCACGACGCCGTGGAGCGCTGCGGCACCTGGGGCCGCAACGTGCTGGCCAACACCCTGGCCGGCGACGAACTGCGCACCATGATGGCCGGCCTGCGCCGCCTGGCGAAGCACGACCCCGTCCCGCGGGCGAAGCTGCACGGCGAGATCGCGGACGCGGTGATCGCGGCGGAGGGCTACACGGTGGGTTGAGCGGGGTACGGCCTTCGCGACCCTGCGGATGACAACGGATGCAACACGGCGCTGCTCGAATGAGCGGCGTCGTGTTGCATCATGACAGCAACGGTCGGCTGCGCCTACTTCCGCTGAAGGACCGTCAGATTGCCGGGCACATCGTGCACCCTCAGCTCGAAGTGACTCGAGATCTCCGGATATTCCAGCCAGACAGAGACCTGGTGCCAATCCGCGATGTAGTCGATACGCCGTCCCGTGTCGTCGAAGACCCGCGTCGCGACGTATTCCGGCAGCTTGCCGCGTAGCTTCGCCTGCAGAGCCTCCGGATTGACCTTGCCGTCCAGATTGACGGTTCGATCATGGAAGAAGCCGACGGTACCCGACTGCGGGGCTCCCACCCATGATTCCTCCGCGACGTTCTCAGAGACCCAGTCCACGACCTGGAAGTACTGGTGCTCGCTCCCCTTGACATACAACCGCAGGTTCAAGGCAGTTGCCAGCACCACGACGGACACCAGGAGAGCCGCGTACACGACGCGCGGCGCCATCCTCAGAACACTCACCCCCATGACGACGGCGAGGACCGCCATGAACGGCGACAGTGGGAACAGATAACGGCTGACGAAGTAGGGCGCCCCGAAGTACAGACCGTAATTCACGGTCAGAAAGACGGCATACGCGAGCCCGGCATGGATGAAGGCGCTCACTCCCCCACCACTACGTCGCGCAATCACAATAGCCGAGACGAAAAACGCCATCGTTGCAATGGTGGTGATGATCACCACCGCGGTCTTCGTCTCCAGGGCCGTCGGGATCGGCGCCAGGAAGGTCATGAACTCGAACAACTTGGAAGGCACCTCGACGAGATTGTCGGCGAAGCCTCTCGTCAAGGTCTGCGACAGGACGCTGATCGGCACGATATGGCCGAAACCCTTGAGATTGTAGACCAACCAGGGCATGGCCAATACGGAGGCCCCCGACACCATGACCAGTGCTTCGCGGAGACGCACCGCAAGATCGCCTTTCCGTTTCCTGAACCCGAGTATCAGATGCCACACGACGATGGCCGCGAGGAGATACACGGCATCGTTTCGTGCCCAGAACGCAAGGCCGGACAACAAGCCCACGTACACGGATGAGAGACCCGTCTTCGTCCGTGGGGCGTGTGGACGGCCCGCATACCAGACGTGCAGGGTCGCCAGGACCAAGACCGTGTAGAGCCCCGTCTCGAGGCAGTTCATGCTGTGGCAAACGACCACGGGGCTCACAAACCAGAGCGAGGCGGCCATGCGGGCGAGCGCCTCACGCTCGACGCGCCCCGAGAGCAGGCGTACCGTCAGCCGGTAGATCAACCATGCGCCGCATAGAGCGAGGGCGATCTCGACGAGGAGAATGAGCAAGACGCCGGTTCGCTTGTCACCACCGACGAGCAGAAAAGCCAGAGACTGTACGAAGGTGAACAGGGGTTGGATCCCGTTGGTGGGTATCGCACCGTCGGCTGTCGACAGGCCGTGGCCGAGAGCCAGGTTGCGCGCGACGGTCGACATGAGGAAACCGTCTTCGGTCGGGAATTGACGAAGCAGTCGCCCTCCGTGATCGAACAGGGGTGCGACCCTGGAAACGAGGCCGATCAGCATCAGGGATATGCTGCAGGCCGCAAGGCCGGGTGGAATCCGTTCGAATCGCATCATCAATACCCGTCGCCGACAATATCAGGACAACGATCATCTACGAGGAATACCCGGGGGATTGTCCACGATCAACAGATATCATCATGACGAAGCAAGCCCCGGATAACCGGGGCTTGCTCTTCACAGCGCTATCCGCTGCCTATTTGACGAGCATCAGCTTCGTCGTGTCCACCACCTCGTCACCCGAGAAGCGGGCGAAGTAGACGCCGCTGGCGACGCGCACGCCGTCGTCGCCACGGCCGTCCCAGAGAGCCACGTGCTCGCCGACGCCGACGTGGCCGTCGACCAGGGTGCGCACCAGGCGGCCGGTCACGTCGTAGACCGCCAGGGTCACGTGGCCGGCGCGGGCGCTGGTGTAGGCGATCTTCGTGGTGGGGTTGAAGGGGTTGGGATAGGCGCCCCGCAGGCGGCTGGCCAGCAGCGGCGTGTCGACGCCGGTGCCGGGATCCGACTCGCGCAGGCCCTCGGCCAGGAAGTCGTCGAAGTGGAAGCCGTCCTCGCGCACCGAGCTGTCGCTCACCAGCAGGAAGCGGAAGCGCACGTCCGCCTCGCCCAGCCAGGGGGCGAGGTCGCGGGTCTCCAGGACCCACGTGGCCTGGGTGCTCTCGTAGTAGGGCTCGCCGGACTCCTGGGCGCCCTGGCCGGTGCCGGGCTGCGTGCGGCCGGAGGAGAGCGCCGTCCAGTTGCCGCCGCCGTCGGTGGAGACCTGGAACTGGACGCCGTCCCAGTTGGGCTCGATGTCCCACTTGCACCAGTAGCTGACCGATCCCGACATGATGTCGCTCAGGTCCAGGGGCGAGCCGATCTCGCAGGTGGTGGCCGCGTAATCCGGGTAGTTCTCCCCCGGGGAGTCCGACATGTCCTGTCCCCCGCCGTGACCGGGCGCGTCGAGGCCCCAGTCGCCGGTCCACTGGCTGGCGCCGGACTCGAAGTCGTCGCCCAGCAGGGTGACCTCCTCGGCGATGCCGAGGGTCATGTCGGGCGCGGCGACGGACGCGCCGTCCAGAGTGACGATCTGCTCGTCGGTGATGTGGCCGGCCGCCGAGTAGACCAGGCGGTAATCGCCGTAGATCAGGTTGGGCACCGTGTAGGCGCCGCCGAGGGTCGCCTGGCTGGTCACGGCGGCGACGTACTCGTCCAGCGGGTGCGTGTAGACGTCGACGTCCGCGTCGATGGGCGCGCCGCCGGTCTCGAAGACGTAGCCGGTGATCTCGCCGTGGGCCACGGGGTCGAGGACCACGTCCAGCACGGTCGGCGTGCCCCACGTGGTCGAGACGCCGCTGATGGTCTGGGGGATGTAGCCGACGGCGGTGAAGGTCAACTCGTAGGTGCCGGTGTCCAGGACCTTGTAGTAGTCGCCGAAGGTGGGATCGGTCTGCACGGCCATGCTGTTGCCCGTCACGGTGACCGTGGCGTCCAGGGGCAGGCCCGAGCCCGAGGCGGTCACGATGCCGTTCACGCCGTAGCGGGCCACCTTGATCCAGTGCATGTAGCTCTCGCGGTTGTCGTCCCAGAAGCCGGGCAGCGTGCCGGCCGAGGGCCACTTGGTGTTGGACTGCTCCAGGGTGACGTCAATGCAGGCGGTCTGGTCGTAGGACCAGTCCTGCAGGCCGCCGGTGATGACGTACCAGTCGGCGCCGTTGGTGATGCCCTGCGGGAAGGAGCCGTTGTACATGGGCAGGTTGTAGGTGCTGTACTCGAGGCTCAGGGCGATGAGGGCGTCGTTGTCGTCGGACAGCGTATAGGTCCAGTCCCACGGGTAGTTGACGACCAGCGCGCCGCCGTGGCCGTTCTGGCTTATCACGAAGTTGTTCGCGTTGGCGTGGTCCATGAAATGGACATTCTCGGTTTCCTGGTAGGGATCGGTGCCCGCGGGCTCCGGGAAGTTGCGGTTCAAATCCACGCTGTTGGCGTTGTAGCGCTGTCCCGCCGCGTTGCCGTCGGGGTTATGCAGGGGCATGATGTGGATCTCGTAGTTGTCCACCAGGTAGGTGACGTCCTCATAGCCGACCACGCCGTAGTTGTCGGTCAGGTAGTGGGCCAGATTCAGGGCGTTGACCATGGGCACCACCTCGTCGCCGTGCATGGTCGAGGAGATGCGCACCTCGGGCTCGGCCTCGTGGTTGGTGACGTCCTCCGAGATGACGATGCCCCACAGCTCGCGCCCCTGCACCGAGGTGCCCCACTGGAAGCGGCGGGCCAGGGTCGGGTAGGTGGTGGCGATATCGGCCAGGATGGTGCCGATCTGCGCGTTCGTCGGATAGTAGTCGTAGGGATCGGCCTTCACGGGCGAGGTCTTGGCGGCGGCCATCTCGGCCCAGATCCGCTCGGCCTCCTCGCGCCCGGCGCGATCCAGGTCGGGCAGGCGCTCGGGACGGTAGCCCGCCGCGACCAGGGCCTCCAGCTCGGCCTCGGTAACGCGCACGTCGACCACCACGTGGAACATCTTGGGCGTGTCCCAGACGATGGCCAGGTCCTCGCGGTGGAAGGCCGCCAGGGGCACCCGGTCCAGCATCTCCCGCACGGCGTCCTGGTCGCGTAGTTCGAGACGCACGGGCGCGTCGTTCCAGACCTTGATCTCCCACTGCGGGAGCCCGATGTGGTCGAGGGGAATGGCCTGGTCGGCCGCCGTGGCCGTCGTGAACAGGGAAGCGAGCACGAGCGCGGTCAGCGCAAGGGGGCGCCAGATGCTAGACATGAAGACCCATCCTTGATGATCAAAGTCCTGGAAAGCGTTCGGGCGGGGATTTGAACGCGGGCGACATCTACAACCACCTAATTATACATCATTTCCCTTGAAATTGACAGTTCGAACCCTCTCCGGAAGATGATGCTCTTCAAGTGCGTGAAAAGAAAAGGGAGAGGGCGACGTGCCCTCTCCCGGAATGCTCCGCGCAGCGCAAGCGAGCGCAGCGAGCGTGCTGGAGGGAGAGGGCATGTCGCCCTCTCCCTTTTCGCGCCCATCACTTGATGAGCATCATCTTCTGGGTCTGGTCGAAGCCATTCGCGGTCAAGCGGTAGTAGTAGCTGCCGCTGGACACCTGACGGCCGTTGTCGCTGCGCCCGTCCCAGATCACGGTGTACTCGTTGGCTGCGAGTTCGCCGCTGATCAGGGTGCGCACGTGGCGACCCGCCAGGTCGTACACGTCCAGGTTCACGGGACCGGTGCGCGGTACCGCGAACTTGATGGTCGTGGACGGGTTGAACGGGTTCGGATAGTTGGCGGCCAGGCGGAAGCTCGCCGGAGCGTCGCCGATGCCGGTGGAACCGCCGCCGTACTCGATCCTCAGGCACCACTCCTGCAGCGTGCCGGTGTCGGCGCCGGCGTTGTCGCTGATGAAGAGGGTCCAGTCGCCGTCCAGGTCTTCGCCCGCGAAGAGGCCGAGGTCGCCGTCGGGCGTCAGGTCGTCCGGGTACCAGCCGTAGATGTTGTCGGCCGAGCTGCCCGTGCGGTTGTGCAGGCGCACCGTGGTGCCCAGGGGCGAAATCAGATCCACGATCAGGTCGCCCTGCCAGGTGTGGACCACGTCCACGAAGACCTCCACTCCGGATACCGTCTCCCCACCGCCGAGCGCGATGGCGATCGCGTCGCTCACGCCGGTGGCGTTGTTGTCGGGGATGGCCAGGGCCGGCGTGCTGCACACGTAGTACTCGCTGACCGGGGTCAGGGTGAAGTCCACGTCGGTGGTGGTCACGCCCTCGAGCAGGGTCAGGGTCGTGGCGTCGACGCTCCACAGCAGCTTGCTGGCGCGGATGGTGTACTCGCCGGCGAAGAGCCCGGTGAACTCGTAATAGCCGTCGGGGCCCGTGACGGTTGTGCCGCCGCCGGGAAGCGCCTCGACCAGTACGCCCGAGTGGTCGGTCTGGCCCTGCAGGGTCACCGTGCCGCTCACGCCGCTGGTGCCCGACTCGGG